>CAIJRN010000034.1 GCA_903823115.1 uncultured cyanobacterium
ACGCCGGCGGTGTTGGCCTTGTTGGGGGAGCCGTAGCCGATCGTGGTGGTGACCTTGATCAGGCTGGGCCTGTCGGTGACGGCCTTGGCCGCTTCGATCGCCTCGGTGATCGCGGCCACATCGGTGTTGCCATCGGCCACATGCTGCACATGCCAGCCGTAGGCCTCATAGCGCTTCAGCACGTCCTCGGTGAAGGACACGGCCGTGTTGCCGTCGATGGTGATGTGGTTGTCGTCGTACAGGGCGATCAGCTTGCCCAGACCCAGGTGGCCGGCCAGGGAGGCCGCCTCGGAGGAGACGCCTTCCTGATTGCAGCCATCACCCATCAGCACATAGGTGTAGTGATCCACCAGGGTGGCGCCGGGCCGGTTGAACTTGGCGGCCAGGTGGGCTTCGGCGATCGCCAGACCGACGGCATTGGAGATGCCCTGGCCGAGCGGGCCGGTGGTGACCTCAACGCCTGGGGTTTCGAAGGTTTCGGGGTGACCCGGCGTGCGCGATTCCCACTGGCGGAACTGCTTGATGTCCTCGATCGTCACCGAGTCGTAGCCGCTCAGGTGCAGCAGGGCGTAGAGCAGCATGCAGCCGTGGCCGGCCGAGAGCACGAAGCGGTCACGGTTGAACCATTTCGGGTTCTTGGGGTTGTGACGCAGCACCTTGTCCCACAGGGAGTAGGCCATGGGTGCGCAGCCCATCGGCAGCCCCGGGTGACCGGAGTTCGACTTGTTGATCGCGTCGACCGCCAGGAAGCGGATGCTGTTGATGCACAGGCTTTCGACGGACGTGGAAGTGGCGACGACCATGGCTGGCTTGGCTAAGGGGTAAGGGTGCTGGGATTCCAGGGGATGGAGTGGATCTACGCGTGGGGCGCGGCGATTCAGGTCATCCGACGGAAGGCGAGGCAGACGTTGTGGCCGCCGAACCCGAAGGAGTTGGAGAGCACCACGTTCACGCGGTGTTCCCGGGCCTCGTTGGGCACGACATCCAGATCACAGGCGGGATCGGGATTGCTGTAGTTGATCGTAGGTGGCACGAGGTTGTGGCCAATGGCCAGCACCGCTGCCACGGCTTCGATGCCGCCGCTGCCGCCGAGCAGGTGACCGGTCATCGACTTGGTGGAGCTGACCGGGATCCGGTAGGCGTGCTCGCCCAGGGCGGATTTGATCGCGGAGGTCTCGTTGCTGTCGTTGGCCTGGGTGCTGGTGCCATGGGCGTTGACATAGTCCACGGCCTCCGGCTCCAGGCGGGCGTCGACCAGGGCCAGGCGCATCGCTTCGGCACCACCGACCCCGCCGGGGGATGGGGAGGTGATGTGGTGGGCATCGCAGGTGGTGCCATAGCCGACGATCTCGGCGAGGATCGTGGCGCCCCGGGCCTGGGCGTGTTCGAGGCTCTCGATCACGATCACGCCGGCGCCCTCGCCGATCACGAAGCCATTGCGCTCGGCATCAAAGGGGCGACTGGCGGTGGCCGGGTCGTCGTTGCGGAAGGAGAGGGCCTTGGCGCTGGCGAAGCCGGCCACGCCCAGCGGCGTGATCGCCGATTCGGCCCCACCGCAGACCATCACATCGGCCAGGCCGAGCTGGATCTGGCGATAGGCATCGCCGATGGCATTGGAGCCGGCGGCGCAGGCGGTGGCGACGGCACTGCTCGGTCCCTTGGCCCGAAGGGCGATCGCCGCCAGGCCCGTGGCCATGTTGGGGATCATCATCGGCACGCAGAACGGACTGACCCGGTCGGGACCGCGGTCGGCCAGCACATGGGCCTGGGTTTCCATCATCAGCAAGCCGCCCACACCCGAGCCGATGGCCACGCCCACCCGCTGCTGGTTGCCGGCGTCAATGGTGAGGCCGGCAGCGGCCACGGCCTGCTTGGCCGCAACGACGCCGAATTGGCAGAAGCGGTCCCAGCGCTTGGCCTCCTTCGGTTCCAGCCAGCCGGCCGGATCGAAGCCCTTCACTTCCGCAGCAAAGCGGCAGGCATGGCGAGAAGCATCGAACAGGGTGATCGGAGCCACGCCATTGCGCCCTCCGCTCAGCCCTTCCCAATAGGTCTCGACATCGTTGCCGATCGGTGTGACCGCGCCCAGGCCAGTGACGACGACGCGGCGGAGTCCCTCCACCATGGGCGCCTCAGGCCTGCTTTTCTAGGATGTACTTGACGGCATCTCCGACGGTGGTGATGCCTTCTGCGGCCTCGTCGGGAATCTCGATGTCGAAGGCCTCTTCCAAGGCCATCACCAGCTCGACGGTGTCGAGGGAGTCAGCGCCGAGATCGTTCTGGAAGTTGGATTCCGGCTTGACTTCGCCCGCATCGACGCTGAGCTGCTCGGCAACGATCGAGCGCACTTTCTCGAAGATCGCTTCCTGTGACATGGCCGCTTGGAGAGAGGCCGCATCCTACGGGTCCGCCTTGCGCCGGACTTGTTCTCGATCGGGTTCGGGCCTTTCCGGTGCCAGGCGTATGAACAAGGGTGACGGGCTGGACGGGTCCGCGTTGGCCTGCCGGAGGCCTTGGGTACCTTGGGCACCACGCCGTGCGCGTTTACGCACCCCGTCATTCAAACGAGGACCATGTCCCACGCCGTCAAGATCTACGACACCTGCATCGGCTGCACACAATGTGTGCGCGCCTGCCCCCTCGACGTCCTTGAGATGGTGCCCTGGGACGGTTGCAAGGCCGCACAGATCGCCTCCTCCCCCCGCACCGAAGACTGCGTCGGCTGCAAGCGCTGCGAAACCGCCTGCCCCACCGACTTCCTCAGCATCCGCGTCTACCTCGGTGACGAGACCAGCCGCTCCATGGGCCTGTCGTACTGAGCGTTCCGCTCTGCCTGGACTGCGGACGCCCTGCTGGTCTGTGGTTCCCATAAGCTCATGCCCGGCGCTCCGCCGGGCTTTTTTTTGGCCTCCCACCGCTGACCCGTCCCTATGTGCGGCATCGTTGCCCTGATCGGTTCGCGTGAGGCGGCGCCCCAGCTGCTTGAGGGCTTGCGGCAGCTCGAATATCGGGGCTACGACTCGGCCGGCATCGCCACGGTCGATGCCGACGGGCTCCACTGCCTCAAGGCGGAAGGCAAGCTCATCAACCTCACGGGCCGCTATGAGCAGCAGGGGGCGCCGGGCCACTGCGGCATCGGTCATACCCGCTGGGCCACCCATGGCAAGCCGGAGGAGCGCAACGCCCACCCCCACCTCGATGGCAGTGGCCGGCTGGCGGTGGTTCAGAACGGCATCATCGAGAACCATCGCAGCCTGCGCGAGGAACTCCAGGCGGGGGGGGTGACGTTTCTGAGCGACACCGACACCGAGGTGATCCCCCATCTGCTGGCCCGGCGCCTGGAGCAGTTGCGCTGCGAGGGGCTCCAAGCGGATGGGGCTCTGTTGTTGCGGGCTGTGCAGGAGGTGCTGCCCCTGCTGCACGGGGCCTATGCCCTGGCGGTGCTCTGGGCGGAGGTTCCCGGGGCCCTGGTGGTGGCCCGGCGCCAGGCACCGCTGCTGATCGGCCTGGGGGAAGGGGAGTTCCTCTGCGCCAGTGACACGCCGGCCCTGGCCGGTTTCACCCGCACGATCCTGCCGCTGGAGGACGGCGAGGTGGCCTTGCTGACGCCGCTCGGCATTGAGCTCTATGGCGGCGACGGCCAGCGGGTGCAGCGCACCCCGAGCCTGCTGAGCGGCACTGAGCACGTGGCCGACAAGCGCAGCTTCCGTCACTTCATGCTCAAGGAGATCCATGAGCAGCCGGAAACGGCCGCTCTCTGGGTGGCCCGCCATCTGCCTGAGCTGCGCCCGCCGGATTCCCCTGATCTGCCCTCTTCCGAGGGGCTGGCGCTGGTGGCGCTGCCCCTGGACGAAGCGGTCTATGAGGGGGTGGAGCGGATCCAGATCCTGGCCTGCGGCACCAGCCGCCATGCGGCCCAGGTGGGTGCCCACCTGCTGGAGCAGCTGGCCGGCATCCCCACCAACGTCTTCTACGCCAGTGAGTTCCGCTACGCGCCGCCGCCGCTGGTGCCCCACATGCTCACGATCGGCGTCACCCAGTCCGGCGAAACCGCTGACACCCTGGCGGCCCTGGCGATGGAACAGGAGCGGCGCCAGCTGATCGCCGACCCGGCCTTCGCCCCCCGCTCCCTCGGCATCACCAATCGCCCGGAGAGCTCCCTGGGCCGGCTCGTGCCCCACATCCTTGACATCGGCGCCGGCATTGAGGTGGGGGTGGCAGCCACCAAGACCTTCCTCGGCCAATTGCTGGCTTTCTACGGACTGGCGCTGGCCTTCGCCGAGCGCCGCGGCCATCGTCCCGGTGGGCCGGATCCGCAGCGGCTGCGGGCCCTGGTGGAGCAGTTGCGGCTGGTGCCGGCCCTGCTTCAGACCCTGGTGGAGGACCATGATCGCCGCTGCGCTGAGCTGGCTCACCTGTTTGCCGACACCCAGGATGTGATCTTTCTGGGGCGTGGCATCAACTATCCGATCGCCATGGAAGGAGCCCTCAAGCTCAAGGAGATCAGCTACATCCATGCCGAGGGTTATCCCGCCGGTGAGATGAAGCACGGCCCGATCGCCCTGCTGGATGCCCGGGTGCCGGTGGTGTCGATCGCCGTGCCCGGCACGGTGTTTGACAAAGTGCTCTCCAATGCCCAGGAGGCCAAGGCCCGCGATGCCCAGCTGATCGGCGTGGCCCCGGAAGGTCCGGATACGGAATTGTTTGACGTGCTGCTGCCCGTGCCGGCGGTGGATGAGCTGCTCAGCCCGCTGCTGACCGTGATTCCGATGCAGCTGCTCAGTTATCACATCGCCGCCCATCGGGGCCTGGATGTGGACCAGCCCCGCAACCTGGCCAAGAGCGTCACGGTGGAGTGAGGGCGCCGCTGGCGCTCAGGCGGGCGTGCTGGCCAGGCGGTCGCTGCGGCCATAGCGGTCCTCAAAGCGGACGATGTCGTCTTCGCCGAGATAGGGGCCGCTCTGCACCTCGATCAACTCGACCGGAATCTTGCCGGGGTTGCTGAGGCGGTGCTTGGCCCCCAGGGGGATGTAGGTGCTCTGGTTTTCCCCCACCAGCTCCTCGACGCCATCCTTTTCGACCACGGCGGTGCCTTTCACCACGATCCAGTGCTCGGCGCGGTGATGGTGCATCTGCAGCGACAGGCAGCCGCCGGGGTTGACGACGATCTTCTTCACCTGCCAGCGATCGCCCTCGGTGATGCCGTCGTAGGAGCCCCAGGGCCGGTAGATGCGCCGGTGGGCCTTGCTTTCGGGAGCGCCGGCCCGCTCCAGCAGGTTCACGATCGTCTTGACGTCCTGGGCGCGGTCGCGCTGGGCCACCAGCACCACGTCGTCGGTTTCGACCACCACCAGATCCTCCACCCCCAGGCCCACCACCAGACGGTGCTCACTGCGCAGATAGCAGTTGCGGCTGTCCTCGCTGATGACGCGTCCGCGCAGCACGTTGCCGTTGCTGTCCTGATCGGCGGTTTCCCACAGGGCGCTCCAGCTGCCCACATCACTCCAGCCGGCATCGAGCGGCAGCACCGCACCGCGGTCGGTCTTCTCCATCACGGCCACGTCGATGGCGACGCTGGGGCAGTTGGCGAAGGCCTCGCGCTCCAGCCTCAGGAACTCCAGATCGGCGGAATCATGCTCCAGGGCGCTGCGGCAGGCGCTCACCACCTCCGGCGCCAGGCGCTCCAGCTCGGCCAGGATGGCGCTGCAGCGGAACAGGAACATGCCGCTGTTCCAGGTGAAGCGGCCGTTGGCCAGGAAGCGTTCGGCGGTGGCCCGATCGGGCTTTTCGACGAAGCGGGCGATCGGGATGGGGCCCTGCAGGTGGGGCTCTCCAGGCGCCAGGGCGCCGGATTCGGGCAGGTCCTGGGCGGCTTCGATGTAGCCGTAGCCGGTTTCCGGGGCCGTGGGCACGATGCCGAAGGTGACCAGCTGGCCCGCTTCGGCGGCGGCCATGCCTGCTTCCACCGTGGCCCGGAAGCGCTCGGCATCGCGGATCACATGGTCGGCAGCCAGCACCAGCAGCAGCGGATCAGCGCCGCGGGCGCTGGCCTGCAGGGCTGCCACCGCCACCGCCGGCGCCGTGTTGCGGCCCATCGGTTCCAGCAGAATCGCCGCCGGATCGACACCGATCTGGCGCATCTGTTCGGCAACGATGAAGCGGTGATCTTCGTTGCAGATCAGCAGGGGCGGGGCCAGGCGAGCCAGGCCGGTGAGCCGCAACTGGGTCTGCTGCAACAGGGTTTCTTCGCCACCACCGGCGAGGGGCCAGTACTGCTTGGGATAGGTGGCCCGCGACAGCGGCCACAGACGGGTGCCGGTGCCGCCGCAGAGGATCACCGGTATGAGGGGAGCTTGAGTCGGGGCTTGCGTCATCGTCGCTGTCACCGACCCGTCGAGGCCGCTGGGTGGCCCCATTCAACCGGATGCAGCCTGTCTGCGGCGGTTCAGAGGTCCAGCAGGCCGGGCGGAGGGGTGAGGCCGAGCCAGCCCTCGTTGAGCTTCACCACGGGCACGATCGCCTTGACAAAGGGAATCAGCAGGCGGGTGGGGGCCGGCTCGCCCGGGCGCTCGATTTCCAGCAGGTCGTTGCCGGCATGGAGCAGGTCGCTCACCCGGCCGATCAGCTCGCCGGGACTGCCATCGGGATTGAGCAGGCGGGCCTCCAGGCCCACCAGGTCCAGCAGGTGAAATTCGCCCGGTTGCAGCGGCGGGCGGTCGTCGGCGGCCACCAGCAGCTCCTGGCCCACCAGGGCCTCCGCCGCTTCGCGGCTGTCGATGCCCGCCAGCTGCACCACGTACAGCTCCTTGCCCGGCAGCTGGCGGCCGCGCAGCAGCTCCACCGCCTGGGGCGCCTGGGGCTGCTGGGGTGGGCGGCCCTGCAGCCAGCGGCGGCCGGGGCGGGTGAAGCGCTGGGGAAAGTCGCTCATCGGCAGCACCCGCAGCTCCCCCTGCAGTCCCTGGGCGGCCACGAGTTTGCCGACGGCCATCAGTTCGGCTGGGGTGGCGTCAGCGTCCGGTGGGGTGGGGGCTGTGTTGCCTGGCGGAGTGTTGGGCAAGGTGGTTCGGGGGACGTCCTGAGTGGGGTGGGTGCGCCGGCGGGCGGTTCGCTGTCTGAGCCCGTTGCCAGATTGCCAGTTGCCCCTCGAGGCCGTGGGCTTGGAGAGCACGGCTCCACCCCTGGCCCGACACAGGTGTGCATCTGGCGGCCGAGAGGCTGCGCAACGGCTGTGGCCCCCCGTTGAGGGCTGTGTGTAGGGCCCGGGATGACCGTGGGTGGCCCAACAGGCCCTGCCGACTCCGATAATGGCGTCTGCCCCTAGTCCCGCCCGCGGCGGTTTGCGATGGCCAGCCTGCCGATCCTGCCCGGCTCCACCGTGGTGGTGCGTGATCAGAGCTCCATTTACAACGGCTACAAGGGCTTCGTGCAGCGCATCAGCGGCTCGATGGCCGCCGTGCTGTTCGAAGGCGGCAACTGGGACAAGCTGGTGACCATGCCGCTCACGACCCTCGAGCAGGCCTGAACGAGCGGGGTGCGGCGTCCCCGGGCGGGCCCGCCGTTCTCAGGAGCCTGCGGCGCCCTGGCGAGGCCCCAGGTGTTTTCAGGGCTGGTTCTGGCCTGGGGTCGCCCCTGCTTTCAGGTGGCTGCAGGCTGGTGCTCAAGGCCCCTGGCGGCGTTCGGGGCGCTGGTTTCGTTCCAGGCTCCTGCTGCGGCCAGGAGTTCAGATCCGCCCGGTTCTCTTTCCCGTCCACTTGCTGACCCAGCAAGCTGCGTCAGCCCCGAGCCCATGGGTGACCCGCTGGGGCGTGTCGCACGCTGGCTGGATTCCCACGGCTGCCGCTGCGGCTGGATCGGGTCCTCCGGTCAGTCCTTTTGGGGTCTGTTCATCCCTGGGTTGACGGCAGGGGCGATGCTCCTGAAGTCTCCGTCGCGGTCCGGGGCTTGAGGGCTTCCAGGGCCATCCGGGCCGCCTCCTGTTCGGCGTCCCGGCGGCAGCCGCCCCAGCCTTCGCCGAGCGCCTGTTCGCCCAGGTGCACGCGGCAGTGGAAGCGGCGGGGATCGCCGTGGCCGCGGCTGCGTTCATCGCCTTCGTAGCGGGGCAGCCCCCGGCCCTGGGCCTGGCTCCATTCCTGCAGGGCCGACTTCCAGTTGTGGCGATGGGGGTCCGCCAGCAGCTCGCGGCAGCTGTCCTGCCAGTGGGGCGTGAGCCAGCGTTCCACCGGCTCCAGGCCGCCCCGGGGGCCGCCCCAGGCCACATAGATGGCGCCGATCAGGGCCTCGCAGGTTTCGGCCAGCACCGTGGCGCGGCCGGCCCGATCGCCGGCGGCGGCGGCCCCCAGGTGCAGCATCGGTTCGAGGGCGATGCGCTCCGCCAGCTCCGAGAGCCAGCGGTCGCTCACCAGCTGGGCCCGCAGGCTGGAGCGCTGTCCCACGCCCAGGCTGCGGTGGCGGCGGGCCAGGAATTCGGAGGCGGCCAGGCGCAGCACCGCATCGCCGAGGAATTCCAGCTGTTCGTGGTTACGGCCAAGGCCGGCGGAGCTGTGGCTGAGGGCCTCCTCGATCGGGGCCAGGGCGGTGGCGTCGTCGCCGGGGGCGCCAACGGCGCTGGGATCCAGCCCGAGGCTGACGAGGAAGGCGATCAGGAGCTGGCGGCGCTCCGGGGTCATGGGCGAGGAGGTGGAGCGGGAAAGGGGGTGAAAGCAGGACGTAAGCCGGGTTCTGTTCTCCGCCACTCCCGGTCCGAAGGCCAGGGCTGGCGGGGGCGATCATCTGTCTGGGACCGCCGTTACCGACGGCCTCGAGCGGCTCGCTTGAATCGGGACGGGGAAGTCGGCCAACCGTTGTCCCTGGGCCTTGCTCCCAGCCGGGGTTTACCGAGCCGGCACCTCTCGATGCCGCTGGTGCGCTCTTACCGCACCCTTGCACCCTTACCTGTGCCCCCGAGGGGGGCCATCGGCGGTGTGTTTCTGTGGCACTGTCCTCACGGTCACCCGCACCGGGCGTTACCCGGCAAGCCTGGCCGTTGGGGAGCCCGGACTTTCCTCAACCGGATCCGGACAGCGGCCCGAGGGCCGAATCCTTTCCGATCGCGATCACCTCGCCTGCTTTCGAGGTTCAGGCTAGAACCTGCCCCTGCCGCAGCTTCAGTGCCGCCCGTGAGCTCAGGCCTGGCCGTGGTGGCAGCTTTGCCCAGCGCTGAACCTGCCGATCTATCGTCAGCCTGTCCCCTGGCACCCGCCTGTTGGGCTCGGGGGCTGTAGCTCAGCCGGATAGAGCGACGGTTTCCTAAACCGTAGGTCGTGGGTTCGAGTCCCGCCAGCCCCGTTGCCGCAGCGCCGTTCCGGCGTCGCTCACCGTCGTCTCCGCCCCTCCGCTCGCTTGGTCTGCGGTCTGGAGCCAGAACCGCATAACGGCATGTTGGGGGTGTCACCAGAGCATGAACTGGTCCGCCATGGGAGCAGGGCTCCATCCTGGGAGCAGCTGCCTCGGCTCTGCCATGACGGCGTTTTCCTGGCTGGTGATCGTGCATGCCCTGGCCGCCACGGTGTGGACCGGAGGCTGCGCCAGGCGACCGTGATCCGCGACTTTGAGGACTTGTTCGAGCCCCTCGGGCTCAGCGCCCTGGCCGTTCAGGTGCTGAGCGGGCTGTGGCTGGGCTCGATCGCGTTGCCCGGGTTTCGGGGCCTGTTCAGCCTGCAGAGTCCGATCGCGGTGCTGCTGAGCGCCAAGCTGCTGCTGCTGGCCGCCACCGCGGCCTTGGCGCTGCACGCCCGGCCGCGGCTGATCCCCCAGCTCAGCGACGACAACCTGCCTGGGCTCGCCTGGCACATCCGGGCGATCACCACCCTGGCCGTGGCCTTCGTGATGGTGGGTGCTGGCCTGCGTTCGAGGGGCTTCGGCTGAGAGCTGGCTTGAGGCTTGTCGTTCGGATCCTCTGGGGACGCGGGCTTGCTGGCCAGGCCGAGCTCCCAGGCCTGCATGGGCGATCGGCCCAAGCCCTGGGGATGGTGCTCGGGCAAGCGCCGTGGCGCCGGAACGGGTGTGCCGGGTGGTGGCACTGGATCAGCACGGGAGTCAAGGGCCGGGCATCGCGGCCTGCCTGACGCTGGCGTACCGCTGCCGGCCAGGTCCGCCACTCCCGCCTCCGCTTCTGCCTCTCCTGGTCATGGCCGCCCATCCTTCGTCCGCTGCCGCTGCTGAATCTCGCCGCAGACGTCCAGTTGCTGCTGGCGAGAGCTTGCCGCAGGCGGCCACGCCGGAGCAGAAGCTCGTCGCCGCCGTGATCGAGCTGATGGAGGCCGGCACCACCCCCTGGCGGCGTCCCTGGGATGGGCGCTCCGGGGGGCATCACGTCAATCTGCTGTCGGGTCGGCGCTATCGCGGCGGCAACCCCGTGCTGCTGACCTTCGGCATGCATCGGCGCGGTTCGGCCCTGCCCTACTGGTGCGGCTTCGCTGAGGCCAAAGCCCAGGGCCTGGTGCCCCGCAAGGGCAGCAAGGCGGTCGCCATCGTGCGGCCCCAGCCGCAGAGCCGCACGGCCGCTGCGGCGGCCTTCCCATGCGAGGAGCCGGGCAGCGCCCAGGAGGCCGGCAACCAGGGGCTGGGCAACCAGGAGCTGGGCAGTCAGGGGCTGGGCAGCTCGGAGCGCACCTGGGTCCGCTACAAGCCGCTGCCGCTCTTCAATGCCGCCGATCTGGTGGGTCCGGGCCTGGAGGAGCTGATTGAGCGGCGCCGCTTCAGCGCAGGACTGGAGCGCCGATCCGAGCCCGAGCGGCTGGCCGCCGCCGAGGCGGTGCTGGCGGCCTGGCCGGTGCCGGTGAGCCATGGCGGCGAATGCGCCTGTTACTGGCCTGAGCTCGATCGCATCCAGCTGCCGGAGCGCTCCGCCTTCAATTCGGCCGCTGCCTACTACGCGACCTGGGCCCATGAAGGCATCCACAGCACCGGCCATCCCAGCCGCCTGGCCCGGGATCTGGGCGGTCTGTGCGGTTCGGCCTCCTATGCCCGCGAGGAACTGGTGGCGGAGCTGGGGGCCGTGCTGCTGGGGGATCGCCTGGAGATCGGCAGCGACAGCGCCAATCACGCCGCCTATCTGAGCCACTGGGTTGAGTTGCTGCGCGAATCCCCCCGCCTGCTGTTTCAGGTGCTCGGCGAGGCCCGCCGGGCGGCGGACCTGATCTGCCCGGAGGCCGTCTCGCCTGAAGGGGCAGTGGCTTCAGCCTGAGGCCAGCTCCATGGCCGTAGCTGGAAGCCGTTCCGGCGCACCGCCGCCCCGATCCCGGGATCCGGGGGCGTCAGCGCTGCCGATCCCCCCCCCGGGACCTATCCGGGATTGTCCTGATCTGCCGGTGGCCTGCGCTACCGGTAGCGCCCTTTTCAAAACGTCCGCCGCGGCTAGCGTGGCCCCAGTCGCCCGCGGACCGGATGACCCAGCTTCACGATCTGCGGCTGCGGCTGCTGGTGCAACAGGAAAGCGAGCGCATCGCCGACAGCCAGCCCGATGAGCTGGATCTCTCGGTGGTCCAGGCCCGCTGCCTCTGCTGGCTGGCCCTGCTGGCCGAAGCCCATGAGGAGCAGGCCAGCGACGCCGAACGACGGGGCGATGTGGAGCAGGCTATGGGCTGGTTCGCCGATTCGATGCGGCTGCGCGATGTGCTGTTCGTGGTCAGCTCGATCGAGATCCCCCTGCCGACCGCCATCGACAAGGACGATCTCGGCAGCGACGAAGCCGGCAGCGACGAAGCCGATGGCGACGACCTGGCCGACGACGATTCCCTTCAGGGCCCATGGGCCGCCTGAACCCACCGGCTGGCCTCACTTTCGGAGGGCCGGGCGCGGTCCTGGCCGTCGCTGCCACTATTGGCCGCGTCGCAATGCCATGATGGGGTTTGACGAGCAACTAGGGATTCGGTGCCTGAAGAGCCCTGCCAATGCCCTGACTGCCAGCGGTTCTACCGGGAACACGATCGACTGATCCGTGAAAATCCGAGCCTGCGCCAGCAGCAGGAGCTGAATTGGGCTTCGCTGCAGTCGTTTCGAACCCTGGCTGGCCGGGTGCTTGAAGAGCTGCAGAAGCAGCACGGCGATGCCGATGGCGGACCGCTGGCCGGATCCGGTGTTCCCCAGGCTGCGGCCGAATCCTCCAGAAAGGGTGCCGTGGCCGACAACGAGGCCGAAGGCGATGCGATCCAGCAGGCGATGGCTGATCTGGAGAACATCAACGCCCATCTCTTCTCGATTGAGGCCCTGATGGAGCGCATCTTTGATGTGCGGGTGCCCGACGAGGTGGAGCAGACCTTCCGTGAGGTGGCCGGCGAATTGGCCCCCGATCCCCTCAACGCCGATCGTCTGCGCCTCAACCGCCTGCTGCATCAGACCCCCGATCTGCCCGATCACCGCGGCTGAGCGAGGCCTTCACGCCTTAAACGCCCAGCCTCCTGCATAGCGGTTCAGCCCAGCGTTCTGTATGGAGGGAGGCGACAGCGTCGTCTTTCGCTGGCAAGCTCTCCAGACCTGTGAACAAGCCCCGGATCCGGGAGCCAGTTCAGGTCTCCGGAGCCGGCGTTGAATCCAGGCCAGCCAGTCCCCCCGTCAGTCGAGTTCGCAGGTGATCGTCACCGGGAAGGCCTCGGCTTGCCAGATGCGCGTGGCGTACTCCCGGATCGAGCGATCGGAGGAGAACATGCCACTGCGGGCGGTGTTGAGCAGGGACATGCGATTCCAGTGCTCGCGGTTGGCCCAGGCCTGATCCACCGCATCCTGGGCCGCCAGATAGGCCTGGAAATCGGCCAGGACGAAGTAGGGATCGCGGCCGGTGAGATTTTCCAGTAGCGGCCGGAACAGGTCGCCATCGCCATTGCTGAAGTGACCCTGCTCGATCAATCGCAGCACCTCCGGTAATTCCGGCACGGTGGCGATCAGCTCCCAGGGACGATAGGCCTGCCGCAGGGCATTGATTTCTTCGGTGGTTTTGCCGAACAGGAAGAAGTTCTCGGCGCCGACCTGCTCGCGGATCTCGACGTTGGCGCCATCGAGGGTGCCGATGGTGAGGGCACCATTCATGGCGAACTTCATGTTGCCGGTGCCGGAAGCTTCCAGGCCGGCGGTGGAGATCTGCTCGGAAAGATCGGCGGCCGGGTACACCCGCTCCCCCAGCTTGACGTTGTAATCCGGCAGGAACACCACCCGCAGGCGCCCCTCCATGTCGGGGTCGGCGTTGATCGTGTCGGCGATGCCGTTAAGGAAACGGATGATCAGTTTGGCCATGTAATAGCCCGGTGCCGCCTTGCCGCCGAAGATCACCGTGCGTGGCGCCATGCCATCGGTGAGGCCGTTCTTGATGCGCAGATAGCGGGCCACCACCTGCAGGGCATTGAGATGCTGGCGCTTGTATTCGTGGATGCGCTTCACCTGGACATCGAAGATCGAGGCCGGATCCACCAGCACACCCGTGTGGCGATGGATGTACTGGCTGAGATGACGTTTCACCGACAACTTGGTGGCGCCCCAGCGCTCCAGGAAGCCGTTGTCACCGGCATGTTGTTCCAGCTGGCGCAATTGATCGAGATCACTCACCCAGCCTTCGCCGATGGTTTCGTTCAGCAGGCTCGAGAGCTGGGGATTGGCGAGGGCGATCCAGCGCCTGGGGGTGACGCCGTTGGTGACATTGGTGAACTTCTCGGGCCAGAGCGCCGCGAATTCCGGGAACAGATCTTCTTTCACCAGCCGGCTGTGCAGGGCTGCCACGCCGTTGACGTGGTGGGCCGCCACCGTGGCCAGGTGCGCCATGCGCACGGCCTTGGATCCCTCGTCATCGATGATCGACAGTTTGCGCAGGACCTGGTCGTTGCCGGGGTACTTGAGCCGCACCTGCTGCAGGAAGCGGCGGTTGATTTCATAGATCAGCTCCAGGTGCCGCGGCAGCAGGGAGCCGAACAGATTCAAGCCCCACTTTTCCAGAGCCTCGGGCAGCAGGGTGTGATTGGTGTAGGAGAGCGAGCGGCTGGTGATATCCCAGGCTTCGGCCCACTCGAGATGTTTGTTATCGAGCAGCAACCGCATCAGCTCCGCCACGGCGATCGCCGGGTGGGTGTCGTTGAGCTGAACGGCCCAGTGATCGGGGAATTCGCGGATCGGGATGCCACGCTTGTCGAGGCTGCGGATCATGTCCTGCAGCGAGCAGCTGACAAAGAAGTGCTGTTGCTTCAGCCGCAGCTTGCGCCCCTCATCGGTGCCGTCATTGGGATAGAGCACCTTGGAGAGGGTCTCTGAACCCACCTTCTCTTCGACGGCGCCGTAGTAATCGCCGCTGTTGAAGGCATAGAAATCGAAGCTTTCGGTGGCATCGGCCCGCCACAGGCGCAGGCGATCGCAGGTGTTGACGCGGTAGCCCAGCACCGGCACATCGTGGGGCACACCGATGGCGTGTTCGGCCGGGATCCAGCGCACCCGGTAGGCGCCGCGTTCATCGCGGTAGCTCTCGGTGCGGCCGCCGAAGCCGACGAAACAGGCCTGGTCGGGGTGGGGGATCTCCCAGGGCCAGCCCGCCTTGAGCCACTTGTCGGTGATCTCCACCTGCCAACCGTCGCGGATCAGCTGGTCGAAGATGCCGAATTCGTAGCGGATGCCGTAGCCGGTGGCCGGGATCTGCAGCGAGGCCAGCGATTCCAGGAAGCAGGCCGCCAGGCGCCCGAGGCCACCATTGCCCAGACCGGGCTCCTCCTCGACATCGAGGATTTCCTCGATGTCATTGATGCCGAAGCGGCGCAGGGCCTCGGCCACCTCGTCGCGGATGCCGAGCATCAGCAGGTTGTTGCCGAGCTGGGGGCCGATCAGAAACTCAGCCGACAAGTAGGCCACCGCCCGGGTGGGGGAGGCGCCGATCGCATCGACCCCTGCCAGATAGCGGGTCATCAGCCGGTCCCGCACGGCGTAGCTCAGCGCCATGTAGAGGTCGTGGCGGCTGGCGGAGGGGGCGAGCTTGCCGAGCGTGTAGAAGAGATGCTCCGTCATCCCATCGAAGACGTCCTCGGCCTTCAGGCCGCTGCGGTCGGGGTCGGCGTAGCAGCCTGGGGTGGGCAGGCGCAGATCGATGGGAAGCTGCTCGGGCATTTCGCGGGTGGACTCCAGACACGCAGCACTGTCCCAGACCGTAGCCATGGATGCGGTTCTGGCACTCCGTTGCGATGGCGGGATGTGCAACCGAACACCCTGGGCCTGCCGCCTAGGGTCGCTTCGCCTCGGCCGCCAAGGCCCTTATTCATGACCATGCCCACCCTGCTGCTGGCGATCGGCAACCATCAGATCGAGGTGGCTGAAACGCTCATCCAGGTGGGGCGGTTTCTGATTCTGTTCATCGCCGCCCGGATGATGGCGGAGCTGATGGTGCGTCTTTCTCTGCCCACGATCCTGGGCGAATTGCTGGCCGGCGTCCTGATCGGTGTCTCCGGCCTCCATTTCCTGCTGCCCCCCGAAAGCGGAGCCCAGATCAATCACAGGCTGCTGGATCTGGTGGCCTCCCTGGCCGATGTCACCCCCGATACGGTCCAGCAGCTCTACAACGAGAGTTTCCCGGGTCTGCAGCAGATTTCGGTGCTGGGCCTGTATGCCCTGCTGTTTCTGACCGGTCTTGAGAGTGAGCTCGATGAGCTGATGGCCGTGGGGCTGCAGGCCACCACGGTGGCGGTGACCGGGGTGCTGCTGCCCTTTGCCCTGGGCACGGCCGGGCTGGTGCTGCTGTTTCACGTGCCCCTGATCCTGGCGATCTTCGCCGGGGCCGCCATGACCGCCACCAGCATCGGCATCACCGCCAGCGTCTTCGGCGAGCTGGGCTGGTTGCGCCGCCGTGAGGGCCAGATCGTGATCGGTGCCGCCGTGCTCGACGACATCCTCGGCATCGTCATCCTGGCGGTGGTGGTGGCCCTCGCCGGGGGTGAGGCCCTGACCGTGGGTCCGATCGTCAAGCTGGTGCTGGCGGCGATCGTGTTCGTGGCCGCGGCCCTGATCCTCAGCCGCACCGCCGCCCCCGTCTTCGACTGGGTGCTGGATCGGCTCAAGGCGCCCGGCGAGGTGGTGGTGGCCGGCTTCGTGGTGCTCACCCTCTGTTGCTTCCTGGCCCAGGCGATCGGCCTCGAGGCGGCCCTTGGTGCCTTTGCCGCCGGTCTGATCCTCAGCCGCTCCAGGCACACCGAGGCGATTCAGGAAACGGTCAAGCCCCTGGTGGCCCTGTTCGCCACTGTGTTCTTCGTGCTGATCGGCACCGGCATGGATCTGTCGGTGCTCAATCCATTGGACCCGGCCAACCAGGAAGGACTGGTGCTGGCCCTGTTCCTGCTGGCGGTGGCGATTGTCGGCAAGGTGGCCGCCGGCTGGACCTACACCAGCAGCGAACCCACCAATCGCCTCGTGGTGGGTCTGGGGATGATGCCTCGCGGCGAGGTGGGGTTGATCTTTCTGGGGCTGGGTACCCAGGCGAAGTTGCTGACGCCGGCCCTGGAGGCCGCGATTCTGCTGATGGTGATCGGCACCACCTTTCTGGCTCCGGTGCTGCTCAGGCTGGTGCTCTCCGGTCAGGACAGCGTTGCCGAACAGCCGCTCTGATGGTGCCTCGGCCGGTGCGTGCTGGCCTCAGGTCTTGCCCTGGCGGCTGGCCACGCTCCAGAACAGGCCTGAGAGCACGGCCATCAGGCCCAGGCTCGAGGACCAACCGGGCCCCAGGGCCCAGCACATCACCAGTTCGACCACCACCCCCACCGCCAGGGCGAGGGCCAGGCTGGCGAGCACCAGCAGCAGCTGCTGGCTGCCGGCCGACAGGGGTCCCTGGGCCAGGCTCTCCTCGAAGCGGGCGATCGGCACGCTCAGGGGCAGATAGAGGGCCAGGGCCCAGAGGGCGATGCCCGGCAGCAGTGAGCTCCAGAGGGGATAGGTCAGATCCGTTGCCATCGCAGCAGGGCTCGGTGACCGCGGCGATCGCTCGCCAACGCGGTGGGCTTCCTAGCATCGTTGACCTTGTGCCTTCGCCGCGTGTCGCTGTCTGTCGCCCCTGCTGAGCCGGAGGCTCCCTGGAGTTTTCAGGGCCATGCAGTGCACAGCCTCAGCCGCCGTCCCCAGGCGCCGCGGGGCCCGGCGATTCTGCTGGTGCACGGCTTCGGCGCCTCCACCGATCACTGGCGCCACAACATCCCGGTGCTGGCCCAGGAGCATGAGGTGCACGCCCTCGATCTGCTCGGCTTCGGCCGCAGCGCCAAGCCGGCGGGCCTGGCCTACGGCGGTGCCCTCTGGCGGGACCAGTTGATGGCCTACGTGAGGGAGCGCATCGGTCGGCCGACGGTGCTGGTGGGCAACTCCCTCGGGGGCTATGCCGCTCTGGCGGCGGGGGCTGCCCTGGGTGAGCAGGCGGCCGGGGTGGTGCTGCTCAATGCGGCCGGGCCCTTCGCCACTGAACAGGCTCCACCCGGCAGCTGGGGCGCCATCGCCCGGCGCACGATCGGTTCTGCCCTGCTGAAAAGCCCGGTGTTGCAGCGGTTGCTGTTTGAGAACCTGCGCCGCCCCGCCACGATCCGCAAAACACTCAATCAGGTTTACATCGACCGCACCAATGTCGATGAGGCCCTGGTGGAGGCCATCCGCCGCCCCTCCCTCGATCCCGGTGCCTTCGGCGTGTTCCGCACGGTGTTTGACATCCCCAGCGGCCAGCCCCTCGATCCGCTGTTCGCCGAGCTGGGCTCCCCTCTGCTGCTGCTCTGGGGCATCCGCGATCCCTGGATCAACGCGGCCGGCCGGCGGGCGGCGTTCCAGCGCCATGCCCCCGCAGCCACCACCGAGGTGGTGCTGGAGGCGGGCCACTGCCCCCACGATGAGGTGCCGGAGCAGGTGAACCGGGCGCTGCTCGACTGGCTGGCCCAGTTGCCCCAGGACGATGGCCAGGTGCTGGCAGCAGATCGGCCCCAGCCCCTGGCTACGGTCTGAGCGTCCAGCAGCGCTGAGCCAAGGCCCATCAGCGGGGTGTGCCGCCCCTGGCGAGGTTCCTGCTCCCATCCCTGCCCCCTCCCCATGCCGTTGCAGCGCTGCCTTGAGCCCTACCCCCACTGGCAGTTCGATGACCCCCTGAGTGGTGACGGCCTGCGGATCGTGCCTGAGCGCGGTGGGCTGGTCACGGGCTGGCGCTGTGGCGGCCGCGAGATGCTCTATTTCGATGCCGAGCGCTTCGCCGATCCGGCCCTTTCGGTGCGGGGCGGCATCCCGGTGCTGTTTCCGATCTGTGGCAACCTCCCCGGCGACCTGCTGACCCTGCCGGCGGGCTCGTTCCATCTCCCCCAGCACGGCTTTGCCCGGGATCGGCCCTGGCAGCTGCAGGAGCTGGCAGCCGGCGACGGCATCGTCCTGGTGCTGGAGGACAGCCCCGAGAGCCGCGCCCAGTTCCCCTTCGCCTTCCGACTGGAGCTGGAGCTGCGGCTCGAGGCGAGCGCCCTGGCGATCAGGGTGCGTCTCAGCCACCGCGCCGCCCCAGAGGGCCAGGAGTCATTGGGCCCCCTGCCCTTCAGCTTTGGTCTGCATCCCTATCTGGCCGTTGTCGATCCGGCGGCGGTGCAGCTTGAAGGCCTGCCTGATCACTGCCTGGATCACCTCACCATGGCGGCGGCCACCACGGCTGAGCAGCTGATGCGCCTCGGACAGGGGGTGGATCTGCTCGCTGCTCCGGCTGGCCCGGTGCGGCTGCTGGATCCGCTGGCCGGCATCGCCGTCACCCTGGAGAGCCGTGCACCCTGGGATCTGACGGTGATCTGGACGGATCCGCCCAGGCCGATGGTCTGCCTGGAGCCCTGGACCGGCCCCCGCGGCGCTCTGGCCACCGGTGATCGGCGCCTCGAGCTGGCTGCCGGCCAGAGCCAGGAGCTGAGTTGCCGCTATCGGGTGTCCACGCTTGCTTGAGGCTGCCTGATCGCCAGAGGGGCTCTGGCTTGATCCGCTCTCACCGGCCTGCTCGATCGAGCCGGATCTGCTTCAGGCGCTCGCCACGCCCGGCAGGCGGCCCGGTGCGAGTTGCAGTTTCGGATCGAACTGGCGCTTCACCCGTTCGATCATCAGCCGTGCGGGCGCATCTCCCCAGGCGGGCAGGGCGCTGCTCCCCGGGGGCTGGCGCAGCACCGTCAGCCAGCCGCCCAGGCGCTGGCAGAGTTGGCGGAGTCGCTGGACACCCTCGGGTTCGAGATCGCCCGAGCCGGCGGCCAGGCTCCAGGCCAGGCCCAGGCCGCTGCCGGCCGCCAGCTCGCTGGCCAGCCCCTGCAGCTCGGGGCTGGCCAGCGCCTCGGGCACCTGATCGGGGCTGACGCCCAGGCGCAGCAGCCAGGCCGGTTCGGTCCTGGCTTCGCCATCGCCGGCGGAGCTGTCCTCGCCGCGGGCGTGGGCCAGCAGATGGTCGAGGGCTTCCGTCTCCAGCCGGCGCAGCGGCAGGGGGGTCTGGGCGGCCATGGCCGCCTGCTGCTGGTCCAGGCTTGCGGCGGAGATGCTGGCCAGGGCGATCAGCAGCAGGGGTGCCGCTTCCAGCCCGGCGGCGGCGGCCAGGGGGGCACTCCACCAGTCGAGACGTTCGGGGCTGAGGCTTGATCCCAGCAGCCACTGGCTCAGGGAGCCCAGCTCGTTCAGCGATCCCTGCACCAGCAGACCGCGGCGGATCGGCGGTAGCGGCAGGGTGCGCAGGTTCAGTTCGGTGATCAGACCGAGGGAGCCCCAGCTGCCGCAGAACAGGCGCATCAGGTCGTAGCCGGCCACGTTCTTCACCACCCGGCCGCCGGCCTTGGCGGCGGTGCCGTCGGCGCGCAGCAGCGAAAGGCCGATCAGCTGGTCGCGGATGCCCAGGTAGCGCTGGCGATAACCGCCCGCCAGGCCCCGGGCCACCAGGCCGCCCACACTGCCGGCGCCGAGTCGTCGACTGCCCCAGGGTTGGTCCACGGCCAGCCATTGGCGATGGGGTGCCAGGGCTGCCTGCACCTCCAGCAAGGGCGTACCGGCCCGCACGCTGATCGTGAAGTCCCCCGGGTTGTGCTCGACGATGCCCCGCAGGCGGGCGCAGCTCACCGGGGTGCAGTCCCGCAGGGGGGCTCCCCAGTCGAGTCGGCTGCCAAGGCCACTGGGCACCCAGGCCGTACCCTGCCGGTGCAGTTCCCGCACCAGCTCCTGCAGCTCGTTGGCATCGGGACTCATCACGGCACGATGGTGCCATGCAACAGGTGGAGTGTGTGGGCCCGGCCGCCCCTGAACCGGCCCTGAAGATCGTCGTCATCGACGACGACCCCACCGGCTCCCAGACCGTGCACGGCTGCCCGTTGCTGCTGCGCTGGGATACTGCCAGCCTGGCGCAGGCCCTGCGGCAGCCCTCGCCGCTGCTGTTCCTGCTGGCCAACACCCGGGCCCTGGCGCCGGATCAGGCCCGCCAGAAGCTGCGGGACCTCTGCCGGGCCCTGGCGCCGGCCCTGGCGGCGGCGCAGGCTGAGGGGGCGATCGATCGCTGGCTGGTGGTGAGCCGCGGCGATTCCACCCTGCGGGGCCATTTCCCCCTGGAGGTGGAGGAGATCAGCGCCGCCCTGGGTCCGTTTGATGCCACCCTGCTGGTGCCGGCCTTTCTCGAAGGGGGGCGCACCACCCTGGCGGGGGTGCATCGCCTGCAGGGCCAGCCGGTGCATGAGACCGCGTTTGCCCGCGACGGTCTGTTCGGCTTTCGCAGCAGCTATCTGCCCGACTGGGTGGAGGAGAAGAGCGGCGGCCGCATGGCGGCAGCGGCGGTGCAGCGGCTGTCCCTGACGGAGCTGGAGGCTCCAGGGGCCTCTCTGTGCCAGCGCCTGGCGGGCCTGGCCGGCAATGTCGTGGTGGCGGTGGACGCCACCGAACCGTGCCATCTCAGCGCCCTGGCCGCGGCCGTGCGCACCTTGCAGTTTGGCCAGGTCCCAACGCCAACAGCGGCGGCCGCCGGGCTTGCTCCCGCAGCCGCCGCCGACCACGACACGGCCACCATCAGCGAAACCCCCGCCGACCTGGTCACCCCATCCGGCCCGCCGCGGCGCTTCCTGTTCCAGAGCGCCGCCGGCCTGATCGCCGCCCTGGCCGATCTGCCCCCCCAGCCCCGCGATGGGGCCGCCCTGGCGGCGCTGCGGCGCCGGGGCGGCGACGCTCCCTTGCCGGGACTGGTGCTGGTGGGCTCCCATGTGCCCCTGGCGGATCGCCAGCTGGCCCGGTTGCTGGCCGAGGAGCGCTGCGGCGGCGTCGAACTGGCGGTGGCCAAGGTCCAGCGGCTGTTGGAGGGACCTCTGCCTGATCTGTTGCTGGCCTCGTTGGAGAGTGCCTGGCTGGAGCAGCTGCGCCAGCAGCTGGCGGCGGGGCTCACGCCCGTGCTGTACACCAGCCGTGGTGAGCGCCGCTGCCGGGATGGGGCCGAGCGCAGGCGGCTGGGGCTGGTGCTGGCGGGCAGCATGGCCCGTCTGGGGGCGGCCCTGGCGCCGCAACTGGGCTATGTGATCAGCAAGGGGGGCATCACCACCCACACCCTGCTGGCCGATGGTTTCGATCTGGCGGCGGTGCAGCTCCAGGGCCAGCTGCTGCCGGGCTTGTCGCTGGTGCTGGCGGATCTGCCTCCAGAGCGGCCGGGCGATGCCCAGGCAGCCTTGCCCGTGCTCACCTTCCCCGGCAATCTCGGCGACGACGACACTCTGCGCACGGCCTGGCGCCGGATGGAGGGCTGAACAGCGCTGATCCTGCGGCTTATCCCAGCGCACGGTCCGTGCCGCTGAGTTGCCTGAATCCTCCATCGCTCAGGCGGCGGGCTCAGCCCCCGGAGAGGCTGCGGGCCAGCAGTTGCACCGGGTGGAGCACCGGGATTGGTCGTGGCAGGGCCGCCATGGACTGGCGAATCTGCAGGCTGCAGCCAATGTTGGCGCTGACGGCGATGTCGGCGCCGGTCTCGCTCAGATCCGTCGCCTTGAGGCGTCCCAGCTCGGCGGCCTCCTGGGGCTGCACCAGGTTGTAGATGCCGGCGCTGCCGCAGCACACCCCCGCCTCGATCGCCTCAAGCAGGCGTACGTGGGGGATGCGGCGCAGCAGCTGGCGGGGCTGCTCGCGGATGCCCTGGCCGTGGAGCATGTGGCAGGCATCGTGATAGGCCAGTCGCAGGGGGCGCTCGGCGCTGGCGGGCTCACCATCGTCATGGCGCAGGGGCTGGAGGGCCTGGAGGAAGGCGTCGCTCGGCCCGATCCGTTCCAGAAACTCCTGGATGTCCGCCACCCGGGCGGCAAAACCCGCCGGGCTGGTGGCGCTCTCCCCGGGCTGGCCAGCCCCGTACCTGGCCAGCCCCGGGCTGGCCAGGATCTCGCCGTAGGCCTTGAGGGTGTGGCCGCAGCCGGAGGCCGCCACCAGGATCGCGTCCAGGGGCTCGGGCCCCGCCGCCTTGCCTGGACCGATCACCGCCGCGAAGCGCGCCATCAGGTCCCGGGCGAGCTCCCGGCTCTGCTCCAGCTCGCCCTGGTGATGGGTCACCGCGCCGCAACAGCCCTGGGCCGGCGGGATCACCACCTCGATGCCATTGGCGCTCAGCACCTCAATGGCGGCAGCGTTCACGGCCGGATCGAACAGGCGCTGCACGCAGCCCAGCACCAGGCCCACCCGGTAGCGCCGTTCGCCCTGGGCCGGCACCACCACCGGAAAGGCGTCGCGGAAGGCTTCCGGCGCCAGGGGCGGCAGCAGTCGCTCCATCGCCTCGATCTGGGGTCCGAACAGGCGGGTGAGGCCGCTGCGGCGGGCCAGGCCCTGCAGGGGGGTGCCGGCATAGGCGCGCAGCGGCGCCAGCACGGCCCGCAACCGCCCGGGATAGGGCAGCAGGGCAAACAGGACGCGGCGGAAGGCTCGCTGGCCGGGGCTGCGCAGCTCCGGCGCGTTGAGCAGGGGCCGGGTGGCCTCGATCAGTTCGTCGTAGCGGACGCCGGAGGGGCAGGCGGTGACACAGGCAAAACAGCCCAGGCAACTGTCGAAATGGCCGGCCACCGTGGCGTCCAGCTCCAGTTCGCCGGCGGCGATCGCCTTGAGGGCGTGAATGCGGCCGCGGGGGGAGTCCATCTCCGTGGCCAGCACCCGGTAGCTGGCGCAGGTGGGCAGGCAGAACCCGCAGTGCACACAGGGATCCAGGGCGCCCAGGGGGGGCTGTGCCGTGGTGAGTGCGGGATCGCCCGCGGGGCTCTGGGTCGCCGGACTCATGGACTGCTGCGTTCCGGGCCAGTCTGCCGTGGTTGGTTGCCGGTCGGGTTCTCCGGGCCGCCAAGGATTCGCAGGATCTCGGGCTTCAGCAGGCTCACCGTGGCGGCTGTGGGGTGATCCGAGTCGAACAGCACCTGGCGCATGGCCCCCAGTCGGCAGCCCGTCGGGCAGAACAGGGGCAGTGGATCGATCAGGGTGATCGTTGGCGGCAACTGCCTGGAGAACTGCTGATTGAGCTGGCGGGCGTAGCCGATCTGGTGCTGGAGGGCGTCGCTGCAGCGGTTGTTCCAGCGCTCCGGGCGGAACCACTCCGGCAGGCAGGTGTCGCGATCCAGTAGCCGGGGGCCGGCGCCGAGCAGCAGCACCCGCACCCCCTGGGCCTGGGCCCGGGCGGCGAAAGCCCGCAGCGCTTCGCTGTAGAGGCCGAGTTTGCCTGCGGCGGTGGTGATCGGCTGACCATCGGCCCCCAGCAGATGGTCACGGGTGTCGCCGATGCCGACGCCCAGATGGGAGAGGTGGTAGGCAGAGATCAGGACGGCGTCGCCGCGCCGGCTGTTGGCCAGGATCCAGTCAGCCCAGGTGCGCTGGAAGGGTCCGCAGGCCGGCTTGCTGGTGCCGTGGGCGGTGGCTGGAAAGGGGCAGCCGTTCATGCTCAGATGGCCGATGCCATAGCCGAGGCGGTGCAGCTCCGACTCCAGGGGCATCAGGGCTGAGGCATGGCTGTCACCCGCCACGAACAGGGTCGGAAAACCTGTCCTGGCGACAGCGTGGCAGTCCCGGGCGAGCTGGTCGATCGCGCTGCGGCCGCGTTGGTCATCGGCATCGAGATGGCAGAGCGGATTGCTGATCCGGCTGCCCGCCACGGCTTGCCTGGCCAGTTGCTCGCGCACGGTGGCGGTGCGTTCGCCGGCGTAGAGATGGCGCCCGCCCGCCCCCAGGGCCAGCCAGGCCAGCAGGCCGCTCAAGACCCCCGTCACCGCCACGCCCCGCAGCACGGTCTGGCCGTCGCTGCGGGCCCATGGCCGCCGCCGCAAGGGCTGCTCCACGAACCGATAGGAGGCTTCGGCCAACACCAGCATCGCCAGCAGCTGCAGCGGCAGCGTCCAGGCGTGCAGACCGATGGTCCAGCGGCTGAGGCTGACCACGCTCCAGTGCCAGAGGTAGAGCGAATAGGAGATCAGGCCGAGATGGCGGATCCAGGGGGTGCGCAGCAGCCGCTGCACCGGTCCAGGCCGGGCGATGGCTGGCATCAACAGCGCCGTGGCGGCCACCGCCAGGGGGGTGCTGAGGGCGATCGACCGCTGGGGCGCCAGGGGCAGCAGCAGCAGGACGGCCAGGGACAGCCAGGCTGGCGGCGGCCAGGCCGCCAACCACCGTCGTCCGAGCTGAACAGGGGCGCTCAGGACCGCCGGCGCTGGCTCCTCAGGGGTTGCAGCCGGCCGGTTGGGGCCAGTGACAGCGGGCCGGCCGTTCCCTGGCCCCAGCGGCACCAGCAGTGCTCCCGCCGCCAGCTCCCACAGCCGCCCGGGGGTGAGCAGGTAGGCGGCGGTGGGATCGCGGCTGCCCAGCAGCAGGAACCAGCCCAGCGACAGCCCGACCACCAGCAGCAGCAGCAGGCGGAACAGCCGCGGTCGTCCTTTGCCGCCCCCCTGGCCCAGCCCCAGTCCCCAGGCCAGCAGTGGAAAGCCCAGGTAGAACTGCTCCTCCACCCCCAGGGACCAGGTCTGGGTGAAGGTGTTGAGCGCGGCATCGGTGCCGAAATAGTCGCTGGCCTGACGGTGCAGCTCCAGGTTGGAAAGGCCGAACAGGGCCGCGGCGCCGGTTCGCAGCGAGGGCCCCGGATCGGGGATCACCAGGCAGCTGAGCAGGCCAGTCACGGCCACGCACAGCACCAGGGCGGGGGCCAGCCGTTGCACCCGCCGCCGATAGAAGCCCAGCAGGAAGGGCCGCAGCGGCTGGGCTCCGCGCCGCAGGATCGAGGCGGTGATCACATAGCCCGAGATCACGAAAAAGATGTCGACCCCGAGGAAGCCGCTGGGCAGAAAGCCGCGCTCGGTGCCCAGGTGATGGCCGATGACGAGCAACACAGCCAGGGCCCGTAACCCATCGATTTCGGGCCGATAGCTGATCACGGCGGGCGGGATCGTCGCTCCCCGGGCATCGCCTCCTCCTGGGCCACCGGTCGTGCCCGGCTGGGTCATGGGGTGTCGGGATGGCCGGCTCGAAGAGAGACCTTACCGAGCCCTCTTCAAAGGATCCAGCGGCCGCTGGGACGGGCGAACCGGGCGGGGCGGCACCCGATCGGATGGCAGCAGGTGGTGGCAACCACCACCCTGATGACCAGACCTTGCTTCACCGCACGGGATGGCTGGCGACGGCGGTGCATCAGGGCCTGGGGCAAGGTTCAGGGGCTGAAGGAGCTGCCGCCATGGTCGGGAGCGCCGCAGCGGCAGCAGCCGTGTCACCGTTTGCCGAGCCGCCATCGAGGTTGGCGGCCGTTGGCTCAGCCCCAGCCCTCAGCCGCCGAAGTGGCGCACCACCGCTTCGGCGAAGCCCGAGCAGCTCACCGGTTCCACCCGCGGTTCCATCAGGCGGGCCAGGTCGTAGGTGACTTCGCCGTTGGCAACCGCAGCGCTGAGACCGGCGGTGATCAGATCCGCCGCCTCCTGCCAGCCCATGAATTCGAGCATCATCACGCCGGAAAGGATCACCGAGCCGGGGTTGATGCGATCGAGGCCGGCATGCTTGGGCGCGGTGCCGTGGGTGGCTTCGAAAATGGCGGCGTTGTCGCCGATGTTGGCGCCGGGGGCCATGCCGAGGCCACCCACCACGGCAGCAGCCGCATCGGAGATGTAGTCGCCGTTGAGATTCAAGGTGGCGAGCACCGAATAGTCGGCCGGGCGGGTCTGAATCTGCTGGAAGATGCTGTCGGCGATGCGATCGTCGACCAGCACCATCTGCTTCCACTGGCCGTTGCCGTGGCTGGCGCCGATGGCCTCCAGCACACCCTGCACCTCCGCATCGACGGCGGCCTTCTTCTCGGGGGTGAGGCTGTCGTAGCCGGGTTCGATCAGGCGGGCATTGGCCTCGATGCTCAGACCCGGATTCTCCTCGAGGTTGCCGAGGATCCAGCTCTCACGCTCGGTGACGCAGTCGCCCCGGAACTCACTGGTGGCCAGTTCGTAGCCCCAGTCGCGGAAGGCCCCCTCGGTGAACTTCATGATGTTGCCCTTGTGAACCAGGGTGACGTGGCGCTTGTCGCCCTCCAGTTTCAGGGCGTGCTGGATCGCCTTGCGGATGTGGCGCTGGCTGCCGTGCTTGCTCACCGGCTTGATGCCGATGCCGGAGCCTTCGGGGATGCGGCGCTGGCCGAGCTTGCCGTTGGCCGGGATCACCACGTCATTGAGGTGCTGAATCAGTTCCAGGCACACAGGATCGCTGGCCTCCCATTCGATGCCCATGTAGATGTCTTCTGTGTTTTCCCGATAGACAATCACGTCCAGATCCTGGGGACGCTTGTGGGGGCTGGGGGTGCCCTCGTAGTAGCGGCAGGGCCGCACACAGCAGTAGAGATCGAAGATCTGGCGCAGGGCCACATTCAGCGAACGGATGCCACCGCCGATCGGTGTGGTGAGGGGCCCCTTGATCGCCACCCCGTAGGTCTCGATCGCGGTGAGGGTGTCCTGGGGCAGGTACTGGTAGGTGCCGTAGAGCTCGCAGGCTTCGTCACCGGCGTACACCTTGAACCACTCGATGCGGCGTTCACCCCCGTAGGCCTTGGCAACTGCGGCATCCAGCACCCGCTGGGTGGCGGGCCAGATGTCCACCCCGGTGCCATCGCCGCGGATGAAGGGGATGATCGGGTCGCTCGGCACCACCGGCTGGCCGTTCTCGAAGCGGATGGCGGTGCCGCTGCTCGGAGCGGTGAGCTTCTCGTAGGTGGCCATGCGGGGCAAGGAACGCTGGTGGGCGAGCCTATGCCTGGAGGCGGCGGCGGAAGGTTTGTGGTGATCGGCGCCGCGGCGGGTCGCTGTGCTGGGGGGCTGAGCCTTCGGTCGCTGACGCCTTCCGGTCAGATCGGGCGGTGGCGAGCACCCCTTGTTCGCAACTGCCGATCGGGGCGGCGAACCCGCCCGAGTGCCCCCAGGATGGGTCGCATGAACGCCGCCGATCAGGCCCGATCCCTGGAACTGGCCCAGGCCATTGCCTCGGCGGCCACGTTGTTCCGTGAGCATTTCCCCGATGCCCGGGCCAACCTCAATCCCTGGCGCGATGACCCCCTGACCCGGGCTTTCGGTGAGCAGGAGACCCTTGATCTGTCGTTCCATTTCCCGGGCTGGAGCCCCCGCACCCAGTGCCGCTCCGTGCTGGTTCAGTTGCGCCTGGCGGTGCCTCCCGGCCGCGGAGCGTTCGCCTTGCCCCGCCGACCACCCCTGCTGGGGGTGACCTTGAGGGGGCTCACCTACGAACGCGAGCGCTGGTCGTTGGCGACGGTCGGCGATTGGTGTGCCAGTGGCTCCCATCTGCCCACGCCGGCGGTGGAGCAGCTGATGCGCCAGTTCTGCCGCCAGCTGTTCGAATTGTTTGAGGGCTCGGCCGAGGATCGCGATGGCGGCACGCCCCCCGGACCGTCCACCCAGGCCGCCTGATGTCCCCTTGCTCAGCCGATCAACCGATGACCATCGCCCGTCACCACCTTGGCCGGGGCCTCCTGGCGGTCGCCCTGCTGCTGACCGCGGCCGGATGCCAATCGAAAGGCACTACCGGATCCAGCGCCGCTGGAGCCCGCCAACAGCTGGAGTTCGTGGCGGTTGCCGGCCAACCCGAGGGCCTGTTGTTCACCCTGCCCAGGGGGTTCCAGATCCAGCCCGGTGAGCAGCGGCTCCAGGGGGCCTTCGTCAAGAGCTACCGACCGGCGGCAGACAGCGGCGACCATCCGCGTCAGGCTCTCGCTGCCATCGTCAGGCCCCTGGCGGCGATGCCCGCCCAGATCGCCAAGTTGCCGCCGGATCGGCTGGTGCTGGCCATGGCGATGAGCCTGCGGCAGCGGGTCTGTCCCAGCAGCTTCACGGCCAGTCCGATCGGCTCGTTGGCCGGGGTGGTTCAGCCGAGTTTTGCGGCGGTCGTGGCCTGTGGCCAGACCCCCCGGGGAGGAGCGGAAACCACCTTGATGGTGGCTGTGCATGGCCGCAGCGATCTGTTCCAGTTGACCTGGCTGGAGCGGGGTCCGGCCAGCCAGGGGGCGCCCCGCATCGACAGCGCCCGCTGGAAGGCACGCCTGCAGGGGCTGGGTCCCCTGCGCCTCTGTGCGCCTGCCCCAGGCGGCGGGCCCGATCCGGCCTGCAGCGTGGATGTTGCCGGCAGCCGCTCCTGAGCCCATGGCCGCCGCTGCAGCCGGGCAGCACGTAACCCTTCGCAATCTTGTCGCCATTGCTGCGAATCTCGCCTCTACGGTGGATCGTCTGCCCGTGCCATTTCGAGGAACGATGCCTGTCGCCCTGGCTTCCCAACTGCGTGAGGGAACGAAGAAAGCCCACACCATGGCCGAAAACACCGGCTTTGTGAGCTGCTTTCTCAAGGGGGTGGTTGACAAGGTCAGCTATCGCACCCTGGTGGCCGATCTCTGGTTCGTCTACAGCGCCATGGAGGACGAGATCGGCCGGCTCGCCGACCATCCCGTGGTGGGGCCGATCCATTCGTCTGCCCTCAACCGGCGCGAAGTTCTGGAACAGGATCTGGCGTTCTATTTCGGTGGTGACTGGCGCAACCTGATCCGGGCCACCCCAGGCGCCCAGGCCTACGTGGCCCGGATCCATCGGTTGGCGAAGGAGTCACCGGAGCTGCTCGTGGGCCATCACTACACCCGCTATATCGGCGATCTCTCCGGTGGCCAGATCCTCAAGAACATCGCCCAGAAGGCGATGAATCTGGGCGAGCACGATGGCCTGCGCTTCTACGAGTTCGACGGCATCGCGGATGAGAAGGCCTTCAAGGCCAACTATCGGCTGACTCTGGATTCCCTGCCGATCGATCAGACGATGGCCGATCGCATTGTTGAGGAGGCCAATCAGGCCTTCCACTGCAACATGGTGATGTTCCAGGAGCTGGAGGGCAATCTGATCGCCGCGATCGGCAAGGTGCTCTTCGGCTTCCTCACCCGCCGCCAGCGCTCTGGCAGCACCGAGGCCGTCGCCGCCTGAGCTTGCTGCGCCCTCTCCGTTTCCTCGTTCCCGGCACCAGCGGTCGCTTCCGCTGCGGTGGCTTGCTGGTGGAATTGCAGAGTGCCCGGCTTGTCGCTTCCCTGCGCCCTGCCGAGGTGGTCACCTATCGCCAGCGGGAGCCGGGCCATCCCTTCCTCGACGATCTGCTCAAGGCCGAGCCGACGCCGGGTCCGGCCCTGTGGATCGTCAGCTGGGGGTTTGACGTCCCCTGGCTGCTGCGACGCCTGCGTGGTCGCCCGGCGGCTTATCACGCCCACAGCAGCGGCTACGGCTTTGACCTCCCCGCCGGGGTGCCGGTGCTGGCGGTGAGCCGCAACACCCTCGGCTACTGGGGCGATCGGGCCCCGCGCAATCCGCTGTTTCTCGTGCCCAATGCCCTCGAGGCGATGTGGTTCAACCGGGGCAGCCGGGGGGAGGAGGGGGAGCGCCTGCGCCGCCCGATCGATGTGCTGGTGCAGCAGCGCAAGAGCAGTCGCTATGTGCTGGAGCAGTTGGTGCCGGCCCTGCGGCGGCGGGGGCTGATGGTGGAAGTGCAGAAGGGCTGGGTGGAGGATCTGGTCGGCCTGTTCAACAGTGCCACCGTGGTGCTCTACGACTCGGCTGATTACTGGCGGGGCTGTGGCGTCAGTGAGGGTTTCGGCCTGCCGCCGATCGAGGCCCTGGCCTGTGGCTGTGTGGTGTTCAGCAGCCTCAACCATGCCCTTGCCGACAGCCTCGATCCCGGCCTGGTGGGCCATCAGATCGGCTGCGGCAGCCTCGAGAGTGATCTCGATCGCATCGCCGCCGCCGTAGCCCAGCCCCAGGCCTGGCAGCCGCCAGCCAGCCGGTTGACGCCGTTGCTGGAAGCCTGTTCGGAGCCGGTGCTGCTGGAGCGATGGCGCGCTGCCCTCGAGGCGATGGACGGCCACTGGGATCGTTGGTTCGGTCTTGGCGTGGTGCCCCTGCAGCGGCGACCCACCTGGCGGATCCGGCTGGATCAGGGGCTGGGCAGACTGCGCCATCGTCTGGGAGTGCGGCTGCCGCGCTGGCCCGCTGGGGGCTGATTTCTGGGCCTGGCCGCCATAGCCTCCACCTGGACTGATGGGCCAGCCGGGCGCTTGAACCTGCTTTCCAAGAGCCGAACCTATCGACAGCTGAGTGCTCTGTTGGCCTATCTGCCAGCGGAGCGACTCAGCCAGCTCCAGTGGGTTGTTGCTGCATCCGTCATCCCAGGTGTTCTTGATCTGGCCTCCGTGGCGGTGATCGCCCGCTTGATGGGGGCCTTGGTCGGGGGGCACATGGAGGACCGGCTGCCAGGGGTGAAGGTGTTCGGTGGCGACTCGGTGGATCAGAGCCTCTGGCTGATCGCCATCTTCGCCCTGTTGTCCTGGATCGCCTCGTTCGGCAAGTTTGGATTGCAGTTCCTGCAGCAACGCCTGACGGCACGGGTGTGGATCGATCTCTCCAACCAGATCCATGCCAATGTTTTGGCTCAGGGGTATGAATATCACCTGACCAAGAGTACGGCAAAGCTGTCAACAATGGTGTTGAGCCATATCAAGAAGACTTCTAACTCGATTGTCAATCCACTGCTGAAGATGGTGGGCAGCGTTTTTTCGATCGCGCTGCTGTCGATGGGGATTCTGGTGATCGGCCGCTGGTCGGCAGCAGTTCTGATCAGTATGCTTGTGATTGCTTATCTGATCATATCTCAGCTGATTACACCCTATTTGCGTCATGCGTCCAGGCAGAAATTGCGACTTGAGTCCAGGGCGACTCATATTCTGTTGGAGTCGTTGAGCTCGATCCGGGATATCAAGCTCACCGCTTCGGAAGATCATTTCCGCAATGCCTTTGTCCGCACCGGTGAAAAAGCCAAGAGCTACGCCTGGACCACCGAATTGCTGCCCACGATTCCCCGGGCCCTGATTGAACCCCTGGGCATCACCCTGATCTTTGCTTTCGGTGCTGTACCTGCTCTGCTCAGCGGCGATCGCTCCGATATTCGTGCCATCCTTCCCTTCCTCGCTTCCCTGGCCGTGGCGGCGCTGCGGCTGACACCGCCTCTGCAGGATTTCTTCTCCTCGATGAATCAGTTGCGCGGCGGTCTGCCGGTGATCGATACCACCCTTGAATACCTGCGGCTTCCAGCCCGTCGGCCGGCCCTGGGTGATCCGGGTGTGCCCAGTCCTCTCGGGGTGTTCCCCAGCCGCTCGATCGGTCTGCGCGATGTCTGGTATAGCTACCCGGGCTCCGACGAACCGGTGCTTCGCGGCGTCGATCTCTCGATCCCGGTGGGATCCAGGGTGGCATTCGTCGGTTCCACCGGCAGCGGCAAGACCACCACGGCTCAGATTCTGCTGGCCTTGCTGGATCCCAGCCGCGGCGCCCTCACCCTCGATGGCATTCCGGTATCCGAGCAGGATGTGCCCGCCTGGCAGGCCTGCTGCTCCCAGGTTCCCCAGTTCATCAACCTGCTGGATGCCAGCGTGCTCGAGAACGTGGCCTTCGGCAAGAACGAGGAGGAGGTGGTGCAAGACGAAGTCTGGCTGGCTCTGGAGGCAGCCCAGCTCGATGAGTTCGTCAGTGAGCTTCCCTATGGCCTGCATACCCCGATCGGCGAGAACGGGCTGCAACTCTCCGGTGGTCAGAGGCAGCGGTTGGCCCTGGCCCGTTCTTTTTACCGTCGCTCCCAATTTCTGTTGCTGGATGAGGCCACCAGTGCATTGGATAATCGAACCGAAAGTGAGATCATTCAGGCCCTGGAAGTGATTGGCCGACGTTGTACAACTGTGGTGATCGCCCACCGCCTCTCCACGGTGATGCGCTGTGATCGCATTTATGAATTTGAGCGCGGCCGGATCAAGGCGTTCGGCACTTTCGAAGAGTTGCAACAGCGCTCAGACACGTTCCATGATCTCGCTTCTCTGGAACGGCGGCTGGTGAATTGATTGTCAATCGATCGGTTTTGCCTATACTTCTGATAGTATGAAGCACCTTGCTGATCGCCATGTCTCTGATTCTGGTGGCAGGTCCCTGCGTCATCGAGAGCAGAGATCTGATCTTTGAGGTCGCCGAAAGGGTCAAGCAGATCACCGATCGCCTGGGGATCGACTACATCTTCAAGGCCAGCTTCGACAAGGCCAATCGCAGTTCCGGCAGTACATTTCGCGGCCCTGGTGTGCAGGACGGCCTGGCCCTGCTGGCGGAAGTGAAGCAGCGCTATGGCCTGCGGCTGTTGACGGACATTCATGAGAGCCATCAGGCCGCACCCGTGGCTGAGGTGGTTGATGTCTTGCAGATTCCGGCCTTTCTCTGCCGCCAGAGTGATCTGTTGCTGGCCGCCGCTGAGGCCACAGCCGGCACCGACAAGGTGATCAACATCAAGAAGGGCCAGTTTCTGGCTCCCTGGGACATGGCCCAGGTGGTGAAGAAGTTGCGTGATGCCGGCGCTCAGAACCTCTGGCTGACTGAACGGGGCAGCTGCTTCGGTTACAACACCCTCGTTGTCGATTACCGCAGCCTCCCCCAGCTCCGCGATCTGGGCTGCCCGGTGATCTTCGACGCCACCCATTCGGTGCAGCAGCCCGGCGGTCGCGGCAGTTCCAGCGGCGGCCAGCGCGAGTTCGTGGCACCCCTGGCCCGGGCCGCCGTGGCGGTGGGCGTGGACGGTCTGTTCCTGGAGGTGCACCCCGATCCGGATCACGCCCTCAGTGATGGGCCGAACATGGTGCCGTTGCATCGCCTCGAGGCCCTGCTCGAACAGCTGCTGGCGATCCGGGCGACCCTGGAGCCGGGTGTGGCCGTCAGCAGCCTCTGAACCCGTCCCTACCGCGCAGCCGCCATCGTGATCGAGCCGTCGTGATTCAGTCGTTGCACCGGTTCTGGCGCCATGCCAGGGGCTATCGCCGTTGCAGCGCCCGCCTGGCAGCGCTGCAGCTGCTCGTGCTCGACGTCGATGGTGTGCTCACCGATGGGGGGCTCTGGACCACCGAGAGCGGCGAGGTGATCAAGCGCTTCGACGTCCGCGATGGCCTCGGCATCCGGCTGCTGCAGCAGGCCGGCGTCGAGGTGGCCTGGTTGAGCGGCGGCAAAAGTGGTGCCACGGAGCAGCGGGCCCGCTATCTGGGCATTGGCCAGGTGCTCACGGGTGTGAAGGACAAGCCGGCGGCGCTCGCCCAGCTCCAGGAGACCCTGGGCGTGTCGGCGATCCGCAGTGCGTTTGTGGGCGACGATCTCAACGATCTGGCGGTGCGCCCCGCCGTCGGTCTGCTGATTGCCACGGCCGATGCGGTGCAGCCCTTGCGCCGGCGTGCCGACTGGGTGCTGGATCGCAACGGCGGCGACGGGGCGGTGCGGCGCCTGGCCGAGGAGATCCTGCGGGCGCGGGGCCAATGGCAGCGGCTGAGCGAGCAGGGCTGGCGGGATCGCAATGATTGAGTGCCCTTCCATCGCCCCGTGTTCTGCCCGGAGCTGCTCCCATGGTTGAGCGCAAGCTCGGGGTGAAGGGCCGCCTGCGCCAGGGATTCCGCCGGGCGATGCGCGCCGGTCACCTGCCGGGGCTCTCCCGCCTGGCCGGCCTCGATCGCGATCAGTGGATGGCCCTGGCCGCCTATCGGGGCCTGGTGCAGCAGGCCTTTGAGAGCCGCCCTCTCGCTCCTCAGGTGAGCGCCGTGCTCTGGGACAACGGCGCCTTCCATCCCGCCGCCGCTCGCAAGGCGTTCTTCAGCCCAGCGCAGCGCGAGCTGGAAAACTCCTCCCATCACTACGGCCATGACATCCAGATCAAGCGCCATGCGGGGCTGCCGCTGATCGGCTCCCCCCTGCCCTGGTTGCTGGAGCACGGACTCAAGGTCAGTCGCGGCGCCACCTTCGAGCGTCCGTGCGACTGGAGCCGCGGCTATCTCTGCATGGGCCCCCGCCGGGCCGGCTGGTTGCAGGAGCGCTTCGGTCAGCCGGCGGTGCCGATCGGCCCCTGGATCAGCTATGCCCAGCCGCTGCTGGCGGCGCCGGAGATCGCCAGCCTGCGCCGGCAGCTCGGTTCCACCCTGCTGGTGGTGCTGGCCCACAGCTGGGACCAGGTGGAGCGCCGCATGGATCAGCGGGCCTGCATTCAGGCCGTGGCCCAGCAGGCCGCCAGCGGCGGCTATCGCTCGGTGATCTGGCTGCGGCACTGGAAGGATCCCGAGCTGCAGGATCTGCCGCCGCAGTGGATCGTGGCCTGCAATGGCCATCGCTCCAATCCCTGGTTTCTCGATGCCATGCGCACGCTGCTGGAGCTCAGTGACGGCCTGGTGAGCAATGCCTTCGGCACCCATCTGGGCTACGGCGTGGCCCTGGGCAAGCGCCTGCACTGGCTGCCGGTGGCGGCCGAGCAGGATCTCTCCGGCCTCAGTGGCGCCAAGGCCGAGGAGGAGGCGGCCGAGTGGAGCGAGCGCCAGCGGCTGAGCGCCGAACTCTCGGCCCGCCTGGCCTTGTCCGATGCCGCCGCGGCGCGAGACGCTGTGCGGGAGCTGCTCGATCCCTACTGGGGTTTCGATTGCCTGCGTCCGGCGACTGAGCTCAAAGGTCTGCTGGCTGGCCCGGCGACGGCGCCTCGGGCGTCCCGGCGCGGCTGAGACCGTCGCCACGATCCAGCCCCGAGATGCCGTCCCTGTGAGTGCTCCGATCCTGCCTTTCCCCACCGTTGCCCCGTTCCGGATCGATCAGGTCACGGCAGCGCCTCTGGCGATGGCGGCGCTCTTCGGCGCCCAGGTGCTGGTCGCGGCCCTGATGAGCTGGGCCGCCCGGCGGGAGCGTCTCCGGCTCTGGGCTGGCCTGGCGATGTTGTTGCTGGCCCTGGTGGCTGTGTTCTTCACCCTGGCCAGCTGGGGTAACAGCGACACCACCAAGCTCAGTCATTACCTGGCTTTTGATCTGTCCCGGGTGCGGGGCGAGCCCTTCTGGATCCTGCTGGCGCCGCTGGTGGTGCGTCTGCCTTATCGCATGGCGCTGGTGCATGGTCTGGTGGTGGCCGGCTATGCCGCCGCTCCCTTGCTGCTGGCCCGCCACTGGCGGACCCGGGCCTGGGGCGGCTGGTGGAGCCTGTTGGTCGTCTGCAGTCCGCTGCTGCGCAACTTTCTGCAGAACGGCGTCAGCCGTCAGGCCCTGATGACCCTGTTGCTGCTGCCCCTGCTGCTCTGGGCGGCCCGCCTGGCCAAGCCGGGCCGCTGGACGCTGGCTGGGGCCACCGGCCTGGCGGCCACGGTGCACACCAGCTTTTCGCTCACCCTGGTCCTGGCCCTGGCGCCCCGGCTGCTGGCGGTCCGTTCGGTGCTGCGCCTGCACTGGCGGGTGCTGCTGCCCGCTGCTGCCGCCCTGGTGGTGCTGGTGGCCCTGGCGGCCCCCCATGCCCTGGACAAACTGCGGATCTACAGCTCCCAGGAGAGTTATTTCCCCACCTATGCCCTGCGGCTTGAGGTGATCCGGCTCCAGCAGGCCATGGCCCTAGGGGTGCTGCTGGCCTGCTGGCGGCGGCGCCTGGGCTGGCGGCAGTTCCTGGCCTGCGATCGCAGTCGCTCCCTGGCGAGCTTCGCCCTGCTCCTCTGGTTGCTGCAGCAATCCCTGCACTCGCACCTGATGGCACCGATCACCAGCCGCCTGGTGGATCCGGTGGGCTTTTACCTGTTGATCCTCTGGCTGGGCTGGCTGCAGCGGCAGCGTTGCCTCTGGGCTGCGGTGCCGGCCCTGGTGGTCACGGTCCACTACTGGCTGGTCTTGCGTCTCCTGGGTTCGTTGACGCTGAATTGCGGCATTAACGATGAGTTCCTGTGTATTCCTGATCGCTGGCCCTGGCAGGTGCGCTACTGATCAGGGCTGTGATCGCTCTCAGGGGTCGTGCCTGATGGCTGGCGACCCCTGTCTGCCGAGCCCGGGCTCCGTTGATGCATCTGGATGATCGAACCGGTTTTCCCCCTTGCCGCTCCGTTCCGGATCGATCAGGTGACGGTTGCTCCCCAGGCGGTGACGGGGTTGTTCCTCGCCCAGGGGAGCCTGGCGATCGCCATCCACTGGGCCGGGGTGCAGCGCCGCTGGTGGCTCTGGCGTGGGGCCGTGGCGCTGCTGCTGCTGCTGACCCTGGTGTTCTTCACCCTGGCCAGCTGGGGAACCAGCGACACCACCCGCTTCTCCCATTACCTGGAGTGGAACCCGGATCGATCGCCACCGGAGCTGCTCTGGCGCCTGCTGCGGCCCTTGCTGTTATGGCTGCCATATCGCATGGCGGCGGTCCATGGTCTGGTGGTCAGCGGCTTCGCCGCTGCGGCGATCCTGCTGGCCCACGCCTGGCGTGCCCGGCCCTGGGCTGGCTGGTGGGCCCTGGTGCTGATCTGCAGTCCGATGTTGCGGGGCTTCATGCAGAACGCCCATTCGCGTCAGGCTCTGGCGGTGCTGCTGCTGCTGCCATGTCTGCTCCAGTGGGCCAGGTTGGTGCGGCTCGATCGGCGCTCGGTCGGGGCGGGAATGGTGCTTTCGGCCCTCACCCACAACACGTTTGTGTTGAATCTGCCGATCAGCTTGTTGCCCTGGCTGCAGAGGCTGCCGAAACTGAGTCGTGGCCTGCGTCACCGTCTCAGGGATTTTCGTTGGCAGGATCTCCGCCGCTGCTGGCCCTTGCCGCTCACCCTGCTGGTGCTGCTGGCGCTGTTTGGGATGGTGTTGCCGAGTGCTTTGGATCGGCTGCAGGATTACTCCCAGGATGACTACTTCAACCACTACCCCGTCAGCTGGCGTGTCGAGCGCCTTCAGTGGGCGCTGGCTGTTGGATTGCTGCTGGGCTGCCTGCAGCGCCGACTCGATCCGCGCCGTCTGTTGCTGTGCCCCCTGACTCAGTTGTTGGCGGTCTTCGGCCTGATCTACATCGGCATCCAGCAATCGATTGTCCATCTCTGGCTGCCTCAGGTCACCTGCCGTGTTGCCGATGGCGTGGCCTTTTTCCTGCTGATCATGTATCTGGCCTGGCTCGATCGTTATCGGGCTCACTGGTGCCTGTTGCCGGTGATGTATATCACCTTTCAGTACTGGTTGGAGGGCCGGTTGTTGATTTCAGGCAGTCTTGATTGCGGTGTCAACGACGAGTTTCTCTGTCTGCCCGATCGCTGGCCCTGGCAGGTTAATTACTGACTGCGGAGCCCCCTCGATTGGCCAGATTCGGAACCGGTGAGCAGGGCCATCCGGGCCACCCGCAGGCAGCGATGCAGAAACTCCAGCGGCTTTTGGCGATACAGCGGGTTGTGGCGCCAGAGGGGACCCAGGCTCAGCCAGCTCACCTCGGCTGTGGTGAGCTGGCGTACGCCGTACAGGGCCGAGGTGAGTCCCGTCACGACGATGCGCGCTCCCGGTCGTTGCTCCTGGAGCAGCCGCACCATCACCTCCAGGCTCACGGCCGAGCGCACCGGACCGGCCAGCCAGGGCAGTTCGATGCGGCCGAAGCTGCCGTCGGGTGGCGCCTTGGGATGGTCGATCAGCAGCAGCCGGTCCCGGGTGGGATCGAAGCCGTTCCGGCGTTGAAGCTGGCGCTGCCAGCTCACCAGCACGGCGAAGGGGATGTGGCGATCGCTGAACTGATGGGCCAGGTTGGGAACCGAGCAGATCCACAGGGGGCGCTGGGCGTCGGTGGCGGTCAGGCAGAACTCCACGATCTGCTGCGCCGCTGCTCTCTGGCTCTGCACCAGCAGGTCAAACAGCTGGGCGCCCCGCTCTTGTGGGGGCTGGAGTGGCGCCTGGGGCGGGCGGTGCCAGAGGGGCTGCCGGCCACTGAGCACATAGCGCACCTGGCGTCCAGGTTCGGCGATCGGCCGGTTCAGCAGGCTGGGCAGAATCGCCCGCAATTCCCGGGCGCAGCGGTAGTAGACCCCCAGGCCATCGCCGCACACCACCAGCTGCCGGATCGAGCCCAGCTCCAGGGGCTGGCGCTGGGCCTGTTGCCACTGGTTGTTGAGGCAGAGCAGATCCCAGCGCTCGGCCGGGGCCCCGGGCCCCTGGCTCAGCAGGCGGATGGCGCCGAAACAGCTGGGTCCCTGGCGGCGCAGCAGCACCAGCCAGCGCTCGATCGCCGTTTCCAGGGCCGCCAGGGCGCCGGGGTCGTTGCGGATCACCCCGGTGAGCCAGATGCCGATGCTGGGTGCCAATCCCGGGGCGGCAGCAGCGTTGTGGCGAGCGGCCAGCCTCTCTGGCAGGGCCGTCACTTCGGGCAACGACGCAATCACGGCCAGCTGATGCACCAGGTGGATCAGGCCACCGGTGGCCACCAGGATCCGCGGGGACTCCGGGGCATGCCCACTCGCTGAGGCGGGGGGCGACGCGGTGTTCATCGCTGCAGCGGTTCGATCGGTGCCAGGCGCGGATCGAGGATCTTGGGCCCCATCCCTTCGAATTTGACGGCGATCGAGATCTTCTCGCCGCTGCCGAACAGGTGGGTGATCTGGCCCTCGCCGAAGCTGGCGTGGCGCAGGCGGTCGCCCACCGCCCAGTTGGCACCGCCGCTGCGGCGGCGCACGGCGTTGCTGGGGGCTCCGGCCTCACCACCGCTTTCCACCAGCCGGCTCTCCGGGCGGTCGACGCGGGTGAGGCGATCGAGGCGCTGGTCCCGCCGGATGGCGGCGCCGCCGCTGTGGGGAATGTCACCCTGGAGCAGCTCGCTCGGCAGCTCGGAGAGAAACACCGACGGCACCGCCGGCTCGCGCATGCCGCCCCAGAGGCGCCGTTCGCAGGCATGGGAGAGAAACAGGCGCTCCTTGGCCCGGGTCAGCCCCACGTAGCAGAGCCGCCGTTCCTCCTCGAGCGAGGCGGGGTCATCGAGGGAGCGGTAGCTGGGGAACAGTCCCTGCTCCAGTCCCACCAGGAACACCACCGGGAACTCCAGCCCCTTGCTGGCGTGCAGGGTCATCAGCGTCACCCGGTTCTGCTCGGTGTCCTTGCTGTCGGCATCGCTGGCCAGGGCCGCCGAGGCGAGGAAATCCTCCAGGGATCCCTCCTCGTTCTCTTCCTGGTACTGGAGGGCGGCATTGACCAGTTCGCCCAGGTTGCGGCGCCGGTCCTCGGCTTCATCGGAGCCCTCGGCCAGCAGCTCGGCCACGTAGCCGCTCTGCTCCATCACCCGTTGCACCAGCTCGGAGGGGGGGGCCTCCTGGGCGCGGCGCTGCAGATCGCACACCAGTTCATGGAATTGCAGCAGCCCCTTGGCCGAGCGGCCGCCGAGGGAGCGCACCGCCTCGGCATCGCTGACCACGTCCCACAGGGGGATGCCCAGCTGGTTGGAGGCGTCGGTGAGACGCTCGATCGTCGTCTTGCCGATGCCCCGTTTGGGGGTGTTCAGCACCCGCAACAGGCTGACGGTGTCGGCCGGGTTGACCACCAGCTTCAGGTAGGCGAGCACGTCCTTGATCTCGCGGCGGTCGTAGAAGCGCAGGCCGCCCACCACCAGGTAGGGGATGCCCCAGCGCACCAGCGATTCCTCCATCGCCCGCGACTGGGCGTTGGTGCGGTACAGCACGGCCATGTCACCCCAGCGCAGGTCGGGGTGGGCGGCATCGAGCATGCGCATGCGATGCACCACCGCTTCGGCCTCGGCGATCTCGTCGTCGCAGCGGGTGAGGCTGATCGGCTCGCCCTCGCCGCGGGTGGGCCGCAGCACCTTGTCGATCCGCTCGCTGTTGTGGGCGATCAGGGCATTGGCCGCCTCCAGGATCGTGGCGGTGGAGCGGTAGTTCTCCTCCAGCTTCACCATCGTGCGGGTGTCCTCGTCGGGAGCCTTGTCGCCGAAGTCGTCCTGGAAGCCCATCAGGATCGTGAAGTCGGCGGCGCGGAAGCTGTAGATGCTCTGGTCCGCATCCCCCACCACGAACACCGAGCGTCCGGACCAGTCGTCGTAGGTCTCGGGGTCCTGGCCGCCGGTCACCAGCAGCTTGATCAGGTCGTACTGGGTGCGGTTGGTGTCCTGGTATTCGTCCACCAGCACATGGCGGAAGCGCCGATGCCAGTAGGAGCGCACCTGCTCGTTCTGGCGCAGCAACTGCACCGGCAGCAGCAGCAGGTCGTCGAAGTCGAGGGCGTTGTTGGCGGCCAGGGCGCGCCGGTAGAGGCGGTAGGCCTCGGCCATCTTGCGATCGCGCAGGCCTTCGGCCTTGGCCTCCATCTCCTCGGGCAGCCAGCCCTGGTTCTTGGCGTTGCTGATCGCCCAGCGCACCTTCTTGGGCTCGAAGCGCTTGGGATCGAGCCCCAACTCCTGGGTGACGATCTCCTTGACCAGGCTCTGGGCGTCGTTCTCGTCGTAGATCGAGAACTGGCGGGTCCAGCTCAGGCCTTCGGGATCCGTCAACTTGTCGATGTCAAAGCGCAGCAGTCGGGCGAACAGGGCGTGGAAGGTGCCGATCCACAGTTCCTTGATCACTTCCCGGTAGATGCGGCTGCGCAGCTTCTTCTGCTCGATCTGCCCCAGGGTGCTCCAGGGCTGGCCGTACTGGCTCTGGGCCAGCTTCTGGGCCAGCAGCAGCTCCAGCCGCTCCTTCATCTCGCGGGCGGCCTTGTTGGTGAAGGTGACCGCCAGCAGTTCGCCCGGATCGACGCCGTGGTGGCCGATCAGGTGGGCGATGCGATGGGTGAGGGCCCGGGTTTTGCCGCTGCCCGCCCCGGCCACCACCAGCAGCGGACCGGTGTGGTGATCCACGGCCCGGCGCTGGGCGTCGTTGAGGCCGGCAAGGAAGCTCATGGCCGGATGGTATCGAGGCGAGGGCGATGAGGTCGGGGCGACATCGACGGGGGCCCATGCATCAGTAGTGTCCCGCGACGCCAACGCGGTCGTTTGTCAGCCATGCCCTGGAACCCTCTGCAGCGCCTGGCGCCTGCTGCCCTGATCCCACGGGGCTGGCGGTCTGCCGAGGCCTCCGAGACGCTGCGGCGACGGCTGCCGCTGGTGGTGATCCTGGTGGGGATCACCGGACTGACCTTCTCGCGGCTGCTGGCCGCAGGGCTCGCTGATCATCTGAACATGTTCGGCCACGAGGGCCTGAGGGCTGTCCAGGCCTGGGAGAACTTCGGCTTCTTCGCTTGGGGTGGTTTTTTCCACCTTGGTAGCCATTATCTGAGTGCCGATCATGTGATCCTGTCCAAGGAGATTTATCAGTCTTATCCTCCTCTGTATCTGTTGATTTACTGGCCATCTTACCATTGGTTTGGCGAGTCCGGCTTTCATGCCTTCAAGCTCGTCTGGTCCCTGGGCTATGCCGTCGCGATGGGCGTGCTGCTCGGCCATGTCGCCAGCTTGTGTTTCACCAGAAAAAAGACAGGCTATGGCCAGCTTGTATTCGCGACTGCCTACGTCATGGCGATCACCAATCAGGCGATTCTTCGTTATGTCCTGATTGATGAGCCTGACTATCCGGGCTTGCTGCTGCTGCTGCTCGGTGTGGTGATGCTGAGGCGCTGCTGGCGGCCGTCGGTGCTATCTGAGCGCAGGCCCTGGTGCCTTTGGCTGGTCTGGTTGCTGGCCTCCTGGACCTATCCGATCCTCGGTGCCTTTTGCCTGTTGAGTGTCTTCGCCCTCCAGCGCCTGCGCCTGGAGCCTGCCGTCCAGGCTTCACTGCGCGGCCTGCTGCCGCCTCTGGGGCTGGGTCTTCTGTTGTACTGGACTCAACGCATCATCGCCAATCTGGCCTTCCCCGGTGGCCTGACGGGCAGCAGTCTTTTTGATCGCATGGGCCTGACGGCGGCCACGACGTCCAACCATCATGGCGTGCTCGATGGCCTGCGGCTCCTGATCTGGCAGAAGTCAGGATCGGATGTGATCAGCTCGCACATGGCGTTGTCGCAGGTGCTGGAGCATGCCGCCATCTGGATTGTTGGCGTGATTCTGTTTGCGATTGTGCTGGGCCGCCTTCAGGGGGGGAAGCGTCAGCTGCTGCTGATCCTGGCAGCGGGCCAGTTATGGCTGTTCATTCCGCTGCTGCATCAATCCGTGGCGTTTCACGATTGGATTTATGCCATCCATTTCGCCCCGACCGTTGTGCTGGGCTGGGTGGGAGCGTTCGCGGTGCTGATGCCGCAGCACAAGGGCGAAGTTTACGCTCACTGGCTGCTTGGATTTGTCGGGATGTTGATCTGGTCCATCCAGCTCCGATTTTTCCTGGTCGCCTATCTGCAATGACCCTGGTCCGGGGCGTTGCTCCTTCTGGGTTCATTCCCGTCTGAAGTGCTGACGTTGCTGAGCGTCATTGTTGCGTCAGGCTGAAGACAACGGCAGCGGCCCAGTCCTCTGGCTGCAGACTTTGCTGTCCACTTGGACGTGTGTTCTAGATTGCATCGTCGCTCTCCGCCGGATGGTTGTGGTCGCCTCAACGCAAGCCCCCATCCCGCTCTTCATCGGCTACGACCCGCGGGAGCGGGCGGCCACCGCCGTGCTGATCGACAGCCTGGTGCAGCACAGTTCCCTGCCCCTGGCGATCACGCCGATCGTCACGCCCCAGCTGGAGGCCCTCGGCGTGTTCCAGCGTGAGCGCGATCCGAAGCAGGCCACGGCCTTCTCCTTCACCCGTTTTCTGGTGCCCTATCTGATGGGCTACAGGGGCTGGGCCATCTTCATGGACTGCGACATGCTCTGCCGCGGCGACATCGCCGAGCTCTGGGCCGAACGGGATGATCGCTATGCCGTGCAGTGCGTGCAGCACGAGCACAATCCCAGCGAGGCGGTGAAGTTCCTGGGCGAGCCCCAGAGCCCCTATCCCAAGAAGAACTGGAGCTCCCTGATGCTCCTGAACTGCGAGCGCTGCACAGCCCTGACACCCGACTACGTGAACACCGCCAGCGGCCTGGAGCTGCATCGCTTCCACTGGCTGGCCGGGGATCAGGAGATCGGTGCCCTCGAGGATCGCTGGAATCACCTCGTGGATGTGCAGGATCCCGCCCGTGCTCAAGGGGCGAGCCTGTTGCACTGGACCCTCGGCGGCCCCTGGTTCCGGGAGCAGGCCTTCATGGGTGGGGCGCTGGCTGCGGAGTGGTACCGGGCCCGCGATGACGCGATGCGCCTGTGGGATTGAGCGAGTCAACCGCCGGCCAGCAAGCTGTCCTGAGCATCGTCACGGTGTGCATGAATCGGCTGGAGCACCTGATCAGCACGGCACAGCGGGTGGCCGCCTGGCCCGTTCATCAGGAGCATCTGATCGTCGACTGGAGCAGTGAGGAGCCGGTTCGGCGCGAGCACCTGCCCGCGGACCCTCGCATCCGGCTGCTGCGGGTGGAGGGCGAGCCCAGCTGGAACCTGTGCCGTGCCTACAACTTTGCGGTGGCCCGGAGCCGGGGGGACTGGATCCTCAAGCTCGATGCGGACACCTGGCCGACGCAGGACTTTGATCCGATGGCGGTGGCCCTGGGCCAGTCAGACCAGGGCCAGGGCGATCCCTGTGCCTTCGGCAGCGGTCCTGAGGGACGCAAGGGCCAGTTCCTGATGTCGCGCCAGCTGTTCGTGGCGGTGGGTGGTTTCAACGAGCATCTGATCGGCTACGGCTTCGACGACAAGGATCTGCAGGCGAGGTTGGCGGTGCACAGGGGCCAGGACGCGGCGGCGATTCCTGAAGCCTGGATCGGCGTGATTCCCCATTCCGATGCGGAGCGGGCCGGCCAGGGACGCTCCGGCCGCCTGCACTGGCTGGAGGCGTCGCGGGGGCTGGCGGCGATGCGGGCCTCGCGGCTCAGCAATCGTCTGCTGGCGGCCCATTGCCCCTGGAGTGGCCGGGCTGGGGCGTCGTCTTACCAGGAGCGCTCGCGGGGGGTGTGGCAGGTGGAGCCAGCCTCGATTCCCCGGCTGCCGCTGGCGGTGGCCGATGAAATCGAGCATGCCCGGCGCATGACCTTCTGGGGTTGCTTCCTCGCCATCCCGGACATCTTTCTCGAGGTGTTGCCGTTCAAGCTCTTTCCCCCCAGCCGCAAGGGGCGCTGGGACGTGCGCTGGTGGCATCGCCTCTACTGGCACAGCGGCCGCCGGCTGCTGCAGATGCCGGTCCTGCTGCTGGCCTTCAGCCGGGGCAGCCTGCGCGGTTGGCAGCGGCCCGGATGATTCGCCTGGTTCTGGTCTCCAACGGCATCCATCTGGAGGCCGCCCGGCGGCGGCGGCGCGCCCCGGGCTGCCACTCCAGGCCCGGGATCGAATTGTTGCTCTGGGATCGGGATCGCTGCCCGCTGAGCGCCGCCGATCGCCAATGCTGGCCGTTGCATCTGGCGATCCGCCCGGGGTGGTTGAGCTTGCTGGCCCTGTTGGCGCTGTTCGGGCTGGTGCGGGAGCTGGCCATCGCCCATCGACGCGGTGCCGGCCGCGCCCTGCGCCTGCTGTTGCTCTGGGTGCCGCGGCTGGAGCTGCTTGATGACGGTCTCGATCAGTACCGGGACAGCCCCCGGGCCATCGATCCCCAGCAATTCGCAGCGGGTGCCCCCTACTGGTTGTTTTCCGATGCCCCGGCCCATCGGGCTCTCTGGTGCTCCCGCTTCGACATTCGCGAGCTTGGCCCGCTCTATCGACCAGAGCCGGTCGCGCCGTCGTTGCCCCCGGAGCCCCCGGAGCAGCAGGGGCTGGGCACGCTCCTGATCGATGCGCCCGGCCTGGAGCGGCTGCAACCGCTGGCGGCTCGCCTGCCCCACCCGTGGCTGTTGATGCCCCATCCGGTGCGCGCCAAGCAGTCCTGGCGGCTGCCGCTGGCGGCGAGCGATCGGCTGCTGGAGGGTCCACCGGAGCCCTGGATCGCCCACTTCGCCGGGCTGGTGGTGGTGGGCGAGAGCATGACCCTGCTGGCCGCGGCCCGGCTGCGGCCAGCGGGAGGCCGCTGGTTGGTGGCGCTGCCGGAGGCTGCTGACGCCAATCTGGGTCGCCTGGCACAGGCTCTGGTGGCCGGGGATGCCTGTGCTCAGCTGTTCTGAGTCATAAACTCGATTCAAAAGAAAGCAGTGATGTCGCCACTCTCCGGCTCGGCATCGGCCCGTTCGTCGGCGATGCTCCCCACTCCCTGGCTGGCGGGCTGGACGATCCGCGAAGCCCGCAATTGGTCACTGGTTTTTCTGGGGCTGTTTCTGGCGATTCACTGGCAGGAAGTCAGTTCTCCCACCTGGAATGTGGATGACTGGGCCCTGGTCGGTGAACGGATTGAGCAGTCCCGGCAGAGCAGGCCGGCCTGGGATCTGATCTATCCGCTGCTGTTTCAGAACAGTTTTTCACCGTTCTTCGGCTGGTTGCTGGCCGCGGGCTCGCTCTATGCGATGGCGGCCGCCACGGCGGTGTTCTGCCCGTTGATCACGCCGGCCTGGGCCTGTCTGCTGGCCCTGGTGGTGAGCCTGCATAGCTACACCCTTGACCTGTTCAATTTCAGTTTTGCCATCGGGCTCTATCTGCTGCCGGCGGCTCTTTCGATCTGGGGCGGTGTGCTGATGGGCTATGGCCCGCCGCTGCCGCTGCTAGGACGCCGCTGGCTGGACTGGCTGCTGGGGGTGCTGATGCTGATGGTGGCGATGGGCATCTATCAGCCCACCGGTTACCTCGGCATCGGTCTGCTCGGGTGGCAGGCTCTGGTCTGGGCCCTGGATCAGCGCCGTTTCAGCCGAGCTGCGGCACCTCGTCTGATTGCCGGTGTCGGAGTTGGCGGGGTTCTTTATTACATCTGGGCGCTGATCATGCTGCGGGGCGAGGAGGCAAACTCCCGCACCGGCTTCTCGGATCTGCCTCGCTTTCTGGAGAAGTTGAGCGCTCTCGGTGTTTACAAGGAGATCTATAACACCAAGGTTTCACTGGCTTCGACCGCGCCCCAGTTCATCCTTTCGATCACGTTCCTGCTGCTGTTGCTGGTGCTCAGTGGCTGGGTGCTGCGTCAGCAGCGCAGCCGGCAGGAGCGGCGCCAGCGCCTGGCCTGGCTCTGGTTCGCTGCCCTGTTCCTGACTCTGCTGCCGTTGCTGCTGTTCTATCTGCTGAGCTCAGGGTTCCCGTCCAGGTCCTTCTGTCTCGGCAATCTCGGCATCGGCAGTTTCAGCGTGATCGCCCTGGCGACCCTGCAATCCTCCTGGCGCGCACGGGGCCTCTCGCGGCTGCTCGTGGCGCTGCTGATCGTCTTCTACCTGATTCCACAGGCCGCCTTCGCCTCCAGGGTCTGGGAACTGAGCCAGTTGCTCGAGCGCCGCGACATCGCCCTGGCCCAGGCGATTGCGGCGGATGTGCGCGCTGAGGCCAGGCGCACCGGTGTGGCGGCTGATGTGTTCGAAGTGTTCGGCACCACGGAGCGCAATCAGCCCTTTCCCCACTGGAGCAGTGTCGGTGAATCGGCCTTCCGCCAGAGCTGGAGCATCGAGGCGATCTTCCGGCAGTTGCTGCGGCAGCCTGTGCGCCACATCGCCTATCGCCACGAGGGCAATGAACAGGAGGTGCGGGCCTCCCTGCCCGCCTGTCAGGCCTATCCCGAACTCGGTTCGATCGTGCGTCATGGGGACCGCTGGCTGGTCTGCCTGGAGGCCAATCCTCCGTCGGCCCAGACCAGATCCGATCTGATCCAGTCCGCTGCAGCTCCCCCTCAGGACGCTGGGCCTCGCCAACCCTGAGTGACGCGGTGTGCGGCAGCACGGCTCAGCCGGCCGATCGATAGCTCAGGCGCGTCAGCAGGAAGGAGCTCGCGGCCCACAGCACCATGGTGATCAGGGCAATGGCGGCGCGATTGAAGGCCAGCCGCTGCAGGGCGCCGGCCGCGGCGAGGCTGAGTCCGAGGCAGCCCAGCTGGATGAGCGCGTAGCGCCCCAGCAGGGCCAGCCGGAAGGGCACGCGGAAGCTGTAGCGCGCATGCAGCACCGCATTCAGCACCAGGCAGATCGCTCCGGCGATGGCCACGGCGGCGGTGGCGCTGCCGCCGGCCAGGCTCACCAGGGCGAACAGGGCCAGGTACAGCAGTTCGCCGCAACCGCCCACCAGCAGAAAACGCACGAGCTGATGCTGCAGGGGACGTCGCAGTCGCCGCAGGATCGTTCTCACACCTGTTCGCGGCCGCCGAGGGGCTCCAGGCTGCGCACGAAGGACTGGGGCCTGCCGCTGACCGTCAGGAAGATCCGGCCCAGGTATTCCCCCAGCATGCCGATCAGCAGGCATTGCAGACCACCGAACAGCAGGATCGCCGAAATGATCGACAGCCAGCCCTGCACCTGGCGGCCCTGCAGCAGGCTCTCCAGCAGCAGCCCCACCAGGGTGATGCCGCCGGCCAGGGCCAGCACCACTCCCAGCAGCGAGGCCAGCCGCAGGGGCATGATCGAAAAACTGGTGAAGATGTTCAGCCAGAGCCGGATCAGGCGCCGCAGATTGTAACCGCTGTCCCCCGTTTCGCGCCGGTCGTGCTGCACCTTGAGGCTGCCGATGGCGGTGGTATATAGCGACAGCAGGCCGTCGATGTAGGGATAGGGGCCGCGATAGTCGGCCGCCTGCTGGGCCACCACGCCGGCCACGCAGCGGAAGCTGGAGAGGTAGAAGCGATCGGGCAGATCCAGCAGCCAGTTGGCGGTGCGATTGGCGAAGCGGCTGCCCAGGTTGCGCCAGCCGGCGTGCTGTTTCTGGCGGTAATCGCCGTAGACGACATCCAGCTCTTCGGCCAGGGCTTTGTGCCAGAGGCGCAGGCCTTCTTCCGGTGGATTCTGGAGATCGTCATCGAGGTTGATCACATGGCGGCCCCGGGCGTGGCGGTAGCCGGTGAGCACGGCCTGGTGTTCGCCGAAGTTGCGGCCATGGCGGATCAGCACCCCCTGCAGTGGGCTGCCCTGCAGCCGCCGGCGCAGCCGGGCCACCGTGTCGTCGGGGCTGCCGTCATCGACCAGCACCAGCTCCCAGGGGCCTGGCACCTTCAGGGTTTCCAGGCGGCTGACCAGGGCGTCGACGCTGCCGCTGCTGCGGTAGAGGGGGATCACCAGGCTGAGGATCGGCGTGGGATCGCCGCTGGTCGGGGGGGAGGGCGGCTCCGGCATGGCTGTTCAGGCGGGGATGGAGGCCCTGGGGCCGGCGGGCCGGCGCGCCTGCAGCAGCAGGGAGCTGCCCCAGGGCAGGGGCAGCAGCCTGGAGAGTCGCTCCTCCAGCTCCAGCAGGGCGACCAGCAGGCGGTTGAGCCAGGCGGGGGGAGGCTGCACGGCGGAGTCGGAAGGCTCGCCGCTGGCGCCTTGTTCCCCCTGCTCCAGCCGCGCCTGCAGCCAGAGCAGCGGCATCAGCCAGCTGTTCCAGTAGCGCAGGTCTTCGACCACGAGGCCGGCGGCCCCGGCCAGCTGGCGCAGCTCGCCGGGGCGAAAGCGGCGGGCGCCGAGCACGCGCCGGTCGTGGCGGCGGGCCAGGCAGGGCATGGCGGCGACATTGAGCAGCAGCAGGCCCCCCGGCTGCAGCAGGGTCGCCATCGCCGCCATCGCCCGGGGTGGATCCACGTTCTGGTGGTACAGCACGTCCATCGAGAGCACCAGATCGAAGCGCTCCGGCCAGGTCACCAGATCATGCACCGAAGCGGCCCGCACCGGCAGGCCGCGTTGATGGCAGTACTGCAGGGCCACCGGACTGGCATCGCAGCCGCTGCACTGGGCCACGGCTCCTTCCCGGGCCAGGCTCTGCAGCAGGCCGCCGGTACCGCAGCCGGCATCGAACACCGTCAGGGGGTGGCCCCGGCGCCGGGCTTCCCGGCGCAGCCTGGTCAGCACCCGGCGTCGCAGGCTGCGGTACCACCAGTGCCCGCCTTCCTGCTCCGCCAGCACGTGATATTCCGCCTCCTGCATCAGAGGCTCCTCGGCAGATAGGGGTCGAGCCGTTGGCAGATCGCCTCGATCTGCGGCTCCTCCAGGTAGGGATGCAGGGGCAGGCTGAGGATTTCCAGCAGGCGGGCCTCGGTGCGGGGCAGGGGCCGGCCGGCGCCGAAGCGCTGACGCACATAGCTGTGCTGATGGCAGGCCAGGGGGTAGTGCACCGCCAGCGGCAGCTCCGGGCCAGCGGCCTCCTGCAGCAGGCGTTGGCGTGGCTCGGCAGGCAGGCTGATCACGTACAGGTGATAGCTGTGGCGCCAGTCGCAGCCATCACCGGGCAGCCAGGCTCTGCCGGCCAGCCGCTGCTCATACCAACGGGCCACCTGGCGCCGCTGGGCGATGCGCTGGTCCAGGTGGGCCAGCTTGCCCAGCAGCACCCAGGCCTGCAGTTCATCGAGCCGGCTGTTGACGCCGAATTGGACGGCCTGGCGCTCGCCGTCCCAGCCGTAGAAGCGCCGGCGGCGGCTGGTTTCGACATCGCCCTTGCGGTTCACCACCAGGGCGCCGCCATCGCCGAAGGCGGCCAGATTCTTGGTGGGATAGAAGCTGAAGGCCGCGAAGCGACCCCAGAGCCCGACCGGTTGGCCGGCCCAGGTGCTGCCGCAGGCCTGGGCGCAGTCCTCGATCAGGCTGACGCCATGGCGCTCACAGAGGGCGGCGATCGCCGGCAGGTCGCAGGCTTCGCCGTACAGGTGCACGGCGATCACCGCCTTCACGCCCGTCACCCGGGCCAGCTGCTTGCCCAGGTCCCCCACCGACAGCACGGAGCGATCCCGGGCCAGATCCAGGAACACCGGCACCGCCTCCAGCCGCAGCACCGCTGCCACCGTGGCGTAGGCGGTGTGGGAGGGCAGCAGCACCTTGTCACCGGGGGCCACGCCGCAACCCCGCAGGGCCAGCTCCAGGGCATCGGTGCCGTTGGCCACGCCCACCACCTGCTCGGCGGCCAGGTCCGGTGAGAGCCAGGCGGCGAAACCGGCCTCGAATTCGGCGACCCCCCGGCCGAGAATCACTTGTCCGGACTCCGTCATCCTCTGCAGTGCCGCGGTCAGCAGATGGCCATCGCGCAGCAGTTCCTGCTGGGGGAAGTTGAACGGGTTCGCCATCGGGGTCTGAACCGGCATCAGAGGTAGTGGGATTGATGCTGGCGGTAGTAGGCGAGGGTGCGCTCCAGGGTGGCTTCCAGGCTGCGGGACGGCTGCCAGCCGGCATCCCGCTGGAAACGGTCGTAGCAGGAGTAGTAATCGCCGATGTCGATCTTCTTGCGCTCGGCGGGGAAGCTCATCAGCCGGATTTCACCGGAGCCGTGCAGGCGGATCATCAACTCGGCCAGTTCCCTGAGACTCAGCCGTTCATGGGAGCCGAGGTTATAAGGCGTCGAGGCCAGTTCGTCCAGAGATGCCGCCATCAGCAGGGCATCCACCACATCCTCGACGTCGTTGAAGTCGCGCAGCTGCTCACCGCCCCAGACCTCAATCGGCTCCGAGGCCAGTAACTGGCGCAGCCAGATGCCCACGAAAGTCTGGCGGGCATCGCGAATGCGCATGCGCGGCCCGATCGTGTTGGTGAGCCTGAGGATACGGGTGCTGAGCCCGTAGACATCGGCGTAGAGACGATGATAAAGCTCGGCTGAAAGCTTGTTGATGCCATTGACATCGACGGGTTCGATGGGATGGGCTTCATCCACCGGTAAATACTGGGGTTTGCCATAGATCTGGCGGGTGCTGGCGAACACGATGCGGGCTTCGGGATTCACCCGCCGGCAGATCTCCAGCAGGCTCAGTTGAGCCGTGCCATTGATGGCGAGATCCGTTTCCGGATCATGCATCGAATCCAGATGGCTGGTCTGGCCGGCGAGATTGAAGATGACATCTTTGCCTTTGAGCAAGGCCTCCAGGGAGTAGCGATCGCGGATGTCGGAGAGATTGATGTGAACCGCGTCTTCGTGGCCGTTCAGATTGAAAAGATTGCCCCCGTACTGGGGAATCAGGCTGTCAATGATGGTCACCCGTGCGCCGAGCTGGCTCAGGCGGATGGCCAGATTGGAGCCGATGAAGCCAAGGCCGCCGGTGATCAGGGTTCGCTGGCCAATCCAATTGCCGAATGGGCTACTGCCGTCAGCCGTTGCTGGTGGCCCTTGGCTGTCCACGCTGTCATTCAAAACAGCTCAACCTATCGGCCACCGGCCTCGAATCCATGTGCCCTGAACCACCATGGCCCGTGACGTCGCTCAGCTCTGGGCCTTGTTTTTGGCTTGGCCGCAGCGATTCAGCTGCAGTCCCGCAGGACTTGCAGCACCTGCCGGGCGCTGGCCTCCCACTGAAAGTGAGCCGCTCGCGGTGGTCCCGCCGCGCTGAGCGACTGGGCCAGGTCCGCTTCCCGGCCGATGCGGCTGATCGCATCGGCGATCTGAGCCGGGGCGCGCGGATCCACCAGCAGGGCCGCATCGCCCACCACCTCCGGCAGGGCGCCGGCCCGAGCGGCGATCACCGGCGCGCCGCAGGCCATCGCCTCCAGGGCCGGCAGGCCGAAGCCCTCCCAGAGGCTCACCAGCACCAGGGCCCGGCAGCGGTTCAGCAGCTCCAGCCGCTCCTGATCACTCACCCAGGCGATCCAGTCGCAGCGATCGGCGATGCCGAGCTCGGCGGCCAGGCGTTGCAGGGGCGGTGTGTAGCGAGCGTCGTGGGGGCCCACCAGCTTCAGCCGTAGCTCCCGCCCCGGATCGCTGACGGCGGCGAAGGCCCGCAGCACCCGGGCCAGATTCTTGTGGGGATCGTGGCGGCCGAGCACCAGGACAAACGGTTCGCGCGCCAGGCCGAGCGGCCGCAGCCGCCCGGGGTCGAAGCCCAGCCGGATCGGCACCAGCCGCCGGGCCGGCACCCCCAGCCGCCCATGCACCTCCCGGGCGGTGGCCTCGGAGTTGCACAGCACCTTCACGGCTCGATGCAGCACCAGGGGCACATAGGCCAGGTGGTAGGCCAGCAGGGGGGTGAGCTGGGGATAGCGCAGGGGCAACAGGTCGTGGACCAGCACCACCGAGCGCACCCCCCGCAGCAGCGGCGCCTCCGGCAGGGGCGAGAGCAGCAGCGGCGCGCCGCTGGCGCGCAGCAGGCGCGGCAGCTGGTTCTGGGTCCAGCGCAGCCGTTCCAGATGGCCGCGGCGGCCGTGATGCGGCGAGAGGTTGGCGGGGATCGGCAGGCTGCCGGGACGGTCGCCCGCCAGGGGATCGAGCAGGGGCACCAGGTCCGGATCCAGGGCGGCCACCAGATCGCGGGCCACCACACCGATGCCCGTGGGCCTGGAGCTCAGGTAGCTGCCGTTGAAGAGGGCGAGGGGCATGGTCTCAGGCGGGTTCCTGCAACACGATGGCCATCGCCTGCAAGACCGCCAGGCTGCGCCGGGGTCGCAGCGGCAGTCGCAGCAGGCTGAGCAGCAGCAGCCGCAGGCTGCGCAGCGCCACCACCCAGCCGGGGCTGTAGCGGCGCAGGAAGCGCAGATAGCTCAGGGTGGACAGCTGCAGCCGCCGGGGCCCGGGGGCGACGCTGCCGGTGCCCTTGCGATGGACGATCACCGGCTGCGGCAGCCACAGCACCGGTGCCCCCTGGCGGGCGAGGCGCAGGCAGAGGTCCATGTCCTCGTAATAGAGAGGAAAGCGTTCGTCGAAGCGGACGGCGCCGGGATGGGCCGCCGGTTTCAGCGCCAGGCTGCAGCCGCTCAGCCAGTCGAGGGCCAGGGGGGCAGCCGGCTCGTGCTGCATCGCGGCGCGGGGATCAAGGCGCCGGCCGCGGAAGGCGAGGCCGCCGCTGAACCAGCCGCCGCTGGACTCGTAGCCCCCGGCTCCATCGGCGACGGCGGTGCCCACCACAGCCGACTGGGGCAGATGCCGCAGTCGGGCCCGCAGGCAGGCCAGTTCATCCCCGACCGGCAGGCCGGTGTCGGGATTGAGCAGCCACACCCAGCCGTCCCAGTGCTCTGCGGCCAACACATCCAGGGCCCGGTTGCAGCCCGCCGCGAAACCCTCCCCCTCAGCGCCCTCGATCGTCCGGATCCGCAGCCCGGCGGCGTTGTGCGTCAGCAGATCGCCATGCAGGGGTGCCGATTCAGGGCTGTTGTCCACCACCAGCCAGGCCTCGGCTGGTGGTGACTGGGCCGCCAGATCCCTGGCCAGGGCTGGCAGCACCGCAGCGCTGCCGTAGGCCACCGTGACCACGGCGATCCGCTCACTGCCGGTATCGGAGACGGTGGCGATGGTGGCGGCGTGAGGGAAAGTGGCGATGGGCGCGGCGTTCCTCTGGCCCGAGTTTCGCAGCATGATCGACCCCTCCAGCTGTGGTGTCTGCCTGATCCATGGGGACCTGGCCAGCTCCGGCTTCACCCAACCTGCACGCGCCAGCGCCGCTGGGCCCGGGGATCTGGCGATCGGTCGCTTCGGCCCCTGGCTTCTTCGCCACCATCCTTTACCGGCGCCACTGGTGGGCTGGCTGATCCTCGACAGCCTGCGTCATGTCGGCGGCCCGGCTGATTTCAATGCGCTCGAAACGGCCGCCCTGGGACCGATCCTGCAGCGCAGTTCTGCCCTGGTGCGGGAACTGTGCGGCTGTCAGCGGGTCTATGCGATCGCCTTCGGCGAAGGGGCGCGCCACTTTCATCTGCATCTGATCCCCCGCCATGGCTCCGATCCGGCCACCGAGAGCTGGCGCGTGGCCGATCTCTACCGGGCGGTGAGTGCCGGTGAGCGCCCGGAGGCGGATGCGGATTCCGTGCTGCAGCTGGTGCGCCGGGCCCGCCAGGCCAGTGACGACTGGCAGCTCTAGGCTCCTGGGCTGATCTGGGATGCCCCGATGCGGTACGTGGTGGCGGTGCCGGCCCGGTTGGAATCGTCGCGGTTGCCCGGCAAGGTGATGGCCGACATCGGCGGCAAGCCGATGCTGCAGCGGGTGCTGGAGCGCTGCCGCCAGGCCCGATCTCCCGAGGCGGTGGTGCTTTGCACCGACAGCGAGGAATTGATCCGTGCAGCCGGCTCCTGGGGCTTCCCGGCGATCGCCACCAGTGCCGCCTGTGGTTCCGGCAGTGAGCGGATCGCTTCGGTGGTGGGCTTGATGGTGGAACTGGCCGGCACGACAGCCGAGCAGACGGTGATTCTCAACGTGCAGGGCGATCAACCGTTCATCGACGCCGCCGTGATCGATGCCATGGCCGAGGAATTCGAGCGTCGGGGGCCGGCGGCGGAGGTGCTGACGCCGGTGTACCGCATGGGGGCCGACAAGGTGCACAACCCCAATGTCGTCAAGACGCTGGTGGCCGCCGACGGCCGTGCCCTCTACTTCTCCCGCTCGGCGATTCCCCATGTCCGGGGTGTCGATCCGGCCGACTGGCACGCCCATGTGCCCTTCTGGGGTCATGTCGGCATTTATGGCTATCGGGCCGATGTGCTCGCCCGCTGGAATGAGCTGCCGCCCTCGCCGCTGGAGGAGATCGAGAAACTCGAGCAGCTGCGGCTGCTGGAGGCGGGCATCGGCATCGGCACCTTTGCGGTGCAGGGCGAGTCGCTGTCGGTGGACACCGCCGAACAGCTGGAGCAGGCCCGGGCCATGGCGGCGGCCCAGGCGGCGCCCTAGGCGCTGGTGAGGCCGGCCTGCACCAGATCGTGCAGGCGTAGCAACCCCAGCATCCGCTGGTCGGTGGAGGTCACGGGCAGCACGGCGATTGCCTTGCGGCGGTTGCGTTCCATCTGCTCAAGCGCGCTGATCGCCAGGGTGTCCCCGTCGACGGTGATCGGATCGACGGTCATCAGATCGGCGGCGGTCAGTTGGCTCCAGTCCTGGGCGCCGTGTTGCTGCAGGGCGCGGCGCAGATCGCCGTCGGTGATCAGCCCCCAGATGTGATCGCTGGCCTCCGGCTGGGCCACCCAGCAGGCGCCGACGCCATCGGCGGTGAGATGGGCGATCACCTCGGCCAGGGGGGTTTCGGCCAGCAGCGGCGTCAGCCGGGCCACCGGCACCATCAGGTCGGCGGCGGTGAGGGTCAGCTGCTTGCCGAGGGAACCGGCCGGATGGTTGATGGCGAAGTCCTGGGGGGAGATGCCGCGCCGCTCCATCCACACCGCCGCCAGGGCGTCGCCGATCGCCATCGCCACGGCGGTGCTGGCGGTGGGGGCCAGGTTCAGCGGACAGATCTCCCGGTCCACCGAGCCGTCGAGCACCACGTCGCAGCCCCGGGCCAAGGTGGATTCCACCCGACCCACCAGGGCGATGCGGGCGGTGCCACGCCGCTTCAGGTGGGGCAGGATCTCCAGCAGCTCCTGGGTCTCGCCGCTGTTGGAGAGCAGCAGGGCGACATCCTCCGGCGCCACCACGCCCAGGTCGCCGTGCAGGGCATCCAGTGGGTTGAGATAGAGGGCCATCAGGCCGATCGAGGAGAAGGTGGCGGCGATCTTGCGCGCCACGATGCCGCTCTTGCCGACTCCTGTGATCACCAGCTTGGCCCGGGCGTCAGCGCAGGCCTCCAGCCGATCGAGGGCGGCCTCCACCTGGGACGCGTCCAGTCGCTGGGCGCTGGCCGCGATCGCGGCCGCCTCCTCGATCAGGCAGCGGGTGAGGGCAGACAAGCAGCAGCTCCGGGATGATGCAGGCATTCTCTCCGGCCAGGCCCCGTGATCCCCCCGTCGGCGTTCGAGTTGCCAGGTCTGCCGCCGGCGCTCAGCGCCCAGCTGGTGCGGGCTGCCGCCGCCGATCGCCTGGCGCTGGTGGGGGGAGCGGTGCGGGATCTGCTGCTGCACCGGGTCCATCAGGATCCCTGGCTGGGCGTACCGGATCTCGACCTGGTGGTGGAACCCGCCGCCTGGGAAGAAGGCCCGGCCCTGCCAGCCGCCACTGCTGCCGCAGCGATCGCCCCGGCCCATCGCCTGGCCCGCCGCCTGAGGGAGCTGGTGGGGCCGGAGAGCCTGCTCACGTATCAGGAGCACGGGGCCTACGGCACGGTGGAACTGGAGCTGGAGTTGCCGGATGGGCCGCTGCTGCTCGATCTGGCCAGCGCCCGGCTGGAGACCTATCCCGAGGCGGGTGAGAACCCGCTGGTGCGTTTCGGTGGCCTGGGCGATGACCTGGCGCGGCGCGATTTCAGCATCAATGCCATGGCCCTGCTGCTGAGCCCGCCGGCCGGAACGGCTGCGTCTCCGGACCAGGAGGGGGTGTTCCCGCAGGTGCTCGATCCCCATGGCGGTCAGGCCGACCTGGCGCGCCGGCAGCTGCGGCTGCTGCATGGCGCCAGCCTGCGCGACGATCCCACCCGCATCGTCCGCGGCGCCCGCTATGCGGCGCGGCTGGGCTTTGAGCTGGCGCCCGAGAGCCTGGAGCAGCTGCGCCACACCCTGGCGATCTGGCCCTGGGCCTGGCGGCCGGGCGATCCGCCCCAGGGGGCCCCATCGGCCCTGGGCACCCGGCTGCGCATGGAGCTGGAGCTGCTGCTGGAGCGGGAGGCCTGGCCCCGGGCTCTGGCGGCCCTGCAGCGCTGGGGCGCCCTGCCGCTGATCGATGCGGCGCTGCAGAGCGACCGCGGCTGGCGGCGGCGCCTGGGTTGGGCCGGGCGGCTGGGGCTGCCCCTGTTGCCGGCCCTGCTGGTGGTGGCGGCGCAGCCACTGGCCGTGGCCGAGCGCCTGCAGCTGCCCCATCGGCAGCATCGACTGCTGGCCCAGTGGCTGGAGCTGGAGCGGCGACTGGCGGCGGCGGCGGCGGAGCACGGTGCCGCCGCGATGGACGGCTGGTCACCGTCGCGCTGGTGCGCCCTGCTGGAGGCCCCGGGATTGTCCGCCGAAGCGGTGGCCCTGGCCCTGGCGGGCGGCTTTGGCGTCGGGCAGGGCCTGGGGCGAGCCTTCCGGAGACCGCTGTGGCGCTGGTGGGGGCGCTGGCGTCATCTGCGCGCCGAGCTCAGCGCCAGCGATCTGCTGGCGGCGGGGATGGTGGCCGGGCCGGCGCTGGGCGAGCGGCTGCGGCAGCTGCGGGCCGAGCGGCTCGATCGGGAACGGATCTGAGCGTCGCAGTGATCAGCGGCAGGCCCTGCCGCCTTACCCACGATCCCAGCGCCCCTGTCTACGATCCCGCCGCCAGTCCCTGTCGCCGCCATGGTCAGCCTCACCGTCCTGAAGTTCAGCTCTGAGGACTGCGGCACGTGCCATCGCATGAGCAACTACGACGCCAGGGTGGCCGAAGAGCTGGGCCTGGAGTTCGTCAGCGTGATGCTGCAGGACATCGAGACCTACCGCCGCTATCGCCGCGTACTGCTGGCCCAGTACCCCGGTAAGCAGGGGATGGGTTGGCCTACCTATCTGGTGGTCAGCAAGCTGGAGGAGGAGTTTGAGATCCACGGCGAGGTGAAGGGCGGCATGGCCAAGGGCGACTTCCGCGAGCGCCTGCGGGCGGTACTGCCCCAGGCCTGAGTCCGCTTTCGGGGGCTCAGGCCCCCAGTTGGGTCCGTGTCCATGCATCAGCCCCCTTGTTGGGACCCATGGTTGAGGCCCATGGTTGAGGCCCCAGGTCTGGGCCTGGATCGATATCCCAATCAGCGGGATGACCAGCTGAGATTCCTCGGTATCGTTATACCCCCGAATCCAAGTCCCCTGTCCCTGAATCCAGGCCACCGGATGCTGCGGAGAACGATCCGGCCTGATCAGGCCACGGCAGGTTCTGATGCCTCCCGGCCTGGATCCTCCAACACGGTGGTGTGGCCTCCATCCCCGCTGCGGCTGCTGCTGCTGGGCCTGTGGCTGCTGGTGCTGGTTGGGCTGGGGCTGCAGGCCTGGCAGCAGGGCTCGCTCGTCGGCAGCTACGACCCTGGCCTCGATCAACTGCTCTACGCGGGGCAGAGGCGGCTGGTCGGCGCCCTGAGCGCCCTCGACTTTGTCAACGGCACTCCTCTGGTCGCGCAATATCTCTATGCCCCCTCCGCCTGGCTTGGGAATTGGCTGGGCACGCTGCGCCCGCACCGGCTGCTGATGCTGGCGCTGACGCTCTTCGGCAGCGGCCTGCTCTGGTCCAGCCTGCGTCAACTGGGCAGCCTGGGCTGGCTGCCCCTGCGTCGCCATTCCCTGGTGCCACCGTTTGCGGCCCTGCTCTATGTCGTCTTTGTGCAGCTGTTCCCGCTGGGGTTTTCGGGATTGCTGCCGTCGATCATCGACACCCTGCTGCTGCTGGCCGTGTGTCTGGTGATCCGGGCCGTGACGCTTCGGGCTCGGATGGGCGGTGCTCACGGGAGTGGTGCCGCTGCCCGTGGGCCTGCGTCCGGAGCCAGCGTCAGCCTGGCTCTGGCCGGGGCCGTGCTGCTGCTGAGCGTCAATGCCCTGCCGTCGCTGTTCTCGCCCCTGCTGCTGCTGGCCGTGTTGCTGGTGCTCTTGCTGGAGCCGCGCTGGCCCTGGCCCCTGGTGCTGCCGGTCCTCGGCGGAGGATTCCTGGCGTTGCTGCTGCTGCTGCCCTATCTGGCCCAGCCGGGTGGTCTGGTGCGGGCCTGGGCCGGGGCGGTTCAGTTGCCGCTTGAATTGGCCAGCCGTGGTTCAGGTTCACCCCAGGGGGAGTTCCCGCTGAAGCGCCTGGCGCAGCTGCTGACCCTGAACGTGGCCGGACTGCCGCTCTGGCTGTTCGGCCTGGTGCCCGTGCTGGAGCTGTTGCGGCGTTGGCGAACCGGCGGACGGGCGCTGTTGTTGCTGCCGGCGCTCGCGGTGCTCTTCAGCCTGGATCTGCTGCTGGCGCTTCAGGGCGGCGACTCCAGCCGCAACGATCTGGTGCTGCTGGTGCCGCCCCTGCTGCTGCTGATCAGCGCGGGTCTGGCCTCCCTGGAGAGCAGCCCCCAGCGCCGGCTGCGGCGAACAGCCGCGGTCACCCTGCTGCTGGTGTCCCTGATTCTCTGCAACAACGTCTTCCTTGCCGCCGCCCTGCACCCGGCACGAGCGCCCAAGGCGCCCCTGCTGGAACTGGAGCACGATCGCGCCGCCGTGCGCGCCTATGTCAGCGCCCTGCATCCGGCCCCGACCTCCCTGCAGGTCCCGCAGGACACGGCCCTGCTGCGGGAGCTGGCCCTGGCTTCAGCCAGCGTCGGCGTTGGCCCCGACTGGAGTCTCGACCAGCAGAACCTGCCGTCCAGCTGGGCCACGCGCCTCCTCGGTCTGCCCGTCGGCCCGGCCGAGGCCTGCCGTCAGCTCACAGCAGCCCGCCACGATCTGGTGATCTGGATGCGCACCGATTCGCGGGGGCCGAACAGCGAGGCCTCCCTGCGGGCCTGCCTCGCCAGCGATGGGGCTCGCTGGCAGCCGCTCGCTGAGCCGTTGGGCTTGCGCAGCGGCCAGATCCAGGTGTTCCGTCGCCTCGCTCCGGCCCTGCCCTGCGGGCGATTCAGATGCCATAACCCTGGGGATTGGCCTGTTGCCAGGCCCAGCCGTCCCGGCAGATCTCAGCCAGGCCGCGACGGGTGCTCCAGCCCATGCGCCGCTCGGCTGCGGTCGCATCGGCGATGCTCATGGCCGAATCTCCCGGCCGCCTGGCGCTGAACAGGATCGGGATCGGCTGACCGCTGGCGGCGGCGAAGCTGTCCACCAGCTCCAGCACCGAATGGCCCTGGCCGCTGCCGAGGTTGAGGGTCAGCAGCTGGGGTGCCTCCGCCAGCAGCAGCGCCAGGGTTGTGCCGTGGCCTTCGGCCAGGTCCATGACATGAATGAAATCCCGCACGCCAGTGCCATCGGCTGTCGGCCAGTCACGGCCGAATACCTCCAGCTGGGGGCGACGACCCACCGCCACCTGGCTGATCAGCGGAAAGATGTTGGTGGGAGTGCCATGGGGATTTTCGCCGATGCGGCCGCTGGGATGGGCTCCGACGGGGTTGAAATAGCGCAGTCGGGCGATGCGCCAGCCGGGGTGGCTGGCGGCCACATCGGCCAGCAGCTGTTCCACGGCCGCCTTGGTGTGGCCATAGGGATTGATCGGCTGGATCGGCGCTGATTCGGCGATCGGCAACCGCTCGGGATGGCCGTAGAGGGTGGCGCTGCTGCTGAACACCAGGGTGCGGCAGTTTCCGGCCTGCATGGCCTGAAGCAGGCAGACACTGCCGGCCACGTTCACGTCCCAGTACCGCAAGGGTTGGCTGATCGATTCGGCCACGGCCTTGAGGCCGGCGAAATGCAGCACGCCATCGATGGGCTCGGCGGCGAACACAGGATCGAGATCCCGCCGTGACCGCACGTCACCCTGGCGCAGGCTCAGCCGCTGATCGGCCGTGGCCCAGGAGCCGCTGCCGGTGCTGCTCCAGGGGGCGAGGCCGGCCAGTTCGGCCACCCGGCGCAGGGATTCGGGGCCGCTGTTGGCGAAGTTGTCGAGCGCCAGCAGGCGATGGCCTGCCAGGAGGAGGGCCAGGCAGGTGTGGCTGCCGACGAAGCCAGCCCCTCCGGTGATCAGCAGGTTGGCCAAGGCTCAGCCGGCAGCGGGCTGCTGGTTGAGATTAAGGGTCGTTCCTTCAGACGGGAAGCCCGATCAAAACTTGAGCTGGCGGTAAGCTCGGCCCATTCTCGGATCTCCGATGAGCGCGGCCAGGCCTGCGATACGAGCAGTCTGCTGCATCGGAGCTGGCTATGTGGGGGGGCCGACGATGGCGGTGATCGCCGATCGCTGCCCCCAGATCCAGGTGACGGTGGTCGATCTCAATGCCGAGCGCATCGCCGCCTGGAACGACGATGATCTGAGCCGTCTGCCGGTCTATGAGCCGGGCCTCGATGCCGTGGTGGGCCGGGCCCGCGGCCGCAATCTGCACTTCAGCACCGAGGTCGATGCCGCCATCGCCGCCGCTGACATGGTGTTCCTGTCGGTGAATACCCCCACCAAGACCCGGGGGGTCGGCGCTGGCCAGGCCAGCGATCTGCGCTGGATCGAGGTTTCGGCCCGCCAGGTGGCCGCCGCCGCCCAGGGTCACACCATCGTGGTCGAGAAGAGCACCCTGCCGGTGCGCACCGCCGAGGCGGTGAAGGCGATCCTGGCGGCTGCCCAGGGCGATGCCCATGGTGGCAAGACCTTCTCGGTGCTCTCCAATCCTGAGTTCCTGGCCGAAGGTACGGCGATCGCGGATCTCGAGGCGCCCGACCGGGTGCTGATCGGCGGCGAGGACGACGCGGCGATCGAGGCCCTGGTGAGCATCTATGGCCAGTGGGTGCCTGAGGAGCGCATCCTGCGCACCAATCTCTGGAGCAGCGAGCTCTCCAAGCTCACCGCCAATGCCTTTCTGGCCCAGCGCATTTCTTCGATCAACAGCATCGCCGCCCTCTGTGAGGCCACCGGCGCCGATGTGCGCGAGGTGGCGCGGGCGATCGGCAGCGACTCACGCCTCGGTGCCAGGTTTCTGCAGGCGGGACCTGGCTTTGGCGGCAGCTGTTTCCAGAAGGACATCCTCAACCTGGTCTATCTCTGCCGCCACTACGGCCTCGAGGCCGTGGCCAGTTACTGGGAGCAGGTGGTCAGTCTCAACAACTGGCAGCAGCACCGCATTGCCCGCAAGGTGGTCCAGAGCCTGTTCGGCACCGTCACCGGTAAGCGGCTGGCGGTGCTTGGGTTCGCCTTCAAAGCCGACACCAACGACACCCGCGAATCGCCGGCGATCCGCATCTGCCGCGATCTGATCGAGGAGGGGGCCCAGCTGGCGATCGTCGACGCCAAGGTGGATCCCGCCCAGATCGCCAGGGATCTGGAGCAGGCGCCGCAGGAGATCGCTGCGGCTGGTTCGGTTCCGGCCGGAGAAGGGGGCTGGTTGCCGGTCGCCTCGGCAGAGGCGGCGGCTCAAGGTGCCGATGCTGTGCTGATCCTCACCGAATGGGCTGCCTACCGCCAGCTCGACTGGGTCGCCATTGCCGCCTTGATGCGTCGCCCGGCCTGGCTGTTCGACGCCCGGGCGATCGCCGATGCCGATGCCGCCCGTGCCGCCGGCCTTACGGTCTGGCGGGTAGGAGAAGGCTGAGATGGCGATGCGCAATCTGATCACCGGTGGAGCCGGCTTCCTCGGCTCCCACCTGATCGATCGGCTGATGAAGGCCGATGAGGAGGTGATCTGCCTCGACAACTACTTCACCGGCCGCAAGGGCAACATTCGCCACTGGATCGGCCATCCCAGCTTTGAGTTGATCCGCCACGACGTCACCGAGCCGATCCGGCTGGAGGTGGATCGCATCTGGCACCTGGCCTGTCCGGCCTCGCCGGTGCACTACCAGTTCAATCCGATCAAGACGGCCAAGACCAGCTTTCTGGGCACCTACAACATGCTCGGTCTGGCCCGCCGGGTGGGGGCGCGGCTGCTGCTGGCCTCCACCAGTGAGGTCTATGGCGATCCGGAGGTCCATCCCCAGCCCGAGAGCTACCGGGGCTGCGTCAACACGATCGGCATTCGCTCCTGCTACGACGAGGGCAAGCGCATCGCTGAAACCCTCTGTTTCGACTATCAGCGCATGCATGGCACCGAGATCCGGGTGATGCGCATCTTCAACACCTACGGTCCGCGCATGTTGCCGGATGATGGCCGGGTGGTGAGCAATTTCATCGTCCAGGCCCTCAGGGGCGAACCGCTCACGCTCTACGGCGACGGCCGTCAGACCCGCTCCTTCTGCTATGTCGACGACCTGATCGAGGGCATGATCCGGTTGATGAACGGGGGGCACAGCGGTCCGATCAACATCGGCAATCCCGGCGAGTTCACGATCCGCCAACTGGCCGAATTGGTGCGGGATCGCATCAATCCCGCTCTGGAACTCGTCACCCGGCCCCTGCCCCAGGACGATCCGCTGCAGCGCCAACCGGTGATCGACCTGGCCCGCGCTGAGCTGGGCTGGGAGCCGACAGTCAGCCTGGAGCAGGGACTGGAAGCCACGATCGCCTACTTCCGCCAGTGCCTGGCGGAGGGCGCCTGAGCCGCCCGATCCTGGTCACCGGTGTCGCCGGCTTCATCGGCGCCGCTGTGGCTGAGCGGCTGCTGGCCAGGGGCGAGCGCCTGATCGGCTCGACAACCTCAACAGCGGCGGTGCCCCACCGGCTGTTCAACATCGGCAACAGCCAGCCGATCCCGCTGCTGCGCTTCATCGAGGTGCAGGAGCAGGCCCTAGGCCGGCCGGCGATCCGAGATCTGCAGCCGGTGCAGCCCGGCGACGTGCCCGCCACCGCCGCGGACATCAGGCCCTGGAGGCCTGGGTGGGGTTCTGACCCACCGCGTCGATCGAGGTGGGCGTCGAGCGCTTCAGTGCCTGGTACCGCCGTCACTACGGGGCCTGAATCCGGAGCCGGCACCGCTGCAGGGCAAACTGACCCCCTGTACAGCCCGTCTCTTCCCCTTGGAACCGCTCCAGAGCCTGCGCGGCACGGTGGATCTGCTGCCCGCCCAGACCCCGTTCTGGCAGGGGGTCGAGGCCGTGGCCCGCGAACAGTTCCGTCGGGCCGGCATCGCCGAGATCCGCACACCGCTGCTGGAGGTCACCGAGCTGTTCGCCCGCGGCATCGGTGAAGCCACCGATGTGGTCGGCAAGGAGATGTACACCTTCCTCGATCGCGGCGAGCGCAGCTGCACCCTGCGGCCGGAGGGCACGGCCTCGGTGGTGCGCGCCGCCATCCAGCACGGATTGCTCAGCCAGGGGCCCCAGCGCCTCTGGTACGGCGGGCCGATGTTCCGCTACGAGCGGCCCCAGGCGGGCCGGCAGCGCCAGTTCCATCAGATCGGTCTGGAGTTCCTCGGCTTCGCCGATCCCCGCAGCGACGCCGAGGCGATCGCCATCGCCTGGGATCTGCTGGCGGAGCTGGGCCTGGCCGGCCTGGCGCTGGAGCTCAACTCTCTTGGCAGCTCCGACGATCGGCAGCGCTACCGCCAGGAGCTGGTGGCCTGGCTGGAGGGGCACCGTGAGCAGCTGGATCCCGACTCCCAGCAGCGCATCGTCACCAATCCGCTTCGCATCCTTGATTCCAAGAACCCGGCCACCCAGGCCCTGCTGGCCGGGGCTCCCACCCTGGCGGACTCCCTGGCACCCGAGAGCCAGGAGCGCTTCGAACGGGTGCAGCAGGCCCTGACAGGCCTGGAGATTCCGTTTGTGATCAACCCTCGCCTGGTGCGGGGCCTGGATTATTACAGCCACACGGCCTTCGAGATCACCAGCAGCCAGCTCGGCGCCCAGGCCACCGTCTGCGGTGGCGGCCGCTACGACGGTCTGGTGGGCCAACTGGGCGGGCCGGCCACTCCCGCCGTGGGCTGGGCCCTCGGCATGGAGCGGCTGGTGCTGCTGGCCCAGGCGGCTGCAGATCCAGCGGCCCTGCAGGCTGCGGTGCCCGATCTCTATGTGATCAGCCGCGGCGCCGAGGCCGAAGCCCTGGCCCTGCCGCTGGCCCGCCGCGCCCGCGCCCAGGGACTGGCTGTGGAGCTGGATCTGACGGCCGCCGCCTTCGGCAAGCAGTTCAAGCGCGCCGACCGCAGCGGTGCCCCCTGGGCGGCGGTGATCGGCGAGGCGGAAGCGAGCGAAGGGGTGGTGGTGCTCAAGGATCTGCGTGATCCCGAGGGTGGCGATCTGCGGCTGACTCCCGAGGAGCTGCTGGCGCGCCTGCTGGCCTGAAGCCGTTCCCGGCCAACCCAGGCCGGCAGGCCTTGTCCTGACTGTCGGCAAACCAACAAGCGACCCCTTTGGGGCCATAAAAAAGCGGACCCGTTGGGGCCCGCTCCGGGGGTGTGAGGGTGGTGACGTGGGGGACCGGTTTCAGGCCGAACCCACGGCCACGTACGAGCCATAGAAAAACAGGCCAACCACGAAGATCACGGCCATGCCACCGGCGGTGGCCACGAGCCACAGGGGCAGTACGCCTTCGGTCCAGCGGCTCTTCCAGGCCACGGCCGGGCGACCATCAGGAAGACGGTCCGGGATCCGGCCGTCGGGGAGAGAGGATTTCTTGCCGCTCATTCGGGTGCCTCCGGATCAGTTGAAGAAGTAGCTGGAAAACAGCACGCCCGTGACGAACACGAACAGCAGCCCCAGGTAGAGGCTGGTGCGATTCAGTTCAACCGGGAGGTTGTTGGGGTTGTCGTTGCGTTGCATGCCGATGATGGGGGGAATCGGGTGTCAGCTCAGGGTCGTCACCACAGCTGGACACTGCGGTGACGGGATTGCAGCCCGATCAGCGGCGGACGAACTGCATGGCGGCCAGGGCCCCAAGGAAGAAGACCGTGGGGATGCCGAGAGCATGAACCGACAGCCAGCGCACCGTGAAGATCGGGTAGTTGCGCGGCGTGGTGGGAGCGGGAGCTTGGGTCATGGCCTTATTTCATGCGCAGGTCGAGCTGGCTCTTGCCTTCGTAGCGCTGGCTGACGACGGGAGCCTTGGTCTCCTGAGCCTGGAAGTAGGCGTCAGGCCGGGGGGTGCCGAAGGCGTCATACGCCAGGCCGGTGGAAACGAACATGAAGCCGGCCAGGAAGATGGCAGGCAGGGTCACCGCATGGATGACCCAGTAACGGATGCTCGTGATGATTTCGAAGAACGGACGTTCCCCTGTAGAGCCGGCAGCCATGGTGTAGAGCGTTCAGCCAGAAGATCCTAGAGGTCGCTCTGCTGCCCCCGGGAGTGGACCGGGGGGTTGGTTACAGAGGGATGTAGTTCGGCCTGGGCAGGGCCTGACGATCGGCGTCAGCGGGGGCTGGTTCAGCCCACCCAGCGCAGCAGGGAGCCCCGTTCGCCCAGGACAAAGCCCTTGTCGCTGCCTTCGAAGTGGATGCGGGTGAAGTTGGTGGGTTGCTCAGCCCCCACCGGATCCCGCTGCCAGCTGCCGCCGCCATCGCGGCTCACCAGCAGGGTGCCGCTGCCGCCGCCGGTCCAGATGGCGCCACTGGGATCCCAGGCCAGGTCCAGATAGCCGAAGCCATTGGTGATCGGCACCACCGCCTTGCCCCAGGCCTCGAGGTCATCGGCGTCGGTGTTGAAGCGCAGCTGGGCACCCCGGGCCAGCATCCAGAGGTTGCCGTCCGGCTGGAAGCCCATCGACTGCAGCCGCTGGCTGCTCATCCGCTGATGCACCTGCCAGGTCTCCTGGCCGGGGGTCCAGCTGGCGAAGAAATTGCCCAGGCCGCTCACGCTCACATAGCGGCCGTCAGTGGAGCGGCGCAGATCGCGCACGGCCCCGGCGGCGTCGCTGACCAGAGCCTGCCAGCTGCTGCCGGCGTTGCCGGTCTGGTAGACAGCCCCCACATTGGTGGCCAGCTCGGCCTGGTTCGGGCCCAGGGCCGTGATCAGGTAGGGCTCGCCGGGCAACTTGGTGTCCAGCAGCAGGCGACTCCAGCTCTTGCCGGCATCGTCGCTGTGCAGCAGCAGGCCGGGCTGGCCGACGATCCAGCCCTCATTGCCCTTGAAATCGATGCTGATCAGGCGGAAGTTCTCCTCCGGCGGCAGATCGAGCGCCCGGGTTTCCCAGCTGGCACCGCCGTCGTCGGTCTCCATGATCAGGCGGTTGCTGCCCACCAGAAAGCCGTGGTCGGCGCTGGTGAAGGCCAGGTCCAGCGGATTGGAGCTGGTGGCGAGCGGCACGGCCTGCCAGGGGCTGGCGCTGGCCGTCGGCAGACCGGTGGTGACGCAGCCGCTGAGGCCGAAGCCCAGGCTGACCACCAGCAGCAGGTTCAGCAGTGGAGAAAGCAGTCGGCCCAGTCGCCATTGGCGGGGCACGGAAATCCGGTTCACGGGGGATCAGCGCAGGGAATAGAGCGAGAGGAAGAAGGCGATCGCCAGGGCAAAGCCGCCGAAGATCAGCACGTTCTTTTGGCCCGGGGTGAGGCGGTTGACGCCGAGGCCGAAGTTGAGGTTCTCTTCGAAGCCGCTGGGCTTGTTGCGGGGACCGATGTCCTTGAAGGCCCCCACCCGGCTGCGGCAGACCGGGCAGCGGAAACCGATCGGATCGAGGTCGCTGAAGGGCGTGCCCTGGGGGATCGCCAGCTTTTTGATCCCTTCGCCCGGGTCATAGACGAAGCCGCAGCTGCGGCATTCAAAGCGGTGGCTGGCCGGGTCGCTGGTTGCCGGCTCAGCGTCGGGGGCGACCGATCCGGCTTCCTGCCCAGGGCTGGCGGCACTGTCGGCAGGGGCCAGCTCCGGCGTGCTGTCCTCTTCAGGCTCAGCGCTGGAATCGGCGCCGAGATCGCTGGGGGACTGGGGCGGCGGGGCCTCCGTTGGCTGGCCGGATGGCTGGTCCGATGGCTGGTCCGTGGGAGCGTCCATGCTCATCCCGTGGCCGTTGCTTATTGAGAGGGAACTCTATCCAGGCCTGCCGCCGTGACTGAGACGCCCCCGCAGGCTGGGGCGTCGCCGTTGGACTGGGATCCAGCGCCGTCGGTTGGATCGGCTCGCGCGTTGGCCGGGGTTTTCGCTCCGCGGCAACACGTCGCTGGCGCTCCGATCGGGCCGTTGGTCAGCCGTGAACCGTCAGTGGCGGGCCATGGATGCCAGACTGCGCCGCAGGTTGGACCGGCTCGATGTTCGTGCTCTCCGGCTACGACGCTTTTCTGGGTTTCTTGCTGCTTTCAGCAGCAGTCCCGGTACTGGCGCTGGTGGCCAACAAGCTGCTGTCGCCGAAGAGCCGGCAGGGGGAGCGGGAGCTCACCTATGAGTCCGGCATGGAGCCGATCGGCGGCGCCTGGATTCAGTTCAACATCCGCTACTACATGTTTGCCCTGGTCTTCGTCATCTTCGATGTCGAGACCGTCTTCCTCTATCCCTGGGCGGTGGCTTTCCACCGGCTGGGACTGCTGGCCTTCATCGAGGCCCTCATCTTTATTGCCATCCTCGTGGTGGCCCTCGCCTACGCCTGGCGCAAGGGCGCCCTCGAGTGGAGCTGACCCCGCCATGACGCTGACTCCTCCTGCTTCCTCCACCCCATCGCTGACGGCGCTGCGGGATCTCCGGGCCGCCACCTGCGCTCCGGTCGGGGCACCGGCGGTCACCTCCGCTCTTTCGGAGAATGTGATCCTCACCAGCCTCGATGATCTGCACAATTGGGCCCGGCTCAGCAGCCTTTGGCCGCTGCTCTACGGCACGGCCTGCTGCTTCATCGAGTTCGCCGCCCTGATCGGCTCCCGCTTCGACTTTGACCGCTTCGGTCTGGTGCCCCGCTCCAGCCCCCGCCAGGCTGATCTGCTGATCGTGGCCGGCACGGTGACGATGAAGATGGGCCCCGCCCTGGTGCGGCTCTATGAACAGATGCCCGAGCCCAAGTATGTGATCGCCATGGGGGCCTGCACGATCACCGGCGGCATGTTCTCGGCCGATTCCCCCACGGCCGTGCGGGGCGTCGACAAGCTGATTCCCGTGGATCTCTATCTGCCGGGCTGCCCGCCGCGGCCGGAGGCGATCTTTGACGCCGTGATCAAGCTGCGCAAGAAGGTGGGCAATGAGGCTCTGGCTGAGCGGGGCAATCTCCAGCAGACGCACCGCTACTGCACGATCCCCCACCAGCTCAAGGCGGTGGTTCCGATCGTCGATGGCCGCTATCTGCGGGCCGAAACCCAGAAGGCGGCTCTGGCCGCGGCGGCCGCCTTGCCTCTAGCCAGCGTCCAGACAGCTTCGGCCGAGCCGGTGGCGGCCGCTGGGGCCTCCTCGGCGGCCGCCAGCCAGGACTGAAGCCGGCGCCCAACGGGGCTCTGGGCAGCACCTGGCCTGGGCCGGCTTCCCTGAGCCCAGCCTGGGCAGAGCCAGCCAGTTTCATCGCCGAACCCCCAAGTCCCTTTGACGTCGCCCTGCCGCAGACTCCCTCCCCAGGCGGGATCTGCTCCTGCCTCTGCCTCGCACCCCTCCGCCAGTTCTCCCCCAGCCACGAGCCATGCCTGACGACACCGCCGCCGTTACCGCTCCCGCTCTGGCGCCCGGCCCGGTGGGCACCTGGCTGAGCCAGCAGGGTTTTGACCATGAGCTGCTGCCGGCCGACCATCTGGGTGTGGAGATTCTGGGCATCGAGCCTGATGTCCTGCCTCTGGTGGTCACGGCGCTCAAGGCCAGTGGCTTTGATTACCTGCAGTGCCAGGGCGGCTACGACGAGGGCCCCGGTGGTCGCCTGGTGAGCTTCTATCACCTCGTCAAGTTGGCCAGCGTGGCCCATCACATCGCCCCCGCCGCCGCTCCAGCCGGAACCACCCAGACCCTCCCCGCTGACCTCCGCCTTGAGGAGGTGCGGCTCAAGGTGTTCCTGCAGCGCGATGGAGCCCTCACCATCCCCAGCCTCTATGGCCTGTTCCGTGGCGCTGACTGGCAGGAGCGCGAAACCTTCGACATGTTCGGCATCCAGTTCGCGGGCCATCCCCATCCCAAGCGGCTGCTGATGCCGGAGGACTGGAAGGGCTACCCGCTGCGCAAGGACTACGTGCAGCCCGATTTCTACGAGATGCAGGACGCCTACTGACCTGCTGATCCAGAAGCCCTGATCCCGAAGCTCGCTCCAAGATCAGGGGAAAGCTTCTGCGCAGGCCTGCTGCTGAGTCTGCGCAGACTGCTCTTCTGCGCAGACCGGCCTTCAGCGCAGGCTGGCCTGAGAGGCCCGCATCAGGCGCCCCAGCGTGGCCCGATCACTCGCAGGCAAGGGCTTGGGCTGGGCCAGCGGATCCCCATGGTTGTGGGGTCCTTCCGGGCGGATGGCCGATGCAGCCGGGATACTGGCGAGTTCCTGGGCAGACATCCGGTAGACCGGCTGGCCTTCTTTGATCGTTTCCAGCACCCGGATCGTGCCGATGCTGCCAGGGTCCACCTTGAGTGGATTGCGCTCGATGATCACCAGATCGGCGAGCTTGCCGGTTTCCAGGCTGCCCTTGCTCTTCTCCTCCTTGATTTGATAGGCGGCCATCACGGTCACGGCGCGTAGGGCGTCGTAGGGGCTGATCCGTTCGGCCGGTCCTATGACCCGGCCGCTGGCGGTGCGGCGGTTCACGGCGGCATCCACCAGCCCCAGAATCGTCGGCTGGGGGGACACCGGGGCGTCGTGGGAGAGGGTGTATGGCAGGCCCGCCATCTGGAAGCTGTGGGCGGCGGCGGCCTTGGCGGCCCGCTCCGGGCCCCAGAACCGCTCCACCGCGTCACCGCCGGAGGAGATCGAGGCCACCAGGAAACTCGGCACGGCGCCGACCGCCTTCATGCGCTGGATCTGATCAGGCCGCAGATAGCTGGCATGGATGAACACCGGACGGTGGTCGCTCCAGCCTTTTTTCTTGATCACCGCTTCGATCACGCGCAGGGCCTGATCGGCGGCGGCATCGCCATTCATGTGCATGTTGATCTGGATGCCGGTGTTCCAGAACCGCTCCACGCCGGCCAGCAGCACCGCATCCGGGATCTGTTCGTAGCCCCGATATTCGCCGGATTTACCCGGGGGGTTGGTGGTGTAGGGCTGGGTGAACCAGGCGGTGTCAATGCTGCCATCGAGCCAGTATTTGATGCCCCCCAGCCGCACGCGGTTGATGTAGCGGCGATCGAGATCCGGTCTGGCCGCCAGCAGCAGGGCGGCGGTGCCGGTGGAGGAGGGGGTGTAGGCCTGGGAGACGCCATAGGCGGCATCGATCACCTCATTGGTGGCCGAATCCTTGGCACAGATGTAGAGATCGATCGGCAGCAGTTTCTTGTCGATCGCGTTGCGCACCACCGCGATGTCGTCCGCGCCCAGACCGATGCCACAATCCTGGGCGGTGGTCTGGCCAAAGCGCGCCCAGGCGGCTGCTCCAGCCAGGATCGCGCCATCGGCCAGCTTGCCGGTGAAGGCGGGCCGTTGGCTGCGTACCAGATTGAGGGCCGTTTCCTCCATCGGGCCCGAGGGTTCCCGGCTGCCGCTCTGGCGGGCAAAGGCGCCACCGGTGGGATCGGCCGTGGCTGCGGTGACTCCAGCCAGTTTGAGCAGGGCGCTGTTCGCCGATCCCAGGTGGCCGGAGGAATCGACGATCATCACGGGCCGATCGGGCGACACCCCATCCAGCTCGAGGGCGGTGGGCGTGCGCCCTTCTTTCAACGCTCTGGCCTGATAGCCAAAACCCACGATCCAGGCTCCCGCCGGCACCGAGGCGGCATGGGCCTTGAGACGGGCCACCAGCTCCGGGATGTCCTTGACACCTAAAAGATCGGCATCCATCTGGTTCTTGCCGTAATAGACCATGTGGCCGTGGGCATCAATGAACCCCGGCAACAGGGTGTGGCCGGCCAGATCGACCCGTTTGGCGCCAGCTCCGGCGGCCTTGATTGCTCCGGCCAGAGGGCCCACAAAGAGGATCCTGCCGCCCTTCTCCACCAGTGCTTCGGCGTAGACCGGCTTCGGGCCGGCCATGGTGAGGATGTCGCCGCCGCTGTACAGGGTGGCCGTGGCTGGGGGAAGGGGAACCGCTGCCCAGGCGGCACCGGTGGCGCTGATCAGGCCGAAGGCCAGGCCGAGGCTGCTGGCTAAGCCAAGGCTGCAGGCTAAGCCAAGGCTGCTGGCCCGAAGACGAACGCAAACCGGGGAAGGGAAAGTGGCCATCCAGGAAGCAGGCAGGATGCGATGGGAGAGCGGCCAAAACCTAGGGACGACAAGCGGCGGATGCCACGGGTTGGTGCTTTGGCCTGGCGCAAGGTGCTGCGCGGTTCGATCGAGCCCACCACAGCCGTAGGCGTGCGGCGTTCCTTGCTCAGCTGAAGATCCACTCGACTGCGCTGTACGTGGCAATCAGCCAGGCCTGTTCCGCTGTTCTTCATACACAGTGCCCGTTGTTCAACAGCTCCAGGAGCAGATCGCCGACTTCCTCCTGACCATAAAAGGGAACCGGAAGATCCTGCATCGCCAGAGCTGATGACCCAGATGACTCCGTAGGCCAAATCTCATGGACGCGCCCGGCCCTTGGCGGCGATCTCCAGGAACCAAGAACCCGCAATTCCACGCAAGCCATCCCCAAGGGTACGCACGTACCATCGCAGGACCGGCTCGGATCGCGCTCGCTACGGTGGTTTCAGAAAGCAAGGGTCTTGCTGCACGGTCGCTATGGACGTGGCTGGACCGATCCGGCATCGCTGCCCTGCTGGCCGGCACCCTGATCATCCTGATCACGTTCTTCACCTCCTACAGCCATGTCGACATCCCCGGCCATGACAGCGTCGAAGTCAATCAGCAAATCGGAATTCCTCTCCTCATTGCCGCCCTGGCGGCGCTGGCTGGCGAAGTTAAACTGGCATCCAACAGTCGACGCGCAGATCAACGCGATCGAATCGAGGCAAGAATCCCAGCGACTGAGGAACGAATCCGCTCAGCTGAAGAACGAAACCGCTCTGCTGAAGAACGAATCCGAGCAACTGAGGAGCGAATCCGAGCAACTGAGGAACGAAACCGAGCAACTGAGGAAAGAATCCGCGCAGCTGAAGATCGAAACCGAGCAACTGAAGATCGAGAATGCACGGCTCGCCGCGCTCGAATCCAAGCTCGACTCGCTGCTGCTCAGTGCCGATTCCTCCTCGCCGATTCCCCCCGCAACCGACTGCAACTGAGCGAGACCCTGGCCCTGTTTCTAGAGGATCTGGGCTTCTCGAAATAGAAATCACGTTCAATGCCCAACAATTAAAGTGCTTGGTCTGTTGGGATTTTGTTGCCGGTTGTTTCGCGAAAGGATGCTCCTTTGCGAGGAACCAGGGCCAGCATGGTGAGTGCTGGCCTTGTTGTTGGAGGGGAGGATTTGGGCAGTTCATTGGCAATCAATCTGCAAGCGCCTACTCATCCCTCCCTCCGGTGCTTCTTGTAAAACCTCATCACCGCCAGGGCGACACTGCGGGGATCGTGGCGGAGGGTGGCACTGGGGCGGGCTCCTTGCAATGGCGCTCGCATCACCTCGTAGCCCTGGCTGGCCAGGGTCCGGGCGTCGCAGGTCACCGGTTCGGCCCCCCGCATCCGGTAGTTCGTCACCAGAGGGGAATCGCCCAGATCCTCCTGAGCCAGGACCGAGTTGAACAGTCGTTGCTCGATTCCCAGGCTGGCCAACTGGGCTTCGATTGCCCGCAGATGCCCGCCCACATCGAGGCCGTCGGTTTCGCCGGGCTGGGTCATCAGGTTGCAGATGTACAGGCGTGGGGCCTTGCTGCGGCTGATCGCGCTCACCAGTTCCGGCACCAGCAGATTGGGCAGCAGGGAGGTGTACAGGCTCCCCGGCCCCAGCACGATCAGATCGGCATGGGCGATCGCCTCCAGCGCCTTCGGTAGGGCCGGAGGGCGCTCCGGGATGCAACCCAGTCGCACGATCGGACTGGTGGCCTTGCCGATCTGCGATTCGCCCTCGATGCGCTCGCCGTTTTCCAGTTCGGCCCAGAGGCGTACATCCGCATTGGTGGCAGGCACCACCTGACCCTGCACCGCCAGCACCCGGCTGCTGGCGGTGATCGCCGATTCCAGGCTGCCGGTGATGGCGGTGAGGGCCGTGAGGAAAAGGTTGCCGAAGCTGTGTCCCTCCAGACCGGTGCCGGAGCGGAAGCGGTATTGAAAGAGGCGCGTCATCAGCGGCTCTTCGGTGGAGAGGGCCGCCAGGCAGTTGCGGATGTCGCCGGGAGGTGCGACGCCGAACTCCCGCCGCAGCACACCGCTGCTGCCGCCGTCATCGGCGACGGTGACGATGGCGGTGAGATTGGTGCTGTAGCGCTTCAGGCCCGAGAGCAGGGTGGAGAGGCCCGTGCCTCCGCCGATGGCGACGATCGCCGGACCGCGGTTGAGGCGGCGCTGGGCCAGCAGGGCATCCACCAGCACCGTGTCCTTTTCCGGAGCCAGGGCCTGCTGGATCGAGCCGAAGCTGCGGCTCTGGCCCAGCCAGATCAGGCCGCCGCCGATCAGCAGCACCAAGGGGCCGGTGATGCTGCGGGGCAGCACCCGCGTCAGCTGGGCCAGGGCCATTTTGATCGCCTCCAGGATCCAGTAGATCGGCTGCAGGTCGGCCCAGACGGCGGCGCCGAGCAGCAGGATCAACAGGCCCAGGCCGGAGGTGAAAATCCAGCGCTTCACCACCAGCCCCGGTTGCAGCCAGCGGGCGGCCCGCCTGGAGCGGCTCACCAGATCCTGACGGCGACGATCGCCACGGCCCACCCAGCTCGGTCGTGCGGCGGGTCGCCTCGACCTGGGAGCTTTGGCGCCGGAGCCGCGGACGGGCAAGAGGGGAGCGCCGGGACGCGGCGGGGACGTGGACGAACTGTACGGATGGAAACCGTTCGGGGAAAGCGAAAAGTGGTTGGGTCAACGGTTGGGCTGGAAGCTGAAAAAAACGGGGGCTGAAACGTCAGGATGGGCTGGGAGCCCTTAACGCTCTCCCGTTGTCTTCCCCCAGAGCTCTTGGTCTCCAGTCTTGCCGACGTCGCCAATACCCCTCCGGACGCTCTCGTGGCCCAGATGGAGCAGCTCACGGTGCGCTGGGGCACCAAACCGCCGGTGCTGGAGTCGGTGGATCTGAATCTGTTCGCCGGCGAGCGCCTGGTGGTGATCGGCCCTTCCGGGGCCGGCAAATCCACGATCCTGCGACTGCTTTCTGGGCTGCTGCTGCCGTCTACCGGCAGCCTGAGCATCCACGGCGAGCAGCAGACCTACCTGCGCCTCGATCAGCGCCATCCCCCCGATGTGCGCCTGGTGTTCCAGAACCCGGCCCTGCTGGCCTCGTTGACAGTGCGCGAGAACGTCGGTTTTCTGCTCTATCGCTTCAGCAAGTTGAGTGATCGGGAGATTCGCGAGCGGGTGAGCCGGGCCCTGGAGGCCGTGGGCCTGGTGGGGATCGATGAGCTGCTGCCCGGCGAACTCAGCGGTGGCATGCAGAAGCGGGTCAGTTTCGCCCGGGCCCTGATCGATGATCCCGGTGCCGCCGGCGGCCGCGTGCCCCTGCTGCTGTTCGACGAACCCACGGCCGGCCTCGATCCGGTCGCCTGCACCCGGGTGGAAGATCTGATCGTGCGCACCACCGAGCTCACCAATGCCTCTTCGGTGGTGGTGAGCCATGTGATCAGCACGATCGAGCGCTGTGCCGAGCGGGTGATGCTCCTGTACGACGGCCATTTCCGCTGGAATGGCAGCATCGAGGAGTTCCGAGTCACCACCAATCCCTACGTGGTGCAGTTCCGGAGCGGTAGTCTGCGCGGACCCATGCAGCCGGCGGAGCTCTGAGCCCATGCGCCGCAGTGTCCGCGAGGCTCTGGTCGGATTCTCACTGCTCGCAGCAGCCGGCAGTTGTTTCACCTTCTGGCTCTGGCTCAAGGGGGTGTCCCTGAGCCAGAACACCTGGACCATGCATGCCAGCTTTGCCGATGCGGCGGGTTTGGCGGACCGCTCCCCGGTGGTGTATCGCGGTGTGTTGGTGGGCAATGTCCGCAAGATTCAGGTCACCGATCAGGCGGTTCTGGCCGATCTGGAGATCAGCGATTCCAGGCTGCGTCTCCCCAGGCCGGTGGTGGCCAGGGTGGGGGCTGGCTCCCTGCTCGGCGGCGATGCCCAGGTTTCGCTGATGAGCGCTGGCCAGCCCTTGCCGGCTGACGCCCCTTCGCCGCGGGATCGCAGCTGCAACAACAGCAGGATGGTCTGCCAGAACGGCCTGGTGCAGGGCGTGGCCTCGGCCACCCTCACGTCGGTCACCGAAACGGTGCAGAAGATGCTCAATCAGGCCGACAGTGAGAAGCTCGTCGCCAAGCTGGTGGCCGCCACCGTGAGCTTTGAATCCACCGCTGACGAGACCAAGAAGCTCACCAAAGATGGTCAGGTGTTCATTCAGGATGCCCAGGTGCTGGTGAAGCAGCTGAACCGTTCGGCCACCAGGATCGATCCGATTATCACCAACATCAACGCTGCCAGCGTCGATACCGCCAAGGCCACCCGGCACATCAAGAATCTCACCGCCGCCCTTGATAACCCCAGGACCGTGGCCGATCTGCAGGCCACCCTCACCAATGCCAAGCAGCTCACCGATCGCTGGAGTGCGGTCGGGGGGGACGTGCGCAAGCTCACCGATGATCCCAAGTTCATGGACGGCATCCGCAGCGTCTCGACGGGGCTCGGCAAGTTTTTCGGGGAGCTGTATCCAGCCCAGACCGAGGCTGCCAAGGAGCGGGACGATCGCCATCGCCAGGAGCGCCAGCAGGCTCATGAGCAGCCCCCCTCCAGCCGCTTCGCGCCGCGCTCCAATGCTCCGGCTCCCGTTGGTCCAAATCCTTAGGAGTTTACGGAAAAAAACCTTTTAAGTGGCGAAGATCGTGGCGCCAGCATATCCTACGAGTCAGTCATTGACCGAGAGGCTGATGAGGCCTTCGCAAAGCTCAAGCCCAAAGACATCTTGATTTTGTCAGCCAGGCATTTCGCGATGTACGGCACTCCCTTCGTGCCCAATGGGCCCACATGCTATCTGGAAACAAAGGGGGATCATGGGTAGGGGCTATCCGCCAAGACTCTCTTGCTGCTTTGGCGGAAGAGAAGAAGCTTGGAGTGATCGCAAAACTTGCAGTCAATCGCGAGTCAACTGCCTGAATTCGCGATGCAACCTCTCGAATTCAGGCAGGAATTGGCCTCCAGTCTATTGTGTTTCAAGCAATGGTATGGACCTTGTTTGAGCTCGGATTGCATCTTGACTGTGGATAGGGGCAGTTTGCGTCATGGATTTTTCGTCGGCATGGAAAGGATTCTCTCCGGCCTCCAAGTGGCAAGCTCCAATTTCTTTGCCTATGATCTATTGGATAAACTTTGCCCACGGCGAAGAAAAAGTGCTCCACCAATGCCAAGGAGCTGCCTCACTTCTCAGCCAATGATCATCTTTCAAAGGATGGATCTATGCTGCTAGAGGATGACCTTGTCGTGTTGATTGTGCGTCGCAATCTGGTCTTGGGTAGGTCTATGTAAATATCGCCTTTTGTCGGCTGGGGTTGATATTGTGATAGCCAGATCTTGCTTGCCTTGTTGCCACAAACTAAATCACCCCGCCCCGTTCAGTCCCCGCTCCGCCTCCTCGGCCAGGACGGTGCACCAGTGATTCACCTGCTCCTGCTCCGCCGCCTCCACCATCACGCGCAGTAATGGTTCGGTGCCGCTGGCCCGCACCAGCACGCGGCCGGATCCGGCCATGGCTGTTTCGGCCTGCTCGACGGCCTGGCTCAGGGAATCGCACTGGTGCCACTGGGTGCGTTTCTGCTTGTCCGGCACGGTCACGTTGACCAGTTTCTGGGGATAGGAGCTCCAACTGCCATCCATCCACTCCGCCAGATCCTGGCCGCGGCCGTGCACCAGGGTGGCCACCTGCAGGGCGGTGAGCAGGCCATCGCCGCTCATGCCGTGCTCGGCCGAGAGGATGTGGCCCGACTGCTCGCCGCCCAGGCCCGCCCCCAGCTCCTGCATCGCCGCATGCACGTACTGATCGCCCACGGCCGTGCGCTCCAGTACCCCTCCGGATTCTGTCCAGGCCCGCTCGAAGCCCAGGTTGGACATCACCGTGGCGACGATGCGGTTGTCGGGTAGCTGCCCCGCCTGCCTCAGGGCCGTACCCCAGAGATAGAGAATCTGATCGCCATCGACGCTGCGGCCGCGGCCGTCCACCGCCAGCACCCGATCGGCATCGCCATCGAAGGCGAATCCCATCGCCGCCTGTTGCTCGAGCACCGCCTGCCTGAGCGGCTCCAGATGGGTGCTGCCGCAGCCTTGATTGATGCGGGCGCCATCGGGCTGGCCGTGCAGAACGGTGAGATCAGCGCCCAGCTCCCGGAACACCGCTTCGCCGCAGGCTGTGGCCGACCCCCAGCAGAGATCGAGCACCACCTTGACGCCATCAAGCCGGCGGCCCTTCGTGCTTTGCAGCAGCGAATCGCGGTAGGAATCCAGTAAGTCATGGCGTTGGTGGGCGGTGCCCTGGCCGTCGAAGGCCGGTGCCCGGGCCTCGCCGCGCAGCCCCGCTTCGATCGCCTGCTGCTGCTCTCGCTGCAACTTGGCGCCGCTGGCCCCGAACACCTTGATGCCGTTGTCGTGCGGCGGGTTATGGCTGGCGGACACCATCAGGCCACCGGCAGCCCCCAGGCGCCGGATCGTGCCCGGGATCGCCGGGGTGGGGCACAGGCCCAGCTGCCAGACCTCGCGGCCGGCGGCCGTCAGCCCGGCCGTCAGGGCCGCCACCAGCATCGGCCCGCTGCTGCGCGAGTCCGTGCCGATCAGCACCGGCCCTGCGGCCGGCAGCACCAGGCCGCACCAGTAGCCCACCTGCAGCGCCAACGCCGGTGTCACCGCCGTGCCGACGCGGCCGCGGATGCCATCGGTGCCGAAGCCGGCCACGGCCGCTCCGAGGCTGGCTCCGAGCGGCGAGGCGGCCTTCACCTCGCTGACGGTTGTGCTCACCTTGCTGCTGCTGCCCACGTCGCGGCCCTCGCTCATCGCACGTCCCGTCCAGGCGGATCCAGGGCGAAGGCTACGCGGAGCGATTCCAGGGCTCTTCCCCGTGCTCCCGGCGAGGCCCCGGCGCTGCTCAACGCCAGCGCCGGGGCCAGACCAAGCAGCCCAGCAGCTCGACCAGGGCCCAGAGCAGCAAGCCGCCCACACACCAGCCAGGCAGCCAAAGGAATGGCGGCCAGGGCCGCAGCAGGATCGCCAGGGCGGCCAGAGCCACCGCCAACAGGGCCCGGCGACGCTGCTCGGCCCCCGGCAAGGTGCTCAGCAACGGCGGCAAGGTCGGCAACCAGGACAGCGGCCAACGTGTCAGGCGCTGCGGCAGGAACGGCAGGGACACCAAGGCGGAGCAGGGCAATGTCCAGAATGCTCCCCGATTGTCCGCACCAGAGCGATTGACGCGCCTCTCCCTGCTATTGGCCGTCTCCTGCCTGGGCACCGGTGTGGTGATGGTGGGAGCTCGGGCGCTGCTGCAGGGCCTGCCCCCGCTCACCCCGGACACCCCCACTACGACCCTGGAGCGGTTCAGGCGCTGGGCTCCCGATCCGGCGACCCGGCGTGACGCCAGCCTGCTGCTGGAGCGTCAGGCCGAAGCGGCGGCGGATCCGAGGCTGCAGAACCGCCTGCTGGCCAGCCAGGGCTGGGGCCCGGACCCCCTGGCGGCGCTCGTGCTCAAACACCAGGCCCTGGCCGCCGAAACCCTCGGGCTTCCGGCCCGGGCCCGCAGCCTGTGGCAGCAGTTGCTGCACCGCTTCCCCAGCGATGCCGCCAGTGCCGATGCCCTCTATGCCCTGGGCCGCCGGAACCCGCGGCTGCGCCAGCAACTGCTTCAGCGCTTCCCCGCCCATCCCGCCGCTCTCGCGGCCGCCCTGGAGGCCGGCCCCTCGCTGACGGCATCCAGGACGGGAGCCCTGCATCTGGCGCGCTGGGGCGCCCGTTGGCCCGGGGCTCAGGCGAAGCTCGAAAGCAGTTGCACAGCCGGCCCCCAGGGGCCCAGTGCCGCGCAGCGCAGCCAGCTGGCGGCGGCCCTGGCCGAGCTGGGCGACCCCGAGGCCGCCCTCACCTGCCTGGGCAAGGACGCCCAGCTGCCGTCCCGCGGTCAGCTGGCCCTGGCCAGGGCCTGGCTGCAGGGGGATGAAACGGAACAGAACCGGGCCTTGAAGCTGCTGGTGGCGCTGGTGGGCCAAGCCCCCTCCAGTCCTGAGGCCGAAGAGGCCGTGCGGCTGCTCAGCCAGCAGGAGGGGCCCGCGAGTGACGCGGCCCTGCGTCAGTTGCCCGAACGCTGGCGAGCCAGTGCCGCGGTGGCGGCCCACCAGGCTCTGGCGGCGGCTGGTGGTGGCGAGCAGAAAACCAGCAGCGAGGCGGTGACACCGGGCGCCAGCGTTGCCGCCCTGCAGGTGCTGCGCCGCTGGCCGGAGGATGCCGCCAGCTGGGACCTGCAATGGGATCTCAGCCGCCGTCAGCTCCTGGCTGGCCAGTGGGGCGCAGTTCAGACTCTCTTACAGGCCATCCCCGCCGAGCGCCTGCCGCCACCGTTGGCGGCCCGGCAGCGCTTCTGGCTGGGCTATGTGCAGCGCCAGCTCGGCCAGGAGAGCGCGGCCAGGGCCAGCTGGCAGGAGCTGCTGCGGCGCAGTCCCGGCGGCTACTACGGCTGGCGCGCGGCCTTGCACCTGGGCAAGGGCGATCGGAACCGGGAGGCCAGCGCCCAACAACCCCCGGCCCCGTCAGCGGTCAGCTGGCAGCCCCTGGCCAGCGGCGATGCCGGCCTCGATCGGCTCTGGCGCCTGAATCAGAACACCGAGGCCTGGGAAAGCTGGCGTCTGCGCCGCGCCAACATGCCGCCTGAGCAGAGTCCGGAGCTGCTGGTGGAGGGACGCCTGCGCCAGGGGGTGGGTGATGACTGGACCGGCCTGGCCCAGCTCGATCGGGCCGCCCTGCGCCTGAAGCCCGACCAGTGCCGGCTGCTGCCCCAGCTGGAGCGCAGCCTCCATCCGCCCCGCTTTGAGGCGATCTTCGCTGCGGCCGGCCGCCAACAGAACCTGCCCATGGCCCTGCTGCAGGGGCTGGCGAAACAGGAATCGCGTTTCACGCCGGCCGTGCGTTCAGCCGTGGGGGCGGTGGGTCTGATGCAGCTGATGCCTGACACCGCCTCCGAGCTGGCGGGACGACCAGTCAGCCCGGCGGAGCTGGAAGATCCCAGCCGCAATGTGGAGCTCGGCAGTCGCTATCTGCGGGGACTGCTGCGGCAATGGCAGGAGGAACCCATCCTGGCCGTCGCCAGCTACAACGCCGGCCCGGGAGCGGTGCAGCGCTGGCGAGCGGAGCAGCTCAAGCGCGCCCCCGAACTCTGGGTGGAAGCGATTCCCTATCCGGAAACACGCCTGTACGTGAAGAAAGTGCTCGGCAATGCCTGGAGTTACCAGCAGCAGGAGCGGGGGATCGAACCGAGCTGTCAGTGAACCGGCGCCTTCTGAGCCTGGTTGAGGAGGCGGTTGGCGTGGGGGATCATCCGATTGGGGACCGCACGGTTGTCGCTGGCCCTGCCCGCCTGCGGTGGTGTCGGCAGGGGTTGAGCTCGGGCTTCAAGCGTGCGTCCCAGCCCGGCTCCGCCGAGCACCAGCAGGCTGAGCAGGGCAGCCAGCAGCAGGGGCTGGGGCTGCACCCGGATGCGTGCCAGATCGAGCCTGGCCAGCAGGACCGAGGAGCCAAGAATCAGCACATTGGAGAGCACATCCATGTGCAGCAGATAGAGTCCGCCGGTGATCACCAGCAACAAGGTGACCACCAGGCTCATCACCCGACTGGCGGCCATCATGGTCGAGATCTGGCGCAGCAGCAGATCGGGCATCGTGCAGACCACCACCACCACCAGGGCCTGCAGGCATTCCGCTGACCAGATCAGCGTGCCCAGGGAGGCCAGCTCGCTGGCCTCGACCGTGATCGGCCGGCTCCAGTGCATGCCGAGATAGGTGCTGACCGCGAACAGCAGCAGCAGCATCGGGGCCTGCACGGGGAGGATCGTCAGCCTCAGAAAGGATTTCATCGCGTCTCCAGGACCAGATCGATGGCCTCCAGTGGGCAACTGGGAATGCACTGCTCACAGACCAGGCAGTGGGGAGCCTGGAAGGTGAGCCGTGCCGTCGGACCATCAAAGCTCAGGGCGCCACTGGGGCAGACACTGGAGCAGATGCCGCAGTCCACGCAGAGCAGGGGATTGACGCGAATCTCGCCCTGGGCGCGGTTCAGGGCCAGCCCCTGGCGCTCCAGCCAGAGTTCGGCCGCATCGAGTTCGTCGATGTCGCCGGAGAGCTCCACCACCATGGTGCCGCTCTGATTCGGGGCGATCTGGGCGCGCAGGATCTTGGCGGCGATGTCGAAATCGACAGCCAACCGGTAGGTGATCGGCTGATGCACCGCCTCGCGGGGGAAGTGGAGAGTGAGGCGCCGCTTCACACATCCATGGCCCTGGGATTGGACGCTAGCAAGCTTGATCCGCGCGCCAACGTCGCCATGCCTGTTCCCCCGTGCCCCAGTGCTGCCAGAGTGCCTGCGGCCCGCCCGCTTGGCCCCCATGCCCGCCAATCCGCCGGAAACTCCCACCGTCCTCTCTGATCCCACCAGCCCCCTCGGCCGGCGCGAGCGCATGCTGCTGGCGGCCGTGGCCGCGATCCTGGCCCTGTTGTTGCTGTGGATGCGGGGGGGGCTGAACCCCGCCGGCCAGCTGGAGCAGTTGGCGCGCCAATCGCCGCCGCTGCCGGTGGCCCTGGCCGATGGGCATCCCACCCTGGTGGAGTTCTACGCCGATTGGTGTGAGGCCTGTCGCTCGATGGCCCCCGCCATGGAAAAGCTGGAACAGCGGCATCGCGGCAGCCTCGATGTGGTGATGCTCAACGTCGACAATCCGCGCTGGCAGCCCGAAGTGGAGCGCTATGAGGTCAACGGCATTCCCCAGCTCGAGCTCTTCGATGCGGCCGGCCAACCGGTGGGTCGTTCCCTCGGGGCCCGCAGCGCCGGCGAACTGGAGAGCCTGGTGGGCGCCCTGCTCAGCGACGCCCCCCTGCCCGCGCTGGCTGGCGTCGGAGCCACCAGCCGCCTCGGCAGCGAAGAGCAGGGCGGAGCCCCCGCCCCGGCCATGGCCAACCCCCGCAGCCACGGCTGATCCCCGATCACGAACCAGCCAGCTCGGCCCTGGCCCAGGGGCCCGGGTCAGGCTGGCGCCAGAATCCGAACCCGAACTTCAGTGGCAATCCCGCCTGCTGAACGTCGCCCCCCTGCCGCCATGGATCCCCGCTTCCGGGTCGCCCTGATCGCCGCCACCCCCAACCCCCAGCAATGCGTCTACGCGGGCATGCACCAGGACTACAGCGAGGGCTTCGTGCTGGCCGACCGGGCCGACTGGCCCGATGAGAGCCAGGCCGGTGCGATCTGCGTCAAGCGGCTGCTGGCCGGCGAACGGGGGCATTACGGCCCCCTCGAACACGCCCAGATCGTGCTCAACGTCGGCTGGTTTCCCCATTCGGTGATGCAGCAGGCCCGCACCCACCGGGTCGGGGTCAGTTTCGACGTGCAGTCGATGCGTTACACCGGCGATCGCATCCGCAAGGCTGCAGGCGGGGAGCTGGAGCTGGAGGAGGTGTTCTATCTGCGGCCGGTGGGCGACTACAGCGATCGCCAGGGCAAGAAGTATCACTACGGCGCCGACCAGCGGGCCATCGATCTGCAGCTCTGCCGTGCCGCCGCCGACCGCTATCGCGATCTGCTTGATGCCGGCTTCGCTGAAGAACACGCCCGCGGCATCCTGCCCTTCGACTACCGCCAGCACTTTGTGGTGAGTTTCACCCTGCGGGCCTTTCTGCACTTTCTCGATCTGAGGGCCAAGCTCGATGCCCAGCAGGAGATCCGCGAACTCTGCGATCTGATGTGGCCCCATCTGCAGGCCTGGGTGCCCGAATTCGCCGACTGGTATCAGAAGAGCCGCTTGCACCGCGCCCGCCTGGCCCCATGAAACCCACCCCCCAGCTGCAGCGCCTGGCTGCCGACATGGTGGTGCTCTGCGCCGATCCCGGCGATGTCCCCTGTGCCCTGGATCTGCTCACCGCCAGCTATGCCACGCCGGCTGCCGAGGCGGCCCGGGCTCGGCTCAGGGCCGACCCCGCCATCGCCCCGTTGATCGCCGAGCGCTACTGGGGCCCCTGGCCAGACCTGGCCAGCCTGGCGGCCCTGCCGGCGGGCAGCCTCGGCCATGCCTACGGCCACCTGCTGATCGATCAGGGCCTGGAGCCCCTGCCGGCGCCGGTGCTGCCGCCGGGAGCCGATGGCGACACCACCTACCTGCAGCTGCGCATCCGCCACAGCCATGACGTCTGGCACGCCATCGCCGGCTGCCCAACCACCCTGGCCGGCGAGGCGGCCATGAACGGCCTCACCACCGAGCAGCTGCGCTGGCCGGGCTGTGCCCTGTTGCTCGCCGCCGATCTGATCCATCGCGTCCACGACGACCCCGACCCCAGCGGCCCTGCCGGGGTGGATGTCGGCCGGGCGATCGCCTACGGGCTGGACCTGGGGGCCAGCACCAGCGCCCCGCTGCTGGCCCAGCGCTGGGAGGAGGGCTGGCAACGTCCCCTGGCCGAGTGGCGCGAGCAGCTGGGCCTGAGCGCCTTGATGGTGCGCAATCCCTTCGCCGCGGCGAAGGGCCAAGGGGACTGAACGGGGCGGCCCCGGCGCCAGCACCAGTTCAGATCACCGCCAGATTGCGCAGATCGCCGCCGTACCCCGTGATCTCCAGCAGTGCATCGCTCGTGGCCTGGAAGCCAGCCACCCCATCGTTCAAGGCCAGGAACGTGCGGGTTGTGGGCCCTGCGCCGACGGTGAAGGTGGCCGCCTGATTGGCCAGGAAGCTGGTCGCCGTGAGCACGCTGACCAGGCCTGCTTCGTTGAGAGCCGCCACTGATCCCAGCTTGGCCACCTGGGCGGCGGCCATCGCTGTCGGGCCATCGAGGCTGTCGACGCCGATGCTGAAATCGGTGAGGCGATCCATCCCCCCCAGCAGCGAGTGCCCCAGGCTGGTCAGCCGGAACACGTCCTTGCCGGCGAGGCCCGTGAGCAGATCGGCGCCAGGGCCGGACTTGAGCAGATTGGCCGCGGCGTCGCCGCTCTGGTAACTGGGATTGCCCGTGGAGGCCGCCAGCTGGGCGGCGCTGCTGGAGAACAGCGCTGGTCCTGTGAGGGTGCCACCATCGCCCAGGCCCAGACCCTGGTTGGCGTTGAAGCCCACGGTCACCGAGGCTCCCGCCGCCAGATTCGCGCCCCAGTCCTTGCCGCTCAGGGTGGAGCGATAGAGCCCGCCGCCCAGATTCACCTGGCTCAACGTCGCTCCCCAGGGGGTGCCACTGAGCGCATGGGTGGTGTCGAATGTCAGGCTCCAGCTGCCCAGGGCCGTCGTTCCGGTGTTGGTCACGGTGATCTGGGCGGTGAGACCGTGGTACCAGAGCGAGCCGGCCACGCTCACCTTCAGGAAGGGCGAGCTGGGGGTTGGGACGGCTGGCTTGAGGGCGCCGCCGGGATCGAAGATCGGCTGATCCGCTGAGGGCGCCGGGGGTACCGGTGGCAGCGGAACGGCCACGGTGTTGCTGGAAACGGTTTCGGCAAATCCCTGACGATCCTGATAGCTGAGCTGCAGTCGCAGGCTCTGGCCCTGCTGGGCCGTGCCTGGCACGAAACTGGCACCATTGGCCCCGGCAATCGCCTGCCAGGAGCCACTGCCGCTGACCTGAGCCTGCCACTGATAGGCGAGGCTGCCATCGCCGTCGGGATCGACCTGGGTTTCGCTGGCGCTGAGCACCTGCCCCACAGCTCCCGAGCCGATCAGCGCAAACATCGCCTGACCATCATTGACGAACGGCACGATCTGTGAGGTCGTGAAGACGGTCTCGGTGAAATTGGCGGCATCGAGGTAGGCCACCTTCAGGCGTACGGCCTGGCCTTCCTCCGCATGGCTCAGCAGCAGGGACGGGGCATTGGCGCCGAGGGGACTCCAGCTCTGGCCGCCATCGCCGGAGGCCTGCCACTGGTAGCTGAAACCACCACTGCCCTGACCATCGGGATCGGCGGCACTCTGGATCGCCGTCAGGGTCTGGCCAACGGCCACTGTGCCGCTGATGGCAAAACGGGCCGCTCCCTGATTCACCGGTGCAGGGGTTGGTGTGGGTGTCGGCGTTGGCGTGGGAGTTGGGGTGGCAGTCAGCCCATGAACGGTGATGCCGGGCAGAGCATCGAGCTCCGCATCGGTGAGCGCAACACCACCTTTGAGTTCAACGCTGCGGGCGAAGGCACCTGTGAGGCCGGCGTTGTAATCCAGTGCCACCTCATTGGAGACGTAATCACTGCGGACATCGCTGTAGGAGGTGTCATTCGGCTGGGTGGGACCACCCACCAAGGCGCCGAAATCGATATGGGCATTCGGCAGCCCATTCCTGAAGCCATCCCAGCCCACCCCCGAGGCTTCCCGGCTGTGGGGCTGCTGGGGGAAATTATTGCCATAGCCCACCAGATAACTGGACTGGCGGGGGTTGGCTCCGAGAATATAGTCGACAGTCTGCTGGGCCAGGGCGGTGTAGGTGCCATTGGGATCGTTGACAGTGCTGGCATAGACATCGGCCAGGAAGGCTGTATTGGCGGCATAGCGAAGCGAGCCCCACTGGCTGATCCAGCGCAGGCCTCCTGCTGTGATCTGGACGCCATTGCCACCCGTCACCCAGTTGTTCAGCCAGCCCTCGACCTGCTGCTTGATCGCGGCTGAGCCACTCTGCTGAGCCAGCAACACGGCTGTGGCATAGGAGCTGTCGTCCCAATTCCCTGTCCAGCCCTTGTTGATGCCACCGATATTGGTGTTGTAAATATTGAGTGCCTTGTTCAAATAGGCTGAACCATCTCCTCCCTGGGCCTTCACAGCCTGGGCCAGCCAGACGGCACCGTTGGCGAGCTCATCATAATAACCACTATAGGAATTATAAAAGCCCTGAACTACGGGGATCGAGTCTGAATACTTGCCCCGATAGGTGTCGGCGAACTGATACAGCGCGATTGCGCTGCTCAGCAGCTTGTCGGCATAGGCCACATCGCCATTGCGGCGAAACAGAATTGAAGCGGAGGCCATGGCCGCGGCACTGCCGCCGGCCACATCGGAGCCCGGCTTGCTGGCCGTCACCGCCATCGCGGGACGAAGAATGGTTTCGGTTTCAGCGGGTTGCCAGAGGGCGTGGTCGGCATCGGCATCGCCCACCTGGGCCACAAAAAAGGAGGTCTTGCCTGAGGCATCCAGCACATTGCACTTGAGCAGATAGTCGGTGCCCCACTTCACGGCAGCCAGCAGATCATCGCTTTGCCCTGAGGCGGCATAACCCTTGGCGAATTGCAGGCCGCCCCAGGCCAGGTTGGTGAGACTGGAAGCCAGTGGCAGGCCGAACTTGCCATAATCACCGGCATCGTGATAGCCACCGCTGAGATCCAGCTTCAGGCCTGCCTGGAGATTGGCGCTGGTGTTATTGCCGAAATAAACACCATCGAGTCCATCGTGGAGGCCGGAATCTCCCCGCCAGTCAATGCGATTGCTGGCTTCATCGAGATTGCCGGAACGCTGGGCCTCATAGAACAGAAACGACTTTTGCAGGGCCTCGGCATAATTGGTGCCACCACCCTTGACGGCAAAAGAGCTGGGGTTCACCTCGCCCGTTGCGGCGGGCACCGGGGGTGTTGGCGTGGGGCTTGGAGATGGCGTTGGGGTCGCTGTTGGCGCCGGCGATGCTGCCGCGCTCAGCACCGGCTTGGTGACGAACAGATCGGAGGCCTGCAGCGCGCCGCTGGCAGCGCCGGCGGCGCGGCTGGCCGTGAAACCGACCGTGACCGAGCCGCCGGCTGACAGGGCCGAACCCCAGTCAATGCCAGTGAGCGTATAGCCGTAATGACCATCGGCCAGGGTGGTGACGCTGAAGGTCAATCCCCAGGGGGCGCCACTGATCAGGACATCACTTTCAAAGGAAAGGCTCCAATCCTCCAACGGTGTTGAGCCCGTGTTCGTGATCGTCAATTGGGCTGTCAGCCCGCCATCCCAGATGGATCCATCCAGGAGCAACTTGAGAGCGGAATCTCCTGCACTGGTAATCAAGGAGGACATGATGAAGTTGTATCTCCCTGGGATTCAAATCCCAGGGACCGGCAGCTGACGATCCCCCAAAGGGGATACCTGCAAGGTCAATCAGCCGTGTGTTGCCTTGAACAGAGCAGCAGAGCGGATCTGGTCGATCTGAAGCAGACCTGGCATCAGCATCGGCCTGCAGGCGTTCACCGTTCGTTTGCTGCACTGGCCCGTTGGCTTCTGGTCAGGGGGCCTGGCAGCGGTTGAATGGATCCAGGCAACATCGTGCCGGCTTCGCCACCAGCCATGACGCGTTCCGCTCAGCAACAAGGCCAAAGGCACTCTCGCCAGCTTGAAGGCTGTCGGCCGAGTCGCAGTAAAAGATCGCTAGAATCGACGGATTAGTCAAGCTTGACCAGTGGATTTAACTTATAAAATTCCGTCGTTGATTCAGAGTCGCAAAGTCATACTTGAGGCCATAGCCAGAAGCGGAAGCGAGCCCAGTGTCGCCATCGCCATGCAACGGGAAGAGCAGCTGCTTCCCTTGGTGATGGGTTTCAGGGATCCCAAGTTGATGCGCTATATGGGAACCGATGCCAGCAGCTGCCTTGGGGCCTTCAGCCAAAGGCCGATCGGTTTCCTGATCTGCACGGATCTCCTCGAGCAGGGCGACGGCTTTCACCTCTGCCAGGCCATCAAGACCATCAGCCCAGCCACCAAGACTCTGCTGATCTGCACGGGCCATCAGATTGACCAACGTGCTTTTGATGCCGATGAAATCAATGGCATCTTGTGCTATCAGGAACTGATTGAAGCCAGGGGCGTCCTCGGTGCCGCGATTCTGGCGGCCAGCGGCGGCAGGCGCTATCGCAGCCAGCGCATTCGCGACATCTCGGAAAAAACATCCAGCCTGGATCTCAAAGAGAGGGACTACGACATTCTCCACTGCCTGGCCGATGGCATGAGCAATCGCGAAATTGCCGATGCCCTGCAGATCAGCGAACAGACAGCCAAAACTTATACCAAGCGCCTGATTGGCAATCTGAGCGCCAAGAACCGCCTCCATGCCCTGATTCTCGGCCTGCGCTACGGCCTCACCAGCATCCGCTGAGTGTCGGCCAGCGGGCCCAACGCCTGAATCACACCTTGGCCAGGGTGACGCGCTCGGGCTGGTGTTGATACTTGCCGGAGCGATCCTGATAGGTGGTGTCGCAGGGATCCCCTTCGAAGAACAACAGCTGGCAGATGCCTTCGTTGGCGTAGATGCGGCAATCGGCGCCGGAGGAGTTGCTGAACTCCAGAGTCAGATGCCCCTCCCAGCCGGCTTCGGCGGGAGTGGTGTTGACGATGATGCCCAGGCGGGCATAGGTGCTCTTGCCCAGGCAGATCACCGTGATGTTGGTCGGCACCTTCATGTGCTCCAGGGCCACGCCCAGGCCATAGGAATGGGCTGGCAGGATGAAATAGTCGCCGTCCTCGTCGACGTGCAGCGGCGCCGGCTCCAGATTGGCCGGATTGAACCGCTTCGGGTTCATCACCGTGCCGGGCACATGGCGGAAGATCAGAAACTCCTTGCTGGAGAGTCGCAGGTCGTAGCCGTAGGAGGAACAGCCGAAACTCAGCACCGGCCCGCTGCGGGCTTCGGGATCGAGATGGCGCACCAGGGTGGACTGGAAGGGCTCCAGCATGCCGGCGGCGGCCTGCTCCTTGATCCAGCGGTCGTTCTTGAGCATCGGCGTGGAGAGAGGACGGCCGGCAGGAGTGCCTAGGGGGCGCGGCGCAGCTGGGTGACCTGATCCGCCATCGCCATCAGCGCCGCTGGCATCGAGGGTCCCGTCAGGATGACATCCAGCTGGGCGGGCCTCCGCTCCAGGGTGGCGGTGACGTCATCCGCCGCCAGATAGCCCAGCTCGATCGCCAGGCCCAGCTCATCGAGCACCATCAGATCCACCGAACCCTCCAGCAGACAGGTGCGGCTGTAGGCCCAGACCTCGGCCACGGCCTCCAGGGTCTGGGCCAGGGCTGAGGCCGTCGCCAGTTCCCCGTCAGCGGCCTCATGGGGGCTCACCAGCCCAGCACTGGCCACGCCAGCACTGGCCACGCCGCCGCTGCCGGCTTCAGGCCGATACGTGCTGGGCTGAAGCGGGGAGAGCGTCAACGGGGTATCGATGCACTGCAGGGTGGCGGGCCGCAGCCACTCCAGCCGGCCGCACAGGCGCAGGCTGCCGGCCACCCCCTGATCGACCCCCCCCTTGAGGAACTGGCTCACCAGCACCCGACTGCCCAGACCGGCCGTACGCAGGGCCTGGCTGAACACCGTCGCGAAACTGCCCCGGAAGGGGGCGGTATGGATCTGCAACAGGCCTTCCGCCTGGGGCACCAGGCGCGGGGGCGGCAGCGGCGCCGGCAGATGGGCCGGCCCTCCATGGGCGGAGGACTCAAGCCGACCAGCAGCGGAAGGCCTCGGGCTCTGGCGATGGCTGGCGAGGCTGACGGTCATGGCGATGCTGTTCACAGACCTGGGACGCAAGGGCAAGGCGGGCCTGCCGGTGGTCCCGATGGCGAATGTAGCGGCATCGACAAGCCGCGCACACCACCAGTGGTGCAAACAGACGTACCACTGCCGGGGCCTAGCCTGCTGCCGGCGCGCCTTTGGCCGCCCCATTCCCCTGTGTTGCCGCGCCGCCGTGACCTCCAGCCCCGATGCCAACCTGCGGCGCGATGGCCGCACGGCCACGAGCCAACGTCCCGTCCGGTTCCAGTGGGATCCGATGGGCTTCGCCCTCAGTTCGGTGCTGATCGCCACGGGGCAGACGCGGGTGCTCTGCAGCGTCTGCGTGCAGGAGGAGGTGCCCCGTTGGCGACGGGGCAGCGGTAGTGGCTGGCTCAGCGCCGAATACCGCCTGCTGCCGGCCTCCACCCCCAGCCGTCAGTCCAGGGAGCTGATGAAGCTCTCAGGGCGTACCCAGGAAATCCAGCGCCTGATCGGCCGCAGCCTGCGGGCCGCCCTTGATCTCGAGGCCCTGGGCGAGCGCACCTTGCTGGTGGATTGCGATGTGCTGCAGGCCGATGCCGGCACCCGTACGGCCTCGATCACCGGTGCCTGGGTCGCCCTGGCGGCGGCGATCGAACGGCTGCAGCGCCAGCAACTGCTGAGCGGCTCGCCCCTGAAGCAGCAGGTGACGGCCATCTCGGTGGGCCTGGTGGAGGGCGCGGCCTTGCTGGATCTCGACTACAGCGAAGACAGCCGGGCTGAGGTGGATCTGAATGTGGTCATGGACGATCAGCTGCGGCTGCTGGAAATCCAGGGCACTGCCGAAGGGGCTCCGTTCAGCCGCAGCCAGCTGGATGCGCTGCTGGATCTGGCCGATGGCGGCATCCGCAGCCTGCAGCAGGCCCAGCGCCAGGCTCTCGCCGTGGCTCCTGCCGGGCCCCCGGCAGGGTCGGAGCCGCTGGCGGGCGGGGCCGCTTGAGGCGCCAGACTGTGCCCTGGCGAACTGTGCCGTGGTAAACAGTGTGGATTGCTACAAGCCGGGGGGCAACCGCTCCTTAGCTTCCAAATCAACTCGGCAGCCCGTCATGGTCGGCGCCACACGCGGATTCAGCCGTTACGCCAGCACCCCGTCGACGGGGGCCCCGGGAGCGGTGGCGTCCATCGGCAGCGCCGCCACGGCAGGGCCCACCCTGATGGAGGTGATTCGCGGCCTCTCCGGCAGCAACGTCGAAACCATCGAACGGGGCAAGACGATTTTTTTCCCCGGCGATCCGGCCGAACGGGTGTATCTGCTGCGCCGCGGCGCCGTACGCCTGTCCCGGGTCTATGAATCGGGGGAAGAGATCACCGTGGCCCTGCTGCGCGAGAACAGCCTGTTCGGCGTGCTCTCCCTGCTCACCGGTCAGCGCTCCGATCGCTTTTATCACGCCATCGCCTTCACCCGCGTCGAGATGGTGACGGCGCCGGCCACCTCAGTGCGGCGGGCGATCGAGCAGGACGCCAGTGTCGGGCTGCTGCTGCTGCAGGGGCTCTCCTCCCGCATCCTGCAGACGGAGACCATGATCGAAACCCTCACCCACCGGGACATGTCCTCACGGCTGGTGAGCTTCCTGCTGGTGCTCTGCCGCGATTTCGGCGTGCCCAGCAGCGAGGGCATCACGATCGATCTGCGCCTTTCTCACCAGGCGATCGCCGAGGCGATCGGCTCCACCCGTGTCACGATCACGCGCCTGCTCGGCGATCTGCGCAATGAAGGTCTGGTTCAGATCGATCGCAAGAAAATCACCGTGTTCGATCCCATCGCTCTGGCCAAGCGCTTCAGCTGAGTTCAGCTTCCAGAGCCGCACCCCCTCGGGCCAGAACGGCACGGCCATGACGATACTGAGACGTTCCGGGAGCGTGGCGTGTCGGCCTGGCTGCTGATCCTGACCTTGCTGATTCTCGGGGGTGTGCTGTCCACCCTCGGCGATCGACTGGGGACCCAGGTGGGGAAGGCACGGTTGAGGCTGTTCGGGCTCAGGCCGAAGAACACCGCCGTGGTGATCACCGCTCTCACCGGCGCCCTGATCAGTGCCCTGTCCCTCGGACTGATGCTGCTGGTCAGCGAGCGCCTGCGGGTGGGTCTGTTCGAACTCGACCAGATCCAGGCGCGGCTGCGGGACAGCCGCAGCGCCCTGCGCCAGAGCCAGGTCGCTCTGGACCGCAGCCGCGGCGAACTCAGCCGGGCGGAGCTGGGCCGCACCCAGGCGATCGCCGGCCGCCAGCGGGCTCTCGACAGCCAGCACAAGGCGGAGGGCCAGCTCAAGGCGGCCGAGTCGCGGATCGCGGCCCTGCGGCGGGAACTGCAACCCCTGCAACTGGAACGCAGCCGCCTGGAGAGCGAGCGCCTGCGGCTCAGTCGCGAGGTCAGGGGGCGGGATGCGGAAATCCGCCGCACCGAAGCCGAACTGGCCAGCGTGCGCCAGCGGATCGCTGCGGGCGAGAAGGAACTCAAGGGTCTTGAGGGCAACGTGATCGCCTTGCGCCGCGGCGACGTGGTGATCGCCAGCGGCCAGCCCCTGGCCACCGCCAAGGTGAAGCTCGACAAATCCAGCCAGGCTCAGGCGGTGATCGAGGCCCTGCTGCAGCAGGCCAACCTGACGGCTTTCCAAAGGCTGCTGCCCGATCAGAAGCCGGACCGCCAGATCCTGCTGGTGCCCCGCAATGACATCGAACGGCTCAAGACCCTGCTGGCCAAGCCCGGCACCTGGGTGGTGAGCATCCGCTCGGCGGCCAACGTGCTGCGGGGTGAGCAACGGGTGCTGGCCTTCCCGGATCTGCGACCCAATCGCCAGGTGGTGCGCAAGGGCGAGGTGCTCTCCCGCACCACGTTGGAAGGCGATGCCAGGGGTGCGGAGGTGGTGCGCAGCCGGCTGAATCTGCTGCTGGCCGCCGCCTTCGCTCGAGCCCAGCGTCAGGGCACCCTGGTGGACGGCCTCCAGTTCGACGTCAACGACTTCAACGAGCTCGGCCGGGCCCTGGCAGATCGGCCAGCCGGCCAGGAGGCCACCCTGGAGGCCACGGCCCGTGGCAACGCCGATACTCCCGATCCGATCGTGGTCGATCTGCACTGGCTGACCTCGGGCAAGGGCAGTGATCAACGCCGCGAACGGCAGCCATGAGCCCCGTCGTCCGAGTGCCCGGCCCTGGGCCGCTGGCCGGTCTCGATCCAGGCCGCAGCAAATGCGGCCTGGTGCTCACCGACCCGGAGCGCCAGCAGATCGTCATCGCCGGCGTGCTGCCTCCCGAACAAGCCCTGGAGCTGCTGGGATGCTGGCAAGGCGGCGTCGGTCTGGCCGCGGTGGTGCTGGGCAATGGCACCGGCTCGGGTTTCTGGCAGCAACGGCTGGAACCGGGCCTGCTGGTCCTGCCGGTGGAGGAACGGGGCAGCACCCTGGCCGCCAGGGAGCGCTACTGGCAGTTGCACCCGGTCCGCGGCTGGCGCCGTCTGCTGCCCGAGGGTCTGCGCCAGCCCCCCCGGGACTGGGACGATGTGGTGGCCCAGCTGCTGCTGGAGCGCTGGCTGGGTCACCCCCTGATCCGCCCTGCGACCCTGGTCGAGCCTCAGAAGCTGGCGCGCACCGTGAAGGCGTAGTCGCCGCCGGCTTCCAGCTGGTAATCGGCCTGGAGCAGAAAGCGCAGCAGGGCGTCCTGAATCAGGGCCCGTCCCAGTGAGGGCTCGACGCTCAGTTCGCCGCGATCGAAGGCCCAGCGAAAACTCCACTGGAAGCCACCGGCGCTCACCTCCCCCTCCAGCAGGCAGGGACTGAAGCTCTGGCGCAGCACCCGCAGCCTGGCCGTGGTGGTCGGTAGACGGCTCATGCTCCTGAGGATGCCGCCACGCCGGCCCGAAAACTGTTCAGCCGGTTGCCGGCCCGCTCCAGGCCCGAACGGCGGATCAGGTCGATCCCGGCTGCCACCTCCACCAACACGGCCTCCAGCAACGGCCGCTCCTCGGCCGAAAAGCGGCCCAGCACATGGGACACCGTGCGCTCGCGGCGCTCCTGGGGGTTGTCAGCGGGGGCACCGATGCCGATGCGCAGCCGGGGGAAGTCCTGGGTGCCGAGATGCTGGATGGTGCTGCGCAGCCCGTTATGGCCGCCGGCGCTGCCCGAGGCCCGCAGGCGCAGCCGGCCCAGGGGCAGGTCCATGTCATCCACCAGCACCAGCATCTGGCCGGGGCTGAGGCGGTACCAGTCGAGGGCGGAGCGAATCGAGCGGCCGCTCTCGTTCATGTAGGTCTGGGGCATCAGCAAGCGCAGACGCTGCTCACCACTGCCGATCTCGGCGAGCTGGCCCTGCAGGCGGGCCTGCAGGCGGAAGGGGGCTGGGGCGGCTGCCGCCAGGCGCTCCAGCACCATGAAGCCGACGTTGTGACGGGTGTCGGCATAGCGATCGCCGGGATTGCCAAGTCCAACCAGCAGTTGCAGATCCACGCGGGGTTGAGCGAGCCTTTCAGCCGAGAGTTTCGGCAGGCTGGGGGCTCACCTCGACAGGAGTGTTGGAGGCCTCGATCGCTGTCGCTGCGTGCTCCGTCGCCGCGTCGTCCGTCGCCGCGTCGTGAGTGGCAGGGAGGGAGGTTGCAGCGGTTGTGGTCGCCACATCCGAGGTGGCGATGGCGCTGCGGAACTCCTGCTCGAATTCCTGGGAGGCCGACTGGAAACCCCTGAGGGTGCGTCCCAGGGTCTTGCCGAGCTCAGGCAGGCGCTTGGGCCCGAAGACCAGCAGGCCGATGGCGGCGATAACCGCCATCTCGGGGAGTCCGATGCCGAAGATGTTCATGGGGTTGCTGGTGCGGAAACCGCCGAGGGATCAGCCGAAGCCGTTCCAGTTGACGGTGATGCCCTCGAGCAGCAGGGACTTGTTGTACAGCTGCAGGATCACCAGCAGGAAGACCAGGAACAGGGCCATGAAGATTCCCATCACCGGCGTGGTGCCCCAACCGGGGACAACCTTGCCGTATTCGGAGTTCAGTGGACGCAGGATGTCTCCCAGGCGGGTGCGTTGAGCCATGGCAGATCGGTGCTCTCGAGCCGAAGATCGTTCTGGCTACTGTAAGGGCCTTGCAGGCCGCACCGAGGCGGGCTGTCGAGAGTTGTGACGCAGCCTCCCCTGCGCACCCCGGCCACCTCGCGTCCCGCCCTCTTTCTCCTCCATGGATCCCTCCACCAGCGGCTCCCCTGCCCTCTCCGTTGCGATCGCCGTTCTGGCGGTGCTGCTGGCCCTCACCGGCTTCGGGGTCTACACGGCCTTCGGCCCCCCCTCCAAGCAGCTCACCGACCCCTTCGACGACCACGAGGACTGAAAAAGGCAGCGAGCCAGCCCTGTCAAGTCAGGGCAGCGCTGGCCAACCTCTTTGGTTCTGCCGGATCGGACGACTCGGATCCCATGCCCGCACGGCGCCCAGAGGCCATCCACGGCGCTGTCCAGAGCTCGCCGGGCGGCCTGCTGTAGGGGTTGGCATCAACCTCTGCAGCGCCAGAGAACTGCCGCCGGAATGAGACCAGCTGCGAGGGCTGCCGGCTCACGCCGGAGCCGGTCGCCAGCGAATGCGCCAGAAGGCCAGCTGCCAGGGTCCCAGCACTAGGTGGTCCCCGCCTGAGTCCCAGGGGCGATCGAGCCCATCGAGCCGCTCCAGCACCTGCCAGTTCGCGTCCAGCTCCAGCCGGCGCCGGCAGGGCCCCTCGTTCTGGACGCTGAGCACCAGGTCAATCCCGGCGTGATCGCCGGCGCCGCCGAACGGATCCACCCCGGCCTGATCCACTCCGGGTTGATCCACTCCGGGTTCATCCATTGTGGGTTGATCCACCGCAACCGGTTCAGCACCGGAGGCCTGGGCGTGGGCGGGGCGCAGTCCCACCAGCCGCAGATCGTCCTGCAGGGGCGGAACGAACGGCCCCGCCGCGGACCGGGGCTCAGGCGGCTGGGCCCCGGTCCGTTCGGGGGACGACCAAGGGGGGCCGCCTGCTCGCGAGCCAGGCGACTGGCGGGGCCGCAGCCACAGGGGTTCGCGCAGCCGGCGGGCCTGTTGGGGCACCCGGGCCGGCCGCCAGCCTGCCGGCGTTGCCATCAGGCCCAGGCGCTGGCGCTGCCAGCCGTTGTCGGCGCCGGGATCGGGCCAGGTGGGGCCCCGCAGCAGCGAGACGCTGAGGCGATCGGCCGTCGCCGAAACTCCCTGGGGCCCATCCAGAAGCACCGCCAGATCAGCGGCAGCGGCCCAGCTGATCGCCGGCACCTCCCAGCGGGCCTGCTCCCGCGGTGTGCATGCCACGGCGGGTCGTTCGATCACGCCGGCACTCGTGTCTGCGGCCCAGCGCTCGGCCTTGCCGGCCAGGGGGATCTCCAGCTGCAACAGCTCATGGCGCTGGCGCCACTGCTGGCAGAGCACCAGCTCCAGCCAGGGGCTGCCGGCCAGCAGGCGCAGCTCCAGTCGCACCGGGCTCTCGCCGACGACGCCGCGCCAGCGGAACGAGGCAGCCAGGGGGCCGGCGCTGACCAGCTCCGGGGCTCCCTGCCAATCCCAGGGCAGCGGATGGCGGCGGTGATCGGCGGCCAGATCCCAGGCATCCCAGAACTCGCCCCGATCGGCCCAGCGCTGCCAGCGCAAGGGGGCCGCCAGCAGGGATTTGCCCTCGCCAGTGCTCGAGCCGGCCACCAGCTGCTCCAGTCCTGCCGGGCCGATCACGGCTTCGATCAGGCCATTGCCGAGGCGCCAGTGGTCGGGCCCGAGCTCCTCGGCGCCGATCAGGTGCACAGGCTGGTGGAGCCGGGTTGCAGGCAGGGGCTGCACTGCGGCCAGGGACTGCCTGGAAGGCGGCGGCAGCGCGGACGGCGGGGTTGGCTGTTGGGGCTGCCCGGGCTGGGCGGCCGGCCAGGCTGGCAGAGGCTCGACGGCTGGCGCCATCGACCGCAAGCGCTCTGGAGCCAGGGCCCCCTGGCTGGCCGAGGCCAGGCCCGCCGCTGTGGCGGCTCGGCGTCGCAGCGCCAGGGCCGTCACACCGGCGGGCACGGGCAGCTGGATCCAGACGCCCCCCTCGGCAGCGGCCTGGGCCGGCAGGCTCCACTCCTGGCCGTCGGCCTGGATCAGGCTCCACTCACCTGGGGGCAGCCTCAGGGTGCGGCGGGCGGCCGGCAGCGCCTGCAGCTGGGCCAGCCACCAGAGCTGGTCGCAGGCCGCCTGCGAGGGCTGGTCATGGGGGAGATCGCTGCCCATGTCGCTGATCTCCGGGCCGCTCCGCCGGCTGGGGAGCCCGCCACCAGCCCCGATGGGCTCCAGCAGCGGGCTTGCCGGCAACCCCTGGTCCTGCGCTGCTGTCCCTGGCGAGGGCTGCGGGAAGGCTGCCTCCGCACGGGCGGGAGCTGCCGCAGCGCCGCTCGCCCCGGCCAGGAGTGCCTGCAGATCCCGGTCGCGCTGCCTGCTGCTGCGGCGACGGGCCGCCCGCCACTGGGGTTCGGCCTGCTCGAACACCTCCGGGATCGACGTGCCCGGCAGGATGTCGTGAAACTGCTGGAACAGCAGGGGGCGCCAGTCGATCGCCGTCGCGCCGCCGGCGTCAGTCGCGCCCACCAGCGGGTCAGCAACAGCCGCCAGATCAGCGGCAGCCCCATCCCAGGCCAGCAGCAGGGCCCGGGCCAGTTCCGCCTCCCGCAGCAGCCGTTCCAGGCTGCGGTTGTGTCGCTTCTGATCCGGCCGACTGGTGGCACAGCCCCGATGCAGCTCCAGGTAGAGCTCATCCCGCCAGACCGGCAACTGGGGCGCCAGGGGCTCCAGTCGTTCGAGATAGGAGCGCAGGCTGCCGTGCTGCTGGGGCACAGCCTGGGGTTGCTGCTGCCAGAGGGCCAGCTGCTCCAGCATCTCGGCGGTGGGGCCGCCGCCGTGATCGCCGACCCCCGGCAACCAGAGGGCGTCAGCAACCCCGGTGGCCCGCTGCCAGTCGAGGCGGTAGGTCTCGATCGGCAGCGGATCGCCATCGGTGCCGATCGGCGCGCTCATCAGGGCCAGCACCTCGCTGCCGCAGCGGCTGCGCCAGCGGAACAGGCGATGGGGGAAGGGATTGGTGGCGTTCCAGGCCAGCTTGTGGGTGCAGAACCAATGCACTCCGGTGGCTGCCGCCACGGCCGGAAGGCCCGCGGCGAAGCCGAAGCTGTCCGGTAACCAGGCCAGGTTGTGGTCCCATTCCGGGAAGGTCCGCTGGCTGTAGTGCTGCCCCTCCTGGAACTGGCGCAGCAGCGAGGCGGTGTCGAGCAGCACGCAGTCGCTCTCGACCCAGGGGCCATTGAGCGGTTCCCAGCGGCCGGCCCGCATCGCCGAGCGGATGCGCTCGAACAGGGCCGGCCGTTGCTGCTCCAGCCAGGCATACAGGGCCGGGGTGGACTGGCCGAAATGGAGCTGCGGAAAGCGCTCCATCAGATCCAGGGTGGAGACGAAGGTGCGCTCGGCCGCCCGCCAGGTGTCGGCCACCGGCCAGAGCCAGGCGAGATCGAGATGGGCATGGCCCAGCACCTGGACGGATCCGGCGGGGGTGCCCTCGGGCCAGCCCCGTTGCCGTCGCAAGGCCGCCAGGTCCTCCAGGGTGGGGGCCAGCAGACCGTCGGGATCGCTGGGATCGCGCGGCTCGAGTTCCAGCCGGCTGTGGATCAGGGCGCCATCGTCGTGGCAGGGACTGCGCAGATCCAGCTCCATCTCCAGGGGTTCACCGGCCCACCAGCGCTCGGGCAGGGGCCAGCGACAGGCGGTATCGAACAGATCGCCGCCATGGATCGGTTCAGCGTCGACGCGCAACACCATCGCCTCGGCCCACCAGCGCAGGCAGAGCCGTGCCACCGCCTTGGCGGGGCCAAGGGAGCGCCAGGGCTCCGGGCAGGTCAGGGTCAACCGCAACCGCCGCCACTGGCCGCCCCGGGGCCAGATGATCAGTCGGCGGGCCGCCCAGTCGGGCCGATGGACGCCTCCCCATGGATCCTCAAGCGCCGGCAGGGGGACGGAATCCCCTTGTGGCAAAAGCCAGAGGGGCTGAAGATCAAGGGTCGGGTCCAAGGGCAAACGTGACTGAAACGTTTCAATCCGGGCGGGAAGGCACTGCTCCAGGCCCCCCGGCATCTTGGATGGCCATTCAAGCCCCATAGGATGACGCGGCTGCCGTTGGGTCCACCAGACCCCACCCGGCGCCTGTCACTCCCTGTCACCCGCCGGACAGCCATGCTCGCCCTCAAGATCTCGGTCTACTCGGTCGTTTTCTTCTTCATCGGGATCTTCGTGTTCGGCTTCCTGGCCAGCGATCCCAGCCGCACCCCGAGCCGCAAGGATCTCGAGGACTGAGACAATTGCCCAGCACGCTCTCCCGGCTGAGGTCGGGCAGCACCCATCACAACAACCGGTCTGAGCTGATCGCGTCCCTGTCCACTCACGTGGCAGGATCGCCGGCGATGTGACCCACGATTTCCGGTTTCCTGTGCTGCCTCCCCCCCGGACAGTTCTCAGGGCCAAGACCGCTGCTGGACTCGTTCTGGCCGGATCCCTGCTGCTGGTGGGGCCCCAGTCGGCCCGGGCCCAGGAATCCAATCAACTGGCGCCGGCGGTCCCCGCCCATCCGATCGGGCCGCCGCCGCCCCTGCCACCGCTCGACGGGACAGTGCCGCAGGCCCTGGCTCAGGCCCCTCTCGGCAGCGGCCAGGACAGCCCTCCCAGCCCCACGCGGCTGCCGGCCGATCTCAATCCCTTCGCCTCGACAGCCGCTCCGCTGGCGCCGGCAGCTCCGGCCCCCGCCCCAGGCGCTGATGCTGTGGCCCCTGGGGCTGCCGCCGCTGCAACCGGGCCCGCCCCCGCGGCAGCCAGCGGCACCAAGAGCCAATCAGCGACGACTCCGGCCGCCGGCGTCCTGACACCGGGTGTGCCGATTGATCTGGAGTTGCGGGCCGATCACCAGGGCTACGACGCCCAGATGCGTCGGTTCGTCGGCAGCGGCCATGTCTCGGCCCGACTGGCGGGCGCCAGGTTGCTGGCGGATCGGATCGAGATCGACACCGAATCCAGCACGCTCTACGCCTACGGCAGCGTCCGCCTGCAGCGGGGCATGCAGTACATGCAGGCCAGCCGCCTGCGCTACAGCCTGCTGGAGGGCAGGGGCGAGCTGGAGGACGTCTACGGCGTGCTCGATCTCGACGGCAGCGAAACGGACTTCAACCTGGCCTCGATGCCCTCGGTGCCGCTGACGCCGGCCGAGCCGATCGCCTGCCCGCCGGCCTTGCCGGGCCCAGTCCAGTGGCATCCCTATCCCTGGGCGGTGACCACCTGGGCGGGCCAGATGTTCGCGGCCAACTTCGGCGACACCTTCATTTTCAAAGGTCGCCTGCGGCCGGAATACCTCACCGGTCTGGGCCTGGAGCGTCGCCTGATCGATGCCGGCCCCCTGGCCCTGGAGCTGGACGCCAACCTGCTCGGCCACCGGGCCGCCCAGCAGCCCGGGGGGCCCTACAACCAGGCGGTGGCCTTTGCCGACACACCCGCCCAGACCTTCGCCGAGGGGACCGTGGGCCTCGGTGGGCGCCTGTGGCTGCAGCCCTGGCTGAACCTGTATTTCGTCGAGGGCGTCAGCCTGCTGAGCCAGCCCAGCAACTACGAGAAGACCTTCCGCCAGAACTACTCCGTCTTCCTCAACTACCTGGCCTTTGAGGTCGAGGCTCTGGTCAGTCCCCAGTGGTCGGTCGTCGGTCGCATCCATCACCGCTCCGGCGCCTATGGGCTCTATTTCGGTGTCAGTGAAGGCAGCAACGCCTACATGCTGGGCCTGCGCTATCGCTTTGGTCAGGCCAAACCCCTGGTGCCGCCGCTGGAGCTGCCGCCAGCCCAGGGTTGCCCAGGGGCACCGGAACCTGGCCAGGAACGGCCGGAAACCCTGGCAGAACAACTTCAGGTGGTGACGATGGGCCCCAGGCGCCTGGCCCAGGCCCCAGCGGCTGAAACGGCTCCAGCTCCAACAGGAATCTCTCCTGGTACGAGCGTCAGCCCCCAGCCCGCCAGCCGCCAGGGGGTCTGGGCTGCGGCCCGGCAACAGGAGCGGGAACGTCGTGCGGCGATCGCCGCCCTCGATCAGCGCGTCACCGACGTGAAGTTCGAGCAGAGCCTGGTCGCCGAGCGGCGCCGGGGCTTCCCCAATGCCTCCCTCTCCACCGATGCCGCCAACAACTACGGCGGGATCCGGCCCAGCCAGCTCAACAGTCTCTCCACCTCCAGCAACAAGCAGCTGGTGCGCGGCACGATCAGCCGCTGGCGCTTCCAGGCCCGGCGCCTGCGCATCACGCCCACCACGCTCAGCGGCGATCGCGTCGGCTTCAGCAACGACCCCTTCACCCCCGCCCAGTCGTGGCTGGATTCGGAGAACGTGGTGGCCACCCTGCAGCCGAATGGCGACACGGTGATCACGGCCTCCCGCAATCGCCTGCGGCTGGAGGATCGCCTGCCGATCTCGGTGACCCGCAGCACCACGATCAAAAAGCAGGAGGAGGTCAATCACCGCCTGGTGTTCAGCTACGACAAGGACGACCGCGACGGTTACTACACGGGTTACAAGATCCCGATCGCCTTCGGCTCGCAGGGCACCACCAGGCTGGTGCTGGAACCCCAGTTTCTGGTGCAGCGGGCTATCAACGGCAGCACCTCGGTCTACCCCCTGCCCGGCCAGCCGGTGCAATCCGCCGGGGTCTATCAACCGGCCACCAGCAGCGACCTGTTCGGCCTCCAGGCCAAGCTGACGGGGCCGCTGCTGGGCTTCGACAGCCAGGTCCAGCTGGAGATGTCCACCTTCAACCCGGAGAACATCCCCGATGGCACCCGCAGCTGGGGTGATCTCTCGCGCAACATCCATGTGCCCCTGCTGGGGGACGCCACCGCGCGGCTGTTCGGGGCCTATCGCTATCGCACCTGGAACGGCACCCTCGGCCAGCAGGACGTCTACACCGCCTATGGCCTGTCCTTCGATCACAGCGGCGCGCTGCCCAGCTGGGGCCGCCTGAGCAGCAGCTACTACTGGCGCACCGGCATCGGCAACTACCAGAGCAACCCCTACCAGAGCACCAATCTCAGCGATCTCTGGCGGGCCAATGCCATCGGCTCCCTCAACTTCAGCTACAACCTCTGGACCGGTAAGCCGGCTCCACTCACCGTCGACAAAGCCTTCCTCAACACCGCCCAACCGGTGATACCCGGCTTGAGCCTCAACGCCAATGTGCTCGGCACCATGGCGTATTACGGCGATGGCACCAACCAGAACACCATCGGCCTCTCGGGTGGCCCCACCCTCACCCTGGGCCACTTCGTGCGCCCCTTCCTCGATTTCACCCAGCTCACGATCACCGGCGGCGGCACCCTCAAGCAGGGCATCAGCCCCCTGAGCTTTGACCGGGCGGTGGACCTCAACACCCTCGGTATCGGCCTCACCCAGCAACTGGTGGGCCCGCTGGTGTTCAGCGGCGGCATCGGTATCAACGTCGATCCCAGGTCGGGAAACTATGGCGGCGTCACCGGTTCCTACGTCGAGCTGCGCTGGCAGCGGCGCTCCTACGAGATCGGCCTTTTCTACAGCCCCTACGACGGCCTCGGCGGCCTGCGGATCAAACTCAACGACTTCAATTTCAAGGGCACGGGACGCCCCTTTGTTCCCTACACCTACAACCCCAGCCAGGCGATCTTGAACCGCCCGTTCTGAGCCGCTCCAGCCTGGCCATCAACAGCCAGCCAGCTTTCAGCTGGCCGCGCTGCCAAAGCCGCTCAGATAGGGGAGCCTGGCGGCGGTGCGCCTGAGTTCGGCGTCATGGGCCACCAGCTGGCCGGTGCCATCCCACTGGCCACTCACCAACATGCGATGGGGCCCCTGGGCCAGGCTGAACGGCCAGCTGCGCTCCCCGGCAGCAACCGGGCTGCCCAGCAGGCTCACCTGAAGCGCCTCGAGATCGAGCACCAGCTCAGCGGCGCGATCGGCGGTGATCGCCTGCTGCAGGGCCAGGACATCGTCATGGCCGGCGGTGAGGCAGGGGATGCCCATCGCCAGGCAATTGCCGAAGAAGATCTCTGAATAGCTCTCGCCGATCAGGGCCCGGATCCCCCAGCGCATCAGCGCCTGGGGGGCGTGTTCGCGGCTGGAGCCACAGCCGAAGTTGCGATTGACCACCAGGATCGTGGCGCCCTGATGCTCGGGGTGATCAAAGGGGTGGTCGCCGGCCAGCTCGGCGCGATCATCGGCGAAGGCACCGATGGCCAGCCCTTCAAAACTGACGCACTTGAGGAAGCGGGCCGGGATGATCCGGTCGGTGTCGATGTCGTCACCGACCACGGCCACCGCCTGACCACGGCAGAGGCGAATCGCACCGATCGGGAACGGGGCGGGGCTGGCTGGGGGGCTCGAGGCGGAGCTCATCGGAGTGGGGAGGGGAAAGGGCGCGTCGGAGCGGGGCTGGCAGCCAGCTCGCGTGGGCAGCGAATCAGCCAGGAATGTCCATGACAGCCGGGCGAACAGCGCCAGCAGCCGTGGGTGCTGTCAGCAGTTCGCGGACATCGACGACATGGCCGGCAACGGCGGCGGCCGCCACCATCGCCGGGCTCATCAGCAGGGTGCGGCCACTGGCAGAGCCCTGGCGACCCTTGAAGTTGCGGTTGGAGGAGCTGGCGCTGATCTGGCGGCCCTCGAGGCGGTCGGGGTTCATGGCCAGGCACATCGAACAGCCCGGTTCGCGCCATTCGAAGCCGGCGGCGCGAAACACCGCATCGAGGCCCTCGGCTTCGGCTTCGGCGGCCACCTGCTCCGATCCCGGCACCACGAAGGCCTTGATGCCAGGAGCCACCTGGCGGCCTTTGGCCACGGCGGCGGCGGCCCGCAGATCGCTGAGGCGGCCGTTGGTGCAGCTGCCGATGAAGCAGACATCCACCGGTACGCCGGCAATCGGCACCCCCGGCTGCAGGTCCATGTAGCGATAGGCCTCCTCGGCAATCGGTCGCTCGTCGGGATGGAGCTGCTCGGCGATCGGCACGGTCTCGTCGACACCGATCCCCTGGCCCGGGGTGATGCCCCAGGTGACGGTGGGCGCAATCCCGGAGGCATCGAACAGCACCTCATCGTCGAAGACGGCCTCAGGGCCACTGGCCAGGGAGCGCCACCAGTCCACCGCCCGGGCCCAGGCCTCACCCACCGGCGCCTGGGGCCGGCCCTGCAGGTAAGCGAAGGTGGTGGCATCGGGGTTGACGTAGCCGCAGCGAGCGCCGCCCTCGATCGCCATGTTGCAGAGGGTCATGCGCTCTTCCATCGAGAGCGCCTCGATCGTTTCACCGGCGAACTCATAGGCGTAGCCCACGCCCCCCTTGACTCCGAGCACCCGAATGATGTGCAGGATCAGATCCTTGGCGGAGACACCGCTCTGCAGGACGCCCTGCACCCGGATGCGACGCACCTTGAGCTTGTTCATCGCCAGGCTCTGGCTGGCGAGCACATCGCGCACCTGGCTGGTGCCGATACCGAAGGCGATGGCGCCGAAGGCCCCGTGGGTGGAGGTGTGGGAATCACCGCAGGCCACCGTCATGCCCGGCTGGGTGAGCCCGAGTTCCGGCGCGATCACGTGCACGATGCCCTGGCTGCCGCTGCCGAGGCCGTGCAGGGTGATGCCGTGCTCGGCGCAGTTGCGCTCCAGGGTGACCAGCATCTCCTCGGCCAGCGGATCGGCGAAGGGCCGCGCCTGGGAGGTGGTGGGCACGATGTGATCCACCGTGGCCACGGTGCGCTCGGGATGGCGAACCCCCAGGCCCAGATCGCGCAGGGCGGAAAAGGCCTGGGGACTGGTCACCTCATGGATGAGGTGCAGGCCGATGAACAGCTGGGTGGCACCGCCGGGCAGTTCGGCGACCCGGTGCAGCTCCCAGACCTTGTCGTAGAGGGTGCCGGCGCTCACCGTGGCTTCGCAGGGGATAGAGCATCCTAAAACCGGGCGGGAGTGAAGCCCCCGGGACGCCGCTGCGGCTGGGGATCGGTTATCCCCCCGCAAGACAACGTCTCAGGCCCCGTTGACCACATGGATCGGCCGGCCGGCCAGCAGGGCCGCGACATTGCGGGCGCTGACGGCGATCAGGCGCTGGCGGGCCGCTCGGGTGGCCCAGGCCACATGGGGCGTGATCAGACAGTTGGGGGCGCTCAGCAGGGGATGGTCGGCCCGGGGCGGCTCCAGGCTGAGCACATCGAGGCCGGCTCCACCCAGGTGACCGCTGGCCAGGGCCGCCGCCAGATCGGCCTCGTTGATCAGGGCGCCGCGGCCGGTGTTGATCAGCATGGCGCCGGGCTTGATCCGCTGCAGCCGTTCAGCGTCGATCAGGCCCTGGGTCTCGGCAGTGAGGGGACAGTGCAGGCTGATCACGTCGCTCTCCAGCAGCAGCTGATCGAGAGGCACCGACGCCGGATCGGGCCTGCGGCGATGGCAGAGCACCCGCATGCCGAAGGCCTCGGCGATGCGGCTCACCGCCGTACCGATCCGCCCCATGCCCACCACCCCGAGGGTCTGCCCGGCCAGCTCCACCAGGGGCTGATCCCAGTAGCAGAAATCGGGCCCCGCCGACCAGCGGCCCTGGCGCACCGAGGCCGCCAGGGCGCCGGTGTGGTTGGTGAGTTCCAACAGCAGGGCGAAGACGGCCTGGGCCACCGACGGCGTTCCGTACTCCGGCACGTTGCAGACCGGAATGCCCAGCTTGCGGGCCGCCGCCGCATCGACCACATCAAATCCGGTGGCCAGCACGGCCACCCCCTTCAGGCCCGGGACCGTCGCCAGGGTGGTGGCATCGAGCCGGGTCTTGTTGGTGAGCACCACATCGGCGCTGGCGATGGACGCGGCCACCCGCTCGGGAGCCGTGCGCTCGTGCACCGTCAGCTCCCCGAGCCGCTGCAGGGGCTCCCAGTCGAGATCGCCGGGATTGCTGGTGTAGCCATCGAGCACCACCAGGTGCGGCCGAGGGGAGGGGGAAACCATCTCAGTCGGGGCTCAGGAGCGATAGGGGGAGGCATTGGACGAGGGCTCTCGCCGGAACAGGCCGTCCAGGTAGTGACGGGCCACGGAGCGATCCTGGCAACCCTGCTGGAACAGGAAGCCCGCCAGCGCCGCCTGCATCAGCCGGTACTGATCCCACTGGGGATGGATGCGGATGAATTCCGCCATGGCTTCAAACAGGTCCTGGGGCATCTGGTTCTCGATGCTGACGAACTGGGGGGAATGGTCGGGGATCTGGCTCAAGCGGCGTCCTTCGCGATGTCGTCCCCATCACCCCACGGCGCCCCCCATCCCGTCAAAGTGCCCCCCGGAGCCGCCGTCCCATCGGACCCGCGGCTGGACCTGAGCCAGGCCAGGCCCTCAGGCGCAGGCTGCTGGCGGCGCCCGCCGACGGGCCGCTCTGGTCCGCCCTGGTCAAGGGGAGAGGCCGTTTTCCCCAGAAGAAATCAACACCCTTGTCGCAGCCAGGGATTTTCCCTCGGCAAACCGGGGAAAAGCCTGGGCGCCCTGTTGAAAACCCCCGAGGTGAAGCGGAAAACTCCACCCGTCAGCATTGGTGATCGTTCGGCCGCCGGGCTGCAGGGATGCCGATCACCGCCAGCTGGTTCGAGGCCTGGCGGGGGATCCCGGCCGCCTCAATTCGGCCGCAGCGGCAGAAGCTTCGGCTTGGTACTGAGGACGCAGCGGGGTGAGCCCCCCCACCGGCCAAGGGCCAGGCCAGGCGCTCCCTGGGCGCGACCTCAGTCCAGGGCCAGCCGCAGGCGGTTCAGGGACTCACCGATGCTGAGGGTCTGGATCCAGCTGCGGCCGCGGCTGGCGCCGAAGCGCACCCCCTCGCTGCTGCAGCCCCGCGGGCCGGCCAAGGCCAGATGCACCAGGCCCACCGGTTTGCCGGGGCTGCCGCCCCCCGGTCCGGCGATGCCGGAAACCGCCAGGGCCCAGGTGCTTCCGGTCAGGCGCTGGACGCCCTCGGCCATGGCCCTGGCCACCGGATCACTGACGGCGCCATGCTCCCGCAGCAGCTCGGCAGGAACCCCCAGTAGCTGCTGCTTGACGGCATTGGCGTAGGCGATCACGCCACCGAGGAACACATCCGAAGCCCCCGGCACCGCCGCCAGGGCCGCTCCCAGGCCGCCGCCGGTGCAGGATTCGGCCACCGCCAGGGTCTGGCCCCGCTGCCGCAATCCCGCCAGCACCACCGAGGCCAGGCTGTCCTCGTCGCCCCCGAAGCAGGTCGAGCCCGTGCGGGCCCGCACCTCGGCCTCCAGGGGCTCCAGCAGGGCCTCGGCTGCGCCCTGATCCGCTGCCGCCGCCGTCAGCCGCAGGGTCACCTCACCGGCACCGGCATAGGGGGCCACGGTGGGGTTGGCGCTGGCCAGCAGGTCCTCGAGCTGCTCGGCCAGGCTCGATTCGCTCACCCCCCAGAAGCGCAGGATGCGACTGGCAAACACCCCCTGGGCCAGGCCGGACTGCCGCAGCCAGGGAGCGGCGGTGGTGCGCCACATCGCCTTCATTTCACTGGGCACCCCCGGAAAGGTGAGCAGGGTGAAGCCCGGAACCGGCGTCCAGATCATCCCCGGGGCGGTGCCGGTGGGATTGGGCAGCACGCTGGCGCCAACCGGCAGCAGGGCTTGGCGGCGCACGGCCTGCGAAGGGGGGCGGCCGCGGCTGGCCAGCTTGGCCTCGATGTCGGCCCAGACCTCGGGGCGCTCCTGGAGGGGGGTGTCAAAGGCAGCGGCGATCGCCTCGGTGGTGAGGTCGTCGGGGGTGGGTCCGAGGCCGCCGGTGGTGATCAGCAGCCGGCAGCGCCTTGAGGCCGACTGCACGGCGGCGATCAGGCGGGCGCGGTGATCCCCCACCACCTGCTGGCGATGGTGGGGGATGCCGAGGGATGCCAGCTGCTCAGCCAGCCAGCGGGCGTTGCTGTTGACGATGTTGCCCAGCAGCAGTTCGCTGCCGACGCAGAGGATCTCGGCGGCAGCCTGATCAGCCGGCGCTGGCTGGCTCACCCGGCCTCCTGCTGCATCTGGCGGCGGAAGACCACCACCACGGCGATCAGCACCGCTGTGGCCAGAGCCAGCCAGAGAAAACGCAGCTCGGCATCGGCGACCACCAGGGCCAGGGCCGCCAGCCACTGGGTGAAGGCATAGATCAGGACCACGGTGCGGCGATGGCTGAAGCCCGCCCGCAACAGGCGATGGTGCAGATGGCGGCGATCGGGATAGAAGGGCGAGCGCCCCTCACTGAGGCGGCCCATGATCACCGCCGACATGTCGGCCAGCGGCAGGGAAAGAATCAGCAGCGGCAACAGCAGGCTCACCCCCGTGAGCCCCTTGGCCGGGCCGACGATGCTGATCGCCGCCAGGGCGAAACCGAGGAAATAGGAGCCGCCATCGCCCATGAAGATGCGGGCCGGATTGAAGTTGTGGCGCAGGAAGCCGAGGCAGGCCCCCGCCAGGGCCGCCGCCAGCAGGCCGGCGGCGGGTTGGTGCAGGCTGTAACTGACGGAGAGCAGGCCCACTGCGGCAATGCCGCTGACACCGGCCGCCAGTCCATCAAGGCCATCGAGCCAGTTGATGGCATTGGTGATGCCCACCAGCCAGATCACGGTGGCCAGGAGGCTCAGGGGAGCCGCCAGCGTCAGGTTCGGACTGTGCCCGAACAGGGGAAAGGGGAAATCGATGTTGCTGATGCGGACCCCCTGGCTCCAGACCGCCATCGCCACGGCCAGCTGACCGGCCAGCCTGGGCAACGGCGGCAGGGCGAACAGGTCGTCGGCGAGGCCGATGACAAAGAAGCAAAGGGCCCCGGCCAGGGTGGTCCAGATCAACTGATCCTTGTCCGGAGCCAGGTTCGCGAAGCCCCCCAGCAGCCAGGTGAGGGTCAGGGCCAGGCTGAATCCGACCACGATGCCGACGCCGCCGAGGCGCACCATCGGCAGGGTGTGCTGCTTGCGTGGATCGGGCGCATCCACCAGACCCCAGTGCAGGCCGAACATCCGCACCAGCGGCACCACCAGCGCCGTGAGCAGGGCTGCAACGGCGAGGGTGAGCAAAGCTGCCGCAATGGGACTGGAGGCGAGCGTCACAGGTGAAGGACGGGAAGCAGCAGGCCGATGGGCGCCACCTTACGGGCGTCGCTGAAGCTCAGATGTTCTGAAGCTGACGTTGTGGCGCGTAGAGCGGAAAACGCCGACACAGATCGGCGACACGCTCGCGGCAGCGCTGCTCCACAGCGGCGTCCTCCCGCTCGATCAGCCGGTCGGCAATCACATCGGCCACTTCGTGGAAAGCCGCCGCGTCGAAGCCGCGGGTGGTGAGGGCCGCACTGCCCAGGCGCAGGCCGCTGGTCACGAACGGGGACTCGGGATCGAACGGCACCGTGTTCTTGTTGGCGGTGATGTGGACATCGCTGACCAGCAGATCGGCCACCTTGCCGGTGAGACCGATCGAGCGCAGATCGAGCAGCACGATGTGGTTGTCGGTGCCGCCGGAGACCACCGTGATGCCCCGCTCCTGCAGCCGGGCTGCCAGGGCCTGGGCATTGACCACCACCTGCTCGCTGTAGGTGCGGAACGAGGGCTGCAGGGCCTCACCGAACGCCACCGCCTTGGCGGCGATCACATGTTCGAGCGGGCCGCCCTGGCTGCCGGGGAAGACCGCCTTGTCGAACTGCTTGCCGAAGGCCTCGTCATTGCAGAGGATCAGACCACCGCGCGGACCGCGCAGGGTCTTGTGGGTGGTGGTGGTGACCACATGGCAGTGGGGCAGGGGGCTGGGATGGACTTCGGCCGCCACCAGCCCGGCGATGTGGGCCATGTCGGCGAGCAGATAGGCCCCCACTTCGTCGGCAATGGCGCGGAAGGCGGCGAAATCGATCGTGCGGGGATAGGCGGAGGCGCCGCAGATGATCAGCTTGGGGCGATGCTCCAGGGCCAGCTCGCGGATCTGGGCGTAGTCGAGAGTCTGGGTCTGGGGATCGACGCCGTAATGGACGGGCTTGAACCACTTGCCCGAGACATTCACCGGCGAGCCATGGCTGAGATGGCCCCCGTGGGCGAGGTCCATGCCCAGGATCGTGTCGCCGGGCTTGAGCAGGGCCAGGAACACGGCGAAGTTGGCCTGGGCACCGCTGTGGGGCTGGACATTGGCCCAGGCGGCACCGAACAGCTGCCTGGCCCGCTTGATCGCCAGCTCCTCGATCGCATCAACATGCTCACAGCCGCCGTAGTAGCGCTTGTGGGGCAGGCCCTCGGCGTACTTGTTGGTGAGCACCGAGCCCTGGGCCTCCATCACGGCCCGGGAGGCGAAGTTCTCACTGGCGATCAGCTCCAGATGGGTCTGCTGACGTTCCAGTTCCTTGGCGATCAGGGTGGCGATGGCCGGATCAGCACTGCTGAGGGGGGTGTCGATCAGGTCCGCCATGGGAGCAGTACGGAAGTGGCTTGATGGTAGGCATTGGCGAGGCGGGCCCCGCGGCCGTGTGCCCCTCCGCACTGGCCAGAGGTCAGGGCCTGCTGAGACAAAAAAAAGCCGCCCCGGAGGACGGCTGATGGAAGGACGCGCCTGGAGAGATTCGAACTCCCGACCCTCTGATCCGTAGTCAGATGCTCTAATCCGCTGAGCTACAAGCGCCTGCCTGCTCATTCTCACCGCATAGGGTGCCCATCCGTCAACCAGGCTGGTCCCCGGGTCTCCCCCAGCGGGCCGGCCCCCGCGCCCCCTCACCCCCCTCGTACGACCCCATGCCGATCCGTTGGTACGGCCCCGCCGATCCCGCCGACCCCACCTACCACCACTACGAACGCATCGTCAATTTCACCCTGCACGCGATGGCCTTCGCGGCCCTCAACAGCGGCCTCTGGTTCGTGCAGGAGCTGCGCCATCCCTGGCCCCATCTCAGCTGGCTGACCCTGGGCTGGGGGGCGGCCCTGCTGGTCCATGGCAGCGTGGTGGTGGCTCTGCGCCCCCAGTCCGCCAGCGAACCCTCCCGATGACGATCGACGCCCGATCCCTCGACGATCTCAGCCGCTCGATCGCGGATCGCCTCTATGTCCAGATCGCCGGCTGGCATCTCTATCTGGGGGATGCGGGCCTGGCCGAGACCCTGGCGATCGAATGCGCCGGCCGCCTCAGCCAGGGGGCTGAGATCTGCGCCCGCCAGTCGCTGGAGGCGGTGCAGGTGCCGATCGGCGGCGGCGCCACCCGACTGCCCCTGGCCCGTCTGGTGCCGCCCGGCCAGTTGCGCGATCTGGAGGAACTGCTGGAGCCTTTCTGCGGATTAGGGTGACAGCCCACGCAAATGGGCCGTGCTGATCATTGAGGTCACCAACGCCCGGGAAGTCGTGCGACAGAGGATTGGTCGCCTCGGCGGCCGCCTGATCGGCAAGGTGGTGGACGCCGAGGCTCAGGTGGAGAAGGCGCTGATCCAGGAACTGGAATCGGCCTTCCGCGATTTCGGCATCGAGGCCCGCATCTATTCCGTCGATGGCCCCAAGATGCTCGGGCGCTCCCACCTCGAGATCCCCCTGCAGGTGCGCGAAGAGCGCCAGATCAAGCAGCCCTGAGCTGGATCGCCACGGCGCTAGGAAGCCAGCGTCTCAGCCCTCGCTCAGCCCCCGGTCCGCCGCTGCACCAGCTGCAGCAACTGGGCCGCCTCCGGCACCCGGAAGACATTGGCCAGCAGGCCGTAGACCCCCAGGGCCAGCCCTGCACTGAGGCCGTTCTGCAGCAGCAGGCCCAGCAGCCCAGCCGGCCAGGTCACGCCATGGGCCAGGAGCCAGCCCAGCAGCGCCCCCAGCAGGGCCGCCAGGGCCAGCAGTCCGGTATCGCGCATCCAGACCCGCAGGGGCAGCGCCCCCAGCCTGGCCTGCAGGGCCAGCAGCAGCCCCAGGCAGGTGATCACATTCACCGAAACCGTCGCCAGCACCAGGCCGGGGGCGCCGAAGTTGAGCGCCGGCAGCTGCAGACCCCAGGGCGTTGGGGCCCCGACAAGCAGCCAGTCGAGAACAGCATTCAGGCCGATGCCGGCCATCGACCAGCGGAACGGTGTCACGCCGTCACCGAGGGCATAGAAGACCCGCACCAGCACATCGCGGGCCAGATAGGCGGGCATCCCGAGTCCGTAGGCCATCAGCAGGCCCCCCACCAGGGAGGCGGCGTGGTGATCAAAGGCGCCACGCTCGTAGACCAGCGACACGATTGGTCCGGCCAGGGCCACCATCACCGCCCCCAGGGGCAACATGCTGGCGTTGGACAGCATCAGCCCCTGGCGGATCCGGGCGATCAGCTCGGGGCGATCGGCGCGGGCCGTGAGCCGCGCATACACCGGCAACAACGGCACCAGCAGCGCATTCGAGAGCAGACCCAGAGGGGTCTGCACCAGCAGGTTGGCGTAACCCAGGCCGGCCGCCGCGCCGATGATGCCGGAGGCGAAGAACAGATCGACGAACACGTTGATCTGCAGCATCCCCGAGGAGAGGGTGGCCGGGCCCATCACCTGCAGCACCTCGCGCACGCCGGGATCCTTCCAGTCCCAGACCAGCTGGAATTTGTGCAGGCCCTCCTTGGCCAGAGCCGGCAGCTGAATCAACCACTGCAGCACCGCCCCCACGGTGGTGCTGGCCGCCAGCACCACGCCGCCGATCACGGCCCATTGCGGCAGCACGATCGCCGCGCCGAGCTGCCACCAGAGAAGGCCGATGCCGCCGATCACGGCGACGCTGGACAGCAGCGGGCTCACTGAGGGCAGCCAGAAGACATCGGCGGCATTGAGGGCACCGAAACCGAGGCCGATCAGGCCGGCGAACAGGGCCATCGGCGCCATCCAGCGCAATTGCAGCACCGCCAGCTCATGGCGGGTGCCATCGAGGCCCGGCCCCACCAGGGTGACCAGCGGATCGGCCGCCAGGATCAGCACCAGGGTCACCCCGATCAAGGCCGCCCCCACCAGGGTGTTGATGGCGGCCAGCACATGGGCCCCCTCCTGCCGCGGCCGCCGCGCCAGCACGCTGACCATGGCGCTGTGGAAGGGGCCGTTGATGCCCCCCAGCAGGATCAGCAGAAAGCCCGGCAGCACATAGGCGTAGTTGTAGGCGTCGTAGGCGGCGCCCACCCCGAAGGCGGCGGCGATCACCTGCTGACGCAGCAGGCCGGCCACCTTGCTGAGGGCGGTGGCCAGGGCCACGATCAGAGCAATCCTCTTGAGCGATCTCGCCATCGGGGGCCTGGGCTCGAAGCTCAAACGGAGACAGGGCAGTATGGCGGGCGTTCCGGTGCGCGCCAGACCAGATGCCCAGGGCCGCCCACCCGTCCAGTCCGCCGATTCCCGGGGCCGCCACGGCACCGTTGGCCGTTCTGGCGACCGGCCCGCTGGTGGAGGGGGTGCTGCTGAAGCGTTACAAGCGCTTTCTGGCCGATGTAGCCCTCGACAGCGGCGAGCAGGTCACCGCTCACTGCGCCAACACCGGCCCGATGACCGGCGTGCTGCATCCGGGCGGGCGGGTGCGCCTGCGCCACGATCCCTCGCCCAGCCGCAAGCTCGCCTGGACCTGGGAGCAGGCCGAGGTGCCCGGCGCCGATGGCAGCCCCATCTGGGTGGGTATCAACACCGCCCTGCCGAACCGACTGGTGCGCGCCACGATCGAGGCCGGCTGTCTGGAGCCCTGGCTGGGCCCGATCGGCGCGATCAGGGCTGAAGTGCCCTACGGCGAGGGCCGCCGCAGTCGCATCGACCTGCTGCTGAGCCCGAGCGAAGGGGCCGCCGATCCGCGGCCGATCTGGCTGGAGGTGAAGAACACCACCTGGAGCGACGGCCGCCTGGCCCTGTTCCCCGACACGGTCACCGAACGGGGTCAGAAACACCTGGTGGAGCTGATGGCGCTGCTGCCGCAGGCTCGGGCCGTGCTGGTGCCGTGCCTGAGCCGCTGCGATGTGGATCGTTTCGCCCCGGGTGATGCGGCCGATCCCCGCTATGGCGAGCTGTTCCGCCAGGCCCTGAGCGCCGGCGTCGAGGTGCTGCCCTGCCGCTACCACTTCGGAAACGACGCCATCGACTTTCTGGGGCTGGCGGCGGTGCAGGCGCAGCAGGGCTGAGCCGGGGGCCGCGGGGTTGCGCCTGCGGCATCGGGGTTCGCCTGCGGCAGCGGGGTTCGCCTGCGGCAGCGGGGTGCGCCTGCGGCAGCGGTGGCCGCGCAACGGCCAGGCCCCATAGAGTTCCGACGAGCCGATCAGCAGCAGCCGTGGATACCCGAGCCTTCAAGCGTTCCCTGCACCATTCGGAGCGCTACAACCGCCGCGGTTTCGGCCTCGGTGAGGAGGTGGCCGGCAGCCTCAAGACCGCCTATCAGAGCGATCTGGTCGCCTCGCTGCGCACCAACGGTCACGAGCTGCGCGAAGGCCGGCTGACGGTGCGGCTGGCCGAGGCCTTCGGCTTCTGCTGGGGTGTGGAGCGGGCCGTGGCGATGGCCTACGAAACCCGCCGCCATTACCCGAGCGAACGGATCTGGATCACCAACGAAATCATCCACAACCCTTCCGTCAACGACCATCTGCGCGAGATGGACGTGCAGTTCATCGATGTCAAGGATGGCTGCAAGGATTTTTCTGAGGTGGGCACCGGTGATGTGGTGATCCTGCCGGCCTTCGGCGCCACGGTGCAGGAAATGCAGCTGCTCAATGAGCGGGGCTGTCACATCGTCGACACCACCTGTCCCTGGGTGTCCAAGGTGTGGAACACGGTGGAGAAACACAAGAAACATGCCTTCACTTCGATCATTCACGGCAAGGTGAAGCATGAGGAAACCCTGGCCACCAGCTCCTTTGCCGGCACCTATCTGGTGGTGCTCGATCTGGCCGAAGCCCAGATGGTGAGCGACTACATCCTCGCCAGTGCCGACAACAAGGGCCAACCCAGTCCTGAGGAGCGACAGGCCTTCATGACCCGCTTCCAGCACGCCTGCTCGCCCGGTTTTGATCCGGATCGTGATCTGATCCGCGTCGGGGTGGCCAACCAGACCACCATGCTCAAGAGCGAAACCGAGGACATCGGCCGTCTGTTTGAGCGCACCATGCTGCAGCGCTACGGCCCAGCCGGGCTCAATGACCACTTTCTGGCCTTCAACACCATCTGCGACGCCACCCAGGAGCGGCAGGACGCCATGTTCTCCCTGGTGGACGAACCGCTCGATCTGATGGTGGTCATCGGCGGCTACAACTCCTCCAACACCACCCACCTGCAGGAGATCGCCGTCTCCCGCGGCATCCACTCGTTCCACATCGACACCCCCGAGCGGATCGGCCCCGGCAATCGCATCGAGCACAAACCCCTGGGTGGGGAGCTGGAAACCCTTGAGCCTTTCCTCCCCGCTGGCCCGATCCGGGTGGGTATCACCTCCGGCGCTTCCACCCCGGATCGGGTGGTGGAAGACGTGATCCGGCGCCTGGTGGAGCTCAGCGAGAGCTGAAGCGTCCGATCGCGCTGTCACGGTCGCGACGGTGGGTTTGGTGCGGGGCTTTACATTCCCTTGCGGTCGTCAGTCCAAGGTGTCCTGAACCGATGAGCCACGACCACCACGCTTCGCCCAACCCGGTCGCGCCATCCATCCAGGGCCCATTCCCCGGATCGGCCGGCCCCCCTCACCCCCATCCCGCCGCGATCGTTCCGATTCCGAATTCCGCCGCAATCACCCGAACCTCCGGCACCAGCGTGACGGCCGATTCCCTCCCCCAGTTGATCCATCTGCGTTCCAGCGATGATTCGCGGGTGCATCGCTATGCCAGTGCCTTCGCCGATCTGATGGAGATGCGGGCACCGGCCTCGGTGGTGGCGGCCTACCTGGATTGTCATGAGGGCTGGTTCCGCCGCTGTGCGGCGCCGATGGCGGTCACGCCCCTGGGGGCCAACGGTTACGTGCTCACCCTCGGCCGCTTCGGCAACTTCGGTTTCGAAGTGGAGCCGACAATCGGCCTCGAATTGCTGCCCCAGGACGCGGGCGTTTATCGGATCACCACCGAGAGGGTGCCCGATGCCGATCCGGCCTTGCAGGCCTTCTACGACGTGGAGTTCAACGCCTCGCTGCGGCTCGATGAAACCACCGGGCCGGAGGTGTCCCACGAGGAGGTGGATCGGATGATGCTCCACACCCTGGTGCGCTGGCAGCTGGAGCTTGCGGTGTGGATCCGACTGCCGAGCATGATCAATCTGCTGCCCGACAACCTGGTGCAGAGCAGCGGCGACCATCTGTTGCGCCAGATCGTGCGCCAGATTTCCCGGCGGCTCACCTGGAAGGTGCAGGAGGACTTCCACTCCAGCCACGGCATCCCCTGCCCGCCGCGGCGCCGGGCCCAGTTCTGAGCCACGCGGCCGCCGGCGGGCGGCTGCCCGATCCAGGGCGGTGTGCCACCACCCTGAGCTGAGTTGCGATGAGCTGGGAAGCCTCAGGCCGCCGGCGTCAGCAGCTTCTGCACGATCTGCATGCCGGTGAGGGCCTGCCAGAGAAACAGGGTGACCACGCTCATGTTCAGGCCCACATGGATCTTGCGGGCGATCAGGTTGCCGGCCTGCATCTGGGGCGAGAGGGCAGCGGCCACCGCCAGCAGGCTGGTCATGGCGATGCCCACCAGCAGATGGGGGCCGACGAACAACTTGCCGTTGTTGAGGTAGGTGACGGCCATGCCGCCGAAGGTGCCGAGCACCATCAGGGCCAGCACCAGACTGGCGATCTGGAAATGGCGCTTGCCGAACTGCCCCTTCACCAGCTCCTTGCGCTGCTCGGGCGTGCCCTGCCGGGTCTTCTTGGCCTTGATGCCGAGCACCATCGAATAGAGCGACAGCCCCAGCACCGCCCACATCAGCAGCGGATGCAGAAAGTTGAGGTTGAAGGCGAGCGCTTCGGGAATCTCAAAAGGCATGGAGAGGGCCGTACCGGACTGGAAGCGAAACTACAACTGGCCAGGGCTGGGCTGTCTGACTCCCGGCAGAAGCCGGGGTTGGCAGCACCCTCTCTCCGGCGCTAACCGGCGCCGGTGGAGCCTGAACCGGCATCCCCACCAGCACCCCGCCCAGGCCCCCACCGGGTGATCGGAACCAACCCTGGCCTGCGCAACGCCAGCGGTGTGAACGGAGTAGCCCTACGGCCACCACCGCTCAGCCACGGCGTTCTCAGTGCAGGAAATGGCGCCGACCCGTCGCCAGCATCGCCAGGCCCAGTTCGTCGCAGGCCGTGATCGAATCCCCATCGCGCAGGCTGCCGCCGGGGTGAATCACCGCGGTGATGCCATGGCCCGCCGCCAGCCGCACGGTGTCGTCAAAGGGGAAGAAGCCATCACTGGCCAGCACCGCCCCTCGGGCCCGCTCGCCGGCGGCGGCCAGGGCCAGCTGGGCTGAACCCACCCGGTTGGTCTGGCCGGCGCCGATGCCCAGGGTCTGACCGCCCGCCGCGACGGCAATGGCGTTGGAGCGCACGTGGCGCACCACTTGCCAGGCGAAGCGCAGATCCGCCAGCTCCTGCGGTGTGGGCTGGCGGCGGCTGACCACCTGCCAGCTGCCTGGGTCGATCGGCTGGTCATCGAGCTCCTGCACCAGCACGCCGCCGAGCACGCTGCGCAACTGCCGCCGCTGGGCGCGGCCGATGGCCGCCGCTGGCAGCGCCAGCAGTCGCAGGTTGGTCTTGGCCGCCAGGCGCTGGCGGGCCTCGGCACTGAAGGCCGGCGCCACCACGCACTCCAGGAACAGGCCGGCCAGGTGCTCGGCCGCAGCCCCATCCACCTCGCCATTGAGCGCCACGATGCCGCCGAAGGCCGACACCCGATCGGCGTCGAGGGCCCGCAGCAGGGCTTCGGCCGTGGTGGCAGCGGTGGCCACGCCACATGGATTGGTGTGTTTGATCACCACAGCGGCCGGCTGGGCCGCCGCCCCGAGCTGGCCGGCGGTTTCCGGGGCCTGGCCGTAGCCGAATTCGCGCACGGTGGCGAGGGCCGCCTCGAGATCAATGAGGTTGTTGTAGCTGAGTTCCTTGCCCTGCAGCTGCTCGGCGCCGCCCCAGCCCGCCTCCGCCTCGCCGTACCAGGTGGCGCTCTGGTGGGGATTTTCGCCGTAGCGCAGGCTCTGCTGGGCCGGCAGGTCCAGGCGGAGCGGCGCTGCCCCTGCTCCCTCGGCGGGGTCGGCTTCGATGCGGCTGGCCAGCCAGGCGGCGATCGCGGCGTCGTAGCTGGCGGTGTGGCGGAAGGCGGCCAGGGCCAGTTGGCGCCGCAGGGCCTCATTCACCTGCCCGGCGTCCAGGGCCGCCAGGAAATCGCTGTATTGGCCGGGATCGGTGAGCACCGCCACATCGGCATGGTTCTTGGCCGCGGCGCGCACCATCGCCGGCCCACCGATGTCGATGGTCTCGACGGCGGTCTCCCAGCTCACCGCCGGATCGGCGACGGCCTGGCGGAAGGGATAGAGGTTGACCACCACGACATCAATGGCATCGATCCCCTGGGCCGCCAGATCAGCCTGGTGGGCCGGATCGGAGCGGCGGGCCAGGATGCCGCCGTGGATGCGGGGATGGAGGGTCTTGACCCGTCCGCCCAGGATCTCCGGAGCGCCGGTGTGATCCGCCACCTTGGTGACGCTCAGCCCGGCGGCCGCCAGGGCCGCGGCGGTGCCGCCACTGGAGAGCAGCCGATAGCCATGGCGCAGCAGGCCCTCGGCCAGGGGCAGCAGGTCGTGCTTGTCGGAAACGCTCAGGAGAGCCGTGGGGGCCATGACGGCAGCGGAGGCGGTTCAGGGGCCAACCTACGCAGCAGCAGCACAAGTGGCATGAGCCTTTCCGACCTTCCGACCCGCTCCACAGACGGGCAGCCCCACGACGACGGCAGCGCGATCCGGGTGGGACCGGAGCACGCCGAACGGCGCCTGGTGCTGCTGCATGGCTGGGGCGCAGACGCCGATGACCTCCTCGATCTGGGGCAGGAGCTGGTGGATGGGACGGTGGATCTGGTGGCGCTTCGGGCGCCGGGGATCCATCCCGCCGGCATGGGCCGCCAGTGGTATGGACTGGCGCCGGCGCCGGACTGGCAGGAGCTGCCCAGCGCCCGGGAGGCGCTGTGGCAGCGGCTGGAGCAGCTGGCGCAGACGGTGCCGCTGCAGCACACGGTCCTGCTGGGCTTCTCTCAGGGAGGGGCGATGGCGGTGGATGTGGCCACCGGCGGCGGCCATCCGTCAGCGGCGGCGCTGCCGTTGGCGGCACTGATCTCCTGCAGTGGCTATCCCCATCCGGGCTGGAGCCCCAGGGCCGAAGGTCTGAAGGTGCTGCTCACCCATGGCCTGCAGGATTCGGTGGTGCCCGCCGAGGCCAGCGAAGCCCTGGAGCAGGAGCTGCAGGCCGCCGGAGCCAGCGTCAAGCGCCAGCTGTTCACCGGTGGCCATGGCATCGATCCCGATCTGCTGCCGCTGATGCGTGAGTTCCTGGCGAGGGCCTGGGAGGCTGCCGGGGCGGGGTGAGCGGGGGCCTTTCCGGATCTGAGCAGCGCTGCCCGCGATCGTCACGACTTCCACAAGCGACGCCCGAACCGTGCGCAACCACCGGCGATGAGGGTGATTGATGGGGTTGGGCCCTTGCGTTCAACGGCTGTGCAGAAGCCTTCGGCTACGGATTCACCCAGCTCTGTCTGGTTGCCAGGGATCCGAACAGCATGACCGGGCCGCTGGCGGAACCGCTCAAAGCCCAGCTTCCAGTCAGCGTCTGAGGGGCTGCGGCACCCTGGAGCTCAGCGCCCTGAATCGATGTCACCTCAGCCGGAGGCGGCAGGGTGGATGGAGCTCTCGAGCTGCAAACATGCCGCGGCGGATTCCCAATTTCCGAGATGGGCGGCGCGCATCAATTCTGGCGGCGAGGGTCTCCACCAGCGGCGTATCACCGGCTCCAGTTGCTCGCATTCGGCCAACAGGGCAAAGGGCACCTGCTGGCGCAGATCGCCCAGGCCGGCCACGCTCGTTGTGCCGTTGGGGTGGTTCACAAAGGTGGCCTTGATCTGATTCCTCAGCGCTTCTGGGTTGTTGATGTTGGCCTCCAGCACGGAGCGGTAGACAAAGAAGCTAAGGGCCTCAAAGCCTGCCTCGGCTTGCTGCTGCTTGCGGTCTTCGTTCAGGGAGAGTTCGGCGAGCCGATTGTCGAGGGGATTATGTGTTGGGGCTAGCGCTCCAGATCGGTGGCGGGCAGTGGCTCTCCGCACTTAAAAGGTATTCGTGCTTCCGACTGTTGAATCTTGACGCTCAGCTATAAATAAGACTATTTGCCAAGGTTTGGTGTCTTCTGCGCAATGTGATACGTTGATAGGTATGAAAGGCGAATCTCCCCGGCCCCCTTCTCCAGGATGCATTGCCTAAGCCCGGCAAATAAGACATTTCTCGTGCGGTGATCAAGCTTTAGGTATGATGAGTACGTGCCGAGCAGGGATATGTATTGATCAGATGTATAGGTCAAAGAGGTTTCCATGGTTTCTGTGGCCAGGTTTCGAAACCTGCCAGAGTCAAGCATCATTTGACCAAGCCCAATCAGAATGGCTTCCTGTGTTTTCCTGTCTTCGTATCGGCCAAGAGAGGGGGCATGAAGTTTATATACATCTGAAAGCGCATCCTGCATCGACTTGCAGGGTTGCAGCTCTTTGTTCCACAAGAGTATTAAATGGCCGTCCTCCCTCAGTGCGCTACTGGCCTTGGCATAGCTAATCTCGGCAGGGATCCAATGCATGGAGATTGCGGCGAGAACTGCATCAAATGCTTCAGGCTCTAGGTTCCATTCTTCGAAGGATTTGTTGATCACTTCTACTGTTGGATAAGATTTGCAATTCATTCTTGCTAAGTTGCAAAAATCTGGATTGGGCTCAATACAGACCATCCGGCATCCGAGTTCTGCAAAGGAGGTTGTGGCTGTTCCCGGGCCACTCCCAATTTCAAGAATTCTTGAGGATGAAGACAGCTCGGCTGCGTTGACCGCCTTTCCAACAAGTTCGCTGGGGTATTTCGGCCTTGTGGAGTTGTAGTCCTCTGCGGCGGGAGAGTACCAATTCTTTCTCTCTTCAAGATCTGTACTTGCGATACACTTAACTGCTTGCCTAAGCTCCTTGTAGTCCATCCTCGGTTTTATGTTCGGCTTAGGAGTCAATTGATGCTTGCGTTTCTTCCAAGATTAATCAGTCTAACGCTCAAGATCAGAAGCGGGCAGTTGCGCTTTGCATTCATCAGGCATTCTGGGCCCCGCCCGCTGAATCTTGATGTTGGACAGCTGTAGATTTCGTCATAGAAGATCTTGCAATTGCTCTCTTGAGATCTTGGTATCCCGAAGGATGCTTGCCAAAAGGCCAGGCCCTAATGTTTCACCCGAGTGAACGGGAACAACTGTTATGCGTCCGTCTGGATGCTTGAGTAAGTGGTGGCTACCTTTGACCCTGATCACTTCAAAGCCGATTCCTTTGAAGGCTGCGATGATTGTCCTTCCTGAAACCGCAGAAAATCTCGTCACACTTCAACGGTAACTCGTTGAACGCCTACAAAGTCAAGTGACTCGTGACCAGTGCCCGCCACCTCAAGGCAGAGCTCAATTGCTTCCTTGATGCGCTCCATCAACTGATCCAATGATTTCGCCTGCGTGTGACAGCCAGGTAGAGCAGGCACAGTCGCAACGAAGTACCCTTCTGAATCCTTTTCGACCACTACATCAAAATGTCTAGACATTGAGGTCACCTCCTCAACTCATGGTAGCTGCTTTGCCGCTGCATGCCGGGGTTAGGCTCGGGCGTGGTCGCCTTCCGGTCGCGGAAGCTACTGGGAGGAAGGATGGTCGAATGTCGCATCGAGACGGGACTCGATGAGAGTTACCGCTGCCTTTACTCCGTTCTCTCTCCCCATTGCTGCCCCGATTTTCGAGGCTCGGACCGCCATCTCCGGGCATGCGAGTACCTGTGCGATTGCGTTGGCCAGTTCCCTCGACGACAGACCCTTGCGTGTCTGCGTCTCTCCAGCAACCCGAAGTCGCTCCAACTCGGAGCCCCAGAAGAACTGGTCGGACATGTGTGCGACGACGAGGGACGGGCGACCTGAGAGCAAGCTCGACTGGGTCGTTCCGGCTCCTCCGTGGTGAACAATGACGGAGCACCTCGGAAAGACTCGCCTGTACGGAGCCATCCTTACTTTGAAGACCGGCCCCTCGACCGGAATGTCTTTGAGATCTTCCCACGGGAGTTGGAACACCGCGCGACACCCGAGCCGCTTGACCGTTGACTCCCAGATTGCCGCCGCCTCCCGGATGTACTTCAGGTCGTGGAGCATCATGCTTCCGAATGTGAAGTAGACGGGCGGGGTACCCTGCGAAAGGAACTCGTTGAGCCCGTCGGGGAGATTCTCACCGGACAAGAGACATGGAGGATTCAGAAAGCCACACACCCTGTTGTTCTCCCCCCAGTCTCCGGGCGCCCGACAGATCTCGGGGCTGACTGCCAGGAGGTTGAGCTGCTCGGAGGCCCATGTCTGCGTCATGACATCTGAGTTCGGTTCGAGACCCTCCCTCGTGCGTAGTGCGTTCACCCTCGGGAGGAATATCCGGTTGATCATCGAGCGCACGAGCCGCCATCCCAACGGGTAGGACCATCGCCCGAGGTCCGGCAGACCGGGAGGGTGAATCTCGCGGGACGGGAGGCAGTTGTGGACGACGTTGACTGTTGCCATTGGGAGTCGCGCTTGTTCCGCTGCGATGCGCAATGGGAAAACGAAGAAGTGGCCCACGACGCAGTCGTTGGATGCGCAGAGGTCCTTCGCTGCCGAGAACATGGATTCCATGACGGGGTCGAAGCCGTACTTCATGACGAGTTCGGCTTGCCGGATCGGGTTGCCGACCTGGATGATCTGCCGCCAGACCTCGGCGACCCTCTCGGGAGAAGCCGACACCGGGCTTGGTAGAGCTTGGAGGCTATATCCGGATTCCCTGGCCAGGCCGCTGTAGTCCCGACCGACGTTGTCGGTGACAACCAACGTGACCTCGTGACCCGCATGAGTCAGCCCTGCGGCAAGAGCGGTGAAGGGTTGAACATCTCCCTCGCTGCCCCAAGTCTGCAGACCGATCTTCATTTCAGCGCCTTTGGTCTGAAAGTGCAGGGTTACCGAGAACCAGGCCTTCAAAGCCTAACGTTCAAGATCAGAAGGGGGGAGTCACTTTGGCTAAGGGGACAGCCTTCGCCCCCGTCTTCTGAATCTTGATGTTAGGCACCCTTCGCATCGCCAGTGGAGTGAGCTTCGATATAGTCCTTCAGAACAGCATCCATGCGGGCTTGCCAACCAGCTCCAGAAGCCCTGAAATAGTCAATAACCTCAGGACTATACCGGATTGAAACCAGCTGCTTTTTATTTGCCAACTTTGGGCGGCCGCGCAGCACCCGCATGGGGACCATCGCGCTCATCTGCTCGTCTGTAAGCGGAAGGGCATCAGGATCTGATTCCGCTGCCGATGTAATCAACCGATCTTCCTCAAGCGTCGGCATCTTCAGGTTGACCTTTCGCAATGGCTTTGACACAGTGATTGGCCTCACGGCGATTGGCTCTGCGTAGGCTAATAATTCGCCTTACTGGCTCGCGATCAACAAAGGCTACAAAAAAGAGTATGTCTTCAATTGGAGCCAAGGCAACCATCCTTGCTTCACAATAGTCAGCCCGATCATCAATCCAGACGAGTGCTGCGTCCCAGCTGAGGTCAGCTGCGGCCGCCAAGGAGAGGCCGTGCTTGCTCAGATTGGTCGCGTCCTTGCCAGGGTCGAAATCGAACTCCACACTTTACCGTAGCTACGGAAAGGCGGCCCGTCAACTTCGCCACAACAAGCGGCCTTTAGTTGGGCCTAACGCTGCCCCTGAGTGGCAGGCAAGGACTCTAGAGCGCGAGCCGGGAATCGGTGGTGGCCTGTCCACTCAAGGGGCTTGTATCCGTTCATCTATGCCGTGACACTTCCCTGGAGTGCTTCCTGAACGAGCGTGTTGAGACTCTTTCCCTGAGCCTCGGCAGTCATCGCTAATTTCTCGTGTAGTTCAGGCGGAATCCGAAGATTGAATTTGCCTGAAAAGTGTCTGCGGGGCTCGATTCCTTGCTCCTTGCAGACGTCAAGAAAGACTTCCAATGACTTTTTGAACTCACGGCGAAGCTCATCTGGACTAGATCCATAGAAGTCCGCTCCTCCAGAAAGCCCAAGAATTTCCCCACGAAATTGATCTGTTTCCTCGTCGTACTCAATTTTGGCGTGGTAGCCATCCACTTTCATCAGATTCATGGTGTCACTCCGTGTTCTTCAAACCACTTGCGGATTGAAGCAACAGCACCCTTGTCTGTATCGGGCGAGGGATGGGGTCTGTGGAAGACCCTGACTTCGCCAAACAGAACGACCGCGACTCGGCTGCCCGCCCTTTCACTGACATCCCCACCAAGCTCCTGAAACAGGGCTTCGATGTCCCTCCACGGCAAGCTGCCGCTTATGGGACGGGAGAAGATCAGCTCAAGAGTGCGCTGGTGCTTCCGCTTCATCCCAGGATAGTACTGCCCCTCGGTACCAGATGCGGCTTCCGGTCAACGGCTTGCTGGATACGGATAAGGTTCAGCATCAGCATCAGCATCAGCGCTTACCATCACCTGGCCGCCGAGAGAATGGCTACGTTCTGCTCAATGGCATCAGTGCGTAACAGGTGGAGGCTCAGGTGAATGGCATGGTTGGAAAGTGCTCTTCGCTCTCAGCGGAAACCTCTCAGGATGGCGTATCGACTCAACAGATAAGTCAACGTCCAAAGCAGGCCAATGGAGATGATCGGCCGTCGGTCGCAGGACATTAAGGATCTGCTGTATAGTGGCCGACCTGAACCAGGGAAAATCTGAATAAGGCAGAGCTAGCTCTTCATCGTCAATGAGTATCCAGATGCAATGACCGGATACATTGGTTACCTCAGCCCCTAAAGTGGTTGTTCCAGGCATTGATGATCTCCTGTTGGCGTGACTCGACCAGGCGCTCTGCGTCTTTAGCCTTTGCTGAGCTTAGCCCAATGTTGTGTGCGAGTTCGATGGTCGGCCTGAGCCAGAACTTCGCCTCACCATCTGGATGACTGACATGTATATGAATACGGCTTTCCTCTCGAGAGAAGAAGAAAAAACGAAATTCGCCATCCCGGAAGACTGTTGGTGACAAGCAGGCTCCCCTATTAGTTCGTCAGCATAGCCTCGTTCCCAGTGCGGTGACAGGACAGCAGCTGCAGCGACAAGTCATTGATGCTCAGAATTCGGGCTGGACCCGGAACGGCTGTCCGCATCTTTCCAACGCTCGCCATCACCAGGTCGCAAGGAGCCTGGGAGGAAAACATATAGTGAACGGAGGAGGCCCTGGTGCATGGCGGTGTTAGGTAGCCTCCTCATCGAAGTAATCACTATCAATTTTGGGAATACGCAAAACACGTGCGTTGACTCCAATCTCATGGTCAATCATCAAACCTTAGAGACGTAGGCCGTCAACAAGGACGATTCCCTCAACAGAGCGGGCAAAATCCAATGCCTGCGCAGTATATGTCGATGTGGTAATAAAGACTCCTTTTCTGGCTTTATGTCCCGCCAGTGCGCCGTAAAAAGCCTGCAAATCTGGTCTGCCAACACTGCTCTGCCAACGTTTTGCTTGAACATAGACTTTTTCTAATCCAAGTCTATCCAGAGAGATCACCCCATCAATCCCACCGTCGCCTACACCGCCAACCCTTTGCAGATCTGTCCGGTTTGTTCCGTATCCCATAGCATGAAGCAGATCAAGCACTATGGTCTCAAAGAAAGAAGGAGAAACATTTCCGAGAAGCTCAAGCAGCTCTGATTCTGCTGTCTGTCTGATCTCGCGAAGTGCCTCCCCAAGTCGGTCGTCTGGGCTAGCAACAGGTGATGAAATAACGGAAAGCTCTTCCTGGTCATGTCCGCGCTGATCCCCATTCTCAGGCTGGGGCCTCAGCCTAACACCGATATATCCCATCGCCAACTCGGTTGAAGTCTGAGTTGAGAATGGTTCAGTATGTGACGCCAGAAAATCAAGGCCTTCCTTGGTGATCTTCCATGTGCCTCTCCTTGGGCTACTCGACAATCCCGCACGCTTTAGCCTGTCGTGAGCCCAGCCTGTACGATTCTTGTAAATAAGCTGTGCTCCGCTTGGCAAAAGCTCTTGTCTATCTTCATCGGCGACGCAAAGAACATCTGCAGCGGCTTCGTGGGCATCTTTGGCAGATACACCCTCAGGATGTATAGCGAGATACCTGAGCACGGGCTCGATGAACAGATCGTATGTGGGGACAGCCATGGATCCATGGTACCGACCGCCGGCTTGCTGGTCTACCTAACGCTCCAGATCAGAAGCGGAGAGGCATCACGAGGATTGTTGGCAACTTCTTGCACCCGTCTTCTGCATCTGGATGTTAGACGCGAGGAGCAAGGCAACTTGGAGTTAAATTATTGTGCCGCCATTGACGAGGTTTTGGATTGCTTTGCGAATGGCGATCTTCCTGCCACTTGCAGCAATCAAACCTCATGACCGCAACTGAAGAATTGCACTAATCAAATTTAGATTCAACAATTCAAGAAATACGTCTGTATTTGTGTTTATGTTTAATCAAAGTGTTGTGAGGCTTATTGCCTTAAGAATAGAAATAGTATGTGTATAAAATAAATGGCTATAGACCATGATGAAATTGCGATCAGCCAATCTGTCAGTTTCTTTGGAGATCGTAAACTAAACATTGCGCCTAATAGGAAACCAGACAAAGCAAGCAAGCTAGTCATAACTGAGAGAACAAAGTCTGGATCAGCTTTAATGAGCTGGCTGCCAAAGATCCCTTCGTCAATAACAGCAAGAAAAAGGAAGAAGTTAAAAAGATACAAGCAGTAGAAAAAAAGCTTTTCAACAGTCTTTAATAGAGCATAACGTGAACCAATCCTAGCTAGAGCGCGGCTTGCCGCTGGAGTCATTAGGTTTGCGAGAATCGAAAGAAATATGCTAAGTATGCAATTTCGCCAGAACTCTTGCGAAGATAGCTGCGACGATAGTATTTGCAATAGCCCGTTCATGATTGATGAATCTATGATTTCGAATGGAGCGGATGAACTTGCTGAATAAGTGCAAACCTAGCGTGGTGATGATGACAGAGTCTAACTCTTGATTGGGCGGTTCGGTGAACCACCATCACCCGGCCGTTCCTTGCCGCGAACCATAGCGAAAAGAGTTGGCGAGGTGGTCCGAAGGCATGGTGCTGCATGGGATTTGCTTCTTGTCCACCAATCTCTGGCCTTGGTTCTCGGGTCTGATAAGCAACTGTTCACGATGAACCTGGTCGTGGGCGTGGTCAAAGTGAAAATCAACGGCAGGATCTAGTTCTTGTCGATCGGCCCATCCTTGGCGCCGCGAATCGAGCAGGTTGTATCCCTGATCCAGGATTGCAGCGATTTGTCTTTGGGTTCCGCCTTGCTGGTCTTGCCGCCGCGGCCCCGGCTGCGCATCGCGATCCCTCGGGCCACCAGCTACACCTTCACCTCTTCGTCGATCGCTTCGTCCCAGCCCAGTGCCTGCCTCAGAACCGGTTTCTTCACGGGGCTGCCGCTCTGGTCCAGGGCTTCAAGGTCGTCGTCTGGCAGCTCCTGATCGGCCATCGTTGCGCTGGGGCATCGCCCGCCAGGCACCAGCGCCCAAGGGACAGTTGGTGGCACCTCTCTGTGGGGCCTCCCCGCCCGGAGTCCCGCGCGCTTCACCGTCACCCGCTGATTCTGTGGCCCCTGTCAGCCTCGCCGACGACCCGCCACCCGGCGCCGGTCAGGAGCCTGCGATTCCGCCAGAATCGTCCCCAACACCAAGCTCCTGGCCAGGCCTGGATCGCCTCGGCTACACCCAGGCCATCGGCGGCCTGGCCCTCGGCCTGATCGCTCTGTTCTCCTCCTATGACCACATCACCGTCGCCGGCCGCACCCTCCAGCTCCAGCAGCAATGGGGCGTCGCCTTCATCGTTGCCTCGGTGGCGATCATTCTTGTCGATGCTCAACTGGCGACGCGATCCCGACTACGAGTGGCGCATGAACGCGCTCGAGATCAATATTCAGTGTACCGAGATCGATATTCAGCGAACCGAGAGCGATATCGAGCAAGTCGAGAGAGAAACCGAGCAGCTCAAGCAAGAGAACGCCAGAGAGAGAGCTTTGAGCGCCTCGATCAGGCGGCTCTGCTTTCCGCCCGAATCCAGCTCGATCCCTCAGGCAGCAATCGAGCCCGACTGCGGGCCTTCCTCACCCTGATGGGCCAGCGCCAGCTGGACGACCGGGACCTTTGAAGCCGGCCAGGTTGCCGTGGGGCCGATTGCTTGATTGCCGGTGATCGATCAGAACAATCCAACCAGAAACAAGTGGTGCGGATGGTTCAGAAGCTCGGCTGCCGGGCTATGCGTGAGTCTGGCCACCTGGTCATGGCCAGTGGTCTGCGCCGTCTGGCGATTCCCTGTCAGCTGACCTCTAGTCCGAGACCTCGATCCGCTGCTGCTGCCCTGCAATCCGGCAATCCGGCAATCGCTCCAGGCAGACAGAAGCCCCAGACCATGAAGATCTGGGGCCGCTGTGGTTCTGTGGACGAATATCAGGCTGCAGCCGTGTCTGGATCAGGCCATGAGCCGATCAGATCCGGTCGCCTGGCCTCAGCTCAGACGAAGGCGTACTCGTACTCCTCCATTTCCTCCCAGTCGTCGGCCGCCATCGATTCGAGGCCCTCGAACAGGACGTCTTCACCGATGCGATCGACGATCAGCCGCAGGGAGGGGAACAGGAAGTGATTTTCCTCGGCGTACTGGGCACTGAACAGACCCTTTTCACCCCAGAAGAAGCGGTCGGTGGTGTGCTCGTTGCGACGGACGTTCAGGATCGCCGGAGCCATCAGCTCGGACTCGGCGATGTAGCGCCGGGCTGCGGTGACAGGTTTGTGGGCACCGGTTTCGAGATTGAAGGTGGGCACATGGGCGAGAACCCTTTGGCCGGCCAGACGACGGCGGCTGATCCGCTTGCGCTTCTTGGACATGGAACGACTCCCTGGGGAGGAGAGGAGAGAGGTGAGGTGTGAGGAATGCGAGGGCTGGCGATCGCCGCGCCGGAGCACGAAGCCCTGGCGGCAACGAAAGTCGTGCCGAATCGAGGGACCGAAGCCCGACCGATCCACGCCCATACGTTCTGTTGTCCTGCCACGGGTAAGCAGCAGATCGCTGACGGCGACACCGGGAACTGCTCACGCAGCTCCGGCGCTGCAGAGGGGCGCATCTCCCTCTGCTGTAGCCTTGACCGAAGGTTTTTGCAACCTTTGTGCGGCCTTGACCATCTCGCCAGTGACTTGCCTGCCCGGGTGGACTTGCGAAGTAGTGGTCGATACCAGGAGCTTAAAGCTTTTTTTAGGAATTTCGACACATCCTCGAGACATTTCTCTGAGGTCCCTGCCAGCAGCCTCTAGCGTCCGACCATTCAGCCGCCCGTGATGCCAGTCTCCGAGCGGTTTCTCAGCCTGTTGGGTTTCCAGCTCAGCCAATTTGTCGATTGCGCCGATGTGCGCTCCCTGGTCGTCTACGTGACCCACCAGGAGGTTGAAGGCCATCCCACCCTGATGCCGGTGGGCCAGTGGCCCGCTGATGGCCGGGCCCTGGCGGCGCTGGAAGGGGACAGCCGGCTGCGGGTGCCCGCGGAGGAACGGCGCTGGCTGCCGTTGCGGGACCAGCAGCTGCTGCTGGGAGCCCTGCAGGTGGAGACCAGCAGTGGCACCTGGCCTGAGCCCCTGCGCCAACGCCTCCAGGCCGTGGCTCTCTGCCTCACCGAAGCCCTCAGCCTCGACCTGGAGCAGCGGCGGCTGCAGGCCCGCCTGGAACGCCAGGATGAACAGCTGCGCCTGCTGGTGCATCAGCTGCGCAATCCACTCACGGCTCTGCGCACCTTCGGCCATCTGCTGCGCAGGCGCCTTGAGCAGGACAGTGACAACCGCTCCCTGGTGGAAGGCCTGCTGGCGGAGGAGCGCCAGCTCAACCGCTACGTGGATGCGATCAGCGATCTGGCCGGCGGCGAGGTGCTGATCGCGCCGAGCAGCAGCCCCCAGCCCTTGCTGCTGCCTCCGATGCTCACGGGGCCCGAGGGCCAGCCCCTGGCGGAACCGCTGGAACCGCTGCTGCAGCGCGCCGCGGCTACCGCGGCCCTGCAGGGCCGCCACTGGCAGCGGCCCGAGCTGCTGCCGGAGTGGCGCGGCGATAGCGGCGCCGTGGCGGAGATCCTCGCCAACCTGCTGGAAAACGCCTTCCGCTACAGCCCCGCCGGCAGCGCCGTCGGCCTGCACGTGGGGCGGAGTTCAGGCGGCGGCCCGATTCTCACGGTCTGGGATGGCGGCCCGGCGATTTCAGCCGAAGAGCGGGAGCTGATCTTCGAGCGGGGCCGCCGTGGCAGCAGCGGCGCCCAGCGGCCCGGCACCGGCCTGGGATTGGCTCTGGCCCGGGACCTCGCCCGGGGCCTGGGGGGGGAGCTGGCGCTGTTGATCCCCCCCTGCCTCAGCGACCCGAGCCTGCCCCAGCAGGGCAATGCCTTCCGGCTCAGCCTGCCGCCGGGGCTGCAGACCGCACCAGCACCAGCAGCAGGGCGCTGAGCAGCAGTGCCAGGGCCTCGGCCCATTCGACGCAGGCTCCATAGCTGTCGCCGCTGTGGCCGCCCAGGCGCCGGCCCAACCCCAGGGGCACCAGCAGCGCCGGCACCAGACCGGCCAGCACCAGGGTTGGCCAGTGCCAGAACCACGACAGCCCCAGCAGCAGGGCCAGCAGCACCAGGGTGGGGCGCAGCTCGACCGCCAGCCCAGCCCAGTGGCGGCGATGGAAACCGGCACTGCCCTGGGGCCTCAGATAGGGGAATCGGGCCATCGCCACCAGGGGCGCCACTCGCCCCCAGACGGCAGCCCAGACCAGCAGCGCCGGTGCACTGACGCCCAGCATCGCCAGGGCCCCGGCCCGCAGCAGCAGCAGCAGCGCCAGGGCCTGGGCTCCGCTGGCGCCGACCCGGCTGTCCTCCATCGCCTCCAGCAGTCGATCGCCCGCCGCCAGGCCATCGGCGGTGTCCATGGCCCCGTCCATGTGCAGTCCCCCGGTCAGCAGCAGAGCGGCCGCCAGCACCAGAGCCACCTGGGCCAGCAGCGGCACCCGTCCCTGCAGCAGTCCCCAGATCAGGGCCTGGACGGCCCCCAGCACCAGGCCCACCCAGGGCGCAAAGCGGGCGATGCGCTCAAAGCGGGGCTGAATCCCGGGCCAGGCCGGCAGCACCGAATAAAAGATCCAGGCACCGGCCAGATCCCGCAGCCAGGTGGGGGCACCGGCAGAGACAGGAGCGGGCGGGCGGTTCATGGCGAGGCGTTGCGGTGCAGCGGCGAACGGTGGCAGCGGGTCGATCCGCACCCCATCCCATCCCATTCAGGCGCAGGACGTCCCGCCTGCAGCCATGGGCTGAGCCGGAGCCGCCATGATCCCGCCTGGCGCCGCCCGGATCACGGGGCGAGCAGCGCCACGTAGCGTCCTCGGACATGGAAGCCCGGTGTCCGCCGGTGCCTCCCAAACCCTTGCCTCCGGAGGGCCCAGCGTGCCGACGAGTCCCTCTCTCCAGCCCCCGGGGGATCTCGCGGCCCCGAGGGCGGCGGACCCCGGCGCCGCCCCCTTCAGCTTCCAGATCACGGCCCGCTGCCCCCACAGCCGGGCCCGCTGCGGCTGCTTTCACACCCCGCACGGTCCGGTGCACACGCCGCGCTTCATGCCGGTCGGCACGGCCGCCACGGTGAAGGGGGTGGCGATCCCCCAGTTGCTGGAAACCGGCGCCGAGATGGTGCTGGCCAACACCTATCACCTGCATCTGCAACCCGGTGAAGCGGTGGTGGCCGAGGCCGGCGGGCTGCATCGCTTCATGGGCTGGCAGGGCCCCCTGCTCACCGATTCGGGCGGCTTCCAGGTGTTCAGCCTCGGGGCGATCAACCGCATCGACGATGACGGCGTCGTCTTTCGCTCCCCCCGCGACGGCGCCCGCATCACGCTCACCCCGGAGCGCTCGATGGAGATCCAGATGGCCCTGGGCGCCGATGTGGCCATGGCCTTTGATCAATGTCCGCCCTACCCGGCCAGCGAGGCCGAGGTGGCGATCGCCAGCCGCCGCACCCACGCCTGGCTGGAGCGCTGCCTGGCGGTGCACAACCGGCCGGACCAGGCCCTGTTCGGCATCGTCCAGGGGGGCTGCTTCCCCCAGCTGCGCCGCGAATCGGCCCAGGTGGTGGCCGCAATGGACCTGCCCGGGATTGCGGTGGGCGGGGTGAGCGTGGGCGAACCGGTGGAGGAGATGCATCGCATCGTGCGCGAGCTGGGGCCGCTGCTGCCGGAGGACAAGCCCCACTACCTGATGGGGGTGGGCAGCCTGCGGGAGCTGGCGATCGCCGTGGCCCAGGGTTTTGATCTCTTTGATTGCGTCCTGCCGACCCGCCTGGGTCGCCATGGCACGGCCCTGGTGGGGGGAGAGCGCTGGAACCTGCGCAACGCCCGCTTCCGCCACGATCACACCCCCCTGGATGAGCGCTGCCCCTGCCTGGCCTGCCGGCTGCACAGCCGCGCCTACCTGCACCATCTGATCCGCAGTCAGGAGCTGCTCGGCCGCACCCTGCTGAGCCTGCACAACCTCACGACCCTGCTGCGCTTCACCACGGCCATGGGTCAGGCGATCGGCGAGGGTTGTTTTTCAGAGGGTTTCGCTCCCTGGGAGCCCGACTCTCCAGCCGCTCACACGTGGTAGTTTCCAGCATCTGCAGAGGATTGGCAGCAGCCGCCACCGGCCAGCTCAGCCACCCCTTCGCAATCCCGGTGCTGCAGTCAAGGTGTTCGCGCCTTCCCTCTGCCAACCGAGACGTCCGCAACGACAAGAAGGTCTCCCACCTTCCAGGTCTTCCCTCCTTCGCCGCCTCCCACCCGATGGCTCTCTCCCTGCTGGCCGGTCTCTCCATCCCCGCCCTCGCCCAGCTGCCTGAGGCGTATCAAGCCTTCGGCCCCCTGGTGGACATCCTGCCGATCATTCCCCTGTTCTTCCTGCTGCTGGCCTTTGTCTGGCAGGCTTCGGTGGGTTTCCGCTGAGCGCTGTTCTGGCTGCAACGTGATGGGCGCCTGCGACAGCGTCGCTGGGTTCGCTGAAGATCTGCTCGGTTGACGAGGACCGGACCCAGTCCAGTGAGGACTGAGGGCTTAAGAGACTGCTGAAATCCCCTCCGGAGACTGAGGCAGCATTCTGTCGGGCCTGCGCCAAGGCGAAGAACGCTGGGCGGGGCCTGGTGGCCAAGAAGCGGCAGGAGGAGGGCGCGACCCGTTTTTGGCAGTCACTTAAGGCAAAGTGAAAAAATTTCGCGTGAACCGAGCGGGATGCTGCAGTTATGGGGTAATGTGATGCAGAATTCTGGTACATATGTCTCAACTCTCTGGCTCACTCGCCCTGAAGGGTTTCTTGGCGAGCTTGGCGGTTGGAGCTGCTGCCTCGGCTCCTGTCTTTTTCCAAACCCCTGCTCAGGCTGCCTGCCTTGCCTCCTCCGGCGCCACTAATTGTTCAACATTCGAAGGGTCTTCAGTTTCGAACGTTGAAAACTTTGGATATACTGACACTGACTTTATAGCCAACGGCGAGATTTCAGCAATCACCTTCGTCACGGGTGCCTCCTTCACGAGTCCTCTGCCGCTGACCCTGACGAATATTGCTTATTCGTTTGATGCCGGCTCTAACTGGTTAACTACGAACCTTGGGACCAGTGTTACGCTCACCTCGGCCAATGTGGCATCGGCTAATCTTCTGAGCGCTTCCGTTCTTGCCCCTGGTGGTGCGGTCGGAGGCAATTTCCGTCTGCGTTGGACTATCCCTGCCGGAGTTTTCTCTCCAACGAGCGGTGCCGGCCGATCCATCACTTCGTCCGTCACGTCTACAGATACAGCGACTTTTACAGATAACACTTTGACTCGTTCCTCTTCGCCTGTTCCGGCGCCACCCACGCCGTCTGCGCCCGGTCCACTGCCTCTCTTGGGTGCTGGTGCCGCCTTTGGCTTTTCTCGCAAGTTGCGGCAGCGCATCAAGTTTGTTGATCAAGCTTGATCTGTCACCTTGAATTTCTGGCTGGCCGCTTCATCCAGAACTAGGTTCTTCACAGCTTCACCTTCATCAATCTGATCACCATGATGGGAATGGTCAAGATCTGATGCTGTGGAACCCTTGATGATGCAGAGGAGGACATGTTGCTCTCCTCTGCGCTTCGGAAGTTCCCTGCCCTTTGCACCGATGCAGCCCGATTCCCGCTCCCTGAAGCCCGCCTATTGGGTGGGTTTGGCGCTCTTGGGTATTTATGCGGTCACCGTGTTGGCGGCTGCACTGCCGCTGCAGTTGGTGCAACCCAGCTGGATTGAGCGAATCTGCGGCAGTCTGCGGGGTGGCGTCAGTTTCCCGCTGATTGCGCTGGTGCTGCTCCTTGTCGCCGACCTGGAAACCGTCAGTCCAGTCGAACCCCGCCAGCTCACGCTGATTCGCCGCTGGGCCAGTTTCGTCGCCCTCGGTTTTGTGCTGATGATTCCCCTGCAGGCCTGGGCCGGCATCCGGGTGGTGCAGCAGAGCAACGCCAACGAGCAGGCCCAGCTCCTCCCTTACACCAGAGCTCTCGATGCCATCCGCACGGCCAACTCGCAGGCGGCCCTGATCGGCGCCCTCGCTTCGATCCCCGGTACCCCTTCGAATCTGGGCGGTACCCTCCAGGCGCCGATCTCGCAGGTTCGCAATCAATTGCTGAGCCAGATCGAGCCCCAGGTCAACGCCAGGCAGGCCCAGCTCAAGGCCCTGCAGGACGAACGCTGGCAGCAAGGTCTGCTGCGCTGGTTCAAAGATGCACTGGTGGCCCTCTTCAGTGCCATCGGTTTCGCTGCACTCGGCCGCGCCGCTGCCGATCGCCCCACGCTCCTGCAGGTCATCCTCAATCCCAGGAAGCCCCAGCGACGCCGCCCCGATCCTGCGCTGGAAGCGCTGATGCCGCCGGAGTCCGATCAAGCATCGGGGCTGCAACCAGGCACCAGGAGGATGTGATTGCCGCGGCCGCATCAAGGGCCGCTCGAAACACGCCCATCCCGCCCAGGCAACTCAGAGGCAAGTCAGTCCTTGCCATGCGTTTCGCGTCGCCTGACTGGTGATCTCGGAGCTGATTCGAGCTGGCCTCAAGTCCTTGGCCCAGCAGCTAAGGCTGCTTGTTCAGCGCCGTTCCCGCAGCACCGCCCAGGCGAATTCCGGCAGCGCCAGCATGCGCCGCCAGCGGGCCGGCTCCTGAAGCAACCGGTACAGCCATTCGATCTGCAGGGCCCCCATCCAGGCGGGGGCCCTTTTTTTGGCGCCGGCCCAGACATCGAAACTGCCGCCGACCCCCATCCACAGCCCCTGGCGGGGACCCGGCAACGCCTGAATCCAGGTTTCCTGGCGGGGTACCCCCAGGGCCACCAAGACCAGATCCGGCCGCACGGTCAGCAACTGACGCTCCAGCTCAGGCCAGGACTCCGGCGTCTGAAAGCCGTGGGCGCAGAACACGGGCTTGAGGGCGGGCAGCGCCTGGGCCAGCCGTTGGCGCAGCGCCACCATCACCGGCGGGCTGGCGCCCACCAGGGCCACCCGCCAGCCCTGGTCGGCGGCGTGTTCGAGCAGATTCCAGGCCAGCTCGATGCCGGGGCTGCGCCGCACCCGATAGCCCTGGCGGGCCAGGGCCCAGACCACGCCGGCGCCATCGGCGATCACCAGCTGGGCGGCGGCGATCGCGGCTCCCAGGGCCGGGTCGGCCCGGGCGGCCATCGTCATCTCGGCATTGAGGGTGACGATCTGGCCGCCACCCCGCCGGCGCAGCTCCAGGGCTGCCTGCAGCACATCGGCGCAGACATCGACCGGTATGCCCAGCACCTGGGTGCGCACCGGATCGGTCACGATTGCTGCCATGGGAAGGGGGGACTGCGGGAGAGAATCTATGGGTTCGATTCCGTCCGGGCCCAAGGCCTGAGTCGGGCCACGACCTGAATCAGGCTCGGCCTCTCCTGGGGCTCACCTGCAGCAGGGGCCTGGGGAGCGGAGTCCGTTCCAACCTGGAGCAGGATGATGGCCAGTGGATCCAGCAGCAGCACCAGCCACCCCATCGCCCCGCCAGCCATCGATTCAGCACTGAGCGACTCGGCAGCGAGCAACCCCGTGGCCAGCCATGCCGCCGCCGGCGATCCGGGCACGGATCCGCCGCTCCAGGATCCAGCCGCCGAGAGCGAGGCCTGGCAACTGCTGCGGCAACTCGATCGCCAGATCGAGGCGGTGGTGCTCAGCCGCCAGCATCCGATCACCGGCCTGCTGCCCGCCAGCACCGCCAACACCGTGCACGGCAACTACGGCGATGCCTGGGTGCGCGACTGCGTCTACTCGATTCAGTGCGTCTGGGGGCTGGCGATCGCCCATCGCCGCCTGCGCGGCCCCTGCCGGCGCTCCTTCGAGCTGGAGCAGCGGGTGCTGCAGCTGATGCGGGGGCTGCTGAACTCCATGCTGCGCCAGGCCGCCAAGGTGGAGCGCTTCAAGAACAGCCTCGATCGCCTCGACGCCATCCACGCCAAGTTCGACACCGACACGGGCGAGCCGGTTGTCGCCGACGACGGCTGGGGCCATCTGCAGCTCGACGCCACCGCCCTGTTTCTGCTGCAGCTGGCCCAGCTGACCCGCTCAGGCCTGGTGATCGTGCAGACCAGCCACGAGTGCGACTTCATCCAGAACCTGGCCTACTACGTGGCGCGGGCCTACCGGGTGGCCGACTACGGCATCTGGGAGCGGGGCGACAAGGGCAACCACGGCCTGCCGGAACGCAATGCCAGCTCGATCGGCCTGGTCAAGGCGGCTCTGGAAGCCCTCGAGGGTCTCGATCTCTACGGCCCCCACGGCGACGGCAGCTGTTGCCTCACCATCCCCCACGATGCGATCGTGCGCCTGCGGCGGGCGCTGCGCAGCCTGCTGCCGCGCGAATCGGCCAGCAAGGAGGTGGACAGCGCCTGCCTCTCGGTGATCGGCTACCCGGCCTGGGCCGTCGAGGATCCCCAGCTGGTGGAGCGCACCCGCGAGAAAATCCGCCGCGAACTGGGCGGCAGCTACGGCTATAAGCGCTTCCGCCGCGACGGCCACCAGACCGTGGTCGAGGACATCACCCGCCTGCACTACGAGCGCGAGGAACTGGCCCAGTTCGAGCACCTCGAATGCGAGTGGCCCCTGTTCCTGGCCTACGAACTGATCACCGCCTGCTGTGAGGAGCGCTGGCAGGAGGCCCGGAGCTGGCGGCAGCGGCTGGCGCAGCTGAGCGTCGAGGTGGACGGCAACGCCCTGCTGCCCGAGCTCTACTTCGTGCCGGCAGAACAGATCGCCGCCGAACGGCGCCAGCCCGGCAGCCAGCCCCGGCTCGCCAATGACAACGTGCCCTTGCTCTGGACCCAGAGCCTCACCTGGCTGGCCGATCTGCTGCTGGCTGGTCTGATCACGCCGGAGGATCTGGATCCCTGCCAGCGGCGCCACAACGCGCCCCTGGGGGCCGTCCAGGTGCTGGTCGCCCTGGCTCCGGCCGATGCCGGCATCGCCACCCAGCTGCAACAGGCCGGCCTGCCGATCAGCGAACGCCATGGCAGTCCGCGGGTGGCCAGCTCACGGGAACTGAGCCAGCGCATGGCCACGGTGGGCTCCAACAGCCGCCTGGGACTGAGCGGCCATCCGCGGGTGCGGATGGAAACGATGGCCACCGCCCGCCTCTACCGCCATGACGAGGAACTGATCGCCTACCTGCCGGCGGTGCTCGAAGACGACACCTACTACCTGGCCGACGATCCCCAGCAGCTCGTCGATGCGGTGGCCGGTGAACTGCGTCTGCTGCGGCGCAATTGGCGGGGGCCCGGCTCGCCGCTGCTGCTGATTCCGATTGCCTCGGCCCCCTTCCAGCAGGATCCGCAGGCCTTCCTGGAGCTGGGCCGACAACTGCAGAGCGGCGAACTGGAGGGCGTGCCGATCCAGCTGGCACCGCTGGGTGAGCTGGTCAGCCAGGCCAGCGTCGTGGAGCTGCCCAGGCGGGCCGTGGCCGCCTGCCAGCTCTGGCCCATCGCCCAGTCGCTGCTGCCCGCCAGCACCAGCCAGCACCAGCTCACGGCCCGCGAAGAGCAGGAACTCGAAGAGACCACGGTGGCTGATCTGACCGAGCGGCTCTGGCACAGCTCCTCCCTGCCGGAGCAGGCCGAGGTGCTCGAACTGCTGGGCCGCCGCCTTGGCCCCACCGCCCGGCTGCAAGGCCCCGGCGAGGCCCCGGGGGTGACCCTGAAGCTGCTGCTGGAGGAGGTCTACCGCCGTGGCCTGGCGGAAGCCGACTGGAGCGTGGTGCGCCGCGCCGCCGGCGCCATCGGGCTGGTGCATCCCCAGCTGGAGGATGCCCTGATCGACCTGCTGGTGCGCCAGAAGCAGGTGGTGGTGGGTCGCAACTACACCAATGACTCCCTGATCAGCGAGCCCAAGGGCAGCCGCACCATCGCCGCCATGATCCGCCGCTTCGGCGGCGAGGACGGCCGCGAGTGGATGCTGCAGCAGGAGCTGCTGCTGGCGCTCGATGGGCTGGTGCGTCTGGAACCGGATCTACTCAGTGGCAGCCTCACCCTGCAGTTGGGCCAGTTGCTGCTGCTGCTCACCGGCGAACTGGCCGCCGAGGCCGATCTCAGCCCCAGTGACGCCTTTGAGTCCCTCTGCAGCCAGCCGCCCCACACGATTCGCCGCCGCCTGCGGGCGGTGCTCGCCGACGTCGAACATGCCCGGGCCGCCCTGCAGCGCAAGGAGCAATTGCACGTGCGTGGCCGCGTGCGCTGGGAGGCGCCCGACCCGCTCGAAGACCTGCCCAAGGGGGGGTGTTGGCTGCAGCACCGCCTGCGGCTGGGGGCCTTGCAGCGGGTGCCGCGCAATTTCCACGCCGGCATCTGGGATCTGCTGCACCACTGCCGCGGCATCGTCATCGGCGACAAGCTGGAGCGGCGCAATCGCCTGGCCAGTGGTCCTTTGCTGAGCGAGAAGACTCCGGGGGAGCGCAACTTCGCCTCCCTGGTTGAGCAGTTGCTGGGCAAGATCGAAGCCGCCGAATACCGCCAGCTCTGCACCGAAACCCTGCTCACCCTGATCGCCTTCGTGGCCGCCAATCCCCAGGTGCAGTTCGACGACGACCTGGCTCTCGACGTGGTGATCGGCCATGCCGTGCGCGTGGGCTGGCAGCTCGGCCACCCGGAGGTGAATGCGGCCGAGTACGGCCTGCACAAGGGCGATGCCTGGGATCGTTTCTACCGCTCGTCGCCGGCCCAGTGCCGCCGCTGGCAGCTGCAGGCCCTGCAGCAGCTCACCGAAAGCGCCGCCGCCGCCCGGCCCGCCTGAGTCAGATCGGCACGTCGAGGGCCATGCAGAGGTTGGGTTGCTCGACGCACTGCTCGATCAGGTCGGCGAGCTGCAGGGCCCGGGAGGCCTGCAGGCCATCGACGGCGGGGGTTTCGACGCCGCGCACGCACTGCAGAAAGTGCTCGAGCTCGGCATAGAGGGGCTCGATCGAGGTGGTGCTGACCTCCTCGATGAAGCCGTCGTTGCGGTACACCAGTTCGCCGTGATCGGCACTCACCGAACCGGTGGAGCGCCGATGGATGCGCAGATTGTGCTTGAGGAAATCGGTTTCCATCAGGCTGTTGCGGCAATGGGTGTAGAGCCGCCGCACCTTGCGATGGGCCATTTTGCTGGCCGTGAGGCTCGCCACCACGCCATTGGCGAAGCCGAGAGTGGCATTGACGTAATCGATCGGCCCGTCGGAGCTTCGACCACCGGCGGCCGCCAGGCGCACCACCGGTGAGGAGGCCAGCTCCAGCACCAGGTCGATGTCGTGAATCATCAGATCGAGCACCACCGACACGTCGTTGGCCCGATCCGGATTGGGACTGTGGCGGCGGGCTTCCAGTACGACGATCTCCTCGCCGACCACCACCTTGAGCAATTCGCGGAAGGCCGGGTTGAAGCGCTCGATATGGCCGACCTGCAGCAGCTTGCCGGCCTGCTCGGCGGCCTGGATCAGCTCGGCGGCCTCCTCCTGGTTGGCGGCGATCGGCTTCTCGATCAACACATGCACGCCGGCCTCCAGGCAGGCCATGCCGACCCGATGGTGCAGCAGGGTGGGTACGGCGATGCAGACCGCCTCCACCTCGCCGAGCATGGCGGTGAAGTCCGGGAACCAGGTGCAGTTGAACTGTTCGACGGCCAGGCGGCCGCGGGTTTCGTCGGGATCAGCGACTCCGACCAGCTCGGCATCCCGCAGCAGGCTCAGCACGCGGGCGTGATGCCAGCCCATGTTGCCGATGCCGATGACCCCCACACGCACAGGGTTCATGGCGGAGGCGACGAAGTTAGGGAGATTATCGACGATCAGCCTCCCCGTTCGAGGCCGGATCGCTGCCATCGGGACCGTTCGCCACGATTCGCACCCGCTCGATGCGCGGTCCATCCATGCTGAGCACCCCGTAGCGGTAGCCCTTCCAGCGCAGGCCCTCACCAGGCGCCGGGATGTGCTGGAAGCGCTCCAGCAGGAAACCGGCCAGGGTGTGATGGCCCTCGGCCTCCGGCAGGCGCAGGCCCAGCTGGCGATTGAGTTCGACGATCTCGAGATCGCCGGCGGCCGACCAGCCCCCTTCGACCAGGGGATGGAGATCCTCGGCAGCCTCGAGGGGATTGTCGTCCTCACCGACGATCTCGCCGGTGAGATCGGCCACGGTCACCAGCCCTTCGGTGCCGCCGTGCTCATCGACCACCACCAGCAGCGGCTGGCCGCTGCGGATCAGCGGCAGCAGATCGGCAAGGGAGGCGCTCTCCTGCACCTGGGTGACCGGCAGCAGAAACGGCGCCAGGGGGGTGTCGGGATGGAGCTGGCCGCGGGCGATCGGCTCGGCCAGGCGACGCAGATCGAGCATGCCGCGCACGTCGTCGAGGGAGCTGCCGATCACGGGGAAGCGGGCGTGCTGGCTGGCATGCACCGCGTCCATCATTTCGCCGAAGCTCACGTCCAGCGGCAGGGTGACCATGCCGGAACGAGGCACCATCACCTCGCGCACCAGGGTGTCCCGCAGCGAGAAGACCCCCTCGAGGATGCTGCGCTCATCGGGCATCAGCCCGGTGACACCGCCGCTCTCGATCAGGGTTTCGAGTTCCCCGGCCGAGAGCACCGGCACCAGTTCATCCCAGTTGCGCGGCAGGCCCAGCAGCCGCAACAGCACCCCGCTCAGTCGTTCGATCAGCAGCAGCAGGGGGGCCAGGGTGGCGGTGAGCGATTCCAGCAGCGGCGCCAGCTTCAGGGCCGAGGCCTCAGGACGATGCAGCACCCAGGCTTTGGGCAGCAGGCCGCCGATCAAGGTGGCGAGCAACACCAGCACCAGGAAGACCAAGGCATCGAGCCAGCCCTGGGGCAGAGGGGCGGTCCAGGGGGAGGCCAGATGGCCCGCCAGCCCGCGAGCGGTCCAGCCGATGGCCAGCGAGGCGAGCACAGCCCCGAGCTGGGTGGCCACCAGCACCCGGCGCAGCCGCTGCTGCAGGCGCGCCACCGAACGGGCCCCGGGCTCCTCGTCATCGAGCAACTGCTGCACGCGCGAGGGCCGCAGCCGGATCACGGCGAACTCAGCGGCGGCGAAGAAGGCCATCAGGGCCAGCAGGATGGCCAAGGCCAGGAAGCGCATGCAGGGCGGTTGTTCGGCCTGAAATCAGTGTAGGTAGGGAGGCCGCGGTGCCATCCGGGCTTGGTGCGGTTCGCTGCAGTGAATGGCCCGGAGCCTGGAGCGCAGAGGCGCGGCCTGATCTTCCGGCGCCAGGGGATCAAGGTGCGGATGCCTCCAGCCTCGGGAGCTGCTGGCCGATGGTGCCGGCTGGGAGATCAGTAACTGCGGGTCCGGGCGCCAGCGTCGGCATGGTCGCTTTCTTCTTCAAAAGGCAGCACGCGACGCCACGGCCATCATCAACCGCGATGCCATTCTCTATTCACTCTCCAGGGATCAGATGGAGGCCATGGCCCGTCAGCCGCCCGACCTGGCACTTGATTGATGCAACAGGCTGGCGACTCTCGAGGCGATGGTGATCAGCGAAAATCTCCATTCCGTTGATTTCGCCATGCGCTGATTCCCGTTCGATTCGGGTCTGAGACCTATGGTGATTGTGGCGAGATGGGTCAATCAAGAGTGGCTGTCTTCTCCTGCAGCATCAAGACCTGGCTGCAGTCACGGCCACAAATCTGCGGTTTGGACTGGATGGGGGTCCCGGGGATCGAACCCGGCTAAGGCGAATTATGAGTTCGCTGCATTCACCAGATTGCTAGACCCCCGCGTTGGCTGGCGGGCCTGAGGCCTACCACATACCGCGTATGGAGCGATTGACGGTGGCGGAGCGATAGGCGCCGCTGTCCGGACTGGCTTCAGGCGCCTGGGGCATGGCGGAACCGCCAAGGCTGGAGTTGTAGACCCCGACCAGGTCCACCGTGCGCAGTGGCATCGGATCGGATTGGGCATCCAGCAACATCTTGGCGGTGTGCTCGATGGCCGAACCATCCCAGATGAGGGTCTGATCGCCAAAACCGAAGCCCATCACTTTGCTGCCATCGCCTCCACCCATGGCAATGCCGAACAGATCAGTCACCTGGTGGGTGAGATCGACGCCACGGGCGAAGGGGGACGTCCAGCTGTAGGCGCGGTTCTCCAGCAGCTGGGGCGGGGTCTGGACGATGCCGCAGCGGGTCACCTCCACCGGCGACAGGGGCACGCTGAGCGCCCCGGAGGCATCCCGGATGCCGACGATCGGCGCCTCCAGGCTGGTGGTGCAGAGCACCGGCCCGGCCGCAGCGGGCAGCCCTGACACAAGGGCAGCAGAAGCGCTGGTGGCGACGATGGCCACAGCCTGGAACAACCTGTTGGCGCAGCTGGTTCTCCATCTGCTGCCGAGTTCACTGCCCCGAAACGGCTTGGCGGCGCCAACCTGGGTGATCCGTGCCATAGGTGCTCCGGCCGATCAGGGACGCTTCACGATAGGAACAAACTAGCGAGTGTCTGACTCGCTCACCAGCTGATCCCCTGCCGATGGCCATCCCGCCGATCACCCCATCCAGCGTCTCCGCCAGCGCCCGCCCCACGTTGCTGGGCCTGTTGGCCGAGCGGGCCTATCGCCACGGCACCTTCACCCTGGCTTCGGGCCGCAGCAGCCACCACTACGTCAACTGCAAGCCGGTGAGCCTCAGTGGCCCGGGCCTGGCCCTGCTGGGCCGATTGCTGCTGGAGCAGGTGGAGGACCAGGCGGCTGCGGTGGCGGGCCTCACGCTCGGCGCCGACCCCCTGGTGAGTGCCGTGGCGATGCAGGCAGCCCTGGATGGTCGCCAGCTGGATGCCCTGATCGTGCGCAAGGAGGCCAAGGGCCACGGCACCGGCGCCTGGCTGGAGGGCCCTCTGCCGGCTCCGGGCAGCCGCATCACCGTCCTGGAGGACGTTGTCACCACGGGCGGCTCGGCCCTCAAGGCGGTGCGCCAGCTGCAGGAGGCCGGCTATGTGGTGGAGCGGGTGGTGGCGATCGTCGATCGCCAGGAGGGGGGCGCCGAGGCGATGGCCGCCGCCGGTTTGGATCTGCGCAGCCTGTTCCTGTTGGAGGAGGTGGCCGCTCTGTCCAGGGCAGGCGACCCCACCAGCGTCCCGCAGAGTGATCAGGGCAACGACAGCGACGCGGTGGCCTGAGCCATGACGTCCCTCTCCAGTGACGCCGACCCGGGCTTGGTCTCAGCTTGGGACTGGCAACCCGGCGGAGCGCGCCGGCTGCAGCGGCCTGTGGGCCTGCTGCAGCTTGAAGGCCCCGACAGCCTGCGCTTCCTGCACGGCCAGACCAGCCAGGATCTGCTGCTGGCCAGGCCTGGCCAGTGGCTGGGCACCTGCTGCATCAGCCCCACCGCCCGCCTGCGGGCCCTGGCGGAGGTGCTGGTCGTGGAGGGCGGTGCCTGGCTGGTGATCAGCGGAGGTGATGCGGCGGCTGTGCGCCAGGCTCTGGATCGGGTGCTGTTTCCTGCCGATGACGTGCGGTTGGGAGCGCTGATCGAGGGGCTCTGGATCGAACCCCTTGATGCCGCGGGGGCGCGTGACGCCGCAGCGATCGCCCCAACCGCCGCGGGCCTGGCGGCCGCCGCAGCTGCGCAGCCATGGCAAGCCCTCGAGAGCGGCCCAGGCTGGCGGCTCGGCAACAGTGTGGTGTTGCCCGCCGGTGCCCCTCTGCCGGCCGAGCTGGCCGATCGGAAGCCGCTGACTGCCGACGAGGCGGAGCGCTGGCGCCTGGGCCAGGGACGGCCGGCGGCCCCGGGCGAGATCAACGAGGACTGCAATCCCTTCGAGCTGGGACTGGCAGCGCGGGTGAGCCTGAGCAAGGGCTGTTATGTGGGCCAGGAAACCCTGGCGAAACTGGCCACCTACGACGGCGTCAAGCAGCAGCTGCGGCGCTGGCACGCCCCCGCATCAGTGAGCGCCGCGGCGGTGCTGGCTCCCGGAGCGGTGTTGCGCGGTCCCGAAGCCGAGCGGGCCGGCACGATCACCTCCAGCCTGGAACTGGCGAACGATCAGGGTTGGATCGGCCTGGCCCTGGTGCGGCGGGTGTCCCTGCTGGCCCCGCAGCTGCGGGCTGGCGAAGGGGCCGCGGCGATCGACCTGCAGATGTCGGTGCCCCCCGGCTTCGTGGCGCCCCCTGTCGGGGCTGGCGGCGGCGCCTGAGGTCCACGGGCTGGACGAGGGTTCAGGGCCGCTCCTGTTCCAGCAGCCAGCTCGCCACCATCCAGGTGGCCCGGCAGTCGTCGCGGTTGTAGAGGAAAATCCGGCCCAGCTGGTGGCGGCCGCGGCGGGGCTGGCGACCGCCCTGGCGCCACTGGCGCCACCACAGCAGGCAGCGGGCGCCATCGACACCGATCTGACTCCAGCGGAACCCTCGCCAGCCAGCCACCGCCTTGAGCCCGTAGCTGTTCACCGGCAGCAACCAGTGACGACGCAGCCGCTGATGCACGTCGATCAGGCGGGAGCGCAGCTGGGAGCGCTCCGCCTCACTCACGCCCTGGCGCTCGGCCAGTCGCAGCAAGCTCACCGATTCGGTCTCGCCGTAATGGAGCACGGGCCAATCGGGATAGCGGGCCAGCAGGCGGGACAGACGGCGCCAGAGCCGCGCCTCGCCGTGTTCATAGAGGGCCAGCAGGGGCTGGTAGTGGCCGGAGCCCGGGCCGCTGAGGGGCAGCAGGGCCTCGGGCCAGCGGCCATCGGCGCCGCGCTCGAGCCGCAGGAAGCCATGCAGGAAATCGTCGCGGGCATCGGGATCGGACTCGATGTCGTAGAGCAGCACCCCCGGCGCCGCCGCCAGCTCCGGCAGGGCAGCGCTCCAGGGTTCACCGGGCTGGGCCGGGGTGCCGGAGGCGCCGCGGCGACGTGGTTCGCCGCCGGCCTGCACCAGGGCCTGGGCCACCAGCTGGGCCGCCACCTCGCGATGCTGCTCGCCGTGCACGGCCAGGGCGTCGGCCAGCTGCTCCGGATCGGCCTCCGCCAGCTCGACCAGGCTGCGCACCCCCAGGTCCAGCAGCAGATCGCGCCGCTTGCCGCCGACGCCGCTCACCTCACTGAGATGACCATCGGCAGCGGCCTCCGCATCGCAGAGGGAGCGCCAGCTGCAGAGGGTGCACTTCTTGCGATCGTTCACCAGCGGCGGTGGCCCTGGCCGCTCCAGATCCTGGGCCAGGCGCTCGAGGCTCTCCTCCAGCTGGCGCTGCAGGCCGGCGTTCAGCTGCAGTGTTTCGAGCTCGAGCCGGCGATCACCGCCGGCCACCACCAGCGCCTCGGGCACCGCCGCCTGCTGGTGCTCCGCCAGCAGGCGGCCCCAGAGGGCGAGCTGCAGCCGGTGTTCGCGGGTGAGTCGCCGGCCCTGACGGGCCAGCACCGGCCGGTAGGCGTAATCGCCCCAGCGGCTCTGTCCCGGCAGCCGCTGCAGCAGGGTGGGATGGGCCTGGAGCTCCAGTCCAGCGGGGCCGCGGCCAAAGAGACGCAGGCCCATGACGCCGGCGGCACCGTCCCGGCAGGCGGCTTCACCATGGCCAGGCCTGTCGGGCAGCAGGCTCTGGAAACTGCGCAGCTGATCGTCGAGGGCGAGGGCCCGATGGGCGCTCCACTGGCGGCGCTCCTGCTGCCCATGGCGATCGAGCCAGGCCCGGCGCTTGCAGCGCAGCCAGCTGCGCAGCAGGCGATCGGTGAGCGGCAAGGAAGCCATGCCCTCAAGTTAGGAGGCGCCGCGGTCTCACCGATTGACGACAGGGCGGGGACAAGGGTCCCTTGGATGGCCGATGAAGCGCCGTGACGCCTGGTGGAGCGGCCCTGGCTGCAGCTGCCGAGTCCGACGGCGCCGGGGAAGCGGCTGGCCCGACCTGGGAGATCAACCTGCCCGGTCCTGGGGTGGCCTGCCCGGAGGCCGGCACCCGGCGATGGCGCGGGCCACCGCCGGCCTGCTACTTAGCAAGCCAGACCCAGCTCGCATGCGCCATGGCTTCTGCCCCCCTGCCCCTGGAGGCCAGCCCGATCGTCTTCGGCACCGATGGCTGGCGCGGCATCCTCGGCGTGGACATCACCGTCGAGCGCCTGCTGCCGGTGGCCGCCGCCGCCGCCCGGGAGTTGGCCCACAGCGCCCCTGCGGACCTGGACAGCCGCGAGGTGGTGATCGGCTACGACCGTCGCTTTCTGGCGCCGGAACTGGCCGAGGCGATCGCGGCAGCGGTGCGCGGCGCCGAGCTGGTGCCGCTGCTCTCCGAGAGCCCCACCCCGACACCGGCCTCCAGCTGGGCAGTGGTGGAGCGCCAGGCGCTGGGGGCGCTGGTGATCACCGCCAGCCACAACCCGCCCGAGTGGCTGGGGCTGAAGATCAAGGGGCCGTTCGGCGGCTCGGTGGAGGGGGAGTTCACCGCCCGGGTCGAGCGGCGCCTGGCGGCCGGTGGCATCACGGTGCCGATCGGCGGCGACACCGAGCGCTTCGATGCCCTCGGCGCCTATGTGGCGGGCCTGCAGACCAGGGTGGACACGGCGGCCCTGGCGGCGGGACTGGAGCGGCTGGGGCTGCGGGTGATCGTCGATCCGATGCACGGCTCAGCGGCTGGCGTGCTGCCGGCGTTGCTGGGCGAAGGCGCCGTGGCCGCCGGCGTGATCCGTGAGATCCGCGCCAACCGCGATCCCCTGTTCGGTGGCCATCCGCCCGAGCCGCTGGCGCCCTATCTGACGGAGCTGATTGCCCAGGTGCGGGCCTCGACGGCGGCGGGCAAGCCGGCGATGGGCATCGTCTTCGATGGCGACGGCGATCGCATCGCCGCGATCGACGAGAACGGCCGCTTCTGCAGCACCCAGCTGCTGATGCCCCTGTTCATCGACCATCTGGCCCGGGCCCGGGCCCTGCCGGGCACGGTGATCAAGACCGTCAGCGGCTCCGACCTGATGGCGCTGGTGGCGGAAGACCTCGGCCGCACGGTGATCGAGATGCCGGTGGGCTTCAAGTACATCGCCGCCGAGATGCTGGCCGGTGAGGTGCTGGTGGGGGGTGAGGAATCGGGTGGGGTGGGCTTCGGCATGCACCTGCCCGAGCGCGACGCCCCCTTCGCCGCCCTGCTCCTGATCGAGGCCCTGGTGGAAGGCGGTGTGCCCCTGGGCCAGCGGATCGATGCCCTGCAGGCGCGCTGCGGTGGTGCCGCTCACTACGACCGCCTCGATCTGCGCCTGGCCGACATGGCGGCCCGCAGCCGACTGGAAGCCCACCTGGCCGAGGCGCCGCCGTCGCTGGTGGCCGATGCGGCGGTGCTGGAGGTGATCACCACCGATGGCGTCAAGTTGCGGCTGGGGCCGAATCACTGGTTGATGCTGCGCTTCTCCGGCACCGAACCGCTGTTGCGGCTCTACTGCGAGGCCCCAAGCCCGGAGCGGGTGGCCGAGGTGCTGGACTGGGCGCGGCAGCTCGCCGAGTCGGTGTAGCCGCCTGGCTCCCGCGCCGCTCGCCCGGGCCGCGCCTCACCCCCTCCTGCGCCCATGGCCGCCCCAGCCCCCACCCCCCTGGTGATCGCCAGCGGCAATGCCGGCAAGGTGCGCGAGTTCGCCCATCTGCTGGCCGATCTGCCCCTGGAGATCCGCCAGCAGCCCGAGGGCCTGGAGGTGGAGGAAACGGGCAGCACCTTTGCTGAGAACGCCAGGCTCAAGGCCACGGCGGTGGCGCTGGCCACGGGCTGCTGGGCCCTGGCCGACGATTCGGGTCTGGCGGTGGCGGCTCTCGGCGGCGCACCGGGGGTGCATTCGGCCCGCTACGCCGCCAGCGACCCCGAGCGGATCGCCAGGCTGCTGCGTGAACTGGCCGCCGCCACGGCCGGCTCCAGTCCCGACCGCAGCGCCCGCTTCACGGCCGCCCTGGCGGTGGCCGATCCCAGCGGCGACATCGTGTTGGAGGTGGAAGGACACTGCCCGGGGCTGATCCTGGAGGCGCCCCGCGGCAGCGGCGGCTTCGGCTACGACCCGGTGTTCCACGTGCCGGAAGCCGGCCTGACGTTTGCGGAGATGGACAAGGCCATCAAAGGGCGGATCGGCCATCGCGGCCGCGCCTTCGCGCTGCTGGAACCTCGGCTCAGGCCGCTGCTGGGCGCTCAAGCCTCCGCTCACCCCTCAGGATCGTGAAGCCCTGGGCAGCCATCAGACCCAGGTGCAGGGGATCATGGATGATCGAACTGATATCCAGATTGGTGCCGGAAATGATGAAAAAGATCGGCACGAAGATGCCGAAAAACCATATCTTCCGGCTTGACATTCAGTAGCGACTCCCGCTCCGGCGGCGGATAGCGGCGCAGGATCACACCAGCAGCAGGATTGTGAACCGCAGGGCCGTCTGGGAGCTGGTGCTATGGCCAGGTTGCACCAGGCAATCACAGCGAACATCGGCAACGACAGGATGGCGATGACTGTGTTGGTCGCCCCATGAAGTGGCGACCGAAGCTGCTCTGCAGTTCGCCCCGGTCGCGACGGGAGGATCGAGCGAGTTCCTCTTTCCGTATGGAGATGGGTGGTTTCAGGATCCATCCATGCCGCCGGGGTTGATCAACCGCTTGCAGAACCAATCTCGGTGAGGCCACCTTCGTGAAGCCCCGTAACCCCGGAGGGCAGGAGCAGCATCGAATCTGCATCAATCCCTGCCGCCAGCCTCCTTTCGTCCGAAGGTGAGTGAGCCCGATTCGGAGGCTCCACCGATGGAAGACAGCCCCCCTCACCAGCTGCCAGGAGTGCGCTGACGATCCGGCCCCTGCTCCAACAGTCTTGACGGATCTCTGGCTTCCCTGGCGTGGGACGCTGTTCAGCCAACAGCCCCGCCGTCCACTGCACCGTTAAAGGCACGTTCACGTAACCAGCCTCAGGTGCCCCGGACCCAACGGGAAGCCCCATTGGAACCCTGGCCCCAGGTGCCAGCGCCAGCAACTCCGACCCACAACCAAAGACTCACGTGATCTGACGATCACGGCCGCCAAGTACAAATAAGGCACAGTTGCGAACCGCCCTCCTGGGCAGACAAGACGGCTGAGCAGGCAAACGCCCGGGGCCAACGCTCCGGGCTTTGTTGCAGTTGACTGAAATAAGGCTTTTAACCCCAGTCAGTTATTGCTGAACTCCAGCCAGCCAGAGTCTGACCGCCAATTGGAGTGCCTCAACTCCGCACCGTGCCGGAGATGGCGGCATCGGCGCTGGGGCTCTCGCCTGGATCGCCGCCTGGATTGGCGGCAGCCTGGGCGGTGAGGGTCCAGAGCTCACGGGCCAGCTCATCGCAGCGGGCCTCCACGCTGGGCTGGCTGGCCTCAAACCGCAACCGACCTGGACCCAGCACCCGGTTGCTCCAGTACTGAAAGCCATCGGGGTCCGTTGGTGACGTCGTGGCCAGGCCGGCCAGCAAGGCGCCGGCTCGGGCGGGCGTTTCGGTCAGCCGCAGCAGGTCGCGGGCGACCAGCGCGAACAAGGCCTGCCCGAAAGGGTTCTCGCTGCGGCTGTAGCGGAAGAAGCCGCCGCTGCGGCGCGGAATCACCAGCCCTGGGCTCCAGGCCAGCACCGGCAGGGACTGGCCCTGCTGCCGCAGCTGACGCTCCAGCTCCCGCGCCATGAGCAGATTGCAGAGCTTGCTGTCCTTGTAAGCCTTCTCGGCATTGAAGGCACCGCCATCGAGCATCGCCGCGCCGGGCCCCTGGCGCAGCCCGGCCAGATCGCCCAATCCGGCTGGTTGCCCCACCTTGCCGCCTGCTGTGCTGGGGTCATGCACCTCCGAGCTCGTGACCACCAGCCGCGGCGTTGTGCCCTGCAGCAGCAGGGGCAGCAGCCGCTGCAGCAGGGCCTGATGGGCCAAATGGTTCACCGCGATCGTGAGCTCAAAGCCCTGCGCCGACCAGCGCGGTTCGCTGGCGCCGCTGTACTGCAGGCCGGCGTTCAGCACCAGACTCTCGATCGGCTCTGCTGCCGTCAGCAGATCTTCTGCGCAGCGCTCGACGCTGGTGAGATCACTCAGATCGCAGATCGGTGTTGCCAGCCGGCCCTCCAGGTGTTGGCCCGCCACTTCAGCCAGCACCTGGTCCAGACGATCGGCGGTGGCGGCATCGCGGCAGAGCACCGTGAGGCGATGGCCGGCCTCCAGCAGCTGCTGCGCCGCTTCAAGACCGATACCGGAGCTGCCACCGGTGAGCAACACGTGTCGCTGCGGGCCAGCGCTGGCGCTGTTCCCAGCCTGGTGATCACCGTCGGCAGTCATGGCGTTCGTCAGCCCCCAAAGGCCAGGGGTGGCAGGATTTCCATTCTGTTGGTCGTCAGCGGCAGCGGAGGAAGGGCGGGATGATCCCGCCCGGCCGCACGGTGCCGATCGACTTTCAGCATGCGGAATCGGTGGTGGCAGCCACTGCGGCGCTGTCATCTGCCAACCCGCCTGGCGTTTGCTGGCCCAGAGCTTGAGGGCCTCCTCGCGATTCATGACCAGCCGCTTTTTAAGCAGCGGCATAGCTTCTCCGGGCAACAGCTCCCCGACCGTGACCTCCAGCTGCTGACACCAGCGGTCCCAGCGGGTCGGCCGGAAGTGGAGGACATGGCGGCCATAGCAGTGTCATCATGCCGATTAAAAGTGAGTAGACCGGCTGAAGATTGATGAGTCCGAAGTTGCCGGTGTGCAGCCGGAGCAGCCAGGGTGCATCAAGGTTGAAGTTGAGAAGGGTTCCATACACGGCCCCCGATCAAGACGTGATCGCCAAGGGAATGGCGGCGATCGGCACGATCATGCGATGTAGCCTCCGAGAGCGACGGTTGAGCTTCCTCATCACGGTGCCTTCTGCAGCACATCGTGAAGCGCCCGCTCATTGGCGGAGGGTATCCACAGGCTCTCCATCTGGAAAGCCCCTTTGCAGTTGAGTTCGGCAGCGCGCTTTTCTGCCTCTGCCTTCGTGGCAAACATGCCACGCATGTGGGCGCGGCCAGGTGCAGCAAATCAAGGCCCAAATATCAGAGCCGCAAGCAGAGCTCCTGCCGAGAAGGTGCGCCTGGAAGCAGTGACTACAAACATCGGCATCTGGTCATCCATGCGCTTTTCACGCATCGAGTCACGATCCTTGGCGAACAGCTTTTTCATAGGCGTCAAAGTCTTTGCAAGGCATCCATTGGTTGCCCATGGCAAAGGCGCCGGCACACTTCAGCTCCTTAGCCCGCAGCAAGGCGGCTGCTTTTGTGGGGAACATATCATTGGCCTGGGCCTGAACCCGAGTTGCCGTGACCGTTGACAGGAGGATGCGTACGTACAGGCTCAGACGAAGAAACGCGGATGTCATGATTCTGGGTTGATGGAGATGACGGCAGTTGATCAGCTCAGTTCAGGGAGAATAGGGTGTCGTACTGGTGGTATTCAGGCTTGTTGAGTCCATCATGTTGGAGCATCCTGCGCAGCTGGATGATCTCGCGGCGTTGCGCCACGATGATCTCTCGCGCCAGACGCTTGATCGTGGGATTGCTGCTCTTGTTGAGGGCGTCATGGGCCATGATCAGCGCGCCGCCGTGGTGCTGAAGCATCCCTTCCAGGAACCACGTCACCCGGGTCGTGGCCGTGGGGATGGAGTTCATCATCTGCATGGCCTGGATCTGATCAGAGCTCATCCGGATCAGATCAGCCATGGCGTCAGGATCCCCGCCGGGCCTGAGTGCCACTGGAAAGACAGGCGCCTCGGGATACCAGGCTTTGCGCCACTGTCCCATCGCCTTGATCTCCTGGGCCTGCTCCCTCCAGATGTCTTTGGCCAGAGACCCCACGCCCGGTGTGCCGATGTCGAACACGAACTCGCCCATGCGCAGAGCGCCCGTGTGGTGCTGCACCATGCCATCAATCCAGCGCAGGTCGTAGGTGCTGCCTGCCGGGCCGACGTCATGGTTGTGGGCGCTGTGATCCATGGGTGCCGCCACAGCTGCATTCCCTGCCGGCGCTGGCGCCATCATCTGGTGGTGTAAATGGGGATTGACCTGGGCCTGGGCCACCGGGGTGAGCAGGCCGACGAGGGCCAGAGCGCTCATCGCTGCGCGCATTGAGAACGGTTTGATGGGGTACCTGTTTACGGTGCACCCTCCAGTCGGGGGAGAGTCAAGTGCCAGAGGCCCTGTCCCTGAAGATCGGTGCGGTGGCCAGTCGCTCCGGACTCTCGGTCAAGACCATCCGTTTCTATGGCGATCAGGGCTTGATCCGCCCCCTCGGCCGCAGTGCAGGGGGCTACCGCCTGTTTGGCCCGGAGGTGTTCGCGGAGCTGGAATTGATCCGCACGCTCAAGACGATCGAAATGCCGCTGCAGGATGTGCGACAGATCCTGGAGTCCCGGCGCTCGGGCTTCTGCACCTGCACCGCCTTGCAGGCCAGGATCCGAGACCAAGCTGATGCGATCGAACAGAAGATCGCTGCGCTGCGCATTCTGCAGGCCGAGTTGCTCACCATGCTGAACAGCTGGGAAGACTGTGGCGGCAGCAGAACGAGCGACGACCCGCTTGTCCCAGGCTCAGGGAGTCGCTGAGCTGACACGATGCCATCGATCAGGCCTGGGCTGCTTCACGCTGCAGGGGAGGGGAACCACTGGCGGTACCAGCGCGCCATCTGCTCGATGAAGGCGCGATCGAAATCGGGGCGCTCTTGAGCACCTTGAGGCTGGTAGCCATCCCCGGCAGGCCCAGGCCTAGGCCCAGGCCTAGGCCCAGGCCCATGCCGTAACCGTAACCGCCTGAAAGATTCCAGCCAGGCATCTCTGATCCAGTCCTCCTGGGGCAAGAGCGGCGGCCGCTTGCTGTTGTTGGGCATGGGCGGCTCAGGCCACCTCGGGCGCCCAGCCTCGTTGCCTCACCATGTCGTCTGTCCAGCCCTGGCAGCGGCTGGTGAGGTGCTTACCGATCGCCTCCGCTCGGGAGGGCTGCAGACGGAAAAGGGAGGGACAGGCACCATGACAGCTGCTGCATGCGTACGCCTGGACTGGCGGGGATCAAGCGGATTGGCCATCTCCCGTCCAGGGCTCGATACGCTGGTCTACGTGCAGGAGGCCGATGGATGCTGCAGGACCTCGTGCTCGCGATCGGCATCCCGCTGCTCCTGTTGCTGCTGGCGGTGCTGGCACTGGAGCGCTGGGCTGATCAGCTTCCTCCCTGGTTGCAGCGCCTCTCCCGGCGGCCTTCCCTGTTCTGGAACCTCGGATTCGGGCTGATCATCGGCCTGTCGCTGCTGCGCTGGCTACTGCGACGCTGATGGGCGCAGCGCCTCGATCCGGGCTGGCAGCTCCTCATAGCTGATCCCTTCCCCGTAGGCCCGAATCAGCGGTTGCAGGCCGATTGATTTCCGTTCGCCATGGAGCTTGCCGGTGGGCACCACCCAGAAGCGCCATTGGCTCAGGTCCTGCGGGTCCACCCGTTCGGGATCCTGCTCGGCCAGCAGGCAGAAGACATAGGCGCTGGCAATCCGCTGCTCGATCGGGAAGCTGATCACACTTGGACGCTCCTGCGGCCAGGACTGCACATAGGCCGCCGACTTCACATCCAGGCTGATGGCCCCGTCGATCACATCGACCTCGGCCCACTCGATGCGGTGCTCGCCAGGATCGAGGCCCAAAGCCCGGTGCACCAGCCACTCGGCATAGGCACCACGGGTGCGGTTCTCCAGCAGATGGCCAGAGTTCCAGCGCAGAAAGGCGTCGAGGTCATTCATGGTCACCTGCATCGCTGGCTCCAACGGCATATCGATCCGATGACTGATCGCCCTGTTGGTGAACCTGGCCTTGCCCATGGGGTTGGTGGTCACTGCCCATCGGGATCACCCTTGAGCCTGGCAAAGGCATGGTCGCGGCTGAAGATTTGCTCCAGCACCGCAAGAGCAAATGACGCGCTGGCATAGGAACAGTAGTCATGCCAGTTATCAGATTTATCCGAATCCGCAAAATCACACACTCCTTTCACAACGAGAGGAACGATGGTGCGCGCATGAGTACTGCACATTGAGGCTGCAAGAGCGACGCCGTAGGACTCCATGTCCAGGCCAACCAGTGAATGCTCCCTGCCCTTGATCTGATCAATGTAGGATTGGTCCTTGATCACCTGGGGACCACAGGCCATCGCTCCATAATGAATGCTTGTCTTGAATCCATTCGGAAGTGGCTGCGTATAGCCAGCTTGGATTTGCTGAAGCATGGCAGGCGAATCAGTCAGCGACATCAGAAAGTCGAGTAGCCAGGGCTGGATGGCCACTCTGTTCTGCAGCGGAATTAGATGTCCATTTTTGAGCTGACCACTGGAATGTTCAAAACACTGAGTGGCGACAACGAGATCGCCAAGAGCGACAGAGCCACGCACGCCAGCGCAGATGCCGGTCATGACAACCACGCTCGGCTTCCAGATGCACAGAGCTTTGGTTGTGGTGATGGCGGCGGTCGTCAGACCCTTTTCGAGTTGACGGAGCGTGACGATCCTGATGCTTCGTGAGCCACGCGTCACATCAGCAATCAGATAGGAGGTGCCTTGGCGGACACGGCGCTCAAACTGAAACCCAGTGACTCTCTGGATCCACTGCAGCTCTTCATGCAGGCCGGTCAACAGAAGAATATCGGCACGATCATCTGGCAGATCCTTGGCCGATGAGGTAATCAATTGATTCAAGATGAGTCCCTGATCGATCACAACCAGGCTAAAGGGCAAGTCGCCAGGCTCGACTTGCTCGCGGTGGACTACCTCTTCATCAACCCTCGCTAAAGGGAGGGGTCACAACAACGGGTCCAGCCCAGCTCCGTTCTGGGCCCATCTGGCGAGCCTCTCTGTGCCTCTTGGCCTTCAGGCCAGGCCCAGGCCTGCTGGATGGCGTGCGGCGGATTCCCCCATGGCGGACTCGACGGCGGCCAGGAATCGGGGACAGGGCCAGTGAGGCTGTCTTCAAGGCGCTGGACCGGCCGCAGGCTCCTGAACAACACGGCGGGGCCAGCAACGCCAGCAAAGCCCGGCACCCCTAGACTTAAAAAGAACTTATCAAAGTTTTCCATGTCAAAAGCACAGCTAATCGCTTTCTACGCCAAGGTCGACGCCGATGCCGCCCTCAAGCTCCAGGTGGACGCGGCCACCGATGCCAGCGCCGTCGTCTCGATCGCCAAGACCGAAGGCTTCCTGTTCTCGGCAGCCAGCCTCTCGCGCCATCAACGCGGCTGAATGAGCGAGCGGCCAGGTCTGCAGCGGGTTTGAGGCCGAAGGGCCAAGCCCCAAGCGCCAGCCTGTCCTGCCCTGGAGCCACCGAGTCTGTTGGTCAGCTGATCCGCTGCTCATGCGTAGGGCCGGATTGGCTGAGGCCAAAGCCCAGCTCTCGGCCCTGCTTGATGCGATCGAGGCCGGCGAGGAGCTGGTGATCACCCGCCGCGGTCAGTCCGTGGCGCGGCTGGTGCGGGTGCGCCACCAACCCGCCGGATCCCTGGATTGGGTGAGTCGGCTGCGCGCCTTGCACGGCCATCAGCCAGGACCTGAGGGCTCCGCGGTGGCGCTGCTGCGGGAGTTGCGGGATCAGATGCCGTGAGCCAGTCCCGCCCTGGTTGCTACCTGGATACCTGTGGGCTGGTGTCGCTGTTTCACGGCGACAGGGGCTACTCGGCGGCGGAGGCTTGGCTCGCGCAAGTCAAAGGCCGAGAGCTCTGGATCAGTCACTGGGTGCTGCTGGAGTTCGTCTCTGCCACGGCCCTGCGCCAGCTCTGGCCTGCGGGCCGCCGATGCCCTGCCTCTGGCGGTGGCCCACCGCCATGGACTCACCCTGGTGAGCGCTAGCTGAACGCAACGTGCTTGGCAGCTGCTTGAACGTCTTGGTCCCTCGTCAACAGGCTCAGCTCGTTGCTGCGACACAGCTGGTGAGGAGGGCATCCATCGTTCCCACTGGCACGCCGCGACATCGGCAGGAGTTTCGGACTTCCGACGCTCCAAGGTGATTGTCCTTATCAGGCTGGAGGAAGGCCAGCGCTGAGAGGCGTTCGACCGGCTGGGCCCGGTCCTTCGGTCCAGCAAAGCCAGGGACCAAACGCTCGTTTCCACAAGCAGACTCACGGCTGGCGACCCGCCGTTTGATTCGGGAGTTCGTGGTGACGGCAATTCCGCCCCCGGCCCCCTGCCCCTGATGGGTGCCGGTGCCGCCTTTGGCTGGAGCCGCAGGCTGCGGCGGCGGATTCAGCAGGTGCGGCCCGTGGTCCCGATCGGGCTCTGAGCTGTGATCAACGTGCTGGAGGATCTGAAATCCCGCCAGGTCGATCTGCCGGAGCTCGCTTTGCGCCTCTGGTTGGTGTCCCTGGCCCTGCTGGTGGTGTTTGCCGCCACCGTGCTCAACGCCGTCCTACCGCTGCGGCTGCTGGATCCCCGCTGGCAACAGGGCCTGATCCAGGCCCTGCTCTTCCAGGGATTTCTGCCCCTGATTGCCTTGGTGTTGCTGCAGCTGGCGGTGCTGTTGAACCCCGGAAACAGCCGCCTGCGCCGCCGCCGCGATCGCTTCTGCCGGCTCGCCCTGGTGGCCGCCCTGGGCTTTGCGCTGCTGATCCCCCTGCAGCTCGCCTCCACCTGGGGCAGCTTCAACCAGCTGGCCAGCGGCCAGAGCCAGCAGCGGCTCCAGGGCGTGGCGGTGATCGGCCAGCTGCGTCAGGCGATCAGTGCCGCATCCAGCCACCAGGATCTGGCCAGCCGCCTGGCCGCCCTGCCGATTCCCCAGAGCGGCCCCAGTTCGCCTGCCGATCTCGCCCTGCCCTTCCCCCAGCGGCAGCGCAATCTGCTCGAAGGTCTGGCCCGCTCCGAACGCCAGCTCATCAGCGCCGCCACCGCCGCCCCCTTCCCCTGGTCCGCCCTGATCGGAGCCGCCCTGCGCGTCATCCCCACGGCTCTTGCCCTGGCCGGCGGTTTCGCCGCCCTCGCGATCGGTCACGGCGGCCGGCCAGCCGGCCAGCAGGCCCTGGCAGAGGAGGAGGCCTACTTCGAGGCGCTCGGCAGGAATGCAGGGGGCTGAAGCGCTGCCGGAACAGAAGCTGACTCCCTGAGACGGCGTGCTTACGATGTGATCACGAAGAGCTCGGGTGTGTCATGCGGGCCAAGCTTGTCAAGATTGGCAATTCCCAGGGTCTGCGCCTGGCTAAACCGCTGCTGGAGCAGGTCGGCCTTACCGATGAGGTCGAGATCCAGGCGGCCCCTGGCCTCCTCACGATCAGGCCCGTCTCAGCGCCGAGGGCGGGCTGGGCGGAAGCCGCCGCGGCCGTGCCTCCGGAGGGCCTGCTCGATGGGCCGGTTGCCAACCGCTTCGACGAAGAGGACTGGCAATGGTGATCATTCCCGCGATTTTGCGGGGTGATGTTTATCTGGTGGCCCTGAACCCCACCCGCGGCCAGGAGATCCGCAAAACCAGGCCCTGCCTGATCGTCTCTCCGGATGAGCTCAACGCCCACTTGGGAACGTTCATCGTCGCTCCGCTCACGACAGGTGGACGGGCCTACCCCTTCCGGATTCCTTGCACCTTTGAGGGCAAGCAGGGCCACATCGTGCCCGATCAGTTGCGCACGGTGGATCGTGAGCGGCTCGTGAAGCACCTTGGGGCTCTGCCGGAGAGCACCCTGCTTGAGGTGCTCTCGGTGCTGCAGGAGATGTTTGCGGTCTAGGGAAGGCCGTTCAACCCACCTCCAGATCCCCGACGGCGCCGATCCACTGCTGCAGGCGCCAGTCGACGCTGCCGCTGGTCAGCATCGGGTCCTGGCGGATCAGGGCCTCGGCGGTCGCGTGATCGCTGGCCTCCAGCAGCAGCAGGCCGCCGCCGCCGGGGTGTCCGTCGCCGTCGACCAGATAACCGCTGCTGATCCGCACCCCCTGCAGGCGCAGCTGCCCCACCCAGGCGCGATGGGCCTTGAGGTGGGGGGCCACGGCGGCGTGGGGAACGCGGATGGTCTCGGTCTTGATGAACCAGGGCATCGGCCGATTCTGGCGGGCTCTTTCGCGCCGGCTCTGCTCCGGCCGGTGATGGGGACCGACGCGGCCGGCGAGAGAGCCCGGCGGCGCCATCCGCAGCGGACCAGCCCGACCTGGGCCAACGCAGCGAATTGCCGCCGAACGCTGACCGCCGCCCCCCAGCGGCATCAGCATGAAGATCAGTCCAGGTGCCCGCCATGCCGATCCCTGCAGACCTTGGCAGTCGCCTCTCCAACCAGCTGCGCCGCACGCCGCCGCTGGTGGCGGCGATGGCGGTGCTGGGGGTGGGCCTGGTGCTCTCCAGCGCCATCCTGGTCAAGGGCATCCGCCGCGCCAACGACACGATCACGGTCACCGGCGCCAGCACCGAACGCATCCGCAGCGACCACGTCGACTGGAGCGTGTCGGTGGCGGTGGCCGGCCCCAGTCAGCAGGCGGCGTATCAGGCCCTGCAGCCGGTGGTGAGCCAGACCGTGGCCTTTCTCGAGGCCCAGGGCCTTCCGGCTGCTCAGATCCAGCGGGATGCGGTGCGTTCGGAGCGGGAGGATCAGCGCGATCCCCGCAGCAATGAACTGCGCTCCACCACCTGGACCAGCCGCCAGGAGATCCGGGTCAGCAGCGCCGATGTGGACAAAGTGCGCGCCGTGGCCGCCGCCGCCGGCGAGCTGATCGGCCAGGGGGTGCCGCTGACGATCAATCCGCCCGCCTTCACTTACACCAAGCTGGCCGAAAAACGGGTGGACATGCTGGCCAAGGCCACCCGCGACGCGGCCGAGCGGGCCCGGGCCATCGCCCGCGAGGCCGGCAGCGCCATCGGTCCGATCACCAACGCCGACACCGGCACCTTCCAGCTCACCGCGCCGAACTCCACCGAGGTGGGCAACAGCGGCTCCTACGACACCACCACCGTGGAGAAGGACATCACGGCAGTGATGGCGGTGACCTTCCGCGTGCGCTGAGAGCGCTTGGGCTGGAAACAGGTGGCTGGAGGCGGGATTGGCTGCGACAAACTGCCCGCAGAATCCAGGCTGGATGGCAGCGCCGATGAAGATCGCCCGTTACAGCGACCACGAAGGGGATGTGCACTACGCCCTTGTCCATGGCGATGGTCTGCATGAGCGGCTCGTCGGCAACCCCCTGACGCCCGGCAGCAGCGTGCTGCCCAGCGGTCAGCCCGCCCACATCGCCCGGCTGCTGGCGCCGCTGGAGCCGGCGGCGATCCTGGGCATCGGCGTCAACTACCGCCGCCACGCCGCCGAGTTCGGCTCGCCGATTCCCCAGCATCCGGTGCTGTTCCTCAAGCCGCCTTCGGCCCTGCAGCACCCCGACGCCCCGATCGAGCTGCCCACCAGCCTGGCCAGCCACCAGGTGGATGCGGAAGCCGAGCTGGCGGTGGTGATCGGCCGGCGCTGCCGCAACGTCTCCCGCGAGGAGGCCCTCTCCTACGTCTTGGGCTACACCTGCGCCAATGACGTCAGCGCCCGCGACTGGCAGAAGCGCCCCGAACTCGGCGGCGGCCAGTGGTGCCGCGGCAAGAGCTTCGACACCTTCGCCCCCTTGGGCCCCTGCCTGACCCTGGCGGCGGCGATCCCCGATCCCAACGCCCTGCGCCTGCGCGGTTGGCACAACGAGGTGCTGGTGCAGGACGCCAACACCGACGACATGATCTTCGATGTGCCCGCCCTGATCGCCTTCCTCAGCGGCAGCACCACCCTGCTGCCGGGCACGGTGATCCTCACCGGCACCCCCAGCGGCGTCGGCATGGCGGCCGATCCGCCCCGCTGGCTGCAGCCGGGCGATCGGGTGGACGTGGAGATCGAGGGGATCGGCCGGCTCAGCAATCCGGTGATCGCCGAGCCCCGGCCCTGAGCGCAGCTCGCACCGGCTCCGGCCCCGTGCGCCAAGCTGGCCCCAGCTTTTTCATCTCCCCCGCGATGGCGCCCCTGCCTGCCCCGGAACCCAGCCAGCACCTGGCCACCACCGCCAGCCTCGATGCCCGCAAGATCCGCTTCGAGATCAACCGAGTGCGGCTGCCGATGGGTGTCGAGGGGGAATTCGGCATCATTCGCCATCCCGGCGCTTCCCTGGCGGTGCCCCTGCTCGATGACGGTCGCGTCGTGCTGCTGCGCCAGTACCGCTTCGCCGTGGCGGCCCGCATCCTCGAGTTCCCGGCCGGCACCCTCGATGAGGGCGAGGATCCGCTCAGCACCATGCAACGGGAGCTGCAGGAGGAGGCGGGCTACAGCGCCAGCCGCTGGGATCCGCTCGGGACGATGCTGCCCTGCCCCGGCTATTCCGATGAGGTGATCCACCTGTTCCTGGCCCGCGAGCTCACGGCCCTGGCGGAACAGCCCGCCGGCGACGACGACGAGGATCTGGCGGTGCTGCTGCTGCAGCCCGCCGAGCTCGATGCCTCCCTGGCCAGCGGCGACGAATACCTCGATGGCAAGAGCCTGGCGGCCTGGTTCCGGGCCAAGCAGCTGCTGGGCCTCTGAGGCGCTGGCGTTCTAAGGCGCTGGCGCTCTGAACATCCGGCGATCCGGACCCGAGGGAACAGGCTCTTCTGCACCCTCCGCAGGCCAAAGCCTCCCCGATCTCCGAGAGCCGACCGGCTCCACGGCCGCAATCCCCCACCCCCACCTGCGCCCCTGCCCCCATGAGTCCCGAGCGCTGGCTGTTCTGGCATCGCCGTGATCTGCGCCTGGCCGACAACCTCGGCCTGGCAGCCGCGGCGGCGGTCACTCCGGCGCTGACGGGGGTGGTGGTGCTCGATCCGGCGGAGCTGCAGGCGGCCACCATGGCGCCGGCCCGGCGCTGGTTTCTGCGCGAGAGCCTGCGGGAGCTGGGTGAGCGCTGGCGGGCCGCCGGCAGCCGGCTGCTGCTGCTTCAGGGCGATCCGGTGGACCTGCTGCCGCGCCTGGCGATCGCCACGGGCGCGGCGGTGGTCGCCTGGAACCGCGGTGTCGAGCCCGCTGAGCGGCAGCGCGACCGGCGGGTGGCGGCGGCGCTCCAGAGCGATGGCGTCAAGGTGCTGGTGGACTGGGATCAGTTGCTGGTGCCCCCGGAGTTGCTGCGCACCGGCGGCGGCGATCCCTATCGGGTGTACGGCCCCTTCCTGCGCAATTGGCGCGGCCAGGTGGAGCGCCGCGCCGCCGCCGGCGAACTGGATCGGCGGCCGGCGCCCCGGGATCTGCTGGACCTGGATCCGGCCGCTCTGCCCCGACCGGAGCTGTGGCAGAGCCTGCCGCGGCTGGAGGCGCTGCCCCCGGAGGCCCAGCTGGGTGCTCGTGCCGCGCTCCAGACCCCAGCCCCGGAAAGCCTTGCGGTTGCCGGCCGGCTGCCGGACTCCAGCGAAGCCCTCCTGCCGGCGCTCCAGCATCCCTTCGAAGGCGCTGATCTCTGCCCCTGCCGGCCCGGTGAAACGGCGGCCCTGGCCCAGCTGGAGGCTTTCAGTGAGGGCGAACGCAGCCCGATCAACGCCTATGAACCGGCGCGCAACATCCCCAGTGAGGCCGGCACCTCCGCCCTCTCGGCCGCCCTGGCCCTGGGCACGCTCAGCCCGCGCCAGGCCTGGAGCGCCGCCCAGCAGGCCCGCTTGCTGGCCCGCAGCGACGAGTCCCTCGGCTCGATCACGGTCTGGGAGCAGGAGCTGGCCTGGCGCGAGTTCTACCAGCAGGCCCTGCTGCACTTCCCCGAACTCGCCGACGGCCCCTACCGGCCCCAGTGGCGCCACTTCCCCTGGCAGAACGACCCGCAGCGACTGGAGGCCTGGCAGGCGGGCCTCACCGGCATGCCGATCATCGATGCCGCCATGCGCCAGCTCAGCGCCAGCGGCTGGATGCACAACCGCTGCCGCATGATCGTGGCCTCCTATCTGGTCAAGGATCTGATCGTTGACTGGCGCCTGGGCGAACGCCATTTCATGGCCCACCTGGTGGATGGCGATCTGGCCGCCAACAACGGCGGCTGGCAGTGGAGCGCCAGCAGCGGCATGGATCCCAAGCCGTTGCGCATCTTCAACCCCGCCACCCAGGCCGGCAAATTCGATCCCGAAGCCAGCTACATCCGCCACTGGTTGCCGGAACTGCGCCATGTGAGCACGCGGGATCTGATCAGCGGCGAGATCGCCCCCCTGGAGCGGCGCGGCTACCCCGAGCTGATCGTGCAGCACAAGGAGCAGCAGGCGCGTTTCAAGGCGCTGTATGCGGGGTTGCCCCGCAGTTGACCTCAGCTGAGCCGGATCGCCCGCCGCTCAGGCCGCCACACCCGCCGGGCTGTTGACCAGCTGCCGCAGCACCCGGATCACCTGCTCCTGCTGCTCACCGGTCAGTTCCGGGAAGATCGGCAGGCTGAGCACTTCGCTGCAGAGCCGCTCGGTGACCGGCAGGCTGCCGGGGCCGTAGCCGAGCTGGGCGTAGGCCGGCTGGCGATGGATCGGAATCGGGTAGTAGATGATCGTGCTGACCCCCAGGTCCTGGAGCTGCTGCTTGAGCCAGTCACGGCAGCAGGCCTCCGGCAGCCCGAAACCGGCGCTGTCGGCGGAGGGGGTGCAACTGCCGGCGCAGGCGGCAGAGCGCGTCGGGCAGAGGGGCACCCGCACCACGAATTGATTCCAGCTGTGGCCGCTGTCGCCCCTGGCGGGCAGCTGCACGCCGGCCAGATCGACGAGTTCCCGCTGATAGCGCTCCGCGATTGCCCGGCGCCGCTCCACCCAGGCCGGCAGATGGGGCAACTTGACATTCAGCACGGCGGCCTGAACGGCGTCAAGGCGGCTGTTGTAGCCGAGTTCGGTGTGCAGATAGCGCCGTGGCATGCCATGCACGGCCAGCTCCCTGATCCGCTGGGCCAGTAGGGGATCGCGGCAGGTGACGGCGCCCCCATCGCCGGCGGCGCCGAGGTTCTTGGTGGGGAAAAAGCTGAAGCAGCCGGCATCGCCCCAGCTGCCCACCGGTCGACCGGCCCAGTGGGCGCCGGTGGCCTGGGCGCAGTCCTCGATCACCAGCAGCTCATGGCTGGCGGCGATGGCACAGAGGCGCTCCATGTCCACCGGGCGGCCGAACAGATGCACCGGCAGCAGCGCCCTGCTGGCCGGAGTGATGGCCGCTTCGATGGCATCCAGGGCGATCAGATAGGTGTCGTCCTCGACATCCACAAACACCGGTGTGGCGCCCACGGCGCTGATCGCTTCGGCGGTGGCGAAGAAGCTGAAGGAGGAGGTGATCACCTCATCGCCGGGGCCGATGCCCAGGCCGCGCAGGGCCAGGATCAGGGCATCGGTGCCGCTGTTGCAGCCGATCGCATGGGGTACGGCGCAGCTGGTGGCGAAGTCGTGCTCGAAACGACTGATGGTGGCGCCACCGATGTACTGGCCACTCCGCAACACCTCGAGGACGGCGCTGTCGAGGGCATCACCGAGCTGCCGCAGCTGCTCACCGAGGCTGAAGGGGGGCACTTGCATGGCCGCCACCATAATCCGGGGTCAGGATTCGAGAACGCGCAGGCTGAACCTTGCTCTGGACTGGGTCCCCCGCCGCGGTTCAGCCCATCCAGGGCGGTTCCTGGCCCGGATGCCACTTGATGTTGCAGCCGATCGAGGGTTTCTGCTCCGCCGGCAGCGGATCTCCGGCCAGCATGGCGGCCACGGCGGCCCGCAGATCGTGGCCGTCGCTTGCCCGTTGATTGCCGGGGCGGCTGTCATCGAGCTGGCCCCTGTAAACCAGCCGATGGGCGGCGTCGAACAGGAAGGGATCAGGGGTGCAGGCGGCCCGGAAGGCCCTGGCGATCGCCTGGTCGGGATCGAGCAGATAGGGGAAGCTCCAGCCCCGGGCCGCGGCCTGGACCGCCATGCCCTTGAGGCCGTCCTGGGGATGGGTGAGGGGGCTGTTGCTGCAGAGGCCGAGCAGGGACACCTGGCCGGCGAGATCGGCCTGCAGCCGGCTCAGCTCCGCTTCGACGTGTTTCACGAACGGGCAATGGGGGCAGAGAAACAGCACCAGCAGCGGGCGTCCAGCGAGCGCGGCGGGATCAAAAGGCTCGCCAACCCCCTCACCCCGATGGCGTTCGATCGCTGCCAGTGGCAGCTCCGTGCCGAGGGGAAGCATCGTCGAGGTGGTCAACACCATGGCTTTCAGCGCTGCCGGCGGCAGCGCCCTCAGGGGGCAGAGTCCGATCATGGCGCCAACGTCCCGGCCTGCTGCGCCTTGCCTCGCCTCCCGTCTCCACGGCTGCGCCGCCCTTCCCCCCTGGGCGCCCTGACCATCGCTGTTGCCCTGACCTGCCTGGGGGGCTGCGTGCCGGCGGCCGAGCGTGCCAGCGGCTGGGTGTATCCGCTGCCCCGCCACCAGCCCAATGACGGCCTGGCGGTGGGCACCCGGCCCGGCGGTGAGGGCCTGCATCTCTGGCTGGACACCGACACCAGCCTTCCGGGCCAGTGCAGCCCCCGCTGGAATCCGGACGCGGCCCGCCTGCAGCAAGGCAGGGGCGCGTCGCCCAGCAGCAGCGGCCGGGCGCCGCGGCAGGAGTTCTATGCCGCCATGGCCCGCGGGCCAGTGCGCTGGCAGCTGCGGCGCCAGTTCGCCGCCCTCTGCCGGCAGCGGGCGCCGCAGAGCCGCTTTCTCTGGCGGGAACCGCCGCGCCGGGCCGAGGATTTCCAGCCCAGGGCCTATCCGATGGTCGAAGTGCGCAACCTGCTCAGCAATCCGAAGGCGGTGCTGCGGGCCGAGAAGCGGCTGCTGGGTCAGCCGCTGCAGCCGGAGGACTTTCAGAACGAGGAGCCGGAAAAGGAGCCGCCGGGCCCCTGAGACAGAGGCCTGCCTGAAGACAGCCTCCGCCGCTGCGGGAGAATCGCCGCAATGCCATGGCCGGTCGCCGGCCCACACCCATGCTCCTCGATCTGCGCGGCAAGAAGGCCCTCGTCACCGGCATCGCCAACAACAAGTCGATCGCCTGGGGCATCGCCCAGCAATTGCATGCGGCCGGCTGCGAGTTGGGTGTCACCTATCTGCCCGATGAGAAGGGGCGCTTCGAAGGCAAGGTGCGCGATCTCACCGCGCCGCTGGCCCCGAGCCTGTTCGAGCCCCTGAATGTCCAGGATCCAGCCCAGATCGAGGCGGTGTTCGCCCGGGTGGCCGAGCAGTGGGGCTCGATCGATGTGCTGGTGCACTGCCTGGCCTTCGCCGGCAAGGAGGAGCTGATCGGCGACTATTCCGCCATCAGCCCCGAGGGCTTCGGTCGGGCGCTGGAGGTGAGCGCCTACTCCCTGGCTCCCCTCTGCCGCTACGCCAAGCCCCTTTTCAACCCCGGCGGCAGCGTCATCACCCTCAGCTATCTGGGCGCTGAGCGCGCCATCCCCAACTACAACGTCATGGGCGTGGCCAAGGCAGCTCTGGAGGCCTCGGTGCGCTATCTCGCCGCTGAGCTGGGCCCGGAGAAACAGGTGCGGGTCAATGCCATCAGCGCCGGCCCGATCCGCACCCTGGCCAGCTCCGCCATCGGCGGCATCCTCGACATGATCCACAACGTGGAAGAAAAGGCCCCCCTGCGCCGCACCGTCACCCAGGAGGAGGTGGGCAGCACCGCCGCCTTCCTGGCCAGCCCCCTGGCCAGCGGCATCACCGGCCAGGTGATCTATGTGGATGCGGGCTATTGCATCACCGGGATGTGAGCCTGGCGATTCAGCCCAGCGGATCGCGGTAGCGCAGGCCGGGGAAACGGCGGAAGTCGCTGTCACAGCTGTGCAGCTCGCAACCGTGTTCAATCGCCAGAGCGGCTAAATGAGCGTCGCTGGTGAGGTCACCGGCTCTGCCGACCTCCCGGAGCAATCGAGCCAGAATCTCCCAATGGTCAGGGCCCGGTTGGATCACCATCACCAGTGGATGGCTCAACCAGCCCTCGACCGCAGTGAGCGCCTGCTCGACGGAAAGCGCAGCAGGGAAGAGGCGCTTGTTGGTGGTCAGCCGCACCACGGCCAGGATCACGATCCAGCACAGCGCCAGGGGCTCATCCCCGTTCAGGTGCGTCTCCAACCAAACCCGAGCAGGCCCATGCTTCGGCATGTCGGAATGAAGGGCGTACACCAGAAGATTGGCATCAATCAGAATCACTGGCCCAGTCTCAACTTTTCGACCAGGATCTCGTCGTCCAGTTCTTCTGCTAGGGCCAAGGCCTTGTCGAGGTTCACAGGCCAGCGGGGTTGACCCATCGAAAAGCTGGGGCAGCGATAGGGCTCGTGTTTGGCGACGGCCGGCGAGTTCAGGCCGGCCCGCAGGGCCTCATTCACCACCTGCTTGAAGGGCTTGCCGCTGTCGAGGGCCTTCTGGCGCAACTGGCGCAGCAGGGCATCGTCGATGGTGAGCGTGGTGCGCATGGCATCAAGATGCTTATGCCAGCGGCATCATGGCATCAACCGCCGGCTCTGACGCCGTTCCAGGGCTTCGGCATGATCGGAGCACCCTGATCAGGCGCCCACGGGCGCGGCTCACCCATGCGTACCGGCACCATCCACCGCGTGACTGGCGAAACCGATGTGCGGGTGACCCTGGGCCTGGATGGCCATGGCAGCTGCCAGGTGGCGACCGGCGTGCCCTTCCTTGATCACATGCTCCACCAGATCAGCAGCCACGGCCTGATCGACCTGGAGATCGCGGCCACGGGCGACACCCACATCGACGATCACCACACCAACGAGGACGTGGGCATCGCCGTCGGCCAGGCTCTGGCGCAGGCTCTGGGCGAGCGGCGCGGCATTCACCGCTTCGGCCACTTCGTGGCGCCGTTGGATGAGGCGCTGGTGCAGGTGGCCCTGGATTGCTCCGGCCGCCCCCACCTCTCCTATGGCCTGACGATCCCGGCCCAGAAGATCGGCAGCTACGACACCGAACTGGTGAAGGAGTTCTTCGTGGCGGTGGCCAACAACGCCGGCCTCACCCTGCATATCCGTCAGCTCGATGGGGTGAATTCCCACCACATCGTCGAGGCCTGCTTCAAGGCCTTCGCCCGCGCCCTGCGGCTGGCAGTGGAGATCGACCCCCGCCGGGCTGGAGCGGTGCCCAGCAGCAAAGGGGTGCTGGAGCGGGCGGGAGGCTGAAGGGGGGAGGTAAGGGCCGGGAGCCTTGCTGCCGCCGGGCCCGAGGCCCCGCTTGCATCGCCTTCCGGCAGGCCCGTGAGCTTTTGGGATTCCCTGCCCGGCAGGCGGGGTGAATGCAATGCAAATCCGAGGCAGCGGCGGGAGATCAGGCCGTTACGGTGAATTCCAATCCCGAGGCCGCACCATGAAAGGCGCCATCGTTCTGACCACCGCAGCTGCGGCAGCCGCTGCAGCCCTGACCCTGATGGCCTCTCCAGCCAGGGCCGCCCAGGCCGAACAGCCCTGCCAGGAAACCCTCAGCGCCCCCTGCGAACGCCCCCTGCCTCCGCCCTGCACGCCGCTGGAACAGCCCTGTCAGCGCTGAGGCCCGCCCAGGCTCCGGACCACGGCCTGGCTCCGCGATCCGAACAACACCCGACCAGGCCCATGGACCGGCAACCGGCCCTTCACACTCCGTTACGCAATGATGGGGAAGCCGTGACATCACGGCCCCTCCTCCGCTGAGCGCCCCGATGACCGTTGCCCCCAGCCCCGTCTCCCCCCAGGCGGGTGACTATGACCGCGCCGACTGGGCCAGTGGCTTCCGCAATGTCGGCGTTGAGCTCAGTGATGTGACGGTCGAGGCCAGCCGCGGCACGATTCCGGCCGAGTTGCAGGGCACCCTCTATCGCAACGGTCCCGGCCGGCTGGAGCGCGGCGGCCAGTGGGTGCACCATCCCTTCGATGGCGACGGCATGATCACCGCCCTGCGCTTCGAGGACGGCGCGGTGCGGCTCAGCAACCGCTTCATCCGCACCGAGGGCTGGCTGGCCGAGGAAAAGGCCGGCCGCTTCACCTACCGCGGTGTCTTCGGCACCCAGAAGCCCGGCGGCCCCCTGGCCAACGCCTTCGATCTGCGCCTCAAGAACATCGCCAACACCCATGTGGTGCGCCTTGGCGATGAGCTGCTGGCTCTCTGGGAGGCCAGCTCCCCCCATGCCCTCGACCCCGACAGCCTCGAGACGCGGGGCGTCACCCTGCTCGATGGCGTGCTCAAGCCGGGAGAGGCCTTCAGCGCCCACCCGCGCTTCGATCCCGGCCACCACGGTCAGGAGCGGATGGTGACCTTCGGCGTCAAGACGGGACCGCGCAGCACGGTGCGGCTGCTGGAGTTCGCGGTGAAGGACGACCCGGCCGCCGGTGTCAAGGCCGGCCAGTTGCTGAGCGAGCGCTCCGACAGCTTCAAGGGTTTCGCCTTCCTGCACGACTTCGCCATCACCCCGAACTGGGCGGTGTTCCTGCAGAACGCCATCGCCTTCAATCCCCTGCCCTACCTGCTCGGCCGCAAGGGAGCGGCCCAGTGCCTGGCTTCCAAGCCCGGTGGTCAGGCCCAGTTCTGGCTGATTCCAAGGGATTCGGGCGCCTTCGCCGGCCAGGAGCCGCGCATCATTCCGGCCCCTGAAGGCTTTGTCTTCCACCATCTCAACGCCTGGGAGGAGCGCGATGAACTGGTGCTCACCAGCATCTTCTACGCCGATTTCCCCTCGATCGGCCCGGATACCGACTTCCGCTCGATCGACTTCGACCTGATCCCCGAGGGCCTGCTGGAGCGCTGCACGATCGATCTGACCAGCGGCACACTGCGCACGGAGCGCCTCAGCGAGCGCTGCTGCGAGTTCGCCATGGTCAATCCGTCCCGCGAAGGGCTGGCCAGCCGCTATGGCTGGATGGCGGTGGCGGAACGGGAAACCGGCAACGACCCCCTGCAGGCGCTCAAGAAGCTGGATCTGGTCTCGGGGGAGCGGCGGGTGTGGAGCGCGGCGCCGCGCGGCTTCGTCAGTGAGCCGGTGATGGTGCCCCGGCCGGCTGCCGCTGGCGCCCCGGCCCCTGCCGAGGACGATGGCTGGGTGCTGTGTGTCGTCTGGAATGGCGCCCGCTGCGCCTCCGACCTGGTGATCCTCGATGCCGCCTCGATGGCCGAGGTGGCCGTGCTGGAGCTGCCTCTGGCGATTCCCTACGGCCTGCACGGCAGCTTCGTGCCGGCCTGAATCGGCAAGGGCGCGAGGCGATGCCGGCTCAACGCATCATGAAATCCACCGAGTGAAAATCCTCGGCCAGCAGCATCGCCTCCATGGTCAGCACCCGGTTCTGCAGCTCCAGGGCGAGCTGTGGTTGCTGGCTGGCCATGGCCTCCAGTTGATCTCTGGTGAGGGAATAGAGCACGGTGTTTTGTTTGAATGTTGCCGTGCCCATACGTGGCGACTTCAGGAAGAAGGACACCTCGCCAAACACGGAACCTGATCCGATGCCGAAATAGCGCTTGCGTTCACCATTGGCCGCAAACGATCCCACCTCAATTTCGCCTGATTCAACGAGATAGAGGTGCACGGCTTCATCGCCATCTCGCCAGAGGATGGTTCCAGTCAGATAGCTCTCGCGCTGCAGATAAGCCCCTGCCTTGGCGATGAACTGAGCCGTCCACTCGACAGCTTCCGCATCCAGGCTTGCCACTGTCTGAACCTCAGCCTCCGCCGGCTGCGCAGGTGAATCCCCCCGAGGATCGCCCCCTGCCAGCAGTTGATCTTCACACCATTGCAGGGCTTCGTCCATGTCCGCGGCCAGGTGCATGGAGGCTGTCAGATCCGGACCTGTCGCATCCGCAGGGCCCATGAAGCGCAGGAACTGGCGCCTGGCCACCGGCGACAGATCGCTGAGGACCAGGGTCGCCTGCCGCGCGCTGGCCAGCTTGGTAAGACGACTGATCCAGGTCATGCCGCCGGAATCGATGCCAACAACATCGCGAAAATCCAGCAGCAGGAAGCGGGGAGCCCGGCGCTCCTCAGTGTCAAGCAACGCCTGCATGCGCCGATAGAGATTGAAGGAAGATCCAAAAAAGACTGATCCCTGCAAGGCGAAAATCCGGACGTCATCGCCCCGACGCCGCAGTAAAGAGGCGGCGGACCGGCTGCGAATCTCCTGGCTCTGGATCGTCTTGCAAGTGCCGGCAAACTTAACCAGATTGACCTTGGAAGAACTGATCACGAAGAAGCAGAATGCCGCCAAAAGTCCAACCAGTACGCCATTGATAAAGCCGAAGTAGGCGATCACAACCATGATCAAGATGGTCGATCCGTACTCCAGCCTGGTGAGACGTTTGAAGCTGTCAACGCAGGGATCTTTCAGCATGCAGATGCCAAGGAATAGCGTCAGCCCGCCCAGCAAGAAGTTTGGAAAGATCTGCAGCAGTGACATCCCGAACCCCAGGGCCGCCACCGACATGGCTGAGTTGATCAGGCTGGGCAGGCGACCAGGCGCATTCAGCTCATGGGACAGGGCCGAGCCACTGATTGAAAGATAGCCATTGGCACCGCCGAACAATCCGGCCACCAGATTGGCCAGGCCATTCCCCCTCAGCTCCCGATCCAGATCGATCTCCTCCTCCGTTGCCTGCTCAAGCCCGGAAGCATTGAGAAGCAGCGCCAGGGAGCCGACAAAAGCAATGATCAGATAGTGAACAACATGCCTGCCAAGAATGTTCCAATCAATCTGGCCCAGCTGCGCCAGGCTCAAGGGAGGCCAGAGCCTGCCAGCAGGAAAGCCACCCTCAATCCAGCCGCGGGCGATCGCCGTCTGGGTGCTGATATGAAAGCCATGCAAGCACAGGGCAAAAATCAGAGCCGACGCAAACAGCAGCGTGGGCAAGACCCAGGCCTTGGGGAAACGCAGATGGATCCACACCAAACCAATGCCAAACCACATGCCAGGCAGCCATCGCCCGGGGGCCCCAGGCAGGAACAACTGATTCAGATTGAACATGGTGAGGTTGGTATTCATCAAGAAGCCCAGCCCTGCCAGCAGCAAGATCACCCCCGTACCTGCCAGGAAGCCACTCACGACCGAAGGTGGGAAAAAGCGCGCCCCAACGCCAAGTCGAAATTGGCCCAAGCCATAGAGCGTGAGGCCCATCACAAGCGTTGAGATGGCAATCGCCGCCACCACCGTTGGCAACGTACTGGCATTGTTGTGCGTACTGGCGGCAATACTGATGACCATCAGCGCAACAATTGCCGGCGTTGAATCTTGAACCCCAGCCAGGCCGAAGCGGCTGCTGGAATGCAGGGACGCAATGGCAGCCACCATCGCATTGCCAACCAGAAAAAGGCCGATCCCCAGGGGGAAATAAGGCCTCAGATCGCCCGAAAAGATGACAGAAGCCAGGGCAATGCAAAGGGGGATGGCCATCGCCCCATTGATCACCCCTGAGACGATTGCATTCACAGTTGAGCCTTTTGCACCCTGACGCGCCTGGCTACTCATGTCTCATCACTGGCTTCACGGCTGAGAGTCTGCCTCTTGCCATGGCGTCTCGACAGCATCGGAGCGAATTGAAACCGAACGATCCAAGGCCGGAGCCTCATTCTTTGCTGTCCCAGCAATAACCACGCCTGGCCAGCTCCCAGCACTGCCGCCCTGATCAGCGAGACTGGGCCGAATCCAGGCCCGCCTCCGGGGCTCCTTCCCTCCACCCATGGTCGCCAGCGCCCCAGGCACCCTCCGCGACGCCAGTGCCGCAGCGGCCAGTGCCGCCGCCGCCCGAGCCTTTCCCCTGGCGGCGATCACCGGTCACGGCACCCTGAAGCTGGCGTTGCTGCTGGCGGCGGTGGATCCGGGACTGGGCGGCGTCGTGATCGCCGGCGGCCGCGGCACCGGCAAATCGGTGCTGGCCCGGGGCCTCCATGCCCTGCTGCCGCCGATTGATGTCCTCGATCTCGGCGACGGCGCCAGCCAGCTCAACCTCGATCCCCGCCGCCCCGATGAGTGGGACGACCCCACCCGCAGCCGCATCACGGCCCTGGGAGGCGACGCCGAAGGCCAGGATCCCAGCGTCCTGCTGCCGACCAAGGTGGTGGCGGCGCCGTTTGTGCAGGTGCCCCTGGGCATCACCGAAGACCGGCTGCTCGGCTCGGTCGATGTCACCGCCTCCCTGGCCGCTGGCGCCGCGGTGTTCCAGCCCGGTCTGCTGGCGGAGGCCCATCGCGGTGTGTTGTATGTCGACGAACTCAATCTGCTCGACGACGGCATCACCAACCTGCTGCTGGCTGCCATCGGCAGCGGCGAGAACCGGATCGAACGCGAGGGGCTGAGCCTGTCCCATCCCTGCCGCTGCCTGTTGATCGCCACCTACAACCCCGAGGAGGGGGCGGTGCGCGATCACCTGCTCGATCGCTTCGCCATCGCCCTCTCCGCCAACCAGCTGCTGGATGTGCAGCAGCGGGTGGCGATCACCCGCTCGGCCCTCGATCACGGCGAATCCAGCGACCGCTTCCGCGATCGCTTCCAGGAGGACACCGACGCCCTGGCCACCCAGCTGCTGCTGGCCCGCCAGTGGCTGCCGGATGTGCGCATCAGCCGTGAGCAGATCACCTATCTGGTGACCGAGGCCCTGCGCGGTGGTGTCGAAGGGCATCGCTCCGAGCTCTATGCGGTGCGGGTGGCCCGCGCCCATGCCGCCCTCAGCGGCCGTGATCAGGTGGAGGCCGACGACTTGCAGGTGGCGGTGCGGCTGGTGATCGCCCCCCGGGCCCTGCAGTTGCCGCCCCCCGATCCGGACCAGCCCCTGGAGCCGCCGCCGCCGCCGCCACCCCAGGGCGAACAACCGCCGCAGGAACCCGAAGCCCCGGACGATCAGAACCAGGACGACAACGACGAACCTGACGACGAAGAAGAAGAGGAGGAGGACGACAGTCCGGAGGATCAGCCGCCACCGTCGATTCCGGAGGAGTTCCTGCTCGATCCGGAGGCCACCGCCATCGATCCCGACCTGCTGCTGTTCTCAGCCGCCAAGACCAAGAGCGGCGGCAGCGGCAGCCGCGCCGTGGTGCTGAGCGATTCCCGCGGCCGCTATGTCAAACCGATGCTGCCGCGCGGGCCGGTGAAACGCATCGCCGTTGATGCCACCCTGCGGGCTGCGGCGCCGTATCAGAAAGCCCGCCGGGCGCGCGAACCGCAGCGCAAGGTGATCGTCGAGGACGGCGATCTGCGGGCCAAGCAACTGCAGCGCAAGGCCGGCGCCCTGGTGATCTTCCTGGTCGATGCCAGCGGCTCGATGGCCCTGAACCGCATGCAGAGCGCCAAGGGGGCCGTGATCCGGCTGCTCACCGAGGCCTATGAAAATCGCGACGAGGTGGCGCTGATCACCTTCCGCGGCGAGCAGGCCGAAGTGCTGCTGCCCCCCACCCGCTCGATCACCGCTGCTCGGCGGCGGCTGGAAGCGATGCCCTGTGGCGGCGGCTCTCCCCTGGCCCATGGCCTCACCCAGGCCGCTCGCGTCGCGGCCAATGCCCTGGCCACCGGCGATCTGGGCCAGGTGGTGGTGGTGGCGATCACCGATGGCCGCGGCAATGTGCCCCTGGCCCGCTCCCTGGGGCAGCCGCTGCTGGAGGGGGAGGAAGCGGTCGACCTCAAGGAGGAGGTGAAGCAGGTGGCCAGCCGCTACCGGCCTCTGGGCATCAAGCTGCTGGTGATCGACACCGAGCGCAAGTTCATCGGCAGCGGCATGGGCAAGGACCTGGCCGAGGCCGCCGGCGGCCGCTATGTGCAGCTGCCCAAGGCCAGTGATCAGGCGATCGCCGCCATCGCCATGCAGGCGATCGCTTCGGTCTGAGTCGGACCGCTGGCGGGCGAGCTGGACTCCAGCCCCGCGCCGTTGTGCGGAGCCTTGCTCAGCAGCAAGGAAGGCTCGATTGCAAGTCAAGGATGGCCCCCGACTGTTGGATCGGCCGCCCTTCCATCCCACCGGGCTTGTCGATCTGCTTCAGCATCTGATGGGTGGCGTAGTGGTCATAGGCGGCTCTGTCGCTCCACACGCCGACGATCAGCAGGCCACCTTCCACCGCCGCTACGGAGCGGAACAGATACCCCTCCGGCAGCTGCGCAGCGGTGTGCAGCGCGGCCGACTCCTGCTGGAACTGATCGGCGCTTGCTCCAGGCCAGAAGTTGGCAACCAGGTGCATCTCAAAAGCCTGAGTGAGGGCTCGCCAGGTTAGGCCCAGCGCTCTGAATCAGGTCAGGGCAGCGATCTGCCTGAAATCGCTGCTGACGTTCGGGCCGGTGCCACAACTTGGGGCTGCATTGCTACAGGAGGCTGGGTGGGGCAAGCCAGGACTTTTGGCCTCTGGTTTGGACCTTGGTGATCGTGGCTGTGGCGTTGAAGACCCGTTGGCTTCCGTCGTAATCGATCCGTGCGAGTGAGCGAAGCAGGGGGAATATATGCTCACTGTGGCTCTCCAGAGAAGGTTGATGATGCCAGCAGGCTCGGATCGTTTTCTGCCAGCTGTGCACGACGCTTCTACTGGCTGAATCGTGGACCAATCTGGCCGCTTGCTTGTTTTTAATGGTCACAATTATTGCAGCAGAGGGAGTGAAATCTGCCGATCGCTAATCTGTCGTGAAGTCAGCAGAATAGCGGCGAGGAAGATGGTCAAATGCCTGAATCGCCTTGTTGCCATGGGCTGGATGGATCCCCTGCTCCTGCTCAAGGCGGGCGCCGGGCTCTGGCTCGTGGCTGCTGTCGCTAGCAGTGCTGGGGGCGCCTATCGTTGCCCGAAACCTTGAATCATCTCCCGACAATCTTGTTGTTGCTGGCCTCAGTGAAGGCTTCGTTTGTCGTCGGCCAGGACCTGACTTTCGGCTGTCCTGCCGTTGCCGAGGATGGGCGTTCGTGAGATGGCCTTGTCCGCTTCTCGATCCCATTGCTCATTTGCCGCTGAACGTGCGACCTGGACGCTGCAACTCTGGCCTTGGCCAAGATTGCAGGGGGCTTGTTCTGCAGGCCTCGTTGCCCGCGCTTCTGGCTTTCACGGCGCCTCTGCGGCGGTGTGGGCAGTTGCCCCAGGCCTGGGCGATGGGCCAGTGCCGGATTCCCGCCCTGGCCTCTGAAGTGGCTCCTTAGGATTGGACCAATTGATCGAGAGCCGGTTTTGCCGCTTCCCTGGGGTCCCTTCCATCTTGTGGCGCGTCCATGAGCCTGTTCGGCGAGGGCGAAGGTGAATTGCTGACGCTGCACTACCCCAGACCGCTGCCGATGCGGTTGGATCGCTGGCTGGTGGCGCAGCGGCCCGAGCAGAGCCGGGCCCGTATCCAGAAGTTCATCGAGGCTGGTTATGTGCTGGTGAATGGTGTCACCGGCCGTGCCAAGACACCCTTGCGCCCCAACGACACGGTGCTGCTGTGGATGCCGCCGCCGGAGCCCCTGCCCTATCTGCTGGCTCAGCCGATTCCCTTGGATGTGCTCTACGAGGACGACCACATCATCGTGCTCAACAAGCCCGCCGGCCTGACGGTGCACCCGGCCCCGGGCAACAAGGACGGCACCCTGGTCAACGGCCTGCTGCACCATTGCCCTGACCTGCCCGGCATCGGCGGTGAGATGCGTCCCGGCATCGTGCACCGGCTCGACAAGGACACGACGGGCTGCATTGTTGTCGCCAAGAGCCAGGACGCCCTGGTGAAGTTGCAGGTGCAGATCCAGAAGCGGATCGCATCGCGCGAGTATCTGGCGGTGGTGCATGGGGTCCCCGACGGGGACAGCGGCACGATCATCGGCGCCATCGGCCGCCATCCGGTCGATCGCAAGAAATACGCCGTGGTGCACGACGGCTCCGGTCGCCACGCCTGCACCCACTGGCAGCTGATCGAGCGGCTCGGCGATTATTCCCTGCTGCGCTTCAAGCTCGACACGGGTCGCACCCACCAGATCCGGGTGCACTGCGCCCATGTCGGTCATCCGATCGTGGGAGATCCCACCTACAGCCGCTGCCGCCATCTGCCGTTGGAGCTCACGGGCCAGGCCCTGCATGCCGCCGCCCTCGGCCTCGACCACCCGATCAGCGGCGAGCGCATGCTGTTCGAGGCGCCGCTGCCGCCGGTGTTCGAGAAGCTGCTGCTGACCCTGCGCCGGCGCCTGGCCTGAGGCTGGTGGGCCGGTGTTAATGCTGCAGTCATTCGCTTTTTGATTCGTCGCTGAGCCAGGGCAGGCGGATGGCTTGGACGGGAGGTTCGGCTGGCGGTTCCAGCACAGGGCGACGGAAGAGCGTGGTTTCCACCAGGTGACCAGGTGCCGATGCTGTGCCTTCTTGACGGTTGCGGCTCAAGCAATCAGGGTGCGTGGGGTTGATGACTTGATCATGGCGGCTGAGAAGGTGTTGGTGCTGTGTGCCACGGGCAAGGTGGGCCGGAATGTCTGCCAGGCACTGGCGGAGGCGGGATTTGCTGTCTACGGAACAACGCGTACATCCCCCGAGAAGCTGCGCCAGCAGGGTGTGACGCCGATCGTCTGTGATTACACCAAGGCTGAAGATCTGGATCGGGCCTTGGCCGAATCCGGAGCCACAAAGCTCTTTGTGATCACGGATTACTTCGGTGCCGCTGGCCGTAAGGTCGCACGAGAGGTGCAGCAGGGCCGGCAGGCCTTTGAAGCCGCCAGGCGGGCGTGGGTGCAGCACCTGATCTTCATGAGTGTCGCCGATGCGGAATGCTTCGACGACAAAACGGAACACATCAAGGCCAAGGTGCAGTTGGAGACTGAGCTCCGCGCTTCAGGTCTCACCTATTCGATTCTTCGCCCCTGCGCCTTCTTTGAGAATCTGGATGATGCCAGTAATTGGAACCCATTGAAGCGGGGTGTGGTCAAGTTCCTCAGTGATCAGCCGATCAAATATTGCTCCACCTACGACATCGGCCGTGCTGCTGCCATCCTGTTCCAGAATCCCCAGGAGTGGGCTGGACGAAGCCTGGATGTGATCAGCTGGCAGGGTGATCTGGCGGCGCTGGCCCGGGCCCTGGAGGCCGTGAGCGGCGAAAAGGTGCGCCATGCCCTGGCCATGCCGATCTGGTTGCGGCGGCTCCTGCTCAACGATCTCCATCACATGTTTCTGTATTTCGAGCGGGACAAGGGGCCAAAGGGAGAGCCGGAAGCGTTCCGAACAGTCGTCCCCGACGCTCTCTCGGCGGAGGACTGGTTCCGCTTTCACAATCGCTATGCCAACGGCGAGCCGATTGTGAGCGCGTAGTCCGCTGCGGTCTCCCTCATGGAGAGGCCCGCAGACTCTGGCGCTGTGATGGTCAGCTGGGCCGGCGGCCAGGGCCAGCCTTGATTGCCCCCGATGGCCGGCAGACTTAACGCCTCAGCGCGCCGATGTCATGGCCACGCCGCCGCGTCGGCTGTTTGTGGATCAGTTCTTTGTCGGCTGGGTCTACGGCCCCTGGGTTGTGGCCAGCCTGCTGGTGATTCTGGCGCTGCGGCTGTTGATGGAAGAGGATTTCGCCCTGCGCAGCAACGCCTGGGGGCTGTTCGGCAACGCGGCGATCTGCTTCTCGATCGGCTGCGTCTGCAAGCTCTCCTGGGCGATGGCCCGCTTCAATGCCGTGCGCCAGCTGGAACTGCAGCTTCGTCAGGAGCTGGGATTGCGCTGATGGCGATGACCCGCTCCCAGATCGCCATGGTCGTCACCCTGCCCTGGCTGGCCGCCGGGGTGGTGTTGTTGGCGATGACCCGCATCGAGGGCGAAACCCAGGAGGCGAAGCTGGGCCTGTTCGGCAGTGCCGCCATCTGCTTCTCGATCGGTTGCCTGGCCCGCACCAGCCTCGGACTCCACGATCTGATGCAGGCTTCCCACGCTGCGGCTGCCCATGCCGCGGCTTCGCCACCAGAGCCGCCATCTCCGGGGACCCAGCCGCCATGATCCGGCTCAGTTGGCACGGCTTCGCCCCTGGGCGGGCCCTTGCGCTGTTGGTGATTGTGGCGCCAACGCTGACGCCGGCTTCGGCCCAGCCGCTGATTCCAGCGCCGCAACCCCGCCGTCTGCCGCCCCCCTCGTCGGCGTTGTTGCGCAGCCTGGAGGGCTTCCAGCACGATCTGCTGCTGCTCGATCGCAGCTTGCTGAACGGCTCGGTGGAGCCTGATGCTCCCGGTTCTGCTGCGGCCGACAGCGCGGCCAGAGCCAGCCTGTCGGCTCCGGTTTTGCCGGCTCCGGCTCTGTCGGCTCCGGCTGCCACGGCCCTGCCCACCACGCCTGAGGCGGTGCGGATCGCGCGCCGCCAGCGGCTCACTCTGGCGGAGGCCCTGGCGGTGGCCTTGCGCAACGATCCCGACCTGGCCGCCGCCGTGCTGAGCGTGCAGGAGCAGCAGGATCTGGCCGGTTCGGCCCGGGGGCGCTGGTGGCCCGAGCTGGGCCTGAATCTGGCGGGGGGGTACCGCCAGGAGCGCTCCTACAGCACGGTCTGGACCGACAACGTCGGCGATTACCCGGCGGGTTCGCCCTTTCTGGTCAAGCCCGAGGGCTGGAACGTGGTGCAGACCAATGTCGGCGCGGCGGCAGCCCGGATGGAACTGGGCTGGGAGCTGATCAGCCCCGGCCGCGCCGCCGCCATCGCTGAGGCCGACGACAGCCTCAAGGCCTCCCGTCAGCGTTATCGGGATCGGCTGCGTCAGCTGCAGCTGGATGTCAGCCTTGCTTACTACGGCCTGCAGCTGGCCGATCAGCTGCAGCGCATTCGCCAGGCCGTCGTCGACAGCGACACGGTGGTGCGAGACCAGGTGGCGGCGCTCAAGCAGGTGGGGCTGGTGCCACGGCTCGATCTGCTGCGGGCCGAGGCCTCCCTGCAGCAGAGCCGTTATCGGCTGGAGCAGGCCGAGGCGCTGCGGCTCAGTCGCCAGCGCCAGCTCAGCAACCTGATCAACGTGCCTTTTGATGTCAGCCTGCGGGCCAGCGAGGCGGTGCGACTCCAGCCACCCTGGCCCCTGGAGCTGGAGCCGACGATCCTGCGCGGCTGGAGTGACAACCCCCAGCTCAAGGCCCTGCAGGCCGCCCGTGATGCCCTGCTGCGCCAGGCCGATCGCCGGGCTGCGGAGCTGCTGCCCAGCCTGCGGCTGGTGGCCTCGGGCGGTTACGGCCAGGGGGTGATCACCCAGCCGCTGATCCAGCTGGAGGGCTGCTGCGGCTCGGCCCATATTCCCCAGTTGCTCAATCAGAGCGCCGACTGGGCCGCCGGTCTGCAGCTGCACTGGCGCTTCTCCGATGGCGGCGTCACCGCCGGGGCGGTGGCCGCCAGCCGCGCCGCCGCCGCCCGCACCGATCAGAACCTGGCCCGGCAGCGCAATGCCATCCGCCAGCGGATCGAGGCCGCCTTCTATGACCATCGCGCTGCCTTGGGCCAGATCGTGGCGGCCCGCGCCTCCTACAGCGCCTCCCGCGAGGCCTTCGGCGATGTGCGCGCCCGCTATCAGCTGGGGCTGGCCGATTACAGCGATGTGGCCGTCACCGTGACCACCCTCACCGGGGCGATGGAGGGGGTGGCCGAATCGACCACGCTGGCCAATGTCAGCTACGCCCAGCTGCTGCGCGAACTGCTGCCGGTGCCGAATCAGCCGGGGTTGCCGCTGGAGCTGCCGCTGGTGTTCGGCGGCTCCTGAGCTTGGGCCTGGAGCCGCTCCCAGCGCCGGTTCTGCCAGGCCAGCGTGCGCCAGAGCAGCAGCACCAGCAGGGCCGCGAACCAGAACCACACCTCCGGAGCATTGGCGTGCAGCAGCACCACCAGCAAGGCTGCCTCCAGGGCCAGCCAGGGCAGTTCGCGGCGCAGGCTGCCGCTGGTCGTCGCTGATGGGGTTTGGGCCATGGTCATGGCAGCGTCCCCCGCTGGCGCAACGTGCTGTCATCCTGGCGCTCCTGCTGGCGCAGGCTGCGGTAACTGCCGGTGAGGTCGCGCAGCATCGGCAGCAGGTAGCTGGCCGGTGTGCGCCATTCCACGTAGCCATGGGCCTTGAGCGTCAGCCCCTCGCGGATCGGGAAGACACTGCTGCCGCGGCTCAGGGTCCAGCGATAGCCGTCCAGGCTGGATCGTCGACCTGAGCGCGAGCGCTCCGGGGCTGCGCTCAGCAGGTCGATCTCGGTGCGCAGCACGGGGCCGTTGCGCACCAGGGCTTCCGCCAGCTGGGGATTGCCCATGGTGGTGTTGACGTCCTCAGGGGTGGCGGGCAGCAGGCTCACCCGCTTCACCCGACCGCGAATGCCGCCGAAGCGGCCCCGTTCGTTCCAGTCCGGCACCACCTCCATCGCCAATCCCGGCCGCAACCGCCGTGCATCGGCCGGCGCAAAGTAGGCCACGGCCCGCAGCGCTTCACCCCGGCGGCTGCCGAGGGTGCCGAGCCGTTCGCCCGCCTTCACGGTCTGACCGCGCACCACCTGCAGATCGAGGATGCGTCCGTCGCGATCGGCGCTGAGGCTGCCGTCGTAACGCAGTTGGGCCTGGGTCACCCGCACGGCACGGCGGGCATCGTCGATGGCGTAGCGACGGTGCTGGGCTTCGGTATCGATCTCCAGCTTCACCTTCTCCCAGACGTCAATGGCTTCCCGTTCGCGGATGCCGACGTCGGCGACACTGTTGTCCAGTTGGACGGCCCGGTCTTCGCTGGCCACCACCTCCTGGGCCAGGGGCGCCACCACCTCGCGACGGGCCAGATGGCGGAAATCGGCCACCTTCTGGTCATAGATGCGACGCAGGGCTTCAAAGCGCTGGCGGTCGGCTTCGAGTTTGGCCAGGGCTGTGTCCCGCAGCCGGCTGGCCGAGGTCAGTCGCCCCCGGTCGCGCTGGTCGAGATCGACGTTGATGCGGATCAGTTCGCTCAGATCCTTTTCCTGGCGGCGCAGCTGTTGCTCCAGGGCGGGCAGGTAGAGGCGGATCAGGGTCTGGCTCCGCTGCACCTCCTCGCCGACCCGCACCGGCAGGCTGAGGATCTGGCCCTCGGCCCGGGCATCGATCACGGTGGCGCCACCGGGCACGATCACCACGCCACGGCCGATCACCTCGGTGGGCACCGGCCAGAACAGAAACCAGCCAGCGGTGAGCGCCCAGGCCGTGCCGAGAGCGACCAGCACCCGCCGCTCGGGATGGGACAGCGGTCCGTCGCTGCGCAGGTCCGTCGGCAGCGGCTCCACAGGCTGAGGGTCCAAGGTGCGCATCTCCACTCAGCCCTGCCTCGGTCCAGCCTGCCCCAGGATCATGCCAACCTCGCGATAGCCATGCCGCTGGCCCATCCGGCCGCTTCTGCAGGCCGGATGGGGATCCTGCGCCAGGCACCCGGGCCTGGATGGGCCAGGCCCGCTCAACCGCGCAGGCGCTCCACCAGATGGGTGCCCACCCGCAGGGCGTTGGCGATGGCGGTGAGCGAGGGGTTCACGGCGCCGATCGTCGGCATGAAGCTGGTATCGACGACATAGAGGTTGTCGAGTTCGTGGGCTTTGCAGTTGAGATCCAGCACCGAGCTGGCCGGATCGCTGCCGAAGCGACAGGTGCCGGCCTGGTGCCCCACGGCGGCGATGCCCATGCTGTTGGCGATGTAGATCTGGCGCTCCACCAGGTGGTTGCGCAGATAGAGGCGATCGAGCATGCCCTCCAGGCGGCTCACCAGACGCGCCGAGGCGGTGAGGTTGTTGGGGGTGTAGCTGAGCTGGATCTGTCCTGTGCCGGTCACCGTCACCCGGTTGTTCGGATCGGGGAGATCTTCGCTCGAGATCCAGAAGTCGATCGCGTGTTCGGCGATCTTGTCCATGCTCCAGCCCGGCATCAGGAAGGTTTCCAGCGGCGCATAGCCCTTCATGATCGTGCCGCTGGTCTTGCCCGTCATCTGGATGTTGCCCATCGGGTAGTCGAAGTCCGCATCCCCGAGATACCAGTCGTTGACGCAGACCGTTTTCTGGAAGACGGTGTGGTTCGGCTCGTGGGCCAGGGCCACCATCGCCTTGCTGTTGTGGAACATGTAGTGGCGGCCCACCTGGTCTGAGCCGTTGGCCAGGCCGCGGGGATGCTTGTCGTTGGCCGACATCAGCAGCAGCCGGGCGCTGTTGGCGGCGCCACAGCTCACCACCACCACATCGCCGCTGACGGTCAGCGGTTCGCCGTCACGCTCCAGCTCCACGGCTTTGACGCTGCGGCCGGATGCATCGGTGACCAGGCGCTTCACCTGGGCCCGGGTCAGCAGTGACACGGTTGACGATGCCAGGGCCGGCCGCATGCCCAGCACCTCAGCGTCCGACTTGGCGTGCACCAGGCAGGGGAAACCATCGCAGCAGTTGCACTTGCGGCAGCGGCTGAAGGCCAGGTTGGCCTCATCGAGCAGCACACCGCTGGGGGCGTGGAAGGGATGGAGTCCCGCCGAGCGCAGATCGTCGACCAGCTTCTGCATGCGCGGTTCATGGGCCACCGGCGGATGGGGATAGGGGCCGCTGCAGGGCGGCTCGGTGGGATCCTCACCGCGCTGGCCGTGCACGTGATACATCTCCTCGGCCTGCTGATACCAGGGCTCGAAGTCGGAATAACGCAGGGGCCAGGCCGGTGATGTGCCGTCGAAGTGGGCGAGTTCCTCGAAGTCCTGCTGGCGCAGGCGAAAGTGGGCGGCGCCATACATCTTGGTGGCGCCGCCGACGAAGTAATGGCTACCGGGCTGGAAGGCCTTGCCGTGTTTGTCGAGCCAGGGATCCTTCGAGACGTAGCGGTTCTGCTGGAACACCGCGTCGGCATCCCAGTTCTGGGGCTCCTGGGGCAGCCAGTCGCCCCGCTCCAGCACCAGCACCTTCAGGCCGGTGGTGGCCAGATGGCGCGCCAGGGTGCCGCCACCGGCACCGCTGCCGATGATCACCACATCGAAGTGGGCGCCGTTGGCCACCTGCAGCTGAGCCGCTGCGGGCAGGGGTGAGCTGGAGAAGGCCGGACCACCGAGCGCGGCAGAGACGGCAGCGGTGCTGGGGGAGGGGGAGCTCATGGTGGGGTGGGGGGGTGAGCCTGCTGGGGCGGGTGCGGAGCGCCGGAGTGGCGTGGCGAGGAGCCGGTTGGCTGGCGGGAGGGGCTGGGGGGCTGCCTGGCTGCGTCCGATTGGGCGTGCAGCAGCCCGATTGCCGCGGCGGGCCGATGCCGCAGCGGGCCGTTACCGGGAGGGTTCAGCCGTCGGGGTAGCGGGAGAGCTGATTGAGCATCTTGCAGACCATGGCGCTCCAGCCGGTCTGATGGGATGCGCCGACGCCGCTGCCGTTGTCGCCGTGGAAGTACTCGTTGAACAGAATCAGATCGCGCCAGTGGGGATCGTTCTGGAACGTCTCCACATCGCCATTGAAGGGGCGACGTCCCTGGCTGTCACGGCGGAAGATACCCACCAGCCGCTTCTCCAGTTCCAGGGAGGCCTGCCAGAGCGTGATCCAGTTGCCGGAACGGCTGGGGAACTCCACCTTGAAGCTGTCGCCGTAGAAATGGGCGAATTTCTGCAGCGATTCGATCAGCAGAAAGTTCATCGGCATCCACACCGGGCCGCGCCAGTTGGAGTTGCCACCGAACATGGCCACCGGGCTGTCGGCGGGGCTGTAGGTGAGGGTCTGGCTCTGGCTGCCTTCGGTGTAGGTGTAAGGGTGCTTTTCGTAGACCTTGGAGAGGGAGCGGATGCCGTAGGGAGAGAGAAACTCCTCCTCGTCAAAGAGCCGTTCGCAGATGCGTTGCAAGCGCTCTCTGGGCACGAGAGCGAACAGCACCCGGTCGTTGTTCCAGATCCCCAGGTTGTGCACCATCCAGGAGGGGGTGGTGCGCTCGTGGGTGAACCAGGCCAGGGTGTGGGTCACGTCGAGCATCGGTAGCCGTTGCACGGTGTCGATGTCGAAGCTCTGCACGGCCAGCAGGGGCACCAGGCCCGAGAGCGAACGGGTGCGCAGGTAGTCGACACTGCCGTCTGGCCGTTTGATCACGTCGTAGTAGAAACCGTCCTCCTCATCCCAGTTGAGGTAGTCACGGCCGGCGGGGTTGTTGAGGCCGATCGCCAACTGCACGAAATCGACGACGAAGCGCTCGCAGATGTCGGCATATTCCGGCTCCTCGCGGCTCAGTTCCACCGCGATCTGCAGCAGGTTGAGACTGAGCGAGGCCATCCAGGCGGTGCCGTCGCACTGCTCGATGATGCTGCCGTCGGCGAGGGGGAAGCGCCGATCGAAGACGGCGATGTTGTCGAGGCCCAGGAAGCCCCCCTCAAAGACGTTGTCACCGGAGCGGTCGTTGCGGTTGGCCCACCAGCCGTATTCCAGAATCAGCTTGCGCAGGGCTGCGCGCAGAAAGCCCAGATCGGCGGCGTCGGTGGCTTTGCGATCAATCTGATAGATGCGCATCGCCGCCCAGGCCCCGATCGGTGGATTGGGATCGGAGAGGGCCCACTCGTAGGCCGGCGTCTGGGCGTTGGGGGCGGTGTAGTGGGGTTTGCGCAGCAGCATGCACTGCTCCTTGGCCGTGGCCGGATCAAAGACGGCGAAGGCCACGGCGTGGAACATCAGATCCCACTGACAGAAGTAGGGGTACTCCCAGCAGTCCGGCATCGAGATCACGTCGTGGGCGTGCAGCCGTTTCCAGTAGGCGTTCTGGGTGTGCCGGCGTTCGTTGGGGGGAGGGGTGCCGGTGGGGTCACCCTCCAGCCAGCGCATCACGCTCCAGCCGTAGTACTTCTTGCACCAGAGCAGGCCGGCCGTGCCGGCCAGGTGGATGCGGCGGTCGTCCTCGGACAGCCCCGGCACCTTTTGGTCGAAGTATTCCAGCCACTCCCGCTCGCGCTCGGCGAAGATCGTCGTGAATGCGTCAGAGAAGGGAAGGGTGGCACCGGCTGCGGTGTCTTGCTCCGATGGGGCCTGATGCGTGCCATCGACGCGGCGCAGGCGCAGGCCCACCAGCCACTCCTCGCCGGCAGCCAGGGTGTGCTGCAACAGCCGTCCCGCCTTGCTGCCATGCAGCGCCGGATTCACCGCGCCGGCTTCGCCGTTGACCACATGGCGATGGAAGCCGTCCTTCTGGAAGGGTGTGGCGTTGGGCTCGCCCCAGAGACGCTCGCTGTTGGTTTCGTTGTCGGTGAAGATCCAGGTGCCGGCCTGCTGGCAGTCGAGCTGATAAACCCCCAGGTGGGGGATGGCATCGGTGACGACGGCGTCGCTGGCTGGATCGTTTTCTGCTGAGGCCGCCAGGGTGATCTGGTGCTCGATCTCGTCGGGATAGCCCCAGCGCCAGGTGTTGCGCAGCCACAGGCTGGGCAACAGGGTCAGGGGTGCGGCTTCGGGGCCCCGGTTGGTGGCCTTGATCCGGATCAGCAGATCTTCCGGTCCCGCCTTGGCGTATTCAATGACGACATCGAAGTAGCGGTTCTCGTTGAAGATGCCCGTTTCGATCAGTTCGTATTCGGGCTGGTCGCGGCTGCGGCGGCCGTTCTCCGTCCGCAGATCCTCATAGGGAAAGGCTCGCTGCGGGTACTTGTAGAGCGCCCGCATGAAGCTGTGCGTGGGGGTGTTGGCGAGATGGAAGAAATAGTCCTTGAGGTCTTCGCCATGGTTGCCTTCCGGGTTGCCGAGCCCGAAGGGCCTTTCCTTGAGGATCGGATCGGCACCATTCCAGAGGGCCAGCGAAAAACAGAGGCGGCACTGTTCGTCGCAGAGGCCCAGCAGGCCGTCTTCACCCCAGCGATAGACCCGGGAGCGGGCGTGGTCATGGGGAAAGGAGGTCCAGGCGTCGCCATCGGCGGAGTAGTCCTCCCGCACGGTGCCCCACTGGCGCTCGCTCAGGTAGGTGCCCCAGAGGCCCCAGGGCGCGATGTCGTGGTCGCGCTCGGCGATGCGCCGGGTTTCCGAGGGGCTGATGGCGTCAATCACGTCGGCAGAGGCAGAAGTGGTGGTCACAGCGATGCCTTCAGGGCTTCGCCGATGCGCAGGGCGTTGGCGATCACCGTCAGACCGATGCCCACCGACGGGCAGGACGGCAACACGCTGGCGTCGACGATCCAGAGGTTGTGCACCTCATGGCTGCGGCCCTCCAGGTTCACCACCGAGGTGGCCGGATCGCTGCCCATCCGGCAAGTACCGCACGCTCCGCCGATCACCGGTAGAGGGGCCTCGCCGCGGGGATGGGTGGGGGCCGCTTTGGCCACCAGGGTCAGGGGATCGGCCTCCACCGCCTTGAGGCTGTCGATCCAGCGGTAGACGAGGCGATCGTGGGCCTCACGGTTGTTGGCGGTGTAGTGGATCTGTAGCTGGCTGCCCCGCAGCAACACCCGGTTGTGGGGATCGGGCCGTACGGCGCTCATCGCCCACCAGGTGATCGAGCGCGAGGCGAGCTGCTCGATGCCGAAATCGGGCAGCAGTCGGGTCACCAGGGAGAGCACCGGTGGTGATTCGGCGAACAGGGCGTCCTGGAGGACGCCGCCGCCGCTGTGGATCGAGCCGAGCGGAAAATTGACGTTCTTGTCGCCCCAGTAGAAGTCGGTGATGCCGTGGCTGCGGGCGTAGCGACCCGAGTTGGCGGCCGCCGCCAGCTGCAGGATCGTGGTGAGCTGGGGCTTCATCAGGTTGCGACCCACCTGGTCGGAACCGTTGGCCAGGCCCCGGGCGTGGTGCTCGGTGGCGGAGCGCAGCAGGATCTCCGGGGTGCCGATCGCCCCGGCGGCCAGCACCACCTGATGGCCCTGGAACAGCCAGCGCTGGCCTGCGATATCCACCTCAACGCCGCGCACTTCCTGGCCGTTCGGGTTGACGTGCAGCTGCACGACGCGGGCGTTCTCCTTCACCACCACGTTGCTGCTGGATCGCACTGCATTGACGCCGAACAGCTCGGCATCGCCTGTGGGATCGACGGCCGAATCGGACCAGCTCAGGGGCAGGTCGTAGGGATGGAGGCCCTGGCGCTCCAGGGCGGCGCGCAGTTCCACCAGGAACGGCTCCACGGGCCTTGGGGC
>CAIJRN010000035.1 GCA_903823115.1 uncultured cyanobacterium
CCTGCGGCTGCCGTGGGCCGAAGTCCTGATCGTTGTCCAGGCGAGAACGGCGTGCCAGCGTTGGCTGTGCTGGCCTGGGGCGAGCGTGAACGATTCGCTGGCTGGCGGGTGGCCGCCGCGCCGTTCCTGAGAGTCGTGGTCGGTCAGTCCCAGGCGATCCTGTAGATTTTTTGATCTGGCTTCGGCCAGATGGGCTCGCGCCCTACCCAAGACAGCAGGTCATCTCTGAACCAGCGCCGGATTCATTCCGTCGTTTCAGCGGTGTAAGCCCTGCCGAGGTGCACGCGACAGGTTTTGGCCCGGCAGGGGGGTGACCCCCGACGGAGCGGAGCATGCAGCGGCCTCGAAGCGCTTCCGGAGCTTCCGGAGGCGGGCCCGCCAGGGTTTCTGGGTCGCGTCCCTGCTTGTTCCTCTCGATCCGTACTTCCTCCCATGGGCCGCACGCTGGAGAACAAGCAACAGATCGTCGAAGAGCTCAAAGGGCTCCTCGGTGAAGCCGAAATGGCGCTGGTCCTTGATTACAAGGGTCTGACCATCAAGGAGATGACCGATCTTCGGATCCGTCTCCAGGCCTCCAACGGTGTCTGCAAGGTGACCAAGAACACCTTGATGCGCCGGGCCATTGATGGCGACAGCACCTGGTCGGAACTCGAATCCCTGCTCACCGGCACCAACGCTTTCATCCTCGTCAAAGGGGATGTCGGCGGTGCGGTGAAGGCCGTGCAGTCCTTCCAGAAGGACGCCAAGAAGTCGGAAATGAAGGGGGGCCTTTTCGAAGGCAAACTCCTCTCCCAGGACGACATCAAGGCCATCGGGGATCTGCCCTCCAAGGAGGTGCTCATGGCCCAGATCGCCGGTGCGATCAACGCCGTGGCCACCCAGCTGGCTGTGGGCATCAACGAAGTTCCGTCCGGCCTTGCCAGGGCGCTCAAGCAGCACGCCCAATCCGGCGAAGGCTGAGCCGCTCCTCCGACTGTCATCCCGACCGTCCAACCACCCGATCTGTTGCTGATTCACAACCATGTCCGCTACCACCGACACCATTCTCGAGCAGCTGAAAACCCTCTCCCTGCTTGAAGCTTCCGAGCTCGTCAAGCAGATCGAAGAGGCCTTCGGCGTCTCCGCCGCCGCTTCCGCCGGCGTCGTGATGGCCGCCGCTCCCGCCGCCGTTGAGGCTGTGGAAGAGCAGACCGAATTCGACGTCATTCTCGAGAGCTTCGATCCCGCCGCCAAGATCAAGGTGCTCAAGGCCGTCCGCGAGGCCACCGGCCTCGGTCTGGGCGAAGCCAAGGCCCTGGTCGAAGCCGCTCCCAAGGCGGTCAAGGAAGGCATTGCCAAGTCCGAAGCCGAAGCTCTGCAGAAAACCCTCGAAGAAGTCGGCGGCAAAGTCACGATCAAGTGATCGCCAAGGTCGGGTTTCGACCCGACCCGCTTCTCTGCTCGGAGCCTGCCCCCCAAGGCGGGCTCCCTTTGGCCGGTTCCTGCGGGGGCCGGCTTTTTTGTCTGGGCCCGGCTTGGCCAGGGAGCCTGGCGGCGATGCGGCCGTCGATCCCCTGCCGCCACCGGGCCAGCTCGCCATAAAAAAAGCCCCGCCGAAGGCAGGGCTCAGGGTTGGAATGTTTCCGGGAGTCTGTCCTCGTTTCGACCCCAGAAGGTCATCCCTCACTCCTCACAGGCAGAACCTTACGGGATCCATCGGAGCCTTGACAGGCAGTGGCGGCCGGGATTTCAACTGGCACCCGATCCCTGGCGCCCTTCACTCTTTGAACGGAATCACCTGCAGCGCGATCGTGCGGCCCGGCTCCGGCGCCAGCGGCGTCAGCTCGCCGCCGCCGCCAAGAGCACTGCCTGCCTGGCGCCAGTTACGGCTGCGGACGCTGCGGCGGGCCGGCAGGGGCGACAGGGCTGCCTCCAGGGGCGTCGGCGGCGGCTGTAGCATCGGGCCGGAAGCCAGAGCGATCAGTTGGGACAGGTTGCTGGCGTTGGCGAAATAGATGTGGCTGAGGGCCTGGTTGCCGAAGCTGCGCCGTTGCAGCTCCCAGCCCGGGTCCAGTTGCAGGGCGACAAAGGCGTCGCGATCGCGGCGCCCCACCTCCGCCCGACCCACGACCAGCTCGGTGGGTGAGGCGACGGAGCTGGCCTGCAGGTACAGAGTCGGGCCCCGTTGCACCAGGCGCAGGCGCCAGCTGCCGGCGAGGTCGTCGCGGTTGATGCGCAGGGAATAGCCGTTGCTGTCCAGGTAGCGACTGCACACTCCCGTGAAGTCGAAGCGGTTGAGGCTGGGATCGATCAGGCCATCCGGGCGTTGTTGCCAGCAGGTCGGCCGCCGGCGCAGTTGCTCCAGTACCAGCAGGTTCCAGTCGTCGCGGCCGACCGGTCGGGCCAGGATCGCGAAGTTGGCGGCGTCCACGGGGCGGCCGTCGAACAGGCCTTCGGCGTGGGCCAGGGGTGTGGAGCCTGGCGGCAGGCTCGCCGTCAGGGCGGTGCAGGCAAGGGCCAGCCCCGTCAGGGCCAGGTAGGTTCGCTTCATGTTCAGGCGTCCTCGGCCCCGGTTCGTTCCGGGTTTGGGAGGCCCATTTAACCGAAGTTGACAAGAGGGGGCCAATGCTCGATCAGCCGCTGCGTGTCGTCGCTGCCGCCTGCGATGGGGCCTGCAGCGGCAACCCGGGGCCCGGCGGCTGGGGTGCCTTGCTGCGTTTCGAGGATGGCTCCCAGCGGGAACTGGGGGGATCCGATCCCGCCACCACCAACAACCGCATGGAGCTGACGGCCGCCCTGGCCCTGCTGGAGATCCTGCGCGATCTGCCGCGGCATCCGGACCTGGTGATCCGCACCGACAGCCGCTACCTGATCGACGGGCTGCAGAAGTGGCTGGCGGGCTGGAAGCGCAAGGGCTGGCGCACCGCCTCGGGCGGCCAGGTGCTCAACCGCGATCTCTGGGAGCAGCTGGATCGGGCCCGGTTGCCGGATCTCTCTCTGGTGCATGTGCGCGGCCACAGCGGCGATCCCGACAACGATCGCTGTGACGTCATTGCGGTGGCCTTTGCCCGGGGTCAGCGGCCGTCCCTGGCGCAGGGGGGGCAGCCGGCCGCTCCGGCCCCGGCCCCGGCCCCGGCCCGGTCGGCCCCGGCCCTGTCGGCCACGATTCTGAAGACTTCAACTCCGAAGGCCTCAACCCCGAAGGCCGCAGCCGTGCAGGTCGAGGTCCTGGGGAGTCCTGTTCAGCAGCCAGCAGCCCTCGATCGGGTCGCCAGCGATCGGGCGCCCGAGGGCCTGGGCAAGCTGCTCAGCCGTCTGGAGCTGGCCGAGCGCCTGGCGGCCGGGGGGTTCGCGCTCACCCTGGTGGAACTGGCCCAGCTGGTGGAAGTGCCCCTGCGCAGTCTTGAGGCCCGCCAGCAGGCCTGGCCGTGGCGGGACTGGACGGTTGTGCCGATCGGCCAGGGGCGCTGGCGCCTGGAACGGGACGCGGGAGGATTGGAGCCGCGGTCGTGAGTCGGGTGGAGATGGATCAGGACGACCACACAGGAGCGGCGGACCCTTCCGGCCCAGGGGACGCGTCCGGCCAGCTGGAGCCCAGCGGCCGCACCGGCGCCCTCTACCGCCGTTTTGTCGAGCCTTTGCTGCGCCAGGACGAGGGCACCGATGCCGAGCAGCTCAGCCGGGCGACCCTCTCGACCCTGGCCCAGGTATCCCCGCGCCGCAACTGGCCCCTGGTGCGCGGCACCCTCGAGGGCCTGGCCAGCGAATTGCAGCGCCGCGATCCGCGCCTGCAGCAGACCCTGTTCGGCTGTCGCTTCGCCAACCCCCTGGGCCTGGCGGCCGGCTTTGACAAGAACGGCGTGGCCGCCGGCATCTGGGATCGCTTCGGCTTCGGCTTCGCCGAGCTGGGAACGATCACCTGGCATGCCCAGCCCGGCAATCCCCGTCCCCGCCTGTTCCGCCTGGCGGCGGAACGGGCGGCCCTCAACCGCATGGGCTTCAACAACGAGGGGGCCCGGGCGGTGAAGCGGATCCTGGAGCAACAGGCCCTGCCGCCCCCGGGCCAGCGGCCGGCGGTGCTGGGGCTCAACTTCGGCAAGTCGCGGCTGGCTTCCCTGGAGCTCGCCCCCGACGACTACGCCTCCTCGCTGGAACTGCTCGCCCCCCTGGCCGATTACGCCGTGGTCAATGTCAGCTCCCCCAACACCCCCGGTCTGCGGGATCTGCAGGAGGAGAGCCAGTTGCGGCGTCTGGTGGAGCGGCTGCGGCGCCTGCCGGCCTGCCCGCCGCTGCTGGTCAAGATCGCGCCCGACCTCGAGGACGACGCCATCGATACGATCGCGCGACTGGCCTATGAAGAGGGGCTGGCCGGCATCATCGCTGTCAACACCAGCCTGGATCGCCTCGGCCTCGCCGACCGCCGCCTTGCCGCCACAGGTCGCCTCCTGGCCGAGGAGGCAGGAGGGCTCAGTGGCCGGCCCCTGCGGGCCAGGGCCCTGGAAGTGCTGCGCCGCCTGCGGGCCACCGCCGGCCCCGCCCTGCCGTTGATCGGGGTGGGCGGCATCGATTCGGCCCCGATCGCCTGGGAGCGGATCACGGCTGGAGCTTCTCTGGTGCAGATTTACACCGGCTGGATCTATGAAGGGCCCGATCTGGTACCCAGAATCCTGGAAGGATTGATTCAGCAGCTGGATCGCCATGGCCTGCGCACGATTGCCGAAGCGGTCGGCACGGGGCTGCCGTGGCGCTGAAACCTCGGTAACTTTGATCTAACTGAGGTTTGCTGTTTGGAGCTTTCCGGGCTGTTGGAGGATCTGCAGGATCGTCTGCGGCCGCTCAAGGCCCAGATGTTCCCGCAGCAGGTTCTGCTCGAATTGCAGGACACGGCCCTGTGCGGGCAGGTGCTCAAGGACGGTGCCCCATTGCCTGTCAGCCTGGAGGCCCCCCTGCCCGCCCTCACCTGCCGCGAGGGCATGCCGCTGGAGCGGGAGCCCCTCGGAGATCTGATCGGTGACCTGCTGGTCAACGAAAACCAGCAGGATGCCTATGTGCATGCCGTGTTGCCCTTTGAGGCGGCCCACTGGCGTGTGATCGTCTGGAGCGATGGGGAGATGCCGGCGGATCCGGAAGCGGAGTTGCGCCGGATCGATCCCGAGCTCAATCTTCCCTTCCCCCTGGAGGAGGCCTACCTCGATTTTCAGACGCTGCCCGCTTCACCGCCCCAGAGTCTGCCCAAGATGCTGATGGTGGCGTCGCCGCGCAAGTTGGTGGATGGCTGGATCGAGGTGTTTTCCCTGGCTGGGGCCAAACTCGATCGCCTGGCGCCCGCCCAGAGCTGCCTGCTGGCGGCGCTCGCTGAAGAGCTGGAGGCGGCCCCGCCCGATCGGCTGCTGGTGTTGTTGGTGCCCGAGGATTTTGAATGCAAGCTCCTGCTCTTCCACCACGGCCTGCCGGTGTTTGAGCGCTCCTTGCCGATCGGCGGCGAGGACCTTGTTGATGAACTCAAGCGCTGCCTGGTTTTTTACCATCGCCAGGCGCCTGAACTGCGCAGCCTGCGGCTGCTGATCACCGCCGAGATCTCCGGTCAGGAGCAGCTGGAGGAGGCCCTTGGGGTGCCGGCCCGGCAGCTGGATTTCCAGCCCTATGGTTCGTTGCTGCTGCAGGGGTTGGCGGCCCAGAGGGGGTTGGGTTGATGCGAACGCCGCTGCGCCTGCCTTCGTTCAAGGACTTGTCGTTGGCCGGCAAGGGATCGCCCCCTGGCGGCTCGGCCAGCCCGGAGATTCAGCCGGCGGGTTTCGCCCCGGGGCTGGATCTGCTGCGGGAACGCCGCCGCCAGATCGGCCAGGAGTCGATCACCGTGGCCCTGGCCGATCGCCGCCGGCTTCTGGTCCAGGGCACGACGGTCGGGGCGATCTTCCTTGGTCTGATGGTGGGCTCTATCGGTCTGGTCTATCTGCGACATCAGATGGTGCTAGGTCAAATGGGGCGGCTCAATGAGGTGGAGGCCGAGGCGGTCCAGTTGCGTCAGCAGTTGGGCGCACGCAAAGCCCGCCTCGCCCAGATCACCACCATCAACAAACAGCTGGTGCTCGCCCTGACCAGCGTGCGCAGCAGCTCGGCCCTGATGAAGGAACTGCAGCTTCGGCTGCCGGCGGGGATCCAGTTGTCCGCCGCAGACACGGCCGGCGGTTCGCTGGTGCTGCGGGGCCAGACCTTTGACCCCCAGGCTTTCGAGCGGATCAATGCCTTTCAGCTCGAACTGCAGAACTCGCCGCTGCTCGATGCCAAGGCGATCAGCCTGAGCAAGGTGGAGCGCAAGGCCCCTGATGCGAATCTGCCCCCCGGCGTCAGGCCACCGGTGACCTTTGAGCTCACGGCTCCCTTCGCCCCGCTCGAAGCCAACCAGCAACTCCAGATTCTGCGCCAGCTGGGATCCGGTGGCCTGGCCCGCCGCCTGGAGCTGCTGCAGCGCGAGGGGCTGTTGCCATGACCAATCTTCAGGACAATTCCACCCGGCTCTCGCCTAGGAACCTGCGGCGCCTGTGGTTCGGGCTGCCGGCTGGGGCCATCGTGCTGCTGGCGGTGCTGCTGGGGGTCGCGGTGCTGGCCCCGCTGTGGTCAGCCCTGCAGGCGGACAGCAAACGCCTGCGGGAACTGCAGGATCTTCAGGATCAGGTCGTGTTGATGCGGCAGCAGATGGCCAGCCAGGACATGCTCGA
>CAIJRN010000036.1 GCA_903823115.1 uncultured cyanobacterium
ACCGGAAGTGGAGCGGCTCGATGGTCTGCTGGGGCTGACACCAGTGGCGATCGGTGATCTGATCCTGGTGGAGGTGGTGCAGGGCTTCCGGCATGAAAAGGACGTGGCCACCGCCCGCCAGCTGTTCCGCTCCCTGGCGCCTCTGCCGATGCTCGGGGCCAGCAATGCCTGGAAGGCAGCGGAGAACTACCGCGAGTTGCACCGCCGCGGCATCACGGTGCGCAAGACGATCGACGGGATCATCGCCACCGCCTGCATCCAGGCGAACTTGCCGCTGTTGTTCAGTGACCGGGACTTTCTGCCCTACGTGGAGCACCTGGGGCTGGAGGCGGTCTGAGGCAGCCGGGGGTGATGCGTTGTCGGGCCATGGGGCTGGGCGAAACCTCCACCCGCTCTGCCCCGGCTCGGGCGGTGCGCCAGGGCTTAACGCGAGTCGCTGCGCGACCCTGGCGCACCGCAGCCAGCGCCGGGGCCTGGTCGGGGTGTCGTTCGCCAGCCAACCATGGCCGCCTCCGCTTTCCCCGCTCGCATCTCCGCCACCCAGGCCTGCCCCATCCGCCTGGTGTCGGTGCATCTGCTCGATGCCGCAGGCCAGCTCCTGCGCATCCTGTTTCTTGATCCTCAGGGCCACTACAGCGCCACACCGCACTATGTGCCGCGGGAGCAGGCGCTGATCCTGGCCGCCAATCACCAGCGGGTGCTGGGCCGTCAGGCTGAGGTCCGGGTGCTCTGAGGGCACTGCGCCCTGGGGGTCTGCGGCCCCCTTTTTCGCCTATCAAGCCGCTGACCGGGCGGGACCCTTAAGGACCGGTGGGTCCAGCACAGCCTGTAAGACCAGGCACCAGCTCTTGATGGGGCGCCGCTCCGGCCCTTCTCATGATCGGGGGACGCGTCAAGGGTGATACGAGCCGGCCGTTGTTGACGTTGGCTGCGCTCCGCTCCGCACCGGACGAAGTGACCGGCCCTTGACCCGTCCCCGCTGGCGGAGGGGTCCTACGCGGTGCCCATCCATGGCTTTCCGTTCCCGCAAGTCGGTTCTCCAGCAGTGTTCCTCACAGCTGCTGGATGATCTGGCATTCTGCAGTCAGCGCTATCCCCGCCTGGTGGAGTTAGCGGCTCAGGTGCTGTATGAGCAGCAGTGCGCTCGGCCTGGGGTGCCGGTTGATCCGGGGCTTGAGGCGTTGGTGCCCTATTGAGGGGCTCAGCTTTCAGCCGGCGGGGCTCCGCTGGGGCCTCACTTTCTTGCTGGTCGTTTGCCCTGTGCAGCGATAACGGCGGCAGGAATCGAGACAGCTCACCAACACGCGGAGCCAGAGGTCTTGCTGCGCAGTCGGTTCTCTCCAGGCACCAGCCGGCGGCAGGCCTCAGCACTGGTGGGGGAAGTCGTAAACACCGATCAGCGAGGGCCAGGAACCGCTGCCCCGGCCGTCTCGTCCCTGCGGGCCGCTACAGCCGAGGTCTGACGCGGGTGTCCCTCGCCTTCTTTGTGATGGCCTCTTCTTCCCCCAGCTGCGAAATCCGCCAGTTGCTGGTGCACGTCTATCCCGGTGGCAGCAAGGCCTCCGGTGCTGAGCGCCTCACGGTCTTCTATGGCCGTTGTGGCCGCCCAGTCAAAAAGCCCCGCTACATGCAAGCGGCTCTTGCCCATCAGTCGGCTCGCAAGCTGCAGGCTCGGCGGCTCGGCACCGTCTCGGTGCTCTGAGGGCTGTGGGCCAAGCCCCGATGGAGCATCAGCTCCCCGGGGCTCTTCCCTGGCCTGGCAGATCAGGTTGGCAGATTGCAGAAATGGCCACAGCCGCAAGCACCATTGTTGATGGCAAAGCAGCGGAACTGGGCGACGGGTCCACGGTGCTGGGCATTGATGCGACCTGGACCGTTCATCAGCCCAGTAGCGTTGCTCTGCTGCAGCTGGGGGAGCTGGCAGCTTTTGGGAATTGCTCCCAGCAATCAGTTCTTTGAAGTCCTCGCTGGTTGCACCACTGTCAGGGAAAACGCCACAAGAGAAGCAAGCCGTCAATGGCGTGATCGTGGTGCACGTGATCGTGGTGCATGTGAATCCTGCTCCAGCTCAACCTGGCGACCCTGCCCTCTGATTGCATCGAGCGGCTGATCTCATTGTGATCCCAATCAGAGCTGACGTTCTGAGCCTTGGCCCCATCAGGTCGTAGCAGTAGAAGCGTTCAGAACTGTGGAGTAGCCAGCATCATGCGTGTTGCAGACCTGGTCCCAGAACGTGAAGTAGAGCCCAAAGTGCACCGACGAACGGCGGTGGTGAAGGGCGTGGTGCGCCGGCCCGATCACCCAGCGGCCCAGCCAGTGATGGGGGAACCGGCGTGGGAGGTAGTCGAGATCGAGGTGGTTCACGATTGCCCACACAGTCATGGTACTGAGCACAGCCAGCAGGGTGATCAAGTGCAGGGGAATCAGCATCACAACCACCACCAGAAACAGAGACTGCACCAAGGCTTCTGGAGGATCGAACGCAAAGGATGTCCAGGGTGTGGGCCGGCGGGAGCGGTGGTGCCCCCGGTGAAACAGGGCATACAGAACTGGGTGATGGAATAGGCGATGGGTAAAGTAGAACGCTGCGTCCTGCAAGATGAGCACTGTGAGATAACTCACGCCCAGATACCACCAGTTGCTGGACTCGACACCCGCGTATAACCGGGTCATGCCATGGGCTTGCAGCCATAGCATCGCGGCCGCAGCCAGGGCGAACACCGCTGCCGAGAGCACGGACAGGCGGATGTCATGGTGGATCCCGTCGCGGATCCGCCGGTTCTGAAGTTCCGACGATGCAGATTTGACACGGGAACGGCAGGCGCGGACCAAGTACCAACACCCTCCGGCAGCAAGGAAATAGCGAGCCAGGATGATCAGAAAGAACACAAGGCTGTCGCTCCCGAAGGAATGCTCTGCCCACGTCCACCCGAGCCCATCAAAGGCGGGGTGATGCTGAGGCGATGGCTGGATGATTCCGATATCGTTCGCTGCGGTCCAACTACTCAGTCTAGAGGGAATCAGGCCCCCAAAGCGGCCGCAGGGATGCAGCATTACTGGATCCGCCACCCAATCCACCACAGCTACATGCCAAGGTGTGGCTTGATATGCACATCTTGCGGCTGTGGCAAGAGAAGCCGACCGGTCGGATGCTGTTCTGATCACGGGCATGATCTGGCTGCGGCAAGCAAACTGGAGAGCGCCGTGGCCTGACCCATGCTCCGTTTTTTGCTCAACGTCCTCTGGTTTCTCCTGGGGGGCTTTGTGATGGGCCTGGGCTGGTGGCTGGCCGGACTGGTCGCGGCGATCACGATCGTTGGGATTCCCTGGGCCAGGGCCTGCTTTGTGATTGGCAACTATTCCTTCTGGCCGTTTGGCCAGGAAGCGGTCAGCCGCAAGGAGCTCACCGGGCGGATGGATTTCGGCACTGGCCCGCTGGGGTTGATCGGCAACGTGATCTGGTTTCTGGTGGCGGGTTGGTGGCTGGCGATCGGCCACCTCACCTCTGCAGTGGCCTGTTTCGTGACGATCATCGGCATTCCTTTCGGGATCCAGCACATCAAGCTGGCCTTGATCGCCCTGGCCCCGATCGGCATGCAGGTGGTTCCGGAGCGGCGCTGAACGAACAGGGGCAGACTGCCCCCGGTTGCCGTGAAGTCCTGACGGGCTGCTGCTCGTAGCCGATCAGGACAACAGACGCTTAGAGGGAATTTCCGGAACTGAGAAATTTTCCGAGCGGCATTGCCGCCGTTTCCGGAAACAGGGGAATACCCCTCGGTTTTTCTATGGGGTTTTGCAGGAAGCCGCAAGGAGTTGCTCCGGCCTGATTTTGAAACGCGATTTCCGAGGAGAATTTTCGATTTTTTCTGTGTTGTCTTCTCCCTTTTTTGAGGGTTGGTTGTTGCCACGCTGGTGATTTTCGTTCCGCGGGCGCCGTGAGCGGTGGCTGGTTGCGTTGGCGTCGGCGTGCGTGGTGTTGCCGCGGTGGTGTGCGGTTCAACTTCGACGTTCAGCGATATCCATCTGATTAGCGATCGACCGGGCCCAGCGCTCGCCAGGGTCACCACCCCAGCCATCCCAGGCCTGACGGCCTTTGCCGTAGGCGCTCCAGCTGGAGCCCTGCTTGTCGATGGTGTGGCGGGCGAAGTAGCTGACCATGCGATCGATGGTGGTGGGCGAGAGCTCCTGGCGATCGGAAAGCTGGCGGGCCCGGGCCAGGCCCACCGGCGTCATGCCGCGCTGGGAGGGCGACTGTTGGGCCCGCTGTTCCAGGGCGCGACGGGCAGCAGCGGCGACAGCAGCTGGCGGCTGAAAGGAGATGCCGCGGTAGAAGTCCTTGCTCCGTCGCGGCATGGTGATCAGGCAGCTGCGGGCTGGTCGTTGGCTGGGTTGGCGATGGGGTTGACGCTGCTGTAGTTGTCGTCTGTAGTGGCCTCCAGCGCGCTATCGGTCGCTACGACGACTTCAGCCACCGGCTTGGTGGTCACAGCCTCGACAACCGCATCTGATGTCTCCTCTTCCACAGGTGTGAGGGCCGGCACGAACTGGTCGAGGTAGGTGCCGATGGCGCTGAGTTGGCTGTTGGCGTCTTCAGCGCTGGCTTTCAGTTGGACCATCAGCGCCTCGGCTGTGGCCGCCCGTTCCATTGCGGCCAGGGCGTCCTTGCGGGCGGCGGCGATGGCGGCCTCGTCAGCGGCGTCATCGGCGAGGGCGTCAGCGAGTTGTCGGCGCAGATCAGCCTCACGGGACTGGAAGCGGGAGAAAACGCCGACGAGGCGATCGAGCAGAGCTGTCATGGTTTTCAGGGGTGAGAAGTGGAAACGAAGCAAGCGGAGGGCCATCGGACACCTCGAGGTAGAGCGCTGGGAGGGATGAGCCGCGAAAGGCAACTGGCTGCACCACCAGCCCACCTCTCCCTCTTGCCAACCCCTCGGCCATCGCCCGGAACCCCATGTGAAAGGGGCCTCTGGCCCCCCCTAGCGGCGGGAGGGGGTGCGGCCGTTGATGGCGAAGGAGGCGCGGTAGAGCTCGGAGGCGGTCATGGCCTGGGGGTTGATCGGTTCGCCGTTGCTGCCGATGCCTGAGACGGTGAGGCCACCAGCGGCCTGCATGCCGGCGGGACCGCGCTGCTGGAAAAGGAAGCCGTAGACGGGATGGATGCGCATCTGGTCGAGGAACTCGGTTGTCGTCATCGGGCGGCCATCGTCACCCAACAGCGGTTTGCCCTGGGAATCGAGTGGTTCGAGCCCGTCCTTGCCGTCGCTGCCGCTGCTGAGACGAAAGCAGCTGCCCAGCTGACCTTTGAAGATGTCAAAGAAGGTGCCGCGCCCGTCTCCGCCGGAGCGGCCCTTGGCCTGGGAGAAGACCCGCTCCAGCAGGCGGTCCTTGCGCAACTGGAGGATCTGCTGTCTGGCCTCGTCGCGCTCGGACGCGACGGCGGCGACCTTCTGGGCGGAGGCCTCCTCCATCTGGCGTTCGCGCAGTTCCATCTGCTGCTCGAGCACCTGCTTCTGGCGTTCGGCCTGCTGCAGGCGGGCGTACTCCTCGGGG
>CAIJRN010000037.1 GCA_903823115.1 uncultured cyanobacterium
GCAGCGGCCGTACCGGGGGCACCCGTATTGATGCTGGTGGCTGCCATGTCGGCATCCAGCACAGCGGTGAGGCTGCCGGTGGCCCCCACGGTGATGCCGGTGTCCTGGAAGCCGTAGACGCTGCCGCCGGTGGCGGTGGAAGTGGTATTGCCGGAAGTGGAGGTCGCGGCTGCGGTGCCCGTGATGCCCACGGTGGCCGACAACGTGGCGCCGTTGCCGGCCGTGATGTCGGTGTTAGCAGTGCCGCTGGCGGTGTTCAGGAAACCGCCTTCGTTGCCGCTGAAGATGGCGGACGCCGTGGAGGTGTCGGTGGGTGTGGCGATATCGCCCACGTTCAGGGCGGTCGCAGAGGCGACACCCGTGACCGACGCGACGATTTGGGCGTTGTTGCCCACCGTGGCGGTGGAGTTGACGTCACCAGCGACGTTGGTCACGGAGGCGGCAGCATTGGCCGTTCCGTTAGTGGAGTTGGCGATTGAGGTGGCGCTCGCCGCCACCGGGTACTGGATCGTGGAATCCGATCCAGCTGTTAACGGCGAGTTAAGGGCGCCGATCGCAGAAGCGTTATCAGCCATGGGTTGGGGGGGGTCGAAGAAAAGACCTACACCATATTTTCACCTATCGATGCGTGAATTGTCACGTGTCATCCGTAGATGCACCTCAAACGATTAGGGAAGAATGAGCATGCGCTACAAAGCGGCAAAAAGACGATGAGCATGCGCCATAAAGCGGCAAAGCGCCGATGCGCATCAACGCTTTGCCGGCGAATCAGGTCAGCTGGGCTCCAGAACCGTTGCGGCGCTGCAGCAGACCATCGGAAAAGTTCGACAGACCGGGCAGCAGGAAACGCTGAGTGCGCTCGAAATCAGCGCCACTTTCGAGAAAGTCCTTGATCGCGCTGCGGGGGTTGGAGGTCAACAACGAACGGAACGGGGCCACCGGGGTTCCGGCCAGGTCGGCAAACGAGGTATCGGCCACTACCAGCAAGCCCTCCGGACCGACAAACGGGGCATAGGCGTGCAGCTCGGCCAGCACATGGTCACCGCCGTGCCAATCGTCGAGAAACACCAGCACCGGCCCCGGCGTAGCCGCCACCGCCGCAGCAATCGTGACCAGCACGGACGGCTCCAGGCTGCTTGCCACCAGACGCTCCTGCACGTAGCGGCCGAGCCGATGGCTGCTCAGCAGGCTGCGAGCCTCCTCGGTTTCGCAGATGTCCACTGTGATCACCCGGCTCTCGGGCAGATCAAGCAGCTCCAGCAACGAAGCGAAAAACAGGGTACAGCCCCCGTATTTGGTGCCGGTCTCAACGATCAACGACGGCCTGATGCCAGTGACGATGCGCTGCAGCAGCATCAGATCATCCGGCAGCTGCCAGATCGGCGCCCCGAGCCAGCTCTGACGAAACCAACCCTCGTTCGCCGCCAGCTTGGTGACGATGCTGGTGAGATCGCTCACCAGGTAGTTGGGGATCTCGTACCGATCGTCGACGGGAGAGACCATCATGGCTTAACCAGGCAGGTCAACCTATACGGTTGGGTGGGTCTGGAGCCGGTAGCAGGGATCAGCACTGGCCCCAGCCCGATCGAGGATCCAATTCTTATGGTGCAAACCTCCCCCCCAACCCCCGAGCCCAAGGCGCACCACCTTCCTCCCGGCTCGCCTGAAGGGCTGATCTTTCGTGGCATCCATCCCACCGTGGTGGTGGAAGGGGGCGGTGTCCTGCACTTTCCAGCCACCACGATCATCGAGCCCCACTGCACCTTCATCGTCGGGCCCGAAGCCAGCATGCACTTCGGTCACAACGTGACCATTTATTCGGGTTGCTGCTTCCGCAACAAATACGGCGCCTACGAAATCGGTGATGAGGTGTCCTTCGGGCCGCGCTGCGCCATCTATGAATTGCGGGCAGGTCTCACGATCGGCGCCTTCACGATGATCGGTGCCGGGGTGTGCATCTCCGGGGTGAACCACGGCATGGATCCCGAGGCTGGCCCGTACCGCTTCCAGCCGCCCCGCTGCCTGCCGGTCACGATCGGCAGCAACGTCTGGATCGGCATGAACAGCACGATCCTGCCCGGCGTCTCAATCGGCGACAACACCGTGATCGGTGCCGGCTCGGTGGTCACCCGTTCGATCCCAGCGGGGGTGGTGGCTTACGGCAGTCCCTGCCGGGTGATTCGCCCGGTGGGCGAGCGCTTGCCGGCGACTCCGGCTTCGGAAGGGGAGGCATGAGCCGGGCATCGCTGCTGGTTTTCATCCATGGGGCCCAGATGGATCGCCGCTCGATGCTGGCGCTGACGCCGATGCTGCCGAATCAACACGCCGTGATTTGCCCGGATCTGGCCGGCCATGGACAGCGACGCCACGAACACGAGCATCTGGCCAAACTGAACCCCAGAGAGTTGGCGGCTGATCTCTTGCGCCAGCTGCCGATCCAGTCGCTGGCCGCCACCCTGCCCGTGCATCTGGTGGGTCATTCCCTGGGCGCCTTGGTGGCCCTGGAGCTGCAGCAGTTCTTGCACGAAGGCGGCAGCGGAGCGGCGTCGCTGGTGCTGGGTGATCCGCCCCTGTTCATCAACCTGGATACCCCCTCCCAACATGCCGCTGCGGCCGGCATGGCCAGTGATGAAGTGGGCCAACGATTGGCCCGCGATACCTTCTTTGAGTTCACCGCCAACAACCCAGCGGCAGGCCTCCACAGCCCCTATCTGCAGCGGCTTCAACAGGTATCGCAACAACTGCCCACACATGTGCTGCATGGGCTGCAGCCCCAGCATCAGCGGCAAGATGGCAGCGTCGATTGCGGCACCTTTCTTTCAGAGCGAAGCCTGAGTTTGCTTACTTCCCTAAAGCTCAACGCCCATGTGCATCCAATCAGCGATGCCGGACATTTTGTATTTCATACCGTCGTGGGCTACACAAAGCTAAGCAGCTGTCTTTGGCTACAATAATTATGATTTGCCCGGCCGTAGGCTTAATACAAAGGAGTTATTGTTGCCAGTTTTTCCACATCCCAGATCAAAAGCCCTTGCCAGCCAGCTGGCAGAGGCCAAGAAGCGTTGGGAGTAAGCCTTGAGGTGGGTGCCTTTTATTGGACAGCCTGGGCCCCTGACATCGTTAACCCCGGACGGGTAGGACAGGGTTCGGTCTCATTATAGACCTCATGGGGAGTTCTGCCTCCCAGTGCACTGTGGGGCCTTACATGGCAGTACC
>CAIJRN010000038.1 GCA_903823115.1 uncultured cyanobacterium
GCGTTAGCGGCATCAGGCTTCCATCTCACCGTGTTGCTCGGTCTGGTCACCGCCATCGCCCGGCCCCTGGGTCGCGGCCTGCGCCTGCTGCTGGCTGGTGGGGCAATGCTGCTGTTTCTGCTGTTGGCGGGGGCCCAGGGCTCGGTGGTGAGGGCCGTGCTGATGGGTGCTACGGCCTTGCTGGCCCTGGAGTTCGGCCGGAAAGCCAGGCCCCTGGGGCTGCTGGCGGCCGTGGTGGTGGTCATGTTGGCCTGGAACCGTCTCTGGCTGACCGATGTGGGCTTCCAGTTGTCGGTGGCGGCCACTGCCGGGCTGTTGGTGTCGGCGACGCGGCTGGAACACCGGCTCAAGACGTGGCTGTCGCCGGCCCAGGAGGGGATTCAGAACCGCTGGTCCACACCATTGGCGGCCGCGCTGGCGGTGCCGATCGCCGCCACCATCTGGACCCTGCCGCTGCAGTTGCTGCACTTCGGGGTGGTGCCCGCCTATGCGGTGCCGGCCAACCTGGCGGCCGCCCCCTTGCTCACACCGCTGACGCTGGCAGCGATGGGCCTGGCCCTGGTGGCAGTGCTGGTGCCTGGCTTGCTCCATCCCCTGCTGCTGCCGGTGGACCCGGTGACGCGGTTGCTGCTGGCGATCGCCAAGGGCTTTGCCGGCTTGCCACTGGCCCAGTGGCAGCTGGGGCGGCCGCAACCGTTGTTGGTGGCCCTGTTCGCCCTGGCTTTGCTCGGCCTGGTGGTACCGGGATTGACGCGGCGTTGGCGGCGTTGGGCCCTGGCAGGACTGGCGTTGGTGGTGGTGAGTCACCTGCTGTTGCTTGGAGCCGATCAGCTGCTGCTGGTCCACCAGGGAGACGCAACGGGCAGCTCCAGCGGCAGCAGGGATCTGTTGATCGCCCGTCATCACGGCAGGGCGGCCCTGATCGGCAATCGCGGCGATCCCTACAGCTGCCGGCAGGTGAACCAGCTGGCCAATGGCCTGGGCGTGAGCCGCTTCGACTGGTTGTTGTTGCTCGATCCGGTGGCGCCAAGCGATCCGGCCTGTTGGCACCGCCTGGCACCCCTGGTGCTGGCCTACGGCGATGGCAGCATCCCCCTGGCAGCCGGCGAACGACTGGCCAGTCCGGGTCTGGAGGTGCAGGCCCTGTCGATGGACAGCCATGGCCTGAGCCTGCAGGTGGGCAGGCGCCAGTGGCTGCTGCTACCGGATCGACAGGCGCTGTGGGCCTGGCGCAACAGTGGCAAGCCGCGCCCCGAGGCGGTCTGGCTTGGGTTTCGGCCCCGCCCGCAGGATCAGAGGCAGCTGCAGCAGGCTGGTCCGCAGCCCCGCTGGCTCTGGTGGAGCGGCCCAGCCGACGAAGTCGGATCGCCGACGCCCCCCTGGCAAGCCACCGGCAGCAGTGGATCGCTGCTGGCCTACGGGGGCTGACAGATCCGTAAAATACGAGGGGTCTTGCAAGGGCCGTTGCCAGTTCCCTGGCAGGCGCTCTGGCAGACCGATCTGGAGAGGTGGCTGAGTGGTCGAAAGCGAACGACTCGAAATCGTTTGAAGGGAAACCTTCCGTGGGTTCGAATCCCACCCTCTCCGTTGTAAGTAAATCCTGAGACGGTTCAGACCGTCCAGGATCATTTTTATGGCAAGGTTTATTAGCAGGCAGTTGTCTCATGCTGGCGCCCACGATGCCATCAGTCCCAGATTATTTGTGTGAGAAATCATGTGTGATAAAAAACGGGGTTGTGTGAGATAGAACCGTCTTGTGAGATGGGTCCTGGAGATGACCAAGCCGCTTGCAGTACTGGCGCTGGCGGGGCCACAGCTCAGCGCCGTTGCCGATGGTGTTCTCCCGATAAGCCATGGATCAGCTGCCCCAACCGCAGCCACAGCCGCAGGCCACCACGCCGCATCGGCCCGCCCGCGGCGCCACCGGCCGGTGAATCCCCATGCCGCCGCCAATGCCCTGGCCCTACAGCATCAGGACATCGCCGAACGGGTGGCGGCCAACATCGCCAGGCGCACCGGACACCCACGGGAGGATCTGCATCAGATCGCCATGCTCGGCATCCTGCAGGCTGCCCGGCGCTACTAACCGGAGCGTGGATCTATCCGCCCCTATGCCCGCACCTAAGCCAACTGCGAAGTGTATCACTACCTCCGTGACAAGGGCTTTCTGATCAAGGTGCCGGCCAGCTGGCGGGAGTTGCATGCGCGGGGGCAGAAGTTACTGCGGCGGGGGACAGCGGCGGGGGATGTGCCTGGACGGCTGGGCGTCAGTGAAGTGCGGTGGCTGGAGATTGTCGAAGGCTGTGGTCAGCGGGTGGTGGCCCTTGAGGTGGGGGAGGAGCAACGCTCCAGATCAGAAGCGGGCAGGAATTAAGTAAAAAACAACACGGTTCCTGCTCCCGTCTCCCGAATCTGGATGTTAGGCTTTGTGGCATAGAGATGATTGATGCAGATTTCGCTATATCTTCTGTAAGTGTATAGCTAGCAATTCTAGGAGTATCCATGCGATGCCAAATATCCATGGCGACCATCTTGGGAAAGAAAGACTCCTCTCGTGGATAGTGTCAATAATCTCTTGGTTTTTTGTTTGTGACTCGTGCGCAGAGCGCTCATTATGATATGTCTTTAACCATGGATGATCATCTACGACGCCTTTTAACTTTCTGTTCCACAAACGAACAGTGAAGTCCGCACCACTGATGCCAAAATGGGCTTGGACTGATACAGAATCGCAATGACAGAAATCAGGGAAGAAAACGCAAGAGGGAATAAGTCCTGACTCTTAGGGTTGGTATTATTCATCGCCGCTGCATAGGCTAACACCAGAAATGACTGAGCCGTCAGATAGGAGCTAAGCCTGGCGGATATCAGATCAAATTCATGCCTAATTTCTGATCGGTAATACTTGAGCCTGTCCAGTGGATTATCGGATTCGGTGGTGCTCCCTGAAGGAGATGATTGGGATGCCATAGTACTGATGGTCAAACTTTATTCAATACATTAACTGTCGTACCAGCAGCCCACTGCGCCGCTACGCCAAGGAAGATCGCAACATATCTAAATGCATCGTGCCCTCAATGGTTGATTCTATATGGGCCATAATAGATAGCCTGCTGCTTCCCAACCCAGAAACATTTTGGATGAGTAGTAAGCCTAACGCTCAAGATCAGAAGCGGGCAGTGAGTCTGGCATAGGCGATACCCTCCGCTCCCGTCTTCTGTATCTTGATGTTAGAATGACAATACTATGTAGACTGTCGGAGAATTCTGATATTGTATGAAGCTTGATCGGTCTGAGCATAGTAAGTTTTTAGTGGCGGCAAGCCCGACTCAGCACGTAGTCTCAATATTCTGTCAATCTCTTCCACTGACTCCGCAGTTATTTTGGCGCCAAAAATGATTCCGGTAAGGAGACGTGGATTAAATTGTGTATACTTTCTGGCTGCATAGAGCTCAATATGCCTCCATTCATGCTCATATGACCAAGATGCCTGCTTGTTCGTGGCGGCAAGTAGGCATTCATCTTCGACTGTGGGGGAAAGCCAGTTAATTGTTGGATACTCGTCCGAATATTTAACTCTCACCAAACGTTGGAGTATTTGAGAGTCCTTGCTAACTTGGAATTGCAAGCATACCCCTCGATGGCTGTCGCCATAGTGACTCCACATAAGATTGTTTCGAGGCCCAGTGATTCTTGATGCCTCAGCAGAGATCGCACTAAAACAAAAAACACCCGTATTCGCAAATAAGTTCTCAATATTTTCTTGTACTCTGAATTCCTTTGCAATGCCATCTGGGCCCTGCTCTCGCCAGATTGCTCGTGCTCTTTTCATTGCATCTTGTTTTGCCCGTTGAGATGGTGCAGGCTGTGAGACTATCTTTTCTAGTAGAGTTGATAGATCACCTTCGACCGTCGCGTGGGGCTTCATGTCAAAAAGATCGTTGAATGACTGAGGACTGCTTAGATATAATCTAGAGCTTACCATGATGTCTTCAAGAATATACGGCTTCTCTGTGTTAACACTTTTAAATTTATAAAGTGTTAGTGGCATGTTCTGCTTTCTGAGATATCTCCTCCTGTCTATTTCGGGTGCCAGGCTTAAAGCGCGCAAAATATCATCGGCTTTTGTGCCCCCATCTGGCTTTGCTCCCTTCACCTGTCCGGAAGGTTTGAAGCCTTTGCCACTACCTTGTCTCTTGCTTGTCATTGTTGTTTGGCTTGTGCAATCTCAAGGTAGTCACAGAAAATTATCCAGGCCAAACCTCTAGTCTTCAGTTTCTTCTGTTCATTCTAACGCTTGCCATCACCTGGCCGCAGTGAGCCAGGGGCAACCAAGAATCATTTCGAGGCGGCTCAGGTGCATGGCATGGTTAGGTGCTCGCTAGCTAGGTCCTGAAACGGCTGTCTTTGAAGAGGTCAAGTCTGATACTTCTGATAGAGCTGAAACAAGAAACTCATCCTGGCGCCCTCGGATTCAAACTTAAAGTTTCCATAGGCCTTGTCGACCTGCTGATCAAGGGCTTGGTGGGCCTTGGTGAGCCCCGGAGGCATCGTTAGGGGATCGTAAAGCTGGGCGAGGCTGGAATCTGCGAAGGAGGAGCGGGCATTGAGAACGGCTTGAGCGGCAGTTTCGACCGCCTGTCGCTGCTTGTCACTTGGATGAAGCGGCCAAGGAAAGTTGTTATAGACAATGCCCACTGAATAGCGGTAGTCACTCTTAAGCCGTCCACACACTGTTCGCATCCAAGAATTGTGCATAAGAGAAGAGAGAATGCCAAAGTGGTAGAGAGTGGCGCCACGCATTACATTCAAAAGATCACTGGCAAATGTGCATGGCTGCTCAAATCCGATTGGGATATAATAGCGGCGCTCCGAAGAGACTTTCGGTATAACAAGATATGGGCCATCAGGGAAGTTCTCCACGTGGAAGCGTGTGGGCGTAGAGGCCAGGTTCTGAGTCGGTGCACTCTTGCTCGCCAGGCGTGAGCGTTGAACCGCCTTCACCCGCTTCATGGCCTCCGGCATAGCCTGGAGTTGGGCTGGTGAACAGTCCCCAAGCCACAGACACCAACGCTCATAACCATTGAGAAACTCATCAGCGCCGATCCAGCGATGAAAATACTCTTGTGCCATAGGCTCTAAAAGCAGAAAGGCATCCCGCTGCTCTGGAGTGAAGAGATATTGGCCTCCATCAATTGGCTTGTTGCCAATCCCAATATTGGGCACTGAGCAGAGGGGCTTGCTGCGATTAGGCAGGGTGAGATTAGGAGCATCAACCAAGTAAGGATTTATCGCTTTGGCCGAGCTCCGCAAAGGGTCACCCTTGATGTCATCATAGGAGAATAACCACTTAGGAGCTATGTCATCAGCCGCAAAACCCACGATCACACAATGAACTGCGGCCTTTCCGCGGGCTTCATTGCTCCAGCAAAAAGTTCGATGGGCAAAGAAGATGTGCATCCCATGCTGAAGCATCCAGCTCCAGAGCACCCCTACCTGCTCACCTTGGCAGATGGAGTTGGTTGAAACGAAGGCACAGCGGCTTCTCCCACCGGCGATCAGCCTGGCGGCTTTCACATACCAGGCCGCAACAAAATCAAGTAGTCCCGCATTCTTGATTCCTTCAAATACATTACTTACATCAGCCTTCTGCTCAGCACTTAAGAACTTTGCACCCACAAAAGGCGGGTTGCCCATCACATAGCTGAATCCGCCTGAGAGGATCAGTGTTGCCCAATCAGATCTGAGGGCATTACCATGCACAATCTTGCTGCTGGCCTGAAGCGGTATGCGGGCGAAATATTGGCCAAACTCTTCTGAGATCATCAGATTCATCTGGTGGTCCATCAGCCACAGAGCAACTTGGGCAATCTGTGAAGGAAACTCCTCAATTTCAATGCCATAGAACTGATCTACGTTCAGGCGAATCAGCTGACTCACATCGAGCACCAGCTGATCAGAGCGGCTTAACTGCTTCAAAATTGCTAGCTCTAGCAGCCGCAACTCCCGGTACGCAATCACCAGGAAATTGCCGCAGCCACAGGCAGGATCCAGAAATATTAGCTCTCGCAGCCGATGATGGAGCTCCTGGAGCTTTTTTGTCTGCCCCTTGACTCGCTCAAAATCTTCCCACAACTGATCGAGAAACAGCGGTTTGATCAATTTGAGAATGTTGGCCTCGCTGGTGTAATGGGCACCCAAGTTCCGGCGGGCCGTGCGATCCATAATCGACTGGAACAACGAGCCAAAGATTGCTGGAGAGATCCGGCCCCAATCCAGCGCAGTGGCATCGAGTAATCCCTGGCGCATGCGTGCATCAAAGCCTGCATGAGGCAAGGTCTCTGCAAACAGCAAACCATTGATGTAAGGAAAAGCTGCTAGATGTTCGTCCAGATTTTTTAGACGCTGATGAGGTGCCGTGTTTAGTACCTGAAACAATCCACTAAGCTGGGCTGCCAGATCACTACCGTCTTCCGCAGTGCGCTGTTCAATGAACTCCTGAAACTGCTGCCGCTCAAAGATGCCTGTATCTTCTGCAAATAAACAGAACAGCAGCCTCACCAAGTAGAGCTCCAGGGGGTGTCCGTCGTAGCCCACCTCCTTCATCTGGTCATGAAGCCGGCCCATTGCTTCTGCCGCCTGGATGTTGACCGGATCCTGCTCGCGTATTCGATGCCGCTGATAGCCAGCAATAAATCCAAAAAGCTTCACCTGGTTGTAGAAATCACCCAGGGCGAACTCATACTGCTCATTCTCATCCAAGTCGTAGAGACGAAACCTGGCAAAGTCTGAAACGAGAATGTATTTGGGCAGGTCGCGTTCTGCAATCCCTGGGAAATAGTCGAGGGCTTGAGTGTAGGCAAGATCTAGGTTCTTCCCCCGAGATTTGTGCTCAACCAGCAGTGTTCCCTTCCAGAAGAGGTCGATGAAGCCTCGACGATCCCCTAGCTTTTTTACCGGCTCTTCAAACGAAGCCACTCGCTTGCGGCTGATGCCGAAAACAAAGAAGAAGCCATCCCAGAATGATTTCGCCTCAGCATCCTCTGAAGTCTCATCTGCCCACTCTTTTGAGAAAGACAGTGCCCGGCTCCTGATTTCATTCCAGCTAATGGGCATAGGGCTGACTCTGAACTTGATAAGCAAGCACTCGTGTCAGCCTAGTCGCGGCTGCGAACACCCGCCATAACGAGACCCTTGCTTGGGGGCACTAATGCATTGGCAGCGTCGATGCACCTAACAGTGATTCGGCGGACCTTAGAAGCTGCCTCCAGTTCGATTTTTGCAGCATAAGCAGCTAGTTCTGACTCCCTATGCTTCCTTCAGCCACTGCCTAGCAAGGCCTCCCAGGAGCCGCCACCTGCTTCATGGATTGTTACGCGGTCCGCAGAAGATCCCTCCGTTCCTCAGAGCAGGTCCGCGGGGCTTCGTACCCCAGATGGACCTCTGTTCAGCACATGGGTGTAGACCATGGTGGTTTTCACATCGCTGTGGCCGAGCAGTTCCTGAATCGTACGGATGTCGGCGCCCTGTTCCAACAGGTGCGTGGCAAACGAATGCCGGAAGGTGTGGCAGGTCGCCGGTTTGCTGATCCCCGCAGCCTTCACGGCTGCACGCACGGCGCGCTGCACGAGGCTCGGATCGAGATGATGCCTTCCTTCGATGTTCTGGCGCGGATCCCGCCAGCGTCGGCCCTGGGGAAACAGCCATTGCCAGCCCCATTCCCTGGCGGCATTCCTGTACTTTCTCTCCAGGGCATGGGGCAACTCCACAGCGCCCCACCCTGCCGAAAGATCGGTCTGGTGCTGGTGCTGCACCTCTTTCATGTGCCGTTTCAACGGATCCACCAGGCTTGACGGCAGAACGGTGCGCCGGTCCTTGTCTCCCTTGCCGCAGCGCACCGTGATGCAGCGCTGCTCCAGGTCCACATCCCACCGCTGCGCGGAAGACTTCGTCTAGATCCGCAGGCGCAGCGCCTCCATGAGCCGCAGGCCACCGCCATACAGCAGCTGGGCCACCAGGGCCTCCGCTCCATCGAGATGATGCAGAACGGCCCGCACCTCCCCCTCCGTTAGAACCACGGGAAAGCGCTGCCGCTTTCGGGCGCGGATCACCGCTTCCAGGTTCCCCACATCACCACCCAGCACCGTGGGGTACAGAAACAGCAGAGCTGCCAGGGCCTGGTTCTGGGTGGAGGCGCTCACTCCGATCCTCTGTCGCCAGATGGCTCAGGAAGGCATTGATCTCCGCCTACTTCAATCGTTTCATGACCGCCTTACCCTTGCATCTTCGCCACGAGCCGCGCGACGATGCGCGCGTGCTCGGCAAACCCATAGCACACGAATTCGTCACGCGCCGACCACAGCAGCTTCACCACGTGCTCGGGATCGTCGTGCGCCAGCGAGGCAATGGCCGCGCCGAGCACCTCCCCCGCTTCCGGCAGCATCTCGGCCTCGCGCACCTCGCGCCATTGCGCGTAGTCCGGCGCCCCGATGATCACGTAAGTGGCGGCGAGCGCCTGCCACCAGCGATCGAGCACCGCCTCGTGCTCCGTCATCCAGGGAAGCAACAGCCGCAGAGCGTGGCTGCCGGTGACCATGTGCAAGGCGAAGAAGTCGCCCGTGCCGAGGTAGACACGCGCCGCCTCACGCGCCATTGCCGCAAGGTCCATCCCCGGCGGTCGCCAGCTGGAGATCTCCGCGAACGCCGGCCGGCCAGCGAATTCGTTCAAGCGTGCGCCGAATCCGCTCTCCCGCAATGGTCGTGCACCACCTTCGGGATGCGTGCGCACGGCCGCGAACAGGTCTGCCACCGAGCCCTCGCGGCGCTCGCCGGAAGGGCGCGGGACGGCCACGTACGAGGTACACCAGTAGGCCAGTGCGGCTGCGAGTTCCTCGTCCACCGGGTGCGTGGTGGCCACCGCCACCCGGATCAGCGAATGCAGCGCCTGCACGGCCAGCGCATCGACGAGCCTGGGCAGCCACCGGCGCAGCACGGCGTCGCGGCCGTCCGCCGAGATCTCTTCCGTGAACGCCGCCAGCAACGCGGGATAGGCGGGTTCACAGCCGAGGGCAGACTGCCAGTCGTCCGAGAACGAGATGGGGCGCGTCCCGGCCACGCGTACGGGCACGAGCTTGCGCGCATACGCCGCACGGAAACGCTGTAGGTCTGCCTCGCTCGCACCGTGTGCATGCAGCGCAGACAGGGCCATCGGCAGGTGGTCCGCCAGCGGCCCGAACTGCTGGGTGGGATACAGGGGATCGAAGTCCACGCCTGCACGCAGCAGCGCATGGAAGCCGGCAAGGGTGGAGTCGGGAACAACTTGTACGTTCGCCAACGCTGAGGGCTCCCTGCGGTCGGGGCTGCACTCTGCCGCATCGCGACCCCCCCCCCGCCGGTGGCGCGCGCAGGGCGTGGCACTACTTCTTGGCCACGTTCACCATGTGCAGCTCGCTGAACGCAGCCAGGCCCCAAGGGCCGTTCTCGTAGCCGATGCGGGACCACTTGCTGCCGCCGAACGGCACGTTCGGGGCCAGATTCAGGTGCTGGTTCACCCACGCGGTTCCGCTCTCGAGCTCCTGCGCGCGTTCGGCGCCGCGGCGCAGGTTTCCAATCATTCAGTGTCACCAGCGAGTGGTGGCGACGGCCCCCAATGAATCCTTCGCTGCTGGCAACAGCCAACAGTGCTCCCGCCGCCGCCGTGCTCCCAAGCTCTGCCCAGGCAAGATCAGCCCCCTGGAGCCAGCACCCAACTCTCAAGTCACTGCAGCCCTCCCTGCAGATCACCGCCGACCGCTGGGCCCTACTCGCCGCTTCTGACGGCACCAGCCACAAGGAGCACTACCTCCCCAAGGGTGAGCGGGAGCCCGACACCGCATACCGCAAACGCCTCGATGCCGCCCGCCCCTCTGGCTTCTTCCGCGACGTTCTCCGTACCTATGCCGGAATGCTCAGCCGGGGTAGCTGGATCAGCCTTCCGGCCAGCCTGAGCTCGGTGCTCACCGACGTGGACGGCCGGGGCACGGACCTGGGCGTCTTCCTGGCCGCTGCGGACCTGCTGGTGCTGCGCGAGGGCGCTGCCCTGGTGCTGGTGCTGCCGCCAGAGCACAGTTGGCCCAGCGAGGGCGACCGGCAGGAGGCCCTGCGCCGTGGCGATCGGCTGTCGCTTCCCCGCCTGCAGCTGGTGCCCCGGGCCAACTGCCTCAACTGGGAGCTACCCGTGTCCTACGGCCTCCCGGGCCGGATCATCTGGCGGGAGCCGATCAACCGGCCCATCAGTGCTGAGCCAGTCAGGCCAGAAGCAGCTGTCACCGAGCAGATCAACGCCCTGCTCGGCGATGCCGATGCGCCCGACCGCTGGCACTACCGGAGCCTGCAGCTGCTCACCACCGGCGACGCCACCAAGGGTGGAACCGCCAGGGGCGGAGCCGTCACCGGCCTTCAGCTGGCCCACCACCCCGTCTGCGCTGACCCGCAGGCCACCAGCGGCTGGCGCTGCGAGGAGCCAGTGGTCACCACCTATGAGGGGATCACCCGGCTGCCGGCCTGCTGGTACACCTCCGATGGCTCGGCCTTCGGGGAGGGGGACTTGCCGCACCTGGGCCTGGCGCACCAGTACCTCAACCACTTCCGCTGCAAGAGCGAATACGAGGAGCTGCTTAGCCGCACGGCCCTGCCGGTGGGGGTGCGCAAGGGGATGGTCGATGCCATGGGCAACAGCCAGGCCGGCCCGGTGGTGCTGGGCCCGAACACCTGCATGGACCTGCCCTCGGATGCGTCCTTCGAGTTCGTGGAGATCCGCGCCCGCTCGCTTGCGGAGCACCGGGCCTGGCTGCAGATCCTCGATGACACCATGCGCCGCGATGCCCTGATCCCCAGCCAGAACCGCGGCGCCGCCCGCACCGAGATGGAGATCAGCCTCACCGCTTCCCAGAGCTACGCGCTGCTGCAGGCGATGGCGATCCAGAAGGCCTCACTGTTCTCCACCCTTCTCCAGCACTGGTGCGCCCTCACGGGGGAGGCCCTTACCCCCGGCGCCGGTCTGCAGGTGACGGTGAGCCCGCTGACGCCACCGATCCAGCCGCAGCCCCAGGTGAAGGAATGGATCGAGCTCTTCGACAAGGGTGTGATCAGCCGGGAGGAGCTGCGTCACCAGCTGGCCCTTGCCACGGCGAACGCGATCAGCAGCCCGACCCTCGATGACAGCCCGGCCACCAGGGCGGGGGAGGGGCGCGATGCGCCCATCGATCAAGCGGCAGCTGCTCAGCCCCCGATGGACTGAACAAGCTCCTCCAGGCTCACTCCGGTCTGGCTCGCCACATCCTTGAGGATCTGCCGGAGAGTGCCGACCCGCATGGGCTTGTGGGCTGGGATGGTGAGGTGCTGCTGCCCGCCGGCGGCCTGGCGGCTCAGGCGCATATGGCTGCCGCTCTGTCGGGTGATGCTGTAGCCGTAGGCCGCCAGCCGCCTGGCCAGGTCCGCACCGTTGAGGTCGCGGGGGATCCTCACAGGGCCAGCAATTCCTGGCGGACATGATGCAGCCGGATCAGGGGCGGGGCTTCTCCCTCCTCAAAGTGGCAGTGCACGGCATCCCGGATCTCCCGGTGCAGCTCCTCCAGGTTGTCGGCCTCCGTGTGGATGGCCGCTCCCACGGCGCTGGCCCGATAGGAGCCGTCGTCGGCCTCCTCCACGACAAAAAGGATCTCGTTCATGCTCACGGCTGCCTCCTGGTGGAAGTCTGGCAGCGATTGCTGGCCCCTGGCCTGAGGCGGCAACAGGAGGCAGCCGCCTTCCCCGTCGCATGAGCCAGACCCCGACAGCTCCAGCCAACATCTGGCGCGCTGCTGACCTGGAGGCGATCCGCGTCGCCCTCTCGATCCCGGCCCTGATCCCGGCGGTCCGCGCCATCAACGACGCGATGGCGGATCTGGAGCAGCTCTACCCCGACGCCATCCCCACCGCCCGGGATGAACTCGATGCGATCGCTTCCATCGACGCTGAACTGGCAGGGCTGAGCCCGGAGCAGTTGCAGGCGCCGATCGAGACCCGCCGCAAAGCTGTGGCTCCCGATGCCCTGCCGGAGGACGGCAGTCTCCCGGTCAAGAAGGCCGACGTGATCGAGTACGACACCGAGCTGCTGCGGGAGGAGACGATCACCCGCTATCGCGAAGGCCTCTCGATTGAAAGCGCCCTGCGGCGCCAGCGGGCCGGTCATGCCCAGGCGCTGCTGCTGATGCTCCCGTCCCTGGGCGGCTGGAGCCGCGATCCCCAGCTGAGCGGCCATGCCCGCAGCCTCACCGCAGCCCTTGAGCGGGGCTGAACCGTGATCAGCACTCCCGCCCCTGGCGGGCTGCCCCCTTCGGCGCTGCAGCCTTACGCCAATGTCCGCATCCTGCTGTTTTCCAACGCCATGACCGGCGTGCTCGATTCCCAGCGCACCGGACGGTTCGTCTTCGAGGGATTTCTCAAACGGCTCCGCGGTATCTCCAGCAAGGAGAACTCACCGGGCGTCGACACGGGGGACTTCACCTACGAGGGCTACCTCACACGCGGGGCGGTGCTGGCGCTGACTCCTTCCCAGCCCTGGGACTGGCTGGCGGCGGCCATCAGCTGGAGCACCACCGGCATCCGGCCGGTGTCTGGCACCACGCCTGCGTTGCTGTCTCCGTGCTTCGGGGCGGTGTGGCTCGGGCCTCTTGCGGAGTTGCGCACTCCCGGCCGGTTGCCGACCCCAAGCCGCGGGCAGCTGGCCGCCTTTTCCGTCACCGAATTCGGCGGTCTCTACGGAGCCGGCGGTATCGGCTCGTTGACCCAGCCGCTGCTGGGCGAACGGGTCCAGGCCGCGCTCAAGCCCAACCGCGTCGTGGTCGTCACAAGTGGCGAGAGTCTCAACGTGCTCGCCGAGAGGCACCTCACCACGGTCACCACCTTGCGGGGCCTCAACCCCACCCTCACCGGTCGGCCCTCCGATCCGCTGCCGGTGGGCAGCTGGCTGTTCATCCCCAAGCGCCGTGCCGCCGCCAATGCCGACACCAGCACCACCAGCCTGCCGGCTGGCTTCTACACACCCGAAACCCTGGCGGCCCACCTGGGGGTGTTGCTTTCGACCATCTACAGCTGGAACTCCAGTGGCTACGGGCCACCCTTCGTGAAGCTCGGCAACTTGGTTCGCTACACGTTTGAGGACGTCGAACTCTGGCTCGCGCGGCAGCTGGAGCTCTCGCGGGGGTGAGGCCGGACCGCCGCCGCGATGGATAAAGCCTGACGGTCTTGGGCGGGAAACCGCCATTACTCCAGACGCTTCACATACCGTTACAGTTGTCGCAACACTCTGAAACACTCATGGCTGAGTCCTCCCCCCGCTTTGGGTTTGTCGCCTTCGCTGAGACCTGGAACGGCCGCTTGGCCATGCTCGGCTTCGTGATCGGCCTCGCCACCGAGCTACTCACCGGCCAGAGCATCCTTTCCCAGATCGGGCTCGGTTGATCGCCATGAGCACCGACTACACCGCAGCCATTGCCGCCGTCATCGGCCTGGTCGTTGTTCTCACCGGCATGACGGCCTACATGCTCACCCGCCCGAGCGATCTCAACCCCACCAACACCTGATGAGTACCGGCCACCTCGCTCTTCTCCTCATTGGTACCTGGCTCGCAGGTGCCCTGTTCCTGCCGCGTCGCGCCGCCGACTGAAGCCTTTTCGACAATCCATCTGCCCCCAGACCCATGACCAACACCCCCGCCAACGACAAGTGGTTCCAGCACCGCGCCGAACAGCTGATCCACATGGAGCAGCTCAAGCGGGTTGAGCTCTTCAACGGCCGCGCCGCCATGCTCGGCATTGTGATCGGCATCGTGGTGGAGGGCCTCACCGGCTCCGGCATCGCCCACCAGATCGGCCTCGGTGCCCTGGTCGACGGTTACGCCGCCTGCCGCAGCCAGTTCCTGCCCTTCTGCTTCTGACCTTCCGCTCGGCTCCCGAACAGTGCACCCCCGGCGGCCCCGGGGGTTTTTGATGGCCCATGCTGCAGACCCTTCCATGACCGGCAACCTCCAGGCCATCGGCTTTCTGTTCACCTGGGTGTTGGGCTGGGGGATCGGTGGCTCGCTGATCGATGCCGGACTGATCAATGCCGGCGTCTATTCGCTGGAGGGCGGCCAGCTGGGCACCAACACCACCTTCATTCTGTGGAGCCTGCTCTGGGGCGGCGGTGGGGTGTGGCTCTATCGGCGCTGGACCAGTCCCGTCACCCCGGACCGGTGATTTGCCTTGGTCGCCTGGCCGTATCGATCAGCAGGTTGTGGAGCAGTTTCTTGCTGCTGATCAGCAGGTGGGCCATCCAGGTGCCCGTCAGCTGAGGCTCCGCCACGCGATCCCCCCTGAAGCGGTCCATGGCCTGCTCGATCTCCGCCAGCTCCCGGCTGATGTTCCGCACCATCGTCTCGGTGCTCTCCCGCGGTGTCGGCCGGGGCGGCTTCTGCATGGCCTCCACTCTGCCAGGAGCGCTCAACCAAAGCGGTAGTGCTTGCGCACCGGGGCGTGCACCTCCCAGGTGCAGCTGAGCCCAGCATCAAACACCACCAGATCACCAGCCCCAAAGCGCACCGGCTCCCCGCCCTCGGGAGTGACGGTCACATCTCCCTCCAGCAACAGACAGGTCTCCTGCTCGTCGTAGCTCCAAGGGAAGGTGTTGACCCCACAGCCCCAGGTCGGCCAGCTCATCACGCCCAGGCTCTCCAGCTGAGCCGGATCCGGGTTGGACGTGACCGTGATGCCGTTGGCCATTTCGGTTTGCCAGAGAACCGGCGCCATTGTCGGCCGTCATCCATGGCAACAGGAACTGAGCACAGCCCGGACGGGGTGCTCATCCACGACAGCCGAGACGGGTCATGGCCACTGCCACTGCTTCTTCCACCTCCAGCTCCACAGCCGCAGCCAGCGGTCATCAGGGCGCTGATGACAACTACGCCGCCACAAGCCAGGCCGCTGAGGCCACCACTGCCGATGCCCAGGCCACGGCTGACCTCGATGGCGCTGGCACTCAGGGCGGCTCCTCCTCCAGCGGCGCTGCTGGAACCTCGGGCACGGCTCAAGTCGAGGGGGCTGCTTCCCCTGCCGACGACAGCCGCCTCGCTGAACCCCTGCGGGCCGAACGCCGCAAAAGCAACCAGCTCGAAAAGGAAATCCGCACCCTCCGCCAGCAGCTCAACCGCTTCTCCGAGATCAACCCCGAGGAGTACGCCCGCCTGCAGCAGGCCGAACGCCAGAAGCAGGTGCTCGAGCAGCAGATGGAACTGCGCGAACGCCAGATGGAGGAGGCC
>CAIJRN010000039.1 GCA_903823115.1 uncultured cyanobacterium
CTCCCGGGCCAGGCCGGCCCATTCCAGGCTGATGGCATCGCTGTTTCGGCTCTGCTGAACCGCCTCCAGCAGCGCCATCGCCTGGCCGCTGCTCACGCCCGACCTGGGCAGGGCGCGGATGCTGATCGAGCGCACCAGCCGAGTGTGATTGATGCTGCTCGGTCCACCCATCGGCTCGATTCGCACCAGCTGGCTCAGGGGCACCAGGGTGCCTTCGCGGTTGCGCACCGGCAGGGCGAGCACATCGCTGGCATCGCGGCGGGCGCGGCCATCGAGCTGCACGATCACCCGCCGCACCTGGTCGGATTCGAAGGTGTCGTTGACGTAGTCGCTGCCGAAGCTGGCGCCCAGGGTGTCCACCAGGGTGGAGAGATCCACGCCCAACGAGGCCAGGCGCAGGCGATCGGGCACCAGGCGCAGCTGGGGAGCACCGGCGCTGAAGCGGGTGGAGACCCGCTCAAAGGCGGGTTGGCCCTGCAGGCGGGTCGCCTGGGCTTCGGCGACGAAGGAGCGGGCTTCCTGCTCAAAGGCCGCCAGGCTGAGCTGGCCATTGCTGCTGTCGAGCAGTTCCAGTTCCAGGCCGCCCTCGCTGCTGAAGCCGCGCACGCTGGGCGCCTCGCTCAGTTGCACCACGGCCGTGCGGATGCGGCGCTGCAGTTGCTTGTTGATCCGCTCCGCCAGGGCGGTGCTGCTCTGGTCTTTGCCCGGGCGTTCGTCCACCGGTCTGAGCCTGAGGAAGAACTGACCCTTGTTGGGGCTGCTGTCGCCGAAGGAGCGGCCGGCGTAGAAGTTGGCGCTGGCGATCAGCGGTTCCTGCTGCGCCACCGCCCGCACCTGATCCAGAACCTGCTGGGTCTGGCCGATGGCCATGCCGTCGGCGAGGATCACGACGCCGCGCAGCTGGCCGGTGTCCTCCTGGGGGATGAAGGCGGTGGGGCGGGCCCGGATCGCCAGGACCGTGACCAGCAGGCCCACCACCAGCACGGCCACCACCAGCCGGCGCCGACCCATCACCGCCTTGAGCCAGCGGCTGTAGGGGCCCTCGAGGCTTTCGAGGCCGCGGCGACTCGGCTCGATCCAGCGCCGCAGCCAGGCCGGCTCGCGCTGGTCGTTGCGCAGCAGCCGGCTGGCGGCCACCGGTGTGAAGCTGATCGCATTGATCGTCGAGAAGACGATGGCACTGGTGATCGCGATCGCGATCGGCGCATAGAGCCGGCCGAGGCTGCCGCCCAGGCCCAGCACCGGGATGAACACCACCACCAGCACCAGGGAGGTGGCGATCACGGCACTGCCCAGTTCCCGCATCGCCTCGCGGGCGGCCTGCAGCGGTGGAGTGCCCAGCTCCAGCCGGCGGCCGATGTCCTCGCTGACGACGATGGCGTCATCGACCAGCAGGCCCGAGGCCAGCACCATGCCGAACAGGGAGAGGGTGTTGATCGAGCCGCCGGTGAGGCGCAGCACGCTGAGCGAACCGATCAGCGACACCGGCACCGCCACGGCGGTGATCAGGGCCAGGCGGCTGTTGCCCAGGCCGAGCAGCAACACCAGCAACACCAGCAGCACCGAATCGCGCAGGGCTTCGATCGCCCGATCGATGCTGGTGCGCACGGTCTGGGCCTCATCGACGATCACCTCCATCGCCACGCCGGGAGGGAAGCGAGGCGCCAGCTCGGCCAGGGCGGCATCGATGCCCTGGCGCACGGCGAGGGCATTGCTGCCATCGCGTTGATAGATGCCCAGGGAGACGGCGAGATCGCCCTTGAGGTTGGTGGCGACGGTGTCGTAGTTCTCGTTGCCGAGCACCACCCGGCCCACTTCCTTGAGCAGGGTGACGCCGCCGGCGGCGCTGCGGGCCACCACCAGCTGCTCGAAGTCCTCGACGCTGCGCAGCCGTCCCTCCAGGCGCAGCGGCAGGGTGGTGACCTGATCTTCGGGGCTCGGCGACTCCCCGGCCTGGCCCAGGGCCGCCAGCACGTTCTGCTGCTGCAGGGCCTGGCGCACCTCCAGGATCGTCAGGTTGCGTGCCTGCAGCCGGGCCGGATCGAGCCAGAGCCGGTAGGCCAGGCTGCTGCCGCCGAACAGGCTGACATCGCTGATGCCGCTGACGCGGCGCAGCCGCTCCTTGACCACCTGGTCCACCCAGCCGGTGAGAAAGGTGTCGCTGTAGGTGCCCTTCTCGGCGCTGAAGCTCAGCACCAGCAGCAGATCGTCGGAACTGCGCCGCACCTGGACGCCGAAGCGGGCCACCTGGGCCGGCAGCTGCCGCCCGACGACGGTGGTCTCGTTCTGGGTGTTGATCTGGTTGAGTTCGGGATCGCCGCCCTCAAAGCCGAGGGTGATCAGGCTGCCGTTGGCGGAGCTGCTGGAGCGGATCGTGTCCAGTCGTTCCAGACCGTTGAGCTGCTTCTCCAGCAGGGCTGTGACCCCCTGTTCCACCACCTCCGGTCCGGCGCCGGGATAGCTGGCGCGCACCGTGACGCGGCCGGGGGCGATCGGCGGCAGGTTCTCCACCTGCAGCAGCGGCAGGCTGATCAGGCCGGCCAGCAGGATCAGCAGGCTGATCACCAGGGTCAGCACCGGCCGGCGCAGAAAGGGTTCGGAGATCGATTTCATCGGGCTCCGGCCGTGGCTGGCGCGCACGCTGCCGGGTGGGTGGCGGGGCGATCATGGCCCGGCGTCGCCGGCCGGGATGTGCTTCAGGCCAGATCGCGCCGCAGCACCACGAACAGGTAATCCGGTGCCTTGTAGCGGCTCGGCAGGCAGGTGTGCAGCTGCTCCAGCCGGCTCCAGCAGACCGTGCGGCTCACCTCCTCGAGGCTGCGCCCCTCCTTGATCAACAGCCGCATCGCTTTGCAATACAGCGAGTATTTGGCCTCGAGCTCCCCGATCGTGGGGGCTGAGGGGCTGTCGATCCGGCTGCCCAGGGACATGGGAAAGGGGGCGTCCGGGGGGGACGGGGACGCGGTGCCAATCTACGAGCTGGCCAGGACCCGATCCGCCTGGCTCGCTTGGTCTGCTGCGCTCGCGCCACCGGTCTCCAGGGACCGGGCCGGGGCGCCGAGCACCGCCGCCTGGTCATCGCTGAGCCGGCCATGGCGATGCAGCACCCTGGTGATGCGCTGGATGTCGAGCACGGCCCGGCAGCGGTAACCCTTCTGCTCCAGGCGCTGCAGGGCGGCGCTGCCGCCTGTGCCACTGCCGCCAGCGCCAACCGTCTGGCTGAGCTGCTCGTCGCCGTGGTCGATGAACACCACCACATCGCGCACCACCAGGCCGGAGCTCTCGAGCTTGGCGATGCCCTCCAGCAGGCTGCCGCCGGTGATCAGGATGTCGTCGACCAGGGCCACCACATCGCCCTCCTCGAAGTCGCCTTCGATCAGGCGGCGGGCGCCATGGGCCTTGACCTCCTTGCGGGGATAGATCAGGGGCTTGTGCAGCTGCAGCGACAGGCCGGTGGCGGTGGGCAGGGAGCCGTAGGGAATGCCGGCGATGCGATCGAACTCCAGCCCCTGGAGCTGGCCGGCGTAGGCATGCAGCACCCGGTGGAAGAGGTTGGGATCGGAGATGATCTGGCGCAGATCGATGTAGTAGTTGAACAGGGCCCCGGAGGCCTGCACGTAGTCGCCGAACAGCAGGCAGCCGATGTCGAACAGATCGACGATCAGGCTCGCCAGGGGATCGCCCGCTTCGCCTGGGGCGCCAGGTGCCTGGGCGGCGTCGATGCCGATCAGCGGCAGGGTGGCGGCCCCTGTGGCCGTTGGTTCTCCGGCCGCTGTCGCTGGCGCAGCGGTCGCCCGTGCGGTGCCCGCTGCTGCGGCAGTCTCCCCGGCGGCAGTCTCCCCGACCCGGTCCGGCAGCCAGAGGCTGCAGCTGGCGGCGGCGGGTCGCTGGCGGCTCTCCAGCCAGTGATCGCGCCGCTCGCTGATGCGCCGCTTCAGTTGGGCCGCCCGCTCGGCCATGTCGTCCTCCACCAGCAGGTTCTGGGGCAGGGGCAGCAGCAGGCCGTCGGCGGACTGGCTGAGGCCGGCTTCCAGCAGGGCATCGAGGCGATCCTCCTCGGCCCAGAGGCTGCGCAGGATCAGGAAGCGCTCCGGCGCCTCCCGCCGCACCCGGGCCAGGATCGCCGGATCGCTGGTGCCCACCTCCAGCAGCAGTTGCTCGGGGGTGGCCCAGAGCTGGGTTTCGCGCACGATGCGCAGGTAGAGCGGATCCTCCTCGTTGGGGTGGTGCTGCAGCACCCGGGCGGCGGGATTGGAGCTGTGGCAGGTGACCACCACCGCCTTGTCGGGATAGAGCAGGAAGGGAGCGGCGATGTCCTGGCCGGGCAGGGGCGAGAGGGTGACCGCATCGGCCCCCAGCGACCGGAACAGGTAGTGCGCCAGGGCCGAGGAGCTGTTGAGATCGCCGTGCTTGGCGTCAATGATCAGCGGGATCTCCAGGGGCACCAGTTCGCGCACCTCCCGCAGCAGATCCAGTCCCACGGGCCCGAGGGCCTGATAAAAACCGAGGCTGGGCTTGTAGGCGCAGACGTGGGGCGCCGTGGCCTCGATCACCGCCTTGATCCAGTGGCGGGCCTGGGAGAGGAAGGAGCGGCCGGCCATGCCGCGGCGCTGGGACCAGCTCTGCAGCATTTCCGGGTTGGGGTCGAGCCCCGTCACCAGCAGCGACTGGTGGTCGGCGATGGCGTCGGTGAGCCGGACGAAGAATCCCAAGCGTGGACGGATCGGTGGCTTGGTGCTAGTCCGGCGGCGGGGCAGGCTGCGAGGCGACGACACAGCTCTTATTGCTTGCCGGGCTGCTCGCCGCTTGCGGGGCGCCACTCTCGGGGCGGTTGCTCTGGGATCCGCCTTGGGGTGCTGGGGCTGAGGCTGAGGATGATCCGCGCTTGCCTGTAAAGGCTTTTCGTATTTGCTAGCGTTGCCTAACTTTTGTCATTGAGCAGACATAGAAGCGATGGTTGCAAGCACTCTTTATGGCAGCGAACGCCAGTACTACGGCCAGCTCTACGAGGGGGCCTCGATGCAGACTGATGAATGGTTGTATAAGCGTATCTTCGGTGATACTCGAGATCTTTTCTTTGTGGAATGTGGCGCTCTCAACGGCCTGAGCCTGAGTAACTGTCGATTTTTCGAGGAGAATCTGGGCTGGACTGGCGTCAATGTTGAGCCGACCAGTGCCTTCGATGATCTGGTGATCAATCGCCCTCGTTGCCTCAACTTGAAGTTGGCGCTCTCTGATGTTGATCATGCCGAAATCTGTCTGCATGAAAATCTTGAGAACCTTGCCTGTTCGTCCTCCGAGAGGGAGATCGCGGCTCCGTCCTCGTTCCTGGACGGCAAGGAGATGGAGTCCGTGCTGCGTCCCCGACGGGTGGCGACGCTGACCTTTGCTTCGCTGATGCGCTGGTTGCGCATCGATCGGGTCGATCTGTTTTCACTGGATGTGGAGGGGATGGAGCTGGCTGTGCTGCGGGGGATGCAGGGTAGTCCTGTGATGCCCCGTTTCTTATTCGTGGAGACATTGCATACCGATCGCCGGGAACTGGATCGCCAGTTGGATGTACTCGGCTATTTCAAGATCGAAGATTTTCATATTGATGCTCTCTACGGTCTGCGGGTCTGCCCGTGAATGCCGGCTGCCATTGTTTTCAAATCGCCCGCACCTCGCCGTAGTCCGGCCGCCAGCTGCAGAGTTCCAGTTGCTCCCGGGCCTCGGCCGGGGTGCTGGCGCGGCTGGCCAGGCCCTCGCTCACGGCCGCCAGGGCGACGGCTTCGGCGACGGCGGCGGACACCTGCCGCACCTGGGCCAGGGGCGGCATCAGCGGTGCCTCGGGATCCTGGGCGGCGGGGATCACCGCCGCCAGGGCCTCGATGCAGGCGTCGATCATGGCCTCGCTGACCGTGCGGGCCCCCACCGCCACGGCGGCAAAGCCCAGGCCGGGGAAGACAAAGCAGTTGTTGCACTGGCCGATCTGCCGCTGGCGGCCGTTGAGCGTCACCGGCGCGAAGGGGCTGCCGCTGGCCACCAGGGCCTGGCCCTGGCTCCAGGTCAGCAGGTTCTGCGGCGTGATTTCGGCCAGGGGGGTGGGATTGGAGAGCGGCAGCACGATCGGCCGCGCCGTGCCGCGACACAGGGCCTCCACCACCTGCTGGTTGAAGGCGCCGGCGACGGTGGAGGTGCCGATCAGCACCGAGGGTTTCACGGTTTCGATCACCGCCAGCAGGCCGATGCGCCCCCGCTCGTCGCGGGCCAGGCCCGCCAGCAGCTCGCTGCGCTTGGCGTAGGGCGCCGCTGCCGCCGAGGGCGGCGTCAGCCCGGCGGCCTCCATGCCCTCCTGCAGCAGGCCGTCCCGGTCGAGCAGCCAGAGGCGATCGGCCGCCTCCTGAGCCGAGAGCCCCTGGCGCTGCAGCAGGCGCAGCAAGCGCTCGGCGATGCCGCAGCCGGCACTGCCGGCACCGAAGATCACGATCCGCTGGTCCGCCAGCCGCTGGCCCAGCCCCTGCAAGCCCGCCAGGATCGCCGCCGCCGCCACGCCGCTGGTGCCCTGGATGTCGTCGTTGAAGCTCGGCAGGCGCTGGCGGTAGCGATCGAGCACCCGCCGGGCATTGGCGGCGCCGAAGTCCTCCCACTGCACCAGGGCGCCGGGACAGACCGTCGTGACGGCGCTGACGAAGCTCTCGATCACGGCGTCGTAGGCCTCTCCCTGCAGGCGCGGTTCACGCAGGCCGGGGTAGTTGGGGTCAGCGAGCAGCTCCGGCCGGTCGGTGCCGACATCGAGCATCACCGGCAGGCAGCGATTGGGATCGAGGCCGGCGCAGAGGGTGTAGACGGCCAGCTTGCCCTGGCAGATGTGGATGCCGCCGATGCCCTGGTCACCGATGCCGAGGATGCCCTGGGCATCGGTGACCAGCAGCAGCTCGGGTGGGGCTACGCCCCGGGGGGCCTCACCCCAGGCGCGGCAGGCCCGGCTCAGGATCTCGGTGAAGCGCTGCTGCTGGGGGGCGGCCAGGAACAGGCCCTGGGAGGGGCTGCGGTAGGTCTGGCTGAAGTGCTGGATCGCCGAGCCGACGGTGGGGGTGTAGACGATTGGCATCACCGCCTCGATGTGATCGGCCAGGACGCGGTGAAACAGCGTCAAATTGCGTTCGCGCAGGATCTGCAGGTAGGCGTAGCGATCGAGATCGCGCTCCAGTTCGCCAAAGGCGCGCCAGCAGCGTTCCACCTGCTGCTCGATCGTTTCCACCTGCCAGGGCAAGAGGCCCTCCAGTTCCAGCTCCAGCCGTTCGCTGCGGCTGAAGGCGGTGCCCTTGTTCAGGCGCGGATTGTTGAGCAGGTCGGCCCCGCGCAGGCTGGTGAGCAGGGGCTGGACGCTCGGGCCGGCCATGGCACGGGGACGGGGGTGCCCGCATTCTGTCGGTCTCCGGCCAGCTGTCAGGCCAAGCGCCAGGGCAGCAGTTCGCCGGCGTGGAAGGGCACCAGCTCCACGGCCTCGCCGGCGGCGTCATTGAGATGAAGCCGGGGCGGCACCGACACCGACTCACGCACCAGAGTGATGCGTTCTTCGTTGAGCGGCAGGCCGTAGAAGCGGGGGCCGAACTCGCTGGCGAAGGCTTCGAGGCGATCCAACGCCCCCTCCTGCTCAAAAGCCAGGGCGTAGCTCTCGATTGCGTACGGGGCATTGAAGATGCCGGCGCAGCCGCAGGCCGCTTCCTTGGCATGGCGCGGATGGGGGGCCGAATCGGTGCCGAGGAAGAAGCGGGGGTTGCCGCTGATGGCGGCGGCGCGCAGGGCGAGGCGATGCTGTTCGCGCTTGGCCACCGGCAGGCAATACATGTCCGGCCGTAGGCCGCCGCGGAACAGGGCGTTGCGGTTGATGTGCAAGTGGTGGGGGGTGATCGTGGCCGCCAGGTTGGCGCCGGATCCGGCCACAAACGCGGCCGCCTCGGCGGTGGTGATGTGCTCCAGCACCACCTTGAGGCCGGGATGGCGCCGTAGCAGCGGTTCAAGCTGGCGCTCGATGAACACCGCCTCGCGATCAAAGATGTCGATCTCGGCGTCAGTGACCTCGCCATGAATCAGTAGGGGCATGCCGATCCGCTCCAGGGTCTCGAACACGGCTGAGAGCTTCGCCAGGTCGCTCACCCCCGCGGCTGAGTTGGTGGTGGCGTTGGCGGGGTAAAGCTTGCAGGCGGCGAACACCCCCTCGGCAAAACCCCGTTCCAACTCGGCCGGATCAATCGTGTCGGTGAGATAGGCGGTGAGCAAGGGGGTGAAGCCACTGCCATCGGGCAAGGCCGCCAGGATCCGCTGCCGGTAGGCCAGGGCCGCGGCCACGGTGGTGATCGGCGGCGAGAGGTTCGGCATCACAATCGCCCGGCCGAACTGGGCCGCGGTGCTGGGTAGCACGGCCTGCAGCAGGGCGCCATCGCGCAGATGCACATGCCAGTCGTCGGGGCGACGCAGGCTGAGCTGGGCGGGGGAGGCGCTCATGGGGTCAGGGCGATGGGGGGAATTTAGGAGTGGGTGGGTGGAACCATCAGGATCTGTGTTGCTTCCGGGGGCCTGCAGAATGATCTAGATGTCACGGTTGATCAAGTTGATGCCTGGTTGCTTTTTGTTTATTTCTCACAATTCAATCGGTTTTCAGGCCGTTTCTGCGAAGCTTGAACCTGGTTTTTGCTGAGACGTCCAGTGAGAGAATGGGGTGCAATCTGCGATGTTGTGAAGCAGAGGCATCCTGGCTGGAGTCTGAGAATCGAACAGGAGAATAAACCAGAGTATTGAGATGACTTGCCAATCGAAGGCATGCCATCAAATTGATTTCCAGCAAGTGCCAACGGGAATATTCCTTGAAAGTTCTCTGACAAGTGCCAACGGGAATATTTCTTGAAAGTTCTCTGACTTGTCGCACAAAATGGGTCTAATCTAGTAACCCATGAATTGGTCTGGCCGTCTTTGGGCCTCGGCAGCAAGTCGAGTGCAACATGCTGCTGGCAAACCGGACTGAGGTTTTCATGCTTGTTGACAAAATAGACGCCTCTCCGGGCATTTTATGTGGTCTGTATTTGGATCGGGCCTCAGTCTTGGCGTGCATTCATTGGCCAGGATTCGCCAACCATGTAACAGATGAGTTGTGCTGCTATTTGCAAGCCATGTACGCATGAAAGCCTGGTCGATAGCTTGTTGCGCTATGAGAGTTATTGCTATCAGGGAGATACAGATTAGGTGCGAAAAGATGGCTGTTAATGGTTAAAGTATCGTCCCTTGAAAAATTTAGCCAAAGATTTAGCACAAGGATTGAGCTGCAAACAGGTAGGCATTCGTGTCACTGGTTGAGGCGAAAGTTGTTAGCGATGAATCGAGCGCTGCCCCGGCACCGACGCTGCCTGCGCCGGCCACGGAATCATTGCTAACAAGGGCCGTGTGTGGCGCTTCAAAAGTTTGCCAAAGGGCATTTTCTGAAAAGCTTCCATTATCTTTGCGTTTGATGTAGGCTATGCCCACCTTGAGTTCACCTGTTGAGGTGACTGAGTCGAACGGCACTTCGTATACTTCTTTGCCAGCATAGTAAATTCCCTGGAAATGGGTATAGATTAAATCGCTAGGATCGTTCTGGTAGTTGTAGTACTTCTCGTTTTTTGCTATTCCTGTCACTGGGTCAATATCGGCAAGCATTCCCCTGCCGAAGGCGGCATCCGAAGGCAGGCCCGCTTGCACCAGGCTGGGAAGGTTTTGGAAAGTCGTTTTGAAGTCAGTTAGGAGATCTTGAGTGCTGCCTCCGCCAGAAATGGTGTAGCTGTTGTTATTATTTTGCCAGATTCCGAAGAGAGTGTGATAGGAATACTTGTCATTTTGATAAGTGACATTGAGTTGTGAATTGGTTTTTGGCTTGTAGATGTAAGAGCCACTTCCTGGGCCCGTGTTGAGAAAGAGGTCTAAATATAAGGAGGCTGTGGTTGTGAAATTGCCTACGGCATACCCCCCGTCGACGCTATGCAGATAGGTATAATTAGCGTCTTTATCATCGCCGGTCACCGCTTGAAATGATTTGAATTGACCAGGATCTGCGGAGTCGTTCTTGAGTTGATTGAGACTTCCTTCGTAGTAAAAGCCAAGGATATTCTCGCTGCTGTTGGTCCAGGTGCCTACCAGGGCTACATTTCCAATTCTTCCAGGTCCTCTACCTCGAGAGAGAATATCGGCTCCATAGCAAGATGTTCCCGTGGCCCCGTCAAAGGGAACTTCGAAATTGATCCATTGGCCGCTGCCACTGCCTTCGCTTGTGCTTTTGCCGTCAATGGCCCCGACGTAAATCGCGCCAACTCCGCCTGCGGCGAAGGCGCTCCCTGTGGTCCCAGTCATAATGTAGCTGGGTTTGCATCCCCGGGTTTCATAGGGGTTGATTTTGATCCCCTGAAGCTCGTAAAGGGTGGCAGATGGTGAGTAACTGGAGGTAAAAGGAGTGTAGATTGTGGTGCTTGGATGTATGAATTTTTTGATGAAATTTATCGGTCTTTTGTAATCAGCTTTGACGGCCTGGCTGTAACGAGTCATCGAATCACTCCACCAAGCCCCCGGGCGTACGGATGAAGGGGTGAGGTCTTCCCTGAAACCGGGGGGCGGTCACTTTCGGGGAATGCGTCACTCCTTGGCGTCCATTAAAGATGCCCTCATTAAGAGTAGCACGGCCCTTCAGCTCTAGGGAGACTCTGGAAAACCCGGCCCACCTGCGCGACAATTCTCCTGTGATCGCACGAATGGACTGGGTTGATGGGCGGCAAGCAGCTTGGCTTTGGTGATTACGAGCAGACCACGGCCAAAAAGCGAACCAGGCGTGAGC
>CAIJRN010000040.1 GCA_903823115.1 uncultured cyanobacterium
ATCCGGCCAGGAGCTGTTTCTGCCCAAGACCGTGGCCCTGGAGCTGGAGTGGCTGTTGCGCGGCTATTACGGCTTCGCGGTTGAGCAGGTGCTGCAGGTGTTTGAGCAGCTGCTCCACCACCCCTGCATCAGCGTCGAGGACCGTCTGGACCTGGAACAGGCGCTGGCGGGGTTGCGGTCCGGCCTCGATTTCGCCGATGCCCTGCATCACGCCAGTTGCCGCGACTGCGAGGTGATCGCCTCCTTCGAGGATCGTGGTTTTGCCCGGCGCATCCGCCAGCTCAACTTGTCGCCGCCGGTGGTTGTCCCAACAGCCCGATGAACCGCAGGCTCCTGGAGCCAACTGGGGCAAGCCATCGGCGCAGCAGTTGCTCAATGGGGTGCCCTCCCTGCCGCCAGCAGCTGCTGCAGGCTGTTGGTGATCTGGGTGTCACCAAAGACAGGTGGGCCCCAATCGATGCCGCCCACGTAGATCGGCGGCGTTGCGCAATCCCCCTCCACGCTCACCAGCGACAGGCTGAAGCGGTGGGGTGAGTTGCGGCCGGTGTTCACCTCGTTGATCGTGAGCGTCACCGGGTCGGCTCCTTCAGAGATGCCCTTCACCTCGATGAAGAACAGATGGCCCTGATCGTCTATCGATTCGATCTCCAAGCCCAGGCCCCGCTGGGCGGCCACGTCCTTCGGCATCCGCCTCAGGGGGTTTCGGCTTCGTACACCGCATTCATCGCCAGCAGCAGGCCCACCTGGATCACCAAGCTGCTGCCCTTGAGGATCGGCACCCTGGCGCTGATCTGAGCCTCCAGCGTCAGTTGGACCTGGCATCTTCTGCAGCGCCAGCAGGTCGTAGCTCTCCTTGGCCACCTGGGCCGGCAGCCGCACCTGCTCACCAGCGGCTTCCTGCAGTTTCAGCTCCTCGTAACGCCGATACCAGTGGTTGATCTGCCGCTGCAGAAGCGACTGGATTTCCTGGCCTGCCCTGGCGATCCGCTATAGCCATTCACCTTTCACCTCTTCGAGGTGCCGGGCACCAAGGTGTTGAGGGCCTGGGTGAGCACCAACTGGTCCCAGTCCTGCGCCAGCCGGCTCTCGTTGAGCATCGCTGCAATCGGCTCCCGTTCGCCCTCTCCTTCGGGGGCCAGTCATCGAGTGGAGCGCCGAGCCGGCGATCACCACATCGCCATTGCAGCTGATTTCCAGAACCTGCAGTCGGCTCGAGATTAAACATCACCATATAACTCAAATTCAGCTTCAAGTATCGCTATTTGCAGCCGTATATTCTTTGAGAACTTGTTGAAGAACTGAATCATTTTCAAGAATCCCAGATTTCCAGGGGAGCTTTTCTGCAAAAAGTCCACAAAATCCTGAGGCACCACTACAAGTGATTCATCATCAGAGGTTCCAGCAGTCACACTCTGCCACTGAACCAGCTTCAAAACATTGCGAAGGACTCCACCTACGCCACCGATTTGCGACCTCAAGTCATCCATAAACTTGTCATGGAGCTGGTTGCCTTTGCTATTGCCATCGCCTCGCATATTGATCGATTTCAAGGCATCCTGATCAAACTTTAGAGTCTTTACAATCTTTTCACCTGCCAACTGTGATTTACTGAGCTCAAAGAATGTGCCCTCAAGGAGAGTTCTCCGGACTTTCCAATGACCGTCGTCTTGGTCAAAAATAAAAGCCAAACCCAATCGTCGACGCTGCAGTCTAATATCTTGGAATAAGGTCAAAACTATCGTGTAGATTTCCTGCAAACGCCTGATCCTTCGCTCTATTATGGCTTTCTCCGCCTTCCTGCGTGCGAACTCTTCCTCTCTTGATCGCTGAATCCGTGTATATGTGAACACAAAACCACCTACAGCAACAGTGCCCAACAAAAAGGGGAATAGCTTATCATAAGTGTCCTTCCTCAGATAAAAAGGCGTGGTTCTAGGATTTTCGTTATTCACATATTCAAAAGACAGTACCATCGCTGCTACTAAAGCTGCTACTGAACAAGCGACAATGGCTGGGTCAAGCAACCTTGCTTGCCGTATGCACCGCACCAAATGCCGCACCTTCCGCATCACTACAGTCATGAGGTAAAATATTAATAAAACTACTCTAGCTTCTAGGCCGGGTCAATTTCAACAAGGCAGGGAAGTACATCAGTAAGACTTCTGCCTGTAATACTGACCAGGTTGGTGTTGCCGAGGATTCCAGCGTCGCTACCTCCGCGAGCAGGGCTCCACGCCCCATTGACGGCGGTCAGGATCCCGACAGAACGGCCCAGAGTGCTGCCACGAGGCAAGCGAATTGGTGCATTCCTCGCTGCAGCACTGCCTCAACCTGAAAAGGAACTCAACGGCAAACTCAGGCACCGACATCGGCTTGGTGCCAGTTGCTCCAGCTCAAAATCTCAGACGAAAGATGCTGGCAGAGCCAGAAGCTTTGTACCATAAACTTCGCCACTTGCTGATGCACTGCGCACCGGTACATCTTTCCTCTCACTCAAGATGCATACAAGATATAGCCCAAACAATGAGCCTGCGCTCCATCCAGCGCTGCCCCGGCAAGAAATAGTGATCGTAAGCAGGAAGCTGGTGGAGGCCTGTCCACTCGAGGGACTTGTTAGCCGATTTGACGCCTGCTTCACAGCTCATCCGGTTTGACTCCAGTATGCTTAGCGATTCGAGACAACATTCGCGGTCCGATGTCCTCTCCATCATGAAAAGCGTAGACATAATCAGGGTGGTCATCATCCTCAAGCGTCCTGTGTGAGCCGGACTGGCGCTTAACCCCCCACCCAATAGACAACAAGGCCGCCAAGACTTTCTTGGCCTTGGCTGAGGGCCAGTCGCTCATGCAGACATAGGGACAGAGAATCTGATGCTGACAGGCTCGCACTCGCCATTTTCAAGTCTTTCGGCAATAACACGAAGCGCAAGCACTTCGGCCTTTGACATAGCATCAGATGAGGATTGTCCGTAGGCAAGAACGCCAGGAAGTTCAGACACCTCAGCGAGCCAACGACCATCTTCCTCTTGCTCACACTCCAAGGTGAAGTTCATACCTAACGCCTGTTGTCTCACAACTGCAGCCAGAAGTCAGGGCTAACGGCTCACCCCACCAACAATGGTGGACCAGCCGCCCAGGCCATTCGGCTAACGCCCAGCATCAGCTGCGGCGCGAAGCGCCGTCAGCTGCATGCTGTTGTTCGGCGTCACGTCGCTCACTTGGCGCGCATTCTGTTGTTCTTGGCGTTGTGCTCAAGCTCACAGAGCCCGAGCTCCTCCATGAGCGGAGGTACGTAGACTCCGAAGCGGCCGCGCAGGCCCTTCTTGAGGCCGTACCAGCCACCGACCGGGTTTGCTTCTGAACGCCCCCAGGCCTCCACCGTTCCTTCTTTGGCTGGCTTCTGCTCATCGGCTCCGCCGAGTTCCACCCAGTCGCCTGCCTTCTTGAGCATGGCGTGCAGGTCGCTAATGCACCGTGCGTCGTAGTGCAGCACCGTATTGCCCACCGTGCAGACGAGGATCTTCTTGCCGTCCTTCTCGTCGGTATGCATCGTGTAATCCGAAGTGCCCGGCGGTGTCTTCAGCTTCCACGGGTTGTCTTTCGAGCGACTTGGCATCGTGGGCATGGCATTCCTTTCAGGTGGTGGATGAATCGTCGCTTCTGTGACGCCGAACGCCAAGATCAGCGGCAGGCGGAAGTTCCATGCGATTGGGAAAGCATCACTGCTCCCGCCCGCTGGATCTTGATGTTAGCAACTCCCTAAGTATCTAATGGATCATCTTGTCCGAGCAAAGCGGGAGGTGGAGGAGGAGGCAAACGTACAGGTTGATCGACAAGATAAGAACGCTCAAACTCCATACGCTTTGCTTCACTGAGTCGGTACTGCTTTGCTTCGGCGACCAGTGTGAGACGTAGCTCTGCTTGAACACCTTCTTCTTGGTAGATCTTGTGCAATTCATCTCGGATCTCTTCGATTGAGACTCGGAAGAACTCCTTTTTCATGTTCTCAAAGTTAACTCTTCGTAAATTGAATCGCCTATGAAGGGTGTTCTCCAGAGAAGGTGCATCCTCTGTGAAGATAAGCGCATGAACGTCAAACGGGAATGGAACCGAGGCATCTCCAAGTTCACGGACACGATCTAATGGCTCAATCCTTCGAGTCATCCCGATCTTGTAGACATGCTCGCCAAAGCTACCGACATTACTAATCACATAGACATGACCTGATCTTGTCATCTGCGCTCTACTAAGGGCGCGTTGCCGATTGGCCTCTGCTTCGGCTAGCAAGGCTTCAAGCTTGATGATCTTCTCATTTAGCTTATCCTTGTCTTGGTCTGTCGCTCGTTGCGCTTCTGCTTTGGCTTTTTCAAGCATATCTGCAAACGTTGCTTCGTCTTTTTCGGCTTGCTCTCGAGCCTTTTCAATTTCTCGAATGGCCCTTTCTTCTTCTCTCATCTGTTCGCGAATCTGGGCCTGTTCCTCCTTTTCTTTTTGCCTTGCCTCTTCATAGGCATAACTAAGTCTGAGTTCTTCGATCCGGTTCTCAAGATACTTATTGCTAATGCTGCAGTACCACGACTCTCCTAGTCGGTTTATCTGCTCATGGCTGGTCTCAATGCGTTTTTCCATTGCTGATATGTTTTTATAGCTGACTCTGGCTATGTACGAATCGCACTCCCCGTTGAAGGCTCGTAGCATTAGTTTTAATATCTTCTTGATCATTGATCGCCCTTGAGAAACCGATTCGTTGAATCGAATTGTCTCAGTACAGAATGCAGCAGCACTTCTGCCTCCCTCGCTGCCATCCATGCGAAGCATTTGTTTCTGATCCTCACGGATTCTTCGTAGAGCCGCCTCATAGGCTGGAAGATCTTCAAAGTCATAACCAGCCTCAAAGTATCCCACCTCCAGCAAATGGATATCGTCGTTTTTCAGGGCGATGGCCTGATTGATAAAGTCCAGCTCATTCTGCGTTGCCTCGCGCTTCATTTCGAGCGAGGATACGGACTCCCTAATGCTCTCGGCCTCCTGTTCGAGATATTTTAGCTTGGCCTGTCCTTTCGCTACAATTGAATCTGCCGTCTTCTTGCTCTGTTCCTGAAGTACGGAAGATCGCTTACTGATTCGCTCAGCTTCCTCTTCAGCATTGGTGATGGGTGAGTACTTGCTAAGGAGCTTGGATACTTTTCGCTGGGCTAAAACTGCCCAAACCAATAGACCACCTGCGCTGCCTAATAACAATGCAATAACGCCTTGCATGAGAACCTTGGAGTAATTGCCATCATTGTGCCTTATTTCGGCGCCAGCTGGGTGAAATTAGGTGACTTTTAACGCGTGGATGAAATTCTTGTCTAGCGCTGGGATGCTGCTAACTAGTTATTGGAAAGTTCCGTGAACCATGGCCCCAGTGCCACGCCTTTCCGTGAACCATGGCTGGAAGCATCTCGACAATCTTGTCGTGCCATTCATTTTCAGCAACGAATAACCAAGACTAGCCTTGGTTCGCGGGTCCAAGAACCACATGTTCAAATCGATACAAAATATCTGCAGGGCTCCGTAGCACAAGTGGTCCACAGTGGAGCGCATCGGTGCGGATCATGGTTGTGCTCCAATTCTGATGGCCCAGGGGTTCCTGGATCGTCCAAATATCCTGTCCCTGCTGAAGCAAAAGCGCAGCAAAGGAATGGTGGAAAGCATGGCAACTGACTGCCTTGGCCACGTCGGCTTCGGCAACAGCGCGCATTCAGCCTGAGTGCCTCAGATCCCAGCAGATTGTGATGAAGGCTTCCTGCTGTTCGGAAGCGTCCCCCGCATGCTGCGCTTGCCTGGTTTGGCGGAATCTGCGGGGTTCAGGCCCATGACGCGACCTTGAGGGGTGGCTGGTGGTGGACGTTGGGGTGGAGCGCGCCAGGGAGCTCAGCCCATGGTCTCGCTCAGTGATCAGCCGCCAGCGCCTGGCCCGGACAAAGCGGCGGCTGGAGATCGGAAGCTCCTCGACCAGCCTTGATCTGACCTGCCAGTGATGACGGAACCTGTGATCTCAACACCTGAATCTCCTTGGCACCAACCATGGCTGCGAGCTGGGCTGATTGCGGTCTCGTCGTTCGCCTGGCGATGGCATTCAAACGTCGCCTCGGCCCCAGAGTGGCGGACCGATAGGGGATGACTGACTCTGCCGATGCCCCCGGATCCACCAGACTGCCCGCCACAGCCCCGACTGCGTTGATGAGCCCTGAGGAGATCGCCAGCAACGAAGCCAGTGGCACCGGGGCAGCCCTCAGCGAGCAGGCCCAGGAGTTTCTGGGGGCCCTGGGCGCGCTCGGCGGCTCGGCTGGCAACGGCAAGCTACGGGAGCTGCTGGGCTGGGACGAGGCTGACTACGAAGCCGTGAGAAGCGCCTTGGTTTCGGCTGGAGAGGTGATCCCCGGCCGCGGTCGTGGCGGCTCGCTCAGCCTGGCGGACCCGGATCAGCAGCAGCGCCAAACCCCAGCGCGCCAGGCCGCAGCCGGGAACGGCCGATCCAGGCCCCAGGCCAACCCGCAGGAGCCGGGGCCCCAACCCAGCGGCAAGCAGAACCTCTCGGCCTTCATCTGGTCCGTCGCCGACCTATTGCGGGGCGATTACAAGCAGAGCGATTACGGCAAGGTGATCCTGCCGTTCACGGTGCTGCGCCGGCTCGACTGCGTGCTGGAGCCCACGAAAGAAGCGGTGCTGGCCGAAAAGGAGCTGCGCGAAGGCCAGGGGCTCGACCCAGAGCAGTTTCTGCTGCGGGTGGCGGGGCACGGGTTCTGCAACACCTCAGCCCTGGGCATGAAGCGGCTGATGGGCGATCAGGACAACATCGGCGAGAACCTGCGCAGCTACATCCAGGCGTTCACTCCAGAAGTGCGGGACATCTTCGAGAGCTTCGAGTTTCACCTGCAGGTGGACAAGCTCGACAAGGCCGGGCTGCTTTACATGGTGTGCGAACGCTTCGCCCAGATCGATCTGCACCCGGAAACGGTGAGCAACGCCGAGATGGGGCTGGTGTTCGAGGAGTTGATCCGCAAGTTCGCGGAGCTCTCCAACGAAACGGCCGGCGAACACTTCACACCGCGGGAAGTGATCAAGTTAATGGTGAATCTGATCTTCATCGAAGACGATCGGGCCCTCACCCAGAGCGGCATCGTCCGCAGTCTGTATGACCCCACGGCGGGCGCCGGCGGCATGCTCAGCGTGGCGGAGGAGCACCTGGTGGGCATGAACCCCTCGGCCCGATTGGTGCTGAGCGGCCAGGAGCTCAACGCCGAGAGCTACGCGATCTGCAAGGCCGACATGCTGATCAAGGGGCAGGACATCAAAAATATCCGCTTCGGCAACACGCTCGCCGACGACCAGCTGGGTGATCAGAAGTACGACTACATGCTCTCCAATCCGCCGTTCGGAGTGGAATGGAAGAAGATCCAGAAGGAGGTGCAGCGCGAAGCCGAGCAGCTGGGCTTTGCGGGCCGCTTCGGGCCGGGATTGCCGCGGGTGAGCGATGGCTCGCTGTTGTTTCTGCTGCACCTGATCAGCAAGATGCGCCCGGCCAAAGATGGCGGCAGCCGCTTCGGGATTGTGCTGAATGGCTCGCCGCTGTTCACCGGCGGGGCGGGCTCGGGAGAAAGCGAGATCCGCCGCTATGTGCTGGAAAATGATCTGGTGGAGGCGATCATCGGGCTGCCCACCGATATGTTCTACAACACCGGCATCAGCACCTACATCTGGATCCTCAGCAACCGCAAGCCCGCCGAACGCAAGGGCAAGCTGCAATTGATCGATGCCAGCAGTTTCTGGCAGAAGATGCGCAAGAGCCTGGGCAGCAAGCGCAAGCAGCTGAGCGCGGAGCACATTGAGGAGATCACCCGCCTGTTCGGCAACGTCGAAGCAGCGGAACACAACGGCAAGCCGATCAGCCGCATTTTCCGCAACGAAGACTTCGGCTACCGCACGATCACGGTGGAGCGCCCCCTCAGGGATGAAGCGGGGCAGGTGCTGCTGGGCCAGCGCGGCAAAGCCAAGGGCCAGCCCCAGGCCGATTCCACTCTGCGCGACACCGAAAATGTGCCGCTCTGCGAAGACGTGCTGACCTACTTCGAGCGCGAGGTGCTACCGCACGTGAGCGATGCCTGGATCGACCACGAGAAAACAAAAGTGGGCTACGAGATCCCCTTCAACCGCCACTTCTATGTGTTCACCCCGCCCCGGCCGCTGGAGGTGATCGATGCCGAGCTCAAGCAGGTGACCGATCGGATCCTGGCAATGATTGGGGGGTTGAGTGGCTGAGAAACGAATCATCATCATCGCCGGGCCCAATGGAGCCGGCAAAACCACATTTGCCCGTGAATACCTGCCCCTGGAGGTTGGTATCACCACCTTTATCAATGCCGATCTGATCGCCGCCGGCCTGTCGCCGTTTGCGCCGCAACTGGCCGCTCGGCGGGCGGGGCGGCTGATGTTGGAGGAGATTGATCGCTGCGGGGCAGCGGGGATGGATTTTGCGTTTGAAACAACTCTGGCGGGGAAGGGGTATTTGAAAAGGATTGAACACTGGCGGCGCGCTGACTATCGAATCAAGCTGATTTTTCTCAAGCTCACCAGCGCAGACGCTGCGATTCAGAGAGTGCGGCTGCGCATCAGCCAAGGAGGCCATTCCATTCCTGAACCCGTGATCCAGCGACGATTCACCGCAGGTCTGGCGAATTTTGATCAGCACTACCGCTCAGCCGTCGACGGTTGGCAGTTGATCGATAATGGAGGCGATGCGCCTGTCCTGCTTGCAGAGGGGATAAACCGATGAGCCTGGGTTTTACAAGCCAACTCAATGATCCCGATCTCGATCGGGTTTCCGCTGCCCTGCTGCGAGCTGGCCAGCGTGCCCGGGAGCTGGCCAGGCAGACTGGCACAGGGATTGTGGTGCAGATCGACGGTGAACTGCGCATTCTTCAGGGCGCCGAGCTGGACATGCCAATGGAGGCAAGCGATGAAGACTGACGCGCTGGACATCGATGCCGATGGCATGCCGCTGTTCCGCCCGGATCCAGCCGCTGCCCCTTCACGCATCGATATAACAACTGCCCTGCGGCTGGAGCAGGAAACGCTCCACTTGCAGGATCTTGAAGCCAGCCTGATGGAGGAGTGGGCTTCACCGGAGGACGAGGAGGCGTTCGCAGACCTGTGAGCCAGCCAAATCTTGGCAAACTTTGCCAAGCCGCGTAGCTTGTGGGAACCTTCTACGCACCGGGTGAGCCAGCCATGACGATGAACGTCAACCTGTCGCCCCAGCTGGAGGCGATGGTGAAGGCCAAGGTGGCTTCCGGCCGCTATACCTCCGCCAGCGAGGTGGTGCGTGAAGCGCTGCGGCTGATGGAGCAGCAGGATCAGCTGAGGCTGTTGCAGTTTGAGCAGTTGCGTCGCGACATCCAGGACGGGCTGGCAAGCGGCGAGGCGGAGGCCTGGAACCCGAAGGCAATCAAGGCCGAAGGGCGCCGCCGCTTGGGGGTCCATGCCGATTCAAGGCTGGGCGTGTGAACCTTGGGATGAACGGGGGCTGTCGGCATGAGCGAAACCACGGAACCATCTCCAGCCTCGGATCTGATTCTGTATCAAACAGAGGATGGAAAAACCCGCATCCAGTGCCGCTTTGAGGATGAAAGTCTCTGGCTCACGCAGGCCCAGATAGCGGATCTCTTCCAGACCACACCACAAAACATCACTCAACATATCAAGGCGATTTACGAGGAAGGAGAGCTTAGGGAAGATTCAACTTGTAAGCCGCTCTTACAAGTTCGATCCGAAGGAGGACGGCAGGTCAGGCGCCAACTCTCTCACTACAGCTTGCCTGTCATTCTTGCTGTGGGTTTTCGCGTGCGCAGCCAGCGAGGCACCCAGTTCCGTCAGTGGGCGAATGAGCGTTTGAGCGAGTACCTGGTCAAAGGCTTCGCCATGGATGATGAACGCCTGCGCCAGCCCGTGACATCTGGATTGCCAGACTACTTTGATGAACTGCTGGAGCGGATTCGTGACATCCGAGCCAGTGAACAGCGCTTGTATCTACGCGTGAAGGACATTCTTGCCCTGGCTGCGGACTACCAGCCTTCGGACTTGCAAACACAGACGATGTTCAAGACCGTCCAGAACAAGCTGCACTTTTCCGTGACCGGCCTGACGGCTCCTGAGATCATCGCTCAGCGCGTCAACCCCGAGCAGCCCAACATGGGCCTCACCAGCTGGAGCGGAGCACGGGTTATCAAAAAAGATGTGAAGGTGGCCAAGAATTATCTCAAGGAAGCTGAGATCAAAGAATTGAATCGGATTGTGGGGATGTTTCTCGACTATGCCGAGGATCAGGCGCAGCGCCGCAAGCAGGTGTTCCTGAAGGATTGGCCAGAGCGCCTGGATGCGTTTCTTTCCTTCAACGACCGCGATGTGCTGCCGGGGCTCGGCAGCGTGTCCCGCGATGCTGCCGAGCAGCGGGCCTTGGCTGCCTATGAGCAATTCAATGAGCGCCGCCGGCTCGCGGCAGAAGAGCAGGGCGCGGTGGATGCCATGGCTGCCCTGGAGGATGCGGCGCGGATGGCGGAGCAGCGCAGCACAGTCTGGGAGAATCAACCATGAGCTTTCCCCGTTACCCGACCTACAAGCCCAGCGGCGTGGAGTGGCTGGGGGAGGTGCCGGAGCATTGGCAAGAGAAACCTCTCAAAACGATTACCAGCATCAACGACGAGGTGCTACCTGAATCCCTCAGCCGGGATTATGAGATTGAGTATGTAGACATTGGCTCAGTGAGTCTGGCTAATGGGATTGAGAAGACAGAGGCTATGCTCTTCGGTGATGCCCCTTCCAGGGCTCGCAGGATCCCAAGAGATGGAGATGTACTCGTCTCAACGGTGAGGACTTATCTCAAGGCGATTGCCCCGGTTGTAAACCCGCCATCAAATCTGGTGGCCTCTACGGGGTTTGCAGTAGTCAGACCTCGTCACGAGCTTGAACCTGGATTCCTGAAATATGCATTGCAAGAGGAGCACTTTATTCAGCAGGTGATCTCAAGATCAACAGGGGTCAGCTACCCAGCAATAAACGCTTCTGATGTAGCCAAAATATCACTCAATTTGCCAGGTTCATCCGAGCAGCTTGCAATCGCCACCTTCCTCGACCACGAAACCGCCAAGATCGACGCCCTGATCGCCGAGCAGCAGCGCCTGATCGAGCTGCTTCAGGAGAAGCGCCAGGCCGTGATCTCCCATGCCGTGACCAAGGGGCTGAATCCGGACGTGCCGATGAAGGATTCGGGGGTGGAGTGGCTGGGGGAGGTGCCGGAGCATTGGGAGATTCGCCCCATCAAGCATCTGGCTCGCGTTGGCAATGGCTCTACCCCAAACCGAGACAATTCAGATTATTGGGCAGATCACGACGGGTTCCCCTGGCTCAATAGCTCAGTAGTGAATCAGGCCGAAGTGTCGGAAGCCGATAGATTTGTTACCAATCTTGCATTGAGAGATTGCCATTTGCCAATTATTGAACCTCCTGCGGTATTGGTTGGCATCACTGGGCAAGGCAGGACTCGCGGGATGGCTGCAAAACTCATATTTAAAGCAACGGTCAGCCAGCACATTGCGTACATTAAACCTGATTTGGATCAACTGGCAGTTGACTTTCTTTTGTGCGCCCTCGGAGCCGCTTATGAACGCCTTAGACTTGATAGCGAAGGTTCAGGTAGCACCAAAGGTGCCATAACTTGCGAGCAATTGGGACTGATGCGTATGCCCGTCCCTGGTCCCCTTGAGCAAGTTGAAATTGTTTCCTTTCTACAGTTGGAGGTCGCTTCCAATGAAGCTCTTAAGGCCCAGTCTGAGCTCGCAATCCGTCTCCTCCAAGAACGCCGCTCCGCCCTGATCTCCGCCGCCGTCACCGGCCAGATCGATGTACGGGGTCTGGTGCCCGAGGCCGTGGCTGCATGAGCAGCAACCCCACGGTATTCGCAGCGCCGCTCACCCAGTCATGCACGCTGCAGAAGCTGGTCATACTCCGAATGGGTACCAATCCAGACCCAGAGCAGAGTGTCTTCGCTTGCCTCGATCGCGAGGGCCCTGTGGCGCAATCCGACTCTCACCGACCAGAACCGCCCGATCCGTTTGAGGTGCAGGGAGGGGTGGCGAGGATCATCCCGGAGCTGCGCATATGCACGATCAGCCTGAGCCTGCACGGCTGCTGGCAAACCGCCGTAGCAGCGCCAGAACCGTGGACTCGCCTGATGCTTCACAGCTCGCGGCACCGACCGGCAGCAAGATCAGCCAGGGCTTCGTCGGCCAACCAATCCAGCGCACCCTTCCCGACATCCTGCTCCAACTGCCGATCCCAATCGGCAGCGTCAAAACGCTCGAACCATGCACGGAACTGAGCGCGTTCGCTTGAATCCAGCTGCGCTACAGCAGCTTCGAGGGCTTGGAGATTGCTCACACCAAAATTCTAGGGTGTCTGGGCTGGGTGCTTGCCGCTCCGCCCTGATCTCCGCCGCCGTCACCGGCCAGATCGATGGGCGTGGCCTGGTGCCCGAGGCCGTGGCCGCATGAGCAGCACCCCATCGTGGATGCGGAGGTTCGGCTGAGCGACTGAGGGGCGATCAGGGCAAGTCCAGCCAGTCCCTCAGGGCCAGATCCAGCTCGATCAGCACCTGGGGCTCCAGCTGCCCCACTACGGCTCCCAGCGCCTGGATCGGCACGCTGAACAGCTTGTCCACCATTAACTGCGACGGTTTCTGCAGGCCATTGCGTGGCGAGGGAGCCACCGCAATCCGCACCAGCGGGGCCTCGACCACTGAGCTGGTGAGCGGACAGAGCGTGACGCTGGGATGGGCCTGCAGCCAGCGGTCGGCTTGCACCACCACCGCTGGCCGGGGCTTGCCGGAATACACCCCTGGACTGGCGACGGTCACCACCGTTCCTCGACGCAGGCCCGCTACCAGCGCTGCCGCAGCTTCTGTCATGCGGTCCAGTCACTCCAGTCGGGCACCTGCTCGCTCCAGTTCGGGGGTTCCAGGTCGGCCAGCCGTTGCGACTGGCGGCGGGCTTCCCCATCGTCGCCGTGGCGGAGCAGGTACTGGCTGATGGCCTCGCGGATGCAGGCACTGCGGCTCTTGCCCAGTTGATGCGCCAACTGGTCGAGCCTGCGCTCCAGCTCGGGCTCCATTCGCACACCGATCACCATGGCGCCGTACGTGCAACGGTTCGTACAACAGCTTAGGTGCCTTGGCTGGGGGCGGTGCTGGCCCTGCGCTGCCAACGGCTGGACCGAAGAGCGGCTGAGACAGAGCGCCGGGATGGTGGCACTGGAGAAGGGGTGGGCAATGCCTGTCCGGTTCGCACTCCCCGTCCCTGCGACAGCCTTCGAGCCCATGCCCGATCCCGAGGGTCCTGTCAGCCAGGAGCCTGCGGCTCCGCCAGAATCGATGGATTCCCAGCGTCCCTGGCCCGGCCTCGATCGGCTCGGCCTCATCCAGGCCATCGGCGGTCTGCTCCTCGGCCTGATCGCCCTGTTCTCCTCCTATGACCACATCTCCATCGCCGGAACCAACCTCCCGCTTCAGCAGCAATGGGGCATCACCTTCATCGCTGCCTCGGTGGCGACAGTTCTTGTCGATGCTGAACTGGCGACCCGTACGCGAGATCGAGCGGCAGACAAGGCTGATCGAGCAGCGAACGAGGCAGACCGAGATCGAAATCGCGCAGCTCGAAGCCGAAAGCGCCAGGTGGAACGCCTTGAACGCCTCCATACAGCGGCTGTGCTTTCCGCCCGAGTCCAGCTCGACCCCTCCGCCATCAACCGAGCCCGATTGCGGGCCTTCCTCGCCCTGATCAGCGGTGAGTTCCCGCCGGAGTCTGGCGAGAACGGTGGCTGAGCACAACAGAAACCGGCCACCAAGCCCTGGCTGTTTGGCTTCGTAGTAGGCAACTTCGGCAAGAAGCTCACGCCTTGCGGGAGCAGCAAAGCGTGCGCACTTCACCGCAGAGTTTGGCGGGCTTCGGCAAAAACGTCTTCCGCGGAGTGTGAAGACATCTCGACCTGGGGGTCAGGTTAATCGGGCTTGCAGGCCGGCACCTCGCCATCCAACTAGCCTGCTAGCAGCCAGCAAGCAGGCCACGCCGATGCGCACCCTCTACATCCGCCACGTGCCCGACGAGGTGGCCGCAGGGCTGGAGAAGCTCGCCGCCCAGGCGGGTCTGCCCTTGAGCACTTTCGCCCTGCAGGAGCTCACCGAATCCGCCCGGCGCGCCGACAACGCCGAGCTGCTGAATGCTCTGCCCTCCCTGCCGATTGAGCGCGCCAGCATCCTGGAAGCCCTGGCCGAGAGCCGCGCCGAGCGCTGATGGTGGTGATCGATGCCTCCGTGCTGGTCGATGCCCTGCTGGTGGCTGGCCCTGCCCGGGTCCGGCTGGCGAGCGACAACCTGCAGGCTCCGGAGCTGATCGATGCCGAGCTGCTTTCAGTGCTGCGCAGGCTGGTCCTGGCCGACAAACTGCAGGACAGTCATGCCCTACAGGCGCTCGCCACCGCCGACCGACTGGGCCTGCGCCGCCACCCCAGCCGCTCCCTCTGGCCCCGGGCCTGGGAGCTGCGCTCCAACCTCTCCGCCTACGACGCCCTCTATGTGGCCCTGGCCGAGCAGCTCCATGCGCCCCTGCTCACCGCCGATGCCCGCCTCGCCAGGGCACCGGGGCTGCGGTGTCCGGTGGAGGTTCTGGAGCCATGACCACCTCTGACGATCTGCAGCGGCCCGATACCTTGGCTGATGCCTGCTTCCCAACTATGCAGTACCTGCATAGTTGCCGGATCTGGCCTTACACCGCGGCCTAAGCTGCGCCTCCAAAGGTGGCCATCTTGCAGCTGCTGAGCCGATGAGCCTCCATCACGAGATCGCCTTCGAGCGCGAGATCTGCGAGCACCTCGGTACCCATGGCTGGCTCTACGAGGAGGGCAGCGCCGCTGCCTACAGCCGAGAGCTCGCCCTCTACCCGTCCGATCTGATCGCCTGGGTGCAAGAAGCCCACCCCCAGGCCTGGGAGGTGCTGCAGAAGAACCATGGCTCCAAGGCCACAGACACCCTGCTGCAGCGGGTGCGCCAGCAGCTTGATCAGGTGGGCACCCTGGATCTGATTCGCCACGGGGTGGAAGTGCTGGGCCTGCCCAAGGCTCTCAAACTCGCCGAATTCAAGCCGGCCTTCGGGCTCAATCCACAGGTCCTGGCCCGCTACAACGCCAACCGGCTGCGGCTGGTGCGGCAGGTGCGCTATTCGACGCGCAACGAGAACTGCCTTGACCTGGTGTTGTTTCTCAACGGCATCCCCGTAGCCACCTGCGAACTCAAGACCGACAACACCCAGTCGATCGCGGATGCGGTGTGGCAATACAAAACCGACCGCAATCCCAGGCCCGCCGGCCAGGCTCCCGAGCCCCTGCTCTCCTGCCCCAGTGGCGCCCTGGTGCACTTCGCCGTCAGCAACCGCGAGGTGCAGATGACCACCCGGCTGGAAGGCCCCCGCACCCAGTTCCTGCCCTTCAACCAGGGCAGCGACCCCGGTGGGCCCGACTGCGGCGCCGGCAACCCGGTGCTGGCCGGCCATCGCACCGCCTATCTCTGGGAGGAGGTGTGGGAACGGCACAGCTGGCTGGAGATTCTGGGTCGCTACTGCATCGCCGAGCGCGACAAGAAGAAGCAGATTCGCCGGCTCGTCTTCCCCCGCTACCACCAGCTGGCCGTCACCCGGCTGCTGCTCAAGGCGGTGCTGGAGGAAGGCCCCGGCCGGCGCTACTTGATCCAGCATTCGGCCGGCTCCGGCAAGACCGCCTCGATCGGCTGGAGCGCCCACCTGCTCGCCGATCTCCACGACGCCAACGACCGCAAGGTCTTCGACACGGTGCTGGTGGTGAGCGACCGCAGTGTGATCGACTCCCAGCTGCAGGAAACCCTGGAGAGCTTCGAGCGGCGCAAGGGCGTAGTGGCCTCAATCACCACCGAGAAGGGGATCAAAAGCGAGCAGCTCCGTGATGCCCTCTGCGGCGATAAGAAGATCGTGGTCTGCACGATTCAGACCTTTCCGGCCCTGATCAAAAAGATGCAGGAGCTCACCGCCACCAGTGGCAAGCGCTTCGCGGTGATCGCCGATGAGGCCCACAGCTCCCAGACAGGCGATGCCGCCCTCAAGCTCAAGCAGGTGCTCTCAGCCAGCGAAGCTGCCGATCTGGCCGATGGCGGCGAACTGGACATCGAGACCCTGCTGGCAGCCCAGATGAGCGCCCGCACCAGGGAGGCCGGCATCACCTACGTGGCCTTCACCGCCACCCCAAAGGCCAAGACGCTGGAGCTCTTCGGCAGGCCTCCAAACCCTGCTGAACCGGCTGGGCCGGGCAACCTGCCGGCGCCGTTCCACGTGTATTCGATGCGGCAGGCGATCGAGGAGAAGTTCATCCTCGATGTGCTCCAGAACTACACCTCCTACAAGCTGGCCTTCCAGCTGGCTCAGGACGGTCAGAGCTTCTCCAGTGAGGAGGTGGAACGCAGCGCCGCCCTCAAGAAGCTGATGGGCTGGGTGAAGCTCCACCCCCACAACATCGCCCAGAAGGTGCAGATCGTGGTCGAGCACTTCCGCCAGTTCGTCTGGCCGCTGCTGGAGGGCAAGGCCAAGGCGATGGTGGTGGTGGGCTCCCGCAAGGAGGCCGTGCGCTGGAAGCTCGCCATCGACAACTACATCACCGAGAAGGGCTACCCACTCGGCACCCTGGTGGCCTTCAGCGGTGAGGTGAACGATGAGGAGAGCGGCCCCGAGGGCTTCACCGAACGCAGTCACAGCCTCAACCCCGGCCTCAAGAGCGACATCCGCGAGGCCTTCAATGGCGCTGATTATCAGATCCTGCTGGTGGCCAACAAGTTTCAGACCGGCTTTGATCAGCCGCTGCTCTGCGGCATGTATGTGGACCGCCGCCTGGCTGGTATTCAGGCCGTGCAGACCCTCTCGCGACTGAACCGCTGCCATCCCGGCAAGGACACCACCTATGTGGTGGATTTTGTCAACGAACCGGATGACATTCTGACGGCCTTCAAGACCTACTACGCCAGCGCCGAGCTGGCGGAGGCCACCGATCCCAATCTGATTCTCGATCTCAAGACCAAACTCGATGCCCAGGGGCACTACGACGAATTCGAGATCGAGCGGGTGGTGAAGGTGTTGCTCGATGCCATTCACACCGGCAGAGCGAAACAGAGTCAGTTGATCGGGGCCCTGGAGCCCGTGGCCCAGCGCCTGATGACCCTGCACAAACAAGCCAGGCTGGCCTATCGCCAGGCCGAGGCCATCAACGACACGGACGCTTTGAAGCGGGCCAAGGAGGAACTCGATGCCCTCACGCTGTTCCGCAGTGACATGGGCACTTACGTGCGCTTCTACACCTTTCTCTGTCAGATCTTCGACTACGCCAACACCGGCCTGGAGAAACGGGCCCTGTTCTATAAGACCCTGCTGCCGCTGCTGGAATTCGAGCGCGAGATCGACACGGTGGATCTCGCCAAGGTGGTGCTCAGTCGCTATCACCTGCGCGATCTGGGCCAGCGTGATCTTCCTCTGGGTGAGGGTGAATCAACGGCCATCCCCGGCCTGGCCCCCGGTGGCGGTGGCGTGCAGGACAAACAGAAAGCCCAGTTAGCGGAGATCATCGCCAAACTCAATGATCTGTTCAGCGGCGAGCTCAGTGACAACGACAAGGTGACCTATGTGCGCGCCGTGATTCGCGGTCGGTTGCTGCAGTCGCCAACCCTGCGCCAGCAGGCCGCTGCCAACAGCAAAGAGCAGTTCGCCAACTCCCCCGATTTCGGCAAGGAGCTGCTGGACGCGATCATCGGCGCCCTCGACGTTCACCAGGCGATGAGCAGCCAGGCCCTCAACTCCGCCCAGGTGCGGGATGGCCTCAAGGACGTGCTGCTCAACCAGACCAACCTCTACGAAGACCTGCGCGATCAGGGCCAGCACGGATGAGCCCTGATTCGACCACGCTCGCGGCTGCCGAGCAGGCGCGCACGGTGGTGCTGCAGATGATGGCCGAACGGGGTCGGGGCGTGGTGCTGGTGGGCGCCGCCCGCTTGGATCTGGCCCTGGAGCATCTGCTGCAGGCGGTGATGGCCCCCAGCGCTGAAGCGGACGACAAGCTGTTCACGCCGGATCGCTCGCTCGGCAGCCTGGGGGCCAAGGTGAGCCTGGCGGCCCGCCTGGGCCTGATCGAGCCGGGGATCGACAAGGCCCTGAACGCCATTCGCAGCGTGCGCAATGACTTCGCCCACAGCGCCGGTGAGCCATCCCTGGCGGAGCCCCGCCATCAGAAGCGCCTGCAAAAGATCTACGCCGAGGCCGAATCCACACCGCTGTGGCTGGCCCTGGCCCCCCTGCTGCAACGGCAGCCCGGCCTCACGGATCAAGAGCAGGCCTTCATCCTGCTGGTGACGATCCTGGTGGCCTCGATTGAGGCCTGTGCCCTGTTGCAACAGCCGTTCTTGCCCCGGGCGACGGTGCGCCTTCAAGGGAGTTGAGGCGATCAGCAGCCCCAGGGCAGAGCACCATCCGGCAGGCTGACTTCATCAAGCCTGAGCCCAGAGCCATGCCCCTTCCCTTGCTGACCAGGCCCCTGCTGTGCAGGCCCCTGCAGTGCAGGCCCCTGCTGGCCTGCCTGACGGCGCTGCTGCTGCTGCTGGGCACGGCCTTGCCCGCCTGGGCTGACTTTGTGTTGCCGCCGCTCCCCTATGGCGCCGAGGCTCTGCAGCCGGCGATCGATGCCACCACGATGACGATTCACCACGACCGCCATCACGGCGCCTACGTGGCCAATCTCAACGCCCAGGTCAAGGACAATCCGGCGCTGGCCAGGCTCAGCCTCGATGCGCTGCAGAGCCAGATCTCCCGCTTCCCCGTGGCCGTGCGCAACAACGGCGGCGGTCACTGGAACCACAGTCAGTTCTGGGCCGTGATGGCACCGGAGGGTCAAGGTGGTGCGCCATCAGAAGAACTGCTGGCGGCCATCAACAGCGGCTTTGGCTCGTTGGCGGAGATGCAGTCGCAGTTCAATCAGGCGGCAACGGCACGCTTCGGCTCGGGCTGGGCCTGGTTGATCCGCAAGAGCGATGGCAGCCTCGCCATCACCAGCACCGCCAACCAGGACAACCCGCTGATGGACCTGCCCGGCATTGAGCGGGGTGCCCCGCTGCTGGGCCTGGATGTGTGGGAGCACGCCTACTACCTCCAATACCAGAACCGCCGGCCCGACTACATCAAGGCCTGGTGGTCCTTGCTGAACTGGAACGAGGTGAACCGGCGCTACAGCGAGGCTGTCGCCACCTGAATCAGCGACTTGAGCATCATCCCCGCAACCACACATACACCACAGCCATGACCGGCAATCTGCAGGCAATCGGTTTCATCGTCACCTGGGTTCTCGGCTGGGGGATCGGCGGCTCACTGATCGATGCCGGCCTGATCAACGCCGGCGTCTATTCCCTGGAGGGCGGCCAGCTGGGCACCGCCGCCACCTTCATCGTCTGGAGCCTTTTCTGGGGTGGTGGTGGTGTCTGGCTGTACCGGCGCTGGACCCAGCCCGGCAATCCCGGCGCCTGAGTCACGTCGCCGTGCCGTCATCGGCACTGTGCTGAACCTTGAGCCCGAGCCGCAGGGGCCACCGGGGATCAGTTCCCCTTGCCAGCGAGACCATCGATGGCGTCGCCCAGCGATGCGGCGGCCACCAGGGCCACGAGCGCAGTTGAAACAACGCTTGAACAACGGATCTCGGCCTTCCCCATTCAAGCTGACGAATCAAGATCGCTTCACCATACTGGGCCAACGTCAATGTGACAGCTTCGCCGAAGTTTTCTCCGCTCAGCGCAACATAGACAACAGCAAGATCACCCGGTTGCCTACCTGGCCAGCCCTCAAGAATGAGGTTCTCGATCACCTGCACCTCCTGAATCGGGCAACGGCTCGGCAGGTCATGGCGTCATTCGTCCTGACGGTACAAGCCGTACCAGCAGCTCACTCAACACCCCCCGCGGCAGCAGGGCCAAGGGCAGGAACCAGGCCACATTGAAAAAGAACAGCGGCAGGTAGGCGGTGCAGGCCAGCAGCACCAGAGCGCCGGCCGCGAGCAGATCGCTGCCGATCAGAGAGCGCCAGCGGCGATGCCTCACCTGCCAGGCGGCCAGGGCCAGCGAGGGCAGCCAGCCGGCCAGCAGCAGCATCACCAACACCTGCGAGCCGGTGGCGCCGTGGCCGGATACGGACGGCGCCCGGCTGGCCAACAGGGCGATCCAGGCCAGGCCCAGGCCGAGATGAAGGATCAGCCACAGGCGTGGGGAACGGGGCATGGCAGGGCAGCTGGATGGGCGACGTTTCCTTCCGGCCGATCGACGCCAGGGATTCGCACCGCCATCCTGAAGACCTGCCCAGCACCTGCCTCCGTGAAGCGCCTGTTCGCCCAGTTCACCGCCGCCGCCCTGCTGCTGGCCACCGCCCTGCCCGTCAGCGCCTGGGCCGGCGCCGCCTTCAACAGGACCCTCAAGCTGCAGGGGATCAGCTTCCAGGTGCAGAGCAGCGGCGAGGGCTCCGAGCAGCAGCTGACGATCACCACCAGCGGCGCCAAGCCACCGATCAAGCCGATCCAGCAAACGGTCAACGGCCAGGTGGTGGGCGCCGAGGTGGCTGACCTGAACAGCAATGGCCTGCCGGAGATTTATGTGTATGTGCAGGGGGCCGGCAGCGGCAGTTACGGCGAACTGGTGGCTTTTGCCGTGACGAAGGGCAGCGAACTCTCCCCGATCTATCTGCAGGAGCTCAGTGGCGCCCCAGCCCAGGGCTATCAGGGCCACGACCAGTTCAACGTGGTGGAGGGCTGCCTGGTGCGGCGCTTCCCGATCTACAAACCGGATGACAGCAACGCCAAGGCCAGCGGTGGCGAACGCCAGATCTGCTACAAGCTCAAGGCCGGCGAGGCCAGCTGGATCCTGCGGCCCACCAGCGTGCTCAAGTTCTGAGGCACCAGTCCGCGGCGCTCACCATGCCCCCCAAAGGCCAGACCGTGTCTGCGGATGATGGCAGCCAGCCTGCGGCCCTCACTCACCTGGCGGTGGCCGGCTACCGCTCCCTGCAGCAGCTGATGCTGCCGCTGGCGGGGCTCACGGTGGTCTGCGGCGCCAATGGCTGCGGCAAGAGCAACCTCTATCGCTCGCTGGGGCTGATCGCGGCCGCCGCCCGCGGCGATCTGGTGGCGGCCCTGGCGGCAGAAGGGGGCCTGCCGGCGGTGTTCTGGGCCGGACCACAGCACACCAGTGGGGCGATGCGCCGCGGCGAGCAGCCGGTGCAGGGCAACCTGCGGCGCGAGGGGGCAAGGCTGCGGCTCGGCTTTGCCGGCGAAACGCTCTCCTATGCGATCGAGCTGGGCTACCGGGCCGACGACCAGACCAGCGCCTTCGTGCTCGATCCGGAGATCAAGCGCGAGTGGATCTGGGCCGGCGGGCCCTTCCATCCCCGCAGCCTGCTGGTGCAGCGCAGCGGCGCCGTGGTGGAGCGCTGCGGGGACGGCGGCTCCAGCCGCCCCCTGGCTCTGGAGGTGTCGCCCCACGAGAGCCTGTTCACCGCCGTTTCCGATCCGCTGGAGGCGCCGGAGGTGTTTCAGCTGCGCAACACGATCCTCAGTTGGCGCTTCTACGACAGCTTCCGCACCGACCGCCAGGCCCCGGCGCGCAGCGGCCGCATCGCCACGCGCACGCCCTCGCTGGCAGGCGATGGCGGCGACCTGGCGGCGGCGGTGCAGACGATCCTGGAGATCGGCGACGCCGATGCCTTCCAGACCGCCATCGCCGATGCCTTCCCCGGTTGCCGTCTGGCGGTGGACACCGTCCAGCCGCTGTTCCGGTTGCAGCTGCACCAGCCGGGTTTGCTGCGGCCGCTTGAGGCGGCGGAGCTCTCCGATGGCACCTTGCGCTACCTGCTGCTGGCGGCAGCCCTGTTCAGCCCACGGCTACCGCCGCTTCTTGTGCTCAATGAACCGGAGAACAGCCTCCATCCCGATCTGCTGGCCCCCCTGGCGCGATTGATCGGCGCCGTGGCCGAGCGCACCCAGGTGTGGGTGGTGGCCCATGCCGAGGCCCTGATCAATGCTCTGGAGATCACTCCCGGCAGCACGCTGCTGCGGCTGGAGCGGCAGCTGGGGGCCACGCTGCTGCCGGGCCAGACGGTGCTGGAGCGGGCCGCCTGGCGCTGGCCGGGGTGATGCTCAC
>CAIJRN010000041.1 GCA_903823115.1 uncultured cyanobacterium
CAGCCGCAGGCCAGCAGGGTGCGGCGGCTCAGCAGTTCACCCAGGCTCAGCCAGGCGATCAGCGCCGTGAAGGCGGGGTAGAGGTATTGCAACAGCGTCGCCGTGGCCAGGGGCAGGCGGGTCACGGCCCCATAGACACAGGCGAGGGCGACGCTGCCCAGCAATCCCCGCGTCGCCAGCAGGCGCCGCCTTCGGCCCCAGGGGTGGATGCCGGCGCGGCGCAGCATCCACCAGCTCAGGACCACACTCACCAGGCCGCGGGCCAGCACCAGCTCCGCCACCGGCAGGCGCGCACCGGCGCCCTTGACGCAGACGGTCATCAGGCTGAAGCAGAAGGCCGCCCACAGCAGCGACAGCACGGCCGCCGAATCGCCTCCCGAATCGCCCCCCGGCCCAGGGGCGAGGGTGTTCGTCATGCCCTGCCGGCGGTTCCGATCCCGTTCCTGTTGCGGTCCCTGCGCCAAGGCAGCCTCTATTTCGCCCGTCTGACGCTGCCACGTCACGAGCGTGCCCCAGCCCCTGTCCGGGCAGCTTGCCCCATCGATGGTGGGATGGGCCACAATGGCCGGCGACCCCCCACCAGTGGTGGTGGTCGTCCCCAGGTTCCCCGGTTTCGTTCCCCTGTCGCTCCCCCGCCTCCACCCCCGCACGATCGAGGCCGTCAAGGAACGGGCCGACATCGTTGATGTGGTGGGTGAGCATGTGGTGCTCAAGAAGAGGGGCCGCGAGTTCGTCGGCATCTGCCCGTTCCACGACGACAGCAAGCCGTCGATGACGGTGTCACCGGCCAAGCAGTTCTATTACTGCTTCTCCTGCGGCGCCGGTGGCAACGCCATCAAGTTTCTGATGGAGCTGCAGCGCAGCAGCTTCGCGGATGTGGTGCTGGAGCTGGCACGCAAATACCAGCTGCCGGTGGAAACCCTCGATGGGCCGCAGCAGGAGCGTCTGCGCCAGCAGCTCTCGCGCCGCGATCAGCTGCATCGGGTGCTGGCCCTGGCGGCCGGCTGGTTCCAGACCTGTCTGCGTGCGCCTGAAGGGGCCGCTGCGCTGGCCTACCTGCACCAGAACCGCGCCCTGAAGGAAGCGACGATCGAATCCTTCGGTCTCGGCTTTGCGCCCGAGCGCTGGGATGGTCTGCTGCAGCATCTGCAGCAGGTGGAGGGGCTGGCTCCGGAGCTGCTGGAGGCGGCCGGTCTGGTGGTGGCCCGCAAGGGCGGCGATGGCTTCTACGACCGCTTCCGCCATCGGTTGATGGTGCCGATCCGCGATCGCCAGGGGCGGGTGATCGGCTTCGGCGGCCGCAGCCTCGATGGCGCCGAGCCCAAATATCTCAATTCACCGGAAACGGAGGTGTTTGAAAAGGGCAAGCACCTGTTCGGCCTTGACCGCGCCGCTGACGCCATTCGCAAGGACGATCGGGCCGTGGTGGTGGAGGGCTATTTCGATGTGATCGCCCTGCATGCCGCCGGCATCACCAACGCCGTGGCGGCCCTGGGCACGGCCCTCAGCAGCCAGCAGATCACCCAGCTGTGCCGCTGCTGCGACAGCAAACGGCTGATCCTCAACTTCGACAGTGATGGCGCCGGTGTGCGGGCGGCCCAGCGGGCGATCGGCGAGGTGGAGCAGCTGGCTCTGCTCGGTCAGCTGGAGCTGCGGGTGTTGCAGCTGCCCGCCGGCAAGGATCCCGACGACTTCCTCAAGCAGCACGGGGCGGGTGACTACCGCGCCCTGCTGGATGGTTCACCCCTGTGGCTGGACTGGCAGATCGAGCAGGTGCTCGAGGGCCGGGATCTGGCCCGCTCTGACCAGTTCCAGCAGGCTGTCTCGGCCCTGGTGGCCCTGCTGGGCAAGTTGCCCCAGAGCGCCGTGCGCAGCCGCTATCTGCAGCAGGTCGCTGAACGGCTCTCGGGCGGCCAGGCCAGGCTGGCCCAGAGCCTCGAGGATGACCTGCGCCAGCAGGTGAAGGGCCAGCGCTGGCACGGGCGCGCCGCCCGCTGGGAGCAGCCCGGTGCCGCCTCGGTGCAGGAGCGGGCCGAGGCGGACCTGCTGCGCCTCTATCTGCATTGCCCGAGGGAGCGGGCCGCCATGCGTCAGCAATTGCGCCAGTGGGAGCAGGAGGATTTCGCCCTCCAGCCCCATCGGCGGCTCTGGGCGGCGATCGCCGAACTGGAGGAGGACAACCTCGGTGCCGGCCGGTTGGAGGCGATCAGCCGCAGCCTCGATCCGGGCCATGATCTGGCCGATCTCGATCTGCCGCGGTTGCTGTTCGATCGCCTGCTGGTGGAGGGCAATGAGCTGTTGCCCAGGCTCACGCCGCTGCTGCAGCCCAGCGATGTGCAGCGCCTGTCTCTCGCCCAGCCCCTGCTGCTGCTGCGCGGGGCGATCGCGATGCGGGCCCGGCTGGCCACCGAAAAGCGCTGTCGCCATCTGCTCGATGCCTGGGGATCGCAGCGGCTGCGCAGCCTCGAGCACTGCCTGGCGACCCTGTTGCAGTTGGAGCGGCTCGGCAGCGACGGTGAACCGCTGCTGAACTCAGCGGCCGGTGACATGACCGCTGGCGGCATTGCCGTTGCCGCCGGCGATGTGGGCCCTTTGCCGCCTGCGGCATTGCCTGAGGCCGCGTCCCTGCCCTCCCGCGATCCAAGCCTGTCGATGGAACTGCGCATCGAGGCGTTGTTCAGCGAACTCAACGCCGATGCGTTGCGGTTCCAGGAGGCCTATTACAGCGAGCGCCGTTATCTGCAGGATCTCGATCAACGCCGCTGCGCCGGCTACGACGAGATTCTGGCTGCGGCCGTGGCCTGAGCTTTGTCGCTCCTGTCGCTGACAGGGCACGGTCACGCCTAGCCTGAAAGCCTGCAGGGAGTAACCCCGTGGCCCCTTATCCGGCCTATCCGATTCCCGCCGATGAGGAGCAGCGGCTGCGCGATCTGGAGCGCCATGGCGTGATCGGCATGGCCAGCGACGAGCACTTCGATCGCATCGTGGAGCTGGCCAGTTCGATCTTTCAGGTGCCGATGTCGTTGATTTCGCTGGTGGAGAAGGATCGCCAGTGGTTCCTCACCCACAAGGGCCTCGATGCCAGCGAAACGCCCCGCACGATGGCCTTCTGCGCCCATGCGATCGCCAACGATGGCGTGCTGGTGGTGCCGGATGCTCTGGCTGACGAGCGCTTCAGCACCAATCCCCTGGTGATCGATGAACCCCACATCCGCTTCTATGCCGGCGCGCCGCTGCGCAGCCCCGTTGGCCACAACCTCGGCACCCTGTGCGTGATCGACCAGCAGCCGCGCCAGCCCAGCAGTGAGCAGATCCACCAGCTGCAGCTGCTTTCGGAGCTGGTGATGCGCGAGATCGAGCTGCGCCGCATCGCCCTGCTCTGCCCGATCACCGGCCTGCCGCTGCGCCACACCTTCCTGGCGATCGGCAACCGGGAGTTCAGGCGGGCCCGCCAGGAGGGCCAGTCCCTGTCCCTGCTCTGCTTTGACATCGACAATCTGCGCCAGGTGAACAGCCGCTGGGGCCATCCAGCCGGCGACAAGTTGCTGGTGGATCTGGTGACCCTGAGCCGCAGCTATCTGCGCGAGGTGGATTTCGCCGCCCGTCTCGGTGATGGCGAGTTCGCCCTGCTGCTGGTGGGCATGGATCACGAGCAGGCGATGGGGCTGGCGGACAACCTTCGCCAGGCGGTGGCAGCGCTGCCAGGGGTGTACAGCCACACGGATTTTCACCTGCATATCAGTGGTGGTCTCACCAGCCTGGGTTCTGCCGATCACAGCTTCGCCGATCTGATGCAGCGCGCCGCCAAGGCCCTGGAATTGGCCAAGAGCAATGGTCGCAATCAGATTGCCAGTCTGCTTCTCGGTCTCTGACGCTCGTCTCTGACGCTCGTCTCTGACGATCGTCGCCGATGATGGCGGCTGTGATCAAGCCGAATGGCCATGAACGCTGAGCTGGCCCTAGACAGCGCCCCGGCCGAGGACTTCTACGAGGTGTACTGGCACGGCGAGGCGATCGGCGATGGCGGCGATCTGCAGGAGGCTCTGGCCTGCTATGTGCTGGTGAAGCCCGACGATGGCGATTGGGCGGTGGCCTGCGCTGAAACCGGTGCTGAGCCCCACATTGAGCGCCATGCCAGTTTCGAGGCCTTTCTCGACAACGAAGATGCGCTGGAAACCATTGCCGTGTCGGCCAGGATGATTGAGGCGGCCGTGGCGCAGGCTCCGCCAGCGGCGTC
>CAIJRN010000042.1 GCA_903823115.1 uncultured cyanobacterium
AACTTGCACAACCACTGGCGACGGCACACTCGTCGCTACCTGGGGATCAGTGACCGCTGCTGGTGTCAAGTGCCTGACGGCCAGCAGTACCACCGCATCAACGGCTGCCACGATCACCGTGCTGCGCACCGTGACGACAGGAGACACCATTTCTTGCAAGTTTAGTTGAGTCGTTTGTTTGCACCTGGCTCACTCACCCGCTATGCGGGTGAGTGAGCCATTTTTATGTTGCTTTTATCTCATGGAGATATCGGTAAATTCATGCTTTAAGGTTTAAATATTTTCGTCTGATCGTAAGATTTTTTGAAGGTAAGCCATTCTCCTGTGGCGCTAAAGGCTAATGAAGCTCGAGGTCTTCGGCAGTCACAGGCACCACAGGCGTACGGCAGATGTATCACACGAATTGCCATCTTTTTGCTGAGTTGTTGAATTTTTTGAAGCTTTTTGAAAGCACTTGACTGTCTGGCTTGAGTTCGTGCTGATGGCTAAAAAGAGGGCTCTGGTGTGTCCCCATGGTGTCTAATGTGCCAAGGTTTCTTTGTATATTGACCAAGCCTTGGCCATGGATTAAAGGCGGCTGGTTTTGAGATTGTCAAGGTATGTTCTAAGGTCTTTTTTGGTAGATGAGATTGTTGGGCTGATTTTGATTCTTGGCAGCGCGTTGGCCACGAAGGTTGCGAAAGAGATGTGGCGGTGAGATCTCACTGGTGCGACATTGGCTTCCATGCAATGAGTTTGCGTCGCTTGACTGGCTCTGCCTCTATGGGAGCTGAAACAGGTGGATTTCCTCATCTGAGCCATTGGTATGGGCGCGCAGATGCGGCCTCCTGATCGCTGATTTTTTCCTGTCTCTGCTCGGCAGGAATGTTGTCGAGATATCGTTCTCTTTGTGTTCAGTCGATCGGGATCCTTGAAAAGTTCGCTTTCCAATAACGGCTGTGGGGTTCGGCTGTATAGAAGCCGGTAGAAGGAATCTACGACCGAAATCAGGCGTTGGAGGTCTTGGTGGATCGGAGCAGTGGTGGGCGTCGTTGAGCGTTCCAGTCTCTGGCGTTTTGATCTGCTGGAGGCCAACCCAGTGGCCGGTCATGCATGGTTTGACGGCGGATTTTGTCGATGTTTTGTGGGTGAAATCGACGGCGCTGAGTTGTTCTGAGATTGTCAATTCAAACCTCTGCTTCTGCTGCCTGGCTCCTGTCCCCTGTGCTGTCCTCGATTTGATCAATTGGATGCGCCGGAAGCGTGATGGATGTGGCATGCATCCGAGGCGATCGTGCGTTGCCTGCGTTAGATCGACTGCAAGCCTGGCCGCTACGACAAGCTGTTGAGCCTGTCTCAAGCCTTTTGCCGTCTGGCGATCAGCCTGGGCATCGCGCCCTCTTTTGGCCTCGCTCTCTCCTGGCTGCGTTGGTCGTTGGGTTGGGGCTTCCTCTTAACGTCACCCCCGTCTGCCTGCTGCCCAGCCCACCGTTCCATGACTCCAATGTCCGCCCTCGATCCGGCTGAGCGAATCATCCTGGCCCTCGATCGCCCCGACGGCACGGCTGCCCTGGCCCTGGCCGCCGCCATCCCCGGATTGCGCTGGGTGAAGGTGGGATTGGAGCTGTTCACGGCCGCTGGTCCCGCCGTGGTGAGCGAGCTGCGGCAGCGCGGCCTGCGGGTGTTTCTCGATCTCAAGTTTCACGACATCCCTGCCACCATGGCCGGCGCCGGCCGCAGCGCCGGCCGCCTCGGCGCCGAGCTGATCACCGTGCACGCCGTTGCCGGCGCTGAGGCCCTGGCCGCAGCCCAGGCTGGGGCGATTGAGGGGGCTGCCGGCGCAGGGTTGCCTCCCCCCACCCTGCTGGCGGTCACCGTGCTCACCAGCTGGCCGGCGGCGCGTTTCGCCGCCGAACTTGCCATTGCTGAGCCGGTGCCCACGTATGTGAATCGCCTGGCGGCTTTGGCGGCCAGCGCCGGCATCGGTGGCTGCGTTTGCTCTCCCCTGGAGGTGGCGGCCCTGCGGTGGGCCCATCCCGAGCCCTTCAGCCTCGTCACTCCCGGCATTCGCCCGGCCGGCAGCGCCGCGGGCGACCAGGCCCGGGTGATGACCCCTGCCGAGGCGATCGCCGCCGGGGCCAGTCAGTTGGTGATCGGTCGGCCGATCAGTGCCGCCGCCGATCCCGCTGTGGCCTTCGCCGCCTGTTGCCATGAGCTGGCCTGAACGGGGTTGTCGGCCGGGGAGGCGCGGCGCGTCAGCTGGCCAGCTGCCCATCGGCAACGCCTTTGCCAGTTCGCTGGACTTAGAACCAGCATCGCGTTTTTGCTTTCGATGCCTTCTCATGGATGACTCGGGAAGGCTGGCGGCGCGTCCTGTCGCCAGCAACAGGTTTGCGTCTTTAGGCAGCCTGGTTGCAGGATTCAGCCTGGTTGCTCTGCCCCAGCTTTTCGTTGGCCAGCTTGCCGCTGCCCAGCCCGCAGCGGCCCAACCTGGTGCCGCCGAACCCGGGGCAACCCATGCTGCCGGGGTCCCAGCCCTCGAAGTGCGCAGCGGGCCCTACCTGCGTCTGGGCGGTGGTCTGGACTGGTCCGATCCCAGCCGTTTCCGTGACCAGGGCTCCTGCAGCGGCACCACACCGCCGGCCCTGTTCGGCTGCGGCGCCGGCCAGAACGGTCGCTCATTGCAGGCGGCTGGCTCCTTCGGCCAGACGCCCGTGCTCGATGGTGCCCTCGGCTATCGCTTCACCCCCTGGCTGCGGGCCGAGGCGCTGCTGAGCTGGCGGCCTCAGCTGGCCTACAGCGGTCAGAGCAACTTTCTCGGTGCCGGACCCTCCCAGCCAGTCAATGGCGCGGTCGAGTCGCTGGCGGGCTTCGCTGTCGCCTATGTGGATCTGCCCCGCGTCGCCGGGGTGCGTCCCTTTCTCGGGGCCGGTATCGGAGGGGCCCGTAACCATCTGGACGGGGTCACCTACCGCTTCCCCTCGATTGCCGCCAAGGCCTCCACCACCACCGCCGGTGGCAGCAGCAGTGGCTTCGCCTATCTGCTCACGGCCGGTGTGGCCGTACCCCTCAGTGAACGGCTGAGCGTCGATCTGGCTTACCGCTTCAGCGATCTCGGCCAGGTGCGCAGCCGCACCGGCTCGGCCACCATCGTGCGGCCCCGCGGTACGCGCAGCCTCACGATTGCCGGCACCGAGGCCGATCTCCAGACCCAGGGCCTGGAGGTGAGTCTGCGCTACGCCTTCTGACCAGCTCCAACCCTGATCGCCGGCTGTTCTGGTCATGGTTCTGATCCATACGCCGCTGGCTCAGGCCCCTTTGGTGGCGGCGGCGGTGGTCAGTGCCTGCCGGCAGGCAGGGGGATCCGGAAGCCCAGTCCCCGCTCACCCCCGAGGCTGTGGCGCTGGCGCTGCCGCAGTCTGACCAGCGCCGGGAACTGATCGAGCTGATGCTGGTGCTGGAGATGGTCTGCCGGCCGATCCCTGTGACCTTGCCGGCGTCCGTGCAGCGCTGGGCCGAGGCCCTGCAGGTGGATGGGCGTTCGCTGCGGCTGTCCCGGGATCTGGTGGGGCACTCCCAGGCTCTGGCCACGGCCGATTTCTAGCGGCTCTGCTGGATCGGCGATGGGGAGCGGCATGAGCCCTTGAAGGTGGCGCCTTGAAGGGGCGTCGCAGGGGGCGTGTCTGGGGGCAGCCCAGCTGAAGGACTGGCAGAGTCCGCCTGGGATTCAGGCGATCTGCGTGGAACAGTGTGCCGGTCTGCGCCCGATGGCCCGTGACCGAGACCCATGCTGGCTCGCCCACAGCTGCCGGCTTGCACGACGGTTCGCCGCTCTCTGCAGGATCTGCTGCTGCCGACGATGCCCTGGTGGCGATCGCCGAGGCCTTTGAGCTGCCCGGTCCGGTCGTCGCCATCAGCTCCCTCGGCCAGGGCAATGTCAACGACACCTACCGGGTGAGCCTGCGCCGCCAGGACGGCCAGACCGATCAGGTGGTGCTGCAGTGCATCAACACCCGCGTCTTCGCCCAGCCCGAGCTGGTGATGGCCAATATCCTGCGGCTCGCGGAGCATGCCCAGGCCCATACCGGCGACCTGTTGGCGGGACGCCGCTGGGAGGTGCCTCGGGCCCTGGCCGTGCGCGATCAGCCCGGTCGTTGCTTGCTTGAGGTCAACGGCGAGGTCTGGCGCACCATCACCTTTGTCGAGGGTGGCTGCAGCTGTGAGCTGCTCGAGGATTGCCGCCAGGCCCGAGAGTTCGGTCGGGGGCTGGGCACCTTTCATGCCCTGATCAGTGATCTGCCGGTGGCCGAGCTCGCCGACACCCTGGAAGGCTTTCACATCACCCCTGGTTATCTCGCCCAGTTCGAGCGGATCCTGCGCAACACCACCGTGCGCCTCACCCCCCAGGCGGCCCACTGCATCGCCTTCATCCGCGATCGTGAGCGCCTGGCTTGCGTGCTGGAGGACGCCAAGGCGGCGGGCCGGCTGCAGCTGCGTCCGATCCATGGCGATCCGAAGCTCAACAACGTGTTGTTCGATGTGACCAGCGGTGAGGCGATCGCCCTGGTCGATCTCGACACGATCAAGCCGGGCCTGGTGCACTACGACATCGGCGACTGCCTCCGCTCCGGCTGCAATCGCCTCGGTGAAGAGACGTCCGACTGGCGCTCGGTGCACTTTGATCTGGAGCTGTGTGAGGCCATCCTCGAGGGCTATCTGGGCCAGGCCCAGGGCTTTATGGCCGCCGCCGACTACGACTATCTCTTTGATGCCATCCGCCTGATCAGCTTCGAGCTGGGTCTGCGGTTCTTCACCGATCATCTGGGTGGCGACCACTATTTCAAGACCAACCGCCCCGGCCACAATCTGCAGCGCGCCCTGGTGCAGTTCCGGCTGACCGAGAGCATCGAGAACCAGGAGGGCGCCATCCGCGCGATCGTCGAGCGACTGAGGGTTGCCCTTTGAGCCGCAAGGATTGTCTCTGTGAACACTGATCACCCCTTCGCGCTTCAGCCCTTCGAATCGCTGCCCCAGCTGTCGGGGCTGGCGATCACCGGCGAGATCAGCCGCCGCGGCCAGCGCCTGAACATCCGCTACGCCCTGCAGGGCCCTCTGGACTCGGTCCTGATTCCGCCGCCGGCGGAGGTGCCCTGCCGGCTGGATGAGCTCTGGCAGAGCACCTGCTTTGAGCTGTTCCTGGCCCCTTCCGGTAGCGAGTCCTACTGGGAGTTCAACCTCTCGCCGGCTGGCCACTGGAATATCTATCGGTTGGAGGGCTATCGGCGCGGCCTGGCGTCGGAACCGGCCTATCAGCAGCTGGCTTTGCAGGTGGTGCGCGATCCCCAGGAGCTGCGGCTGGCCCTGGAGGTGGATCTGCCTCCTGGCCTGGAGGTGGACCAACCCCTGGAGGCGGCGATCACCGCGGTGATTCAGCAGCGCTCGGGCCTGGTGAGTTACTGGGCCCTGGTCCATGGCGGCCTGGAACCCGATTTCCATCATCGCGATGGCTTCCGGCTCAGCCTCTGAAACTGGGCCACCTGGGCCACTTCAGGGGTTGCCGTAGGTCAGCTGGCAGGCGGCATTGAGCCTCTGGGCTTCCAGGGGCGTCTGGGGGGTGAGACCCGCGAGCAGGCCTGCCTGGCAATCGGCGCTGCCGGGACTCCAGGCCAGGCCCTCGCCGGCGTACTGGAAGCGCACCCCCATCGGCCGCACGGCCTGCAGGCTGCCGATGTCGAGCCGTTCGGTGCCGCCTGGCACCACGATCACCGTGCTGCCGCTGGACAGGGAGGCTTGGACGAGGCCGGTGATCGTGGCGGCCGGTGCCAGGCTGGCGAGCCCCCAGCGGTTCGAACTCGCCCCCCACCAGCTCCACACATCGGGATGGACCCGATACCAGCCGTAGACCCAGGGGCGGCTATCCCAGAAGCTGTGGCCTGGGCGGTTCAGCCAGGATGGGGCAGCTCCCGGGCTCAGCGAAGCCGGGCCTGTCGGGGTCGAGCTGGTCGGTGCCGTAGCGCTCCGAGCCAGGTTGATGGTCATCCAGGACGGCAGAGCAAGCAGCAGCAGGCCAAGGGCCAGGCGGAGCGGCTGGCGAGCAACAGGGATCAAGGCAGGAGTGGCAACAGCTGGCCTTGTGTTAGCCAGATCCGACAGCCAGGGCCAGGCTGCCGCTGTCTCCATGGCGGTGTGGTTGCCGGTTGGCTCAGCGCCCGGGGAATGCTCAGAAGCGACCATGGCCCTGAGCCCGTGGCCCATGGGGACCTCCTTGAATCTGAACCGCCCAGCGGTGCTTGCCGTGCCGCGTCAGTGCCCGTTCCTCACCCCAGGGCTCGGGGCGTTGCTGGGGGCGATCGGCCTGGCCCTGGCGCCCCTTCCGGCCAGGGCCGCCAGGGCGGATTGGCCGCAGCTGCTGGCCGCCTTTGAGCAGCGGGGCTTTGCGGTGAGCGTCAGTGCTCCAACCAGTCGCAGCCACACACCCATGGACAGCCAGTCACCCAGCTCCAGCTATCCCCGTTGCGCCGAGCCCAATCTGTTCGGGCTTTATCTGCGCAGCCGCCATCTGATCGTGATCTGCCCGAGGGGGAACCAGACCCAGACCCTGCTGCATGAGGGCTGGCATGCCATTCAGCATCGCTGTCTGCAGGGGGTTCCGCTGCTCAGCCAGGAGCAGCTGCTTCAGGGTCTCAGCCGCAGAGAACGGCGGGAGGTTGACCTCTTATATCGCAACAGCGACTGGCAGCGGGAGGCGGAGGCCCGGGTGATGGCGCAGCAGCGTCCAGACCTCTACTTCGGCTGGGTCGACCGGGTCTGCGCTCGTTCCTGGGCCCGGGGGCCGCGGCCGGCCACGGATGCCGCTGCGCCTGCCGTGCCTGGCGCAGCGGGCACGGCAGGGCTGGTACCCGTTCCCACTGGAGCGGCCGTTCCGGCCCCCCCGGGCATCACCGTGAATTGAGCCGCCAGCCATTCGCGGCGGCAGAAGCTGCAATGGCCCCAGCGGGCCATTTCACCCGCCGGGGCTGGTCGCCGGCATTCGGGGCAGTCGGCCTGGCCATGCACATCGACGCGGCTGGGATGGCGGGCCCAGATTTCGGCTTCCAGGCTGCTGCCTGCGGCGGGGATGGCCGTCGCGTAATGCTGCTGCAGCCGCAGATCCCGCACCGTGAAGCCGGCGCCCCGCAGGGCCCCCAGAAGCTGGTGGCGGTGGTACTGGAGGGCCTGCAGCCACGGGCCCGGTGCGGCTCCCACCGTGAGCAGGCCCGCCTGCAGTTGCAAGGGCTGGCAGTGGGCTGCCAGCTGGGGACCGGCGATCCTCGGCCAGGCCTGCCAGAGGGCGGCCATATGGCCGTCCCGGCGCCAACCCTTTTGCAGCACATCCAGGCAGCTGGCCACGGCGCTGGCTGGGGGCTTGGGCGCGGCAATCAGCAGTGACAGGTTGCCGATGCGGAGCGTCTGCTGGCGGGGGTTCTGCTGACTGCGGGCCTGGGCCATGAAATCAGGTTAGGTCGGGCCGCCTGGGGAAGTGCGGCAATCCGGTGCGCGTTCCAGCAGCTCGTATCCGCTGGAGTCGCTACTGTCTGTTCTCGCCCCAGCCGCCAATTCATGGGCTTCTTCGATCGGCTCAGCCGCCTGCTTCGCGCCAATCTCAACGACCTGGTGAGCAAGGCGGAGGATCCGGCCAAGATCCTTGATCAGTCCGTGGCCGACATGCAGGCCGATCTGGTCAAGCTGCGCCAGGCCGTGGCCACGGCCATTGCCAGCCAGAAGCGTCTGCAGAACCAGGCCGACCAGGCCTCCTCTCAGGATCGCTACTGGATGGGCAAGGCTGAGCTGGCCCTCAAGGAAAATCGCGAAGACCTGGCGCGTGAAGCCCTCACCCGCCGCAAGACCTACTCCGAGACGGCGGCCACCCTCAACACCCAGATCTCCAGCCAGTCCGGTCAGGTGGAGACGCTCAAGAAAAGTCTGACGGCCCTCGAGGGCAAGATCGCCCAGGCCAAGACCAAAAAAGACATGCTCAAGGCTCGCCAGCAGGCAGCCCAGGCCCAGGAGCAGCTCCAGAACGCCGTCGGCAATCTGGGCACCAACAGCTCGATGGCCGCCTTCGACCAGATGGAGGAGAAGGTGCTGGCCATGGAGGCCCGCAGCCAGGCCGCTGCCGAGCTGGCCGGCGCCGATCTCGAAAGCCAGTTTGCCTCCCTCGAGGGCAGCAGCGTCGATGATGAGTTGGCCGCCCTCAGGACCCGCATGGAGGGGGGCAGCAATCCTGTCTCCCTGCCGGCCGCCAATGGGCCTGTTCCCCAGTTGCAGCCGGTGCAGGTGGCGGAAGTGGATGCCGAGCTCGAACAGCTCAAGCGCTCCATCGACAAGCTCTGACTGGATGATCCAGTGGCATCCCTGGTGTGCCAATCCCATCGGGGGAGGGCTCGGCCACAGCTATGTTCAACCAATCCCCGGCAGCGCCCTCTGCCCCCCAAGGATCTTGCGGGGCACTCAAGAGCTCTGAAGTGCACCGCAGCTGAGCCCCAGCTCCGTCCAGGCACCAGGCGCGATTCCCTCGCGATCGGGAATCGCGTTGAGTGGCGAGCCGTCAGCTTCCATCTCCTGAGGTTTCCGGATCAGCAGGGCAACGGCCCCGGCTTCACTCAGGACCGCAGCAGCCTGGCGCTCGCTGGTCCTCCCCCATCGGCCGGTGAGGCGGAATCCATACAATCGGGCCAGTTGAACCCCGGGCTGTGTCGACCGACCACAACGCCGAGCCCCAGAAGCCTGAGTCCCCTGACGCCTTGGCCAGCAATGCCTTGGCCACGGTTCTCGATTTGAATGACGCCAACTTCGCCGCCGAGGTGCTCGCTCTGCCCTCGGCTGTTCTGGTGGATGTCTGGGCTGCCTGGTGCGGCCCCTGTCGCCTGATGGCGCCGCTGATGCAGTGGGCCGCCAGCACCTATGCCGACCGGCTCACCGTCGGCAAGCTGGAGGCGGATGGCAATCCCGGCAGCCGCGATGCCTACAAGGTGCAGGGTCTGCCCACCTTGATCCTGTTCCGTGACGGGGTTGAGATCGCCCGCCACGAGGGCGCCATGGCCAAGCCCCAGCTGCAGGCCTTCCTGGATGCCCATCTCTGAACGGCTGGCCCAGCTCGGCAGCGGCGTCTTCGCCCGCAACGACCAACGCAAGCTGGCCTACCTTCAGCGCTGGCAGGCAGCCTCTGGTCAGGCGCCTTTGCCGCCGCTGCTCGATCTCTCCCTTGGCTCCACCGACCTGCAGCCCCCTGCGGTGGCCCTGGAGGCGATCGCCGCTGGATTGAAACGGCCTGAGAGTGCCTCGTATTGCCTCCATGGCGCCACCCTGCCGTTCCGGGAGGCGGTGGCCGCCTGGGCCGGTCGGCGCTTCGGGGTCACGGTGGATCCTGAGACTGAGGTGCTGCTGCTGGTGGGATCCCAGGAGGGCACGGCCCATCTGCCCCTGGCGGTGCTCAACCCCGGCGACCCCGCCCTGCTGCTCGATCCCTATTACCCCTCCCACCTCGGTGGCTTGCACCTGGCCTCGGCCCGTCCCGTGCTGCTGCCTCTTGAGGCCGCCTCCGGCTGGCGGCCGGATTTCGATCGCCTCAGCGCCGCCGAATGGCAGGCCCTGAAGCTGATGGTGCTGGGCTTCCCCCACAATCCCACCGCCACCACCGGGGAGCAGAGCTGGCTGGATGAGGCGGTGGAGCGGGCCCTGCGCCACGACATCGTGCTGGCTCACGACAATCCCTATGTCGACCTGGCCCTCGACGGCGAGGCCCCGGCCCTGTTGCGCAACCCCGCCTGGCGCCAGTGCGGCATTGAGTTTTTCTCCTTCTCCAAAAGCTGGTGCCTCGGCGGCTACCGGCTGGCCTTCGCCATCGGTGCCGAATGGCTGATCACGGCTCTGCGCCAGCTCAAGGGGGTGGTGGATTTCAACCAGTCCCTGGCCCTGCAGGCCGGAGCCATCGCTGCTCTCGAGCAGGCGCCCGACTGGCCCCAGCGGCTGCGGGCGGTCTACCGCGAGCGGCGCGATCGCATGGCGGCGGCACTGGAGGCTGAGGGCTGGCTCCTGAGGCGCCCCTCAATGGCGCTCTATCTCTGGCTGCAGCTGCCGGAGGTGGCCCGCCTGCGCGGACTGGATTCGGAGGCGTTCTGTGCGGCCCTGCTGGATGGCACCGGGGTCTGTCTCACCCCCGGCAACGGCTTCGGGCCGGCCGGCGAGGGCTGGCAGCGGCTGGCTCTGGTGCATCCGGCGGCCGAGCTCGAAGCCGGTGCCGCCCGCATCGGTGCCTGGCTGCGGCAGCTGTGATCGCTCGGATCGCCTCCGAGCGCCGGCGGTTGCTCCGCTCATCAAGGGGGCAGGGCCCGGCAGCGACCACTGAACGACCGGCCCTGGATTTCCCCTGGCGCCTGCGGGGCCTGCCGGTCTGTGCCAGCACGGAGACCGAACTGGATCGCTGGCTGGCCACATCCCTGTCCGCCGGCTCCGGGCCGCTGCGAGCGCCCATGGCCCTGTTGGCGCGCCATCAGCGCTTTGGCCATGGCCAGCAGGGTCGTCCCTGGCTGGCTCCTTGCGGGGGGGTGTGGCTCAGCGCCGCCCTGCCCTGGCCGCAGGATCCGGCCGAGGCCGCGGCACCGGGCCTGGCGATGGCGGTGGGTCTGGCCCTGCAGCTGGAGCAGCTCGGGCTGCCCGTGCGGTTGAAATGGCCCAACGACCTGCTGCTGCAGGGCTCCGATGGCGAGCTATCCAAGCTTGCCGGCCTGTTGCCGCGGCTCCGATTCCGGGGTGATCGGATCCGCTGGGCCCGGCTGGGCGTGGGATTGAACGGCCTCAATCCAGTGCCGGCTGGGGCTTGCAACCTGCGCCGTGCTCTGGGGCCGTGGGGGGCCGATCCGCTGCGCCTGGCGGCCCGGGTGCTGCTGGCTCTGGAATGGGCGATGGCCTGGGCAGGGCGGCCGGAGGAGGTGCGCCAGCTGGCCGAGCAACGGCTGCATCTGGGACCGGCCCTGCTGCGACTCGACGGAGAGGATTGGCGACCGCTGGGTCTGGAGCGCGATGGTGGCCTGCGGTTGCAGTGCGGAGCACGCCGACGGGTGCTGCAGCGCTGCTTCGATGCCGGCCCCCTGGCGGCTGCCCCTTAAAATCCCAGCCATCCCCCTGCTTCACCATTCAGCCGATCTCGGAGCGCCGCTGAGAATTCCTCGGCGATCCAGTGCTTTTCGTCCATTCAGATCGTCCATTCAGATCGGTCTGCCAGCGCTCCTCCTTATCGCCACCGGCGCCGCCAGACTGGCGGGCTGTGGTCAGTCGCCCAGCTCTGACAACCTTCATGGCTCTGTAGAGCCGCCTGGTTGTCAGGACAGGTTGATTCTGTCCGCTTGATTCGCTCAATTCACACATCAACGTCTCCATCTGGAACCGCCTCAACGCCGAGAGCAGCCACTCCATTCGGATCAGCTGCTCCACCAGGACCAGCCCCCAGGACCAGCGGCCCCGAAGCAGGCCGGTTCCGTCTCTGAGCTTGTCCCCGCCCATTTCCCCGCCGCTTCTCGAGGATCCCTCCCCTTGCCCCCTATGGCCTCCAAGCCCCTTCACCTTCTGCTCGTGGGCCTGCTGGGAGCGGCTCCCCTGGTGGCCGTGCCCCTGGTGCTGGCCCAGAGCGAGGCGCCGCCCTCGCTGGCTCCAGCGCCGGCCCCCGAGGCTGCTCCAGCGGCGCCGGCGCCGCTGGAGCAGGTGAACCCTGCCCCGCTGTCGGCGCCGCCCTCCCAGTCCATTGCGCCCTCCAGGCTTTCCTCGCCGCCGCTGGCCGAGGCGCCCCTGCGTCCATCGCCGGAGGAGCGACGCAGTCTGCAGCCCCGTCGCTTCGATGCCTCGCTCGATGAACTGGTGCGCGATGGGGTGATCTCCCCCTCCGAGCGGGTGCGGGTCCATGGCGGTCTGATCGGACCGATGAACACCGCCCGCCTTCAGGCCTGCAGCAGTGGCGCCCTCTCGGCCCTGGAGTGCGGCACCGGGGTGGTGCTGCGGGGCCGCAGCCGGCTTGACGGTGCTGGCTTCTCCGCTGCAGAGGGCGAGGCGGGCTTCAGTGGTGGTGGCGTGGCCGCCGGCATGGGTCGCTTCAGCACCGATGCCCTGCCCCTGCCGCCCATCTCCGTGCCGGTGTCGGCTCTGCTTTCCGGGGCCGGCGGCACCTTCCGGCTCACTGATGTCTTCGGCCGTACGCCCAGGCCTGCAGCGATCGCTGGCAATGGCAATTCCGGGCTGATGTTCCCCCTGATCGGTTCGGCCGTCGTCACCAGCCCCTTCGGCTGGCGCCTGCATCCGCTGATGGGCACCTGGCTGATGCACGCCGGTCGCGATCTGGCGGCCCCGGAGGGCACGCCTGTGGTGGCGGCCCTCTCCGGTCGGGTGATGAGCAGTGGACTGGCCGGGGGCTATGGCCTGGCGATCGAAATCGAGCACGACGGGCCGCGCCGCCGCACCCTCTACGGCCATCTCTCCGAGCTCTATGTCAAAGAGGGCCAGGTGGTGCGCCAGGGTGAGGTGATCGGCCGGGTCGGCAGCACGGGCCTGAGCACTGGGCCGCATCTGCACTTTGAAGTGCGCATGCCCCAGGAGGGCGGCTGGGTGGCTGTCGATCCTGGTGAACTGGATCCGGGCGGCGCCATGCTGGCTTCGCAGCCTGGCCAGCCCGGAGCGGTGCCCACCGATGCCGTGGCGCTGTTGATGGGTGAGCTGATCCAGACCCTCGAACGGCCCCGCGATCCCCTGGCCCTGCCGGCCGCCCGCAGTGGCCCTGCCGCTCCGTTTGGCACCCCGGCCCCGGCTGAGCGCCAGCGGGGCTGAGTTCCGGGACGGGCTGATGGGCGGCTGAATCCACTCGGATCATCCGGGTTCAACCGCTTTGCTTGTCGGAGCAGCCGGTCGCCATGTTGGGATTCAGGAGGTCAAGAATCAGGTCGTAATTCCTCGGCGTGAATGCTGCCCATCGCCTGCAGAAGCGAGCGCAGAACGGGCTAATTCGGCAGTCTGAACCCGTTTTGTTGCTCGCTGAAGCCTGATCGACGGCAAGGCTGGCGCAATGGAATGCCGGCTCTGTGCCCGTTGTTGATCCGCCTGAGCGACTTGGTATCGGGAGTTGCGCTTCACTCGCAAAACGGCTGCTGCTGTGGCCTCTTCGGCCTCGCAGCACCCCAGGGAACGTTGTTGCCCTGGCAGGAGTGAGCCGATTTGTTGCGAAGTACGGAGAGCCGTTGAGAGGGTAGGCGCTACGTCTGCGGCGGGATTGTCCCATGGCTGGCTGCTGGTAACGATTGTGGCTGCCGCGAGCTGAGGTTGACGTTTGCCTGGGATGACTGATAGTCATGAAAATCAACCCTGGGCATTGGCCTGATTTAACGGCCTTGTCCTTTCTTTGCGGATTTTCATTATGGCCAGTGGCATCGATGGCTCCGGCTCCAACATCGCCGGCGGCTCCATTTCCGGCTCTGACATTTTGACGCCGATTGACACAACGGTTGTGTTCGATGCGTTGAAGAGCGTCGACATGGATCTGCCGAGTGACAGCTACCTGCTGCCTGACTCTGCATCTCTGGCAGGAGCTGTACTCACCTCGACTCAAATTGATGTCCTTGACCCACTTGGCCGACTGCAGCGCTATATAGGAATTTTTAATATTGATGACATTAATAAGGGGATTTTGTCGACCTCGACATTCACTGGTTATCAGCAATTTTCTGGTTCTTCGGTTGGTTCGGGCCTCCTTTATGAGTTTTCCGGTGCTTCGCTCAACGCTGCGGTCGCTTACGGTCTTGTCCAGGCTGGTAAGCCCTACGAGATTGAAAATGAAATTTTCAAGGGTGCCGATTCGATTGCCGGCTCCACTGAAGATGATGTTCTGATTGCTTTCGCTGGGGCAGATCACGTCTATGGATCACTTGGCGCCGATTTGATTTCCGGCGGAGAAGGCGCTGATTCTCTCAACGGCAATGAAGGTGCCCGATACCCTCGATGGTGGCACCTGGGATGACACGCTGCATGGGGGCCAGGAGGGAGATCAGCTTTTCGGCGATCTGGGCAACGATTTTCTCAACGGTAATCAGGATGCCGATACCGTTGATGGTGGCGCCGGAGATGACACGCTGCACGGGGGTAAGGACGGAGATGAGCTGATCGGCCGGGTTGGTAATGATCAGCTTTTCGGCGATCTGGGCAACGATTTTCTCAACGGCAATGAGGGTGCCGATACCGTCGATGGTGGCGCTGGAAATGACACGCTGCACGGGGGCAAGGATGAAGATTTTCTGACCGGCCGGGTTGGCAATGATCAGCTTTTTGGCGATCTGGGCAACGATTTCCTCAACGGTAATGAGGGTGCCGATACGGTCGATGGTGGCGCCGGAGATGACACGCTGCACGGGGGCAAGGATGGAGATCAGCTGACCGGCGGCGCTGGCAACGATCAACTGTTCGGCGATCTGGGCAATGACGAGCTGTTCGGTGGTCAGGACAACGATGTTCTCAACGGTAATGAGGGTAATGACACCTCCACCGGTGGCTTGGGTGCAGACGTGTTCGTTCTCTCCAAGAATTCGGATGTGATCGTCGATTTCAGCGCCGTTGAGGGCGACATCATCGAGATTCTGACCGCGTCGACGCCTTACACCCTCGGCAGCACAGGTCTCGATGGCAGCGGTGATCTTCAGATCATTCGTGATGTTGGCACCACCACCTTGCTGGGGGTCAGCCTGGCTGGTTTCGATGCAAATGCCAGCATCGTTCTGATCTAGGCGCACCCCATGGAGGCGTTGCTGCCCCGGGTGGCAGCGCCCGGTCGTGTCCACGGCCGAGGCAGCCTCGTGGCTCAGACGTGGTGGATCCAGTCACCGAGCCCATCGACGATGTGGCCATCCTTGAACTGCAGCACCCTTTCAGCCCGGTCCGCCACGTCGTGCTCATGGGTCACCATCAGGATGGTCATCCCTTGATGGTGCAGCTCGTCGAACAGGTCGAGCACTTCGCGGGTGGTGCTGGAATCAAGCGCGCCGGTGGGTTCATCGGCCAGCAGCAGGATCGGTTGGTTGATGATGGCGCGGGCCACCGCCACCCGTTGCTGCTGGCCGCCGGAGAGCTGGTTGGGCCGGTTCTCGAGCCGCTGGCCCAGTCCCACCCGCTGCAAGGCCGCAGCCGCCCGCTCACGACGCTCCTTCAAGGGGACGCCGGCATAGATCATCGGCAGCGTGACGTTGTCAAGGGCGCTGAGCTGGGGCAGCAGATGGAATTGCTGGAAGACAAAACCGAGCTCGCGGTTGCGCAGATCGGCCAGTTCGTCGTCATCAAGATGCTCCACCGGGGTGCCGTTGAGGCGATAGGTGCCGGCGCTGGGGCGATCGAGGCAGCCCAGGATGTTCATCGCCGTGCTTTTCCCTGAACCTGAGGAGCCCATCATCGCCAGATATTCGCCGCGATTGACCGTCAGGTTGAGGTCGTCGAGAGCGCGCACCTCGGTGTCACCGCTGCCGTAGATCTTGCTGATCTGATCAAGCTCGGCAACGGGCCGGGCGCTCGGCGCAGAACCGGTACGGACTGATCGACCCCGGAGCCTGGGCTCGGGTTCAGGGCGCTCCGCTGCGGCCATGGTCTGGGCTGGTTCAGCCAATGGCGACCTCAGCCCAGGGAAACGGCACTGGCACTGGCACTGGCGATCGCCTGCTGCAGGATCGGTGTGCCCGCCACGGTGGAACTGGCCCAGTTGAACAGCGGGCTCGAAAGGATGCCGCCGACGGCCGTGACCACGACACAGCCGACCAGGGCGGCGCGCAGAGGCTGCATGCCAGCCAGATTCCAGCTGATCGCCGGATAGCTCTTGACCACATCGGAAGCCTCCTGTGGCTCTTTGACGACCATCATTTTGATGACGGAGATGTAGTAATAAATTGAAACCACTGAGGTGATCAGACCAACGACCACCAGTAGGTATTGATGATCGGCCCAGCCTGCAAAGAAGAGATAGATCTTGCCAAAGAAGCCGAGCATCGGTGGGATGCCACCCAGAGACAGAAGACACAGGCTCAGGCCGAGAGTGATCAGAGGATCCTTCTGATAAAGACCGGCGTAGTCGGCAATGCGATCGCTGCCGGTGCGCAGCGAGAAGAGAATGATGCAGGCAAATGCCCCCAGATTCATGAAGAGGTAGGCGGCGATGTACAGAACCATGGCGGAGAAGCCATCCTCAGTGCCACAGACGAGGCCGATCATCACGAAACCTGCCTGGCCGATCGAGCTGTAGGCCAGCATCCGTTTCATCGAAGTCTGGGCCAGAGCCACCACGTTGCCCAACACCATGCTCAGCACCGCCAGGACCGTGAACAGGAATTTCCACTGAGCGTCGAAACTCTCGAAACAGCCCACCAGAATCCTCAGGGCCAGGGCGAATCCAGCGGCCTTCGAACCCACCGAAAGAAAGGCCACCACTGGGGTCGGTGAACCCTCGTAGACATCGGGCGTCCACTGGTGAAAGGGAACCGCCGCGATCTTGAAGGCCACCGTGGCCAGCACGAACACCAGGGCCAGGGCGGTGATCGGCGTGTCAGATGTGCGCAGGGCAATCGAGATCGCATCGAGGCTGGTGGCACCGCCGCTGAGGCCGTAGAGCAGTGAGGCGCCATAGAGAAAAACGGCAGCGGCTGCCGAGCCCACCAGCAGGTACTTCAGCGCTGCCTCGGAACTGCGAGCGTCTCGCTTCATGTAGCCCGACAGCAGGTAACTGGAGACCGAAAGGGTTTCCAGAGAGATGAAAATGCTGATCAGGTCGGTGGCGCCGCACAGGACCATGCCGCCGAGGGTGGCGGCCAGCAGGATGGCGGCGTATTCCCCCACCGGTGTGCCGCTGCGCTCCACGTAGCGCCAGCTCAGCAGCAGGGAGATCAAGGTTGAGGCAGCCACCACCGCCCGCATGGCGATGGCCAGGTTGTCCGCCAGGAAGGCGCCGAGGAAGGAGGGCTCCAGGGGGCCGTTCCACTGCAGCGCCAGCAGCACCAGGGCACTGCCGAGACCGCCGTAACAGATCGGCGGCACCCAGCGACTGGCGGCCTTCTCGCCGGCCAGGTCCACCAGCAGACAGATCAGCAGGGCCACCAGTACGGCGGCTTCAGGGGCGATCGCTGCCGCATTGAGCTGCAGGTTGAGGCTGCCAGTACTCAGACCGGCACCGATCGCTGCCGTGGCATCGGCTGCGGTGGAAGCGGCAGCGGTGGCAGGAGTGGCGGCGAAAAACACGTCGGCCACGGCGCTAATAAGGCTTCAGTGCTGCGGACTGTAGCGGTCATGGCCTGGTGGCGACCGTGGCCTTCGGTGAGCGGCAGCGCACGCATCGGCCAGCGATGCGATAAAGAAGGAAGCGGTACAGCGCCTATCCGTGACCCACACCCTGGTCATCGTCGAGAGCCCCACCAAGGCCAAAACCATCCGGGGCTTCCTGCCGAAGGACTTCCGTGTCGAGGCCTCGATGGGCCACGTGCGAGATCTGCCCAACAACGCCAGTGAGATCCCGGCGGCCCACAAGGGCGAGAAATGGGCCAATCTCGGCGTCAACACCGCCAACGACTTCGAGCCCCTCTACGTGGTGCCGAAGGACAAGAAAAAGATCGTCAAGGAGCTCAAGGAGGCTCTCAAGGGCGCCGATCGGCTGCTGCTGGCCACGGACGAAGACCGCGAAGGCGAGAGCATCAGCTGGCATCTGCTGCAGTTGCTGGCCCCCAAGGTGCCCGTCAAGCGGATGGTCTTTCACGAGATCACCAAGGAGGCGATCGGTCGGGCCCTTGATGCCACCCGGGAGCTGGACATGGAGCTGGTCCATGCCCAGGAGACCCGCCGCATCCTTGACCGGCTGGTCGGCTACACCCTCTCCCCCCTGCTCTGGAAAAAGGTGGCCTGGGGCCTCTCCGCCGGCCGGGTCCAGTCGGTGGCGGTGCGTCTGCTGGTGCAGCGGGAGCGGGCACGTCGGGCCTTCCGCAGCGGTAGTTACTGGGATCTCAAGGCAAAACTGGCGCAGCAGGGGGCAGGCTTCGAGGCGAAGCTCACCCACCTCAGGGGCGAGCGCATCGCCGGCGGCTCCGACTTCGACGAGAACACCGGCGGCCTCAAGGCCGGCAGCAAGGTGAAGCTGCTGAGTGAGGCCGAGGCCCGCCAGCTGCAGCAGGCCGTCGAGAGCGGCCCCTGGCGGGTGGCCTCGGTGGAGGAGAAGCCCACGGTGCGCAAGCCCGTGCCGCCCTTCACCACCAGCACCCTGCAGCAGGAGTCCAACCGCAAGCTGCGGCTTTCGGCCCGGGAGACGATGCGCACCGCCCAGGGGCTGTACGAAAAGGGCTTCATCACCTACATGCGCACCGATTCGGTGCACCTCTCCGACCAGGCGATCCAGGCCTCGCGCGCCTGCGTGAGCGAGCGCTACGGCAAGGAGTACCTCAGCCCGGCACCGCGGCAGTTCTCCACCAAGGCCCGCAATGCCCAGGAGGCCCACGAGGCGATCCGCCCCGCCGGCGAGAGCTTCCGCACCCCCAATGAAACGGGCCTCGATGGCCGCGATCTGGCGCTCTATGAGCTGATCTGGAAGCGCACCGTGGCCAGCCAGATGGCCGATGCCAGGCTGACGATGCTGGCGGTGGATCTGGAGGCTGCAGCCGCCTCCGCCACGGGGCCGGCGATCTTCCGGGCCAGTGGCAAGCGCATCGATTTCGCCGGCTTCTTCCGCGCCTATGTCGAGGGCAGTGACGACCCTGACGCCGCTCTCGAGGGGCAGGAGGTGCTGCTGCCGGCGCTGAAGGTGGGAGATGCTCCGGCCTGCAAGGCCGTCGAGGCCCTCGGCCACCAGACCCAGCCCCCTGCTCGCTACAGCGAGGCGGCCCTGGTCAAGACCCTGGAGAAGGAGGGCATCGGCCGGCCGTCCACCTACGCCAGCATCATCGGCACGATCGTCGATCGCGGTTACGCCACGCTGGCGAGCAACGCCCTGATCCCCAGCTTCACCGCCTTCGCGGTCACGGCCCTGCTGGAGGAGCACTTCCCCGATCTGGTCGACACGAGCTTCACGGCCCGGATGGAGTCCACCCTCGATGAGATCTCCACCGGCAAGGTGTCCTGGCTGCCCTATCTGGAGGGGTTCTACAAGGGCGAAAATGGCCTGGAAACCCAGGTGCAGCAGCGCGAAGGCGACATCGACCCCGGGGCCTCCCGCACGGTGGAGCTGGAGGGCCTTCCCTGTGTGGTGCGCATCGGCCGTTTCGGCGCCTACCTCGAGACCAAGCGGGTCAGTGAGGATGGCGCTGAGGAGCTGCTCAAGGCCACCCTGCCGGCCGAGATCACTCCCGGGGATCTCGACGCCGAAAAGGCGGAGCTGATCCTCAGGCAGAAGGCCGATGGGCCGGAGGCCCTCGGCACGGATCCGGAAACCGGCGACGAGATCTATCTGCTGTTCGGCCAGTACGGGCCCTACCTGCAGCGCGGCCAGGTGAGCGAAGACAACCCCAAGCCCAAGCGCGCTTCGTTGCCCAAGGGGGTCAAGCCGGAGGAGCTGGGCCTGGAGGATGCCCTGGGTCTGCTGCGGTTGCCCCGCCATCTCGGCGAGCATGCGGATGGGGGCAAGGTGCAGGCGGGGCTGGGGCGCTTCGGGCCCTACGTGGTGCACGACAAGGGCAAGGGGGAGAAGGATTACCGCTCTCTCAAGGCCGAGGACGACGTGCTGCTGATCAGCCTGGAGCGGGCGATGGAGCTGCTGGCGATGCCCAAGAAGGGCCGAGGCGGTCGCACCGCCCTCAAGGATCTGGGCACCCCCGCCGGCGCCACTGAGGCGATCCAGCTGTTCGATGGCCCCTATGGGCTCTACGTCAAGCAGGGCAAGCTCAACGCCTCCCTGCCGGAAGGCACCACTGCCGAGACGATCACCCTGGAGCAGGCCGTGGAGCTGCTGGCCGCCAAGGCAGCCACCGGCAAGTCCAAGGGCAAGACCACGACAGCAGGCAGCACCCGAGGCGGCGCCAAGACCCCCCGTGCGGCCAAGACCACGACGACCAGGGCGGCGACGACCAAGCCTGCGGCGGCTCCCAAGCCCCCTGCCACGACCAAGACCGGCCGCCTGCGTGCCAGTGCCGTGCGGGTGATCAAGCCGGCGGGAAGTTGAGCCTGCTCGTGCCCGTTGCCCTGCGTTGCGGCGCTCTGGTGGCTGTCCTGCTGCCCCTGGCGCTGGCTGGCTGCAGTGGCACCCGCCTCGGGGATACCCTCTCCCGCAGTTTTTCCGGGGCCCCCGCCACCCCAGCGGCTGGTCCGGTTGTCTCCAGGGCAGGTGCAGGGGTGGGTGGCCCGACGACGGCTGGCCCCAGCGGCTCGGCGATCCCGACCTCCGCAGCCAACGCTGGCAAGACCTCTGCCGGCGGCTCAAGCCCAACTCTCGCCGCCGGCAAGACCTCAGCCGATGCCAAGACACTGCCGGAGGGCAAGGCCCGATCCACAACCTCGACAACGGTGCCCCAAGCCTCCGGAGCGGCCAGCGCCCCGGCGCTCCCGGTGCCGAGCCGGCCTGCTCCCTATCGGGTGACGATCCTGTTGCCCCAGGCCGATGCCTCGGCGCCGGCCGAGGTCGTCACCCAGGCCCTGCGGGCGGCGGGAGTGCCCTTTGAGGTGGAGACCATCGAGCGCATCGGGTCCGGATCTTCCCTGCCCGGTGCGGGGACAGCCGTCCCCTCAACCCAGGCCACTCCTTCGGTCCGGCCGGCCCCGGCCCCCCGCTGAGATGGAGCGTCGCCCCCAGAGTCGCCAGCTCAGTGCGCGCCAGGCGCGCCAGCTGATGGACAGCGCCTATCTGGCTGCCGCCACGGCCCTGCTCTGGTTGGCGCTCTACTACCTACCGGTGGGCAGTCCCCTGTTCCAGCTGGCCCTGCCCCTGCCCCTGGCCCTGCTGCAGCTGCGCCATGGCTGGCGCTGTGCCCTGGAAGGGGTGGCGGTCACCGCCCTGTTGCTGCTCGCCCTGATGGGTCCGATCCGGGGGCCGCTGGTGCTGTTCCCCTATGGCTTCCTCGCTCTCTGGCTCGGCTGGGGCTGGCGCCGCCGCCTCAGCTGGTGGATCACCCTGCCGGTGGGGGGGCTGATCGGCGCCGTCGGTTTCCTGGTGCGGGTGGCGGTGCTGTCGGTGATGGTGGGCGAGAACCTCTGGGTTGTGATCACCGCCGCCGCCGCCGGTCTGCTGGAGCGTCTCTGGGGGCTGTTCGGCCTGGGGCCTGGCTTTGATCTGCTGCAGGTGCAACTGGCGGCCCTGGCCCTGGTGCTGATCCAGAACCTGTTGGTCGTTCTCTGCCTCCACGCCGTGGCCTACTGGATCTTTCCGCGTCTGCAATCGCCGATCAGCGAGCCACCGCCTGCCCTGCGATCGCTGGTGGCGCTCGATCCGCTTTGAGCTCGCTGCGCCAACTCACTGGCGCAGCGGCTGCCGCCGAGCGTTGGTGCCGCCCCTGGCGGGTCAACCCAGGTGCCAGTGAAATTCTGTTGCTGCTTGCCGCCACCGAGACGGCTGCCGTGGCGGGGATCTCCGCTGCCGGGTCCACCCCGGCCTCGCGCCTGCAGACGGCGGCGGCCGATGCCGAATTGCTGGTGCAGGGTCCGGCCGGAAGGCGGCCCCACAGCTTGCCGCCGCTGCCGGCGGGGGTCTCCCCCGCCCTGATCAGCCAGGTGGTGGTGGCCGAACTGGGATTGGTGCCTCTGGTGGTGGATCTGGGCTGTGCCGTCGCTCCAGCGGTGGCCCATCTGCGGCTGGCCGGTCAGCGGAGCCCGGCGAACTGCCTCAGCACTGGCGCCGCCATGGCACCGCAACGGGTTGAGGGCCTGCTGCGGCAGGGGCGGCTCTGGGGGGAGCGGTTGGCACGGGCTGGTCGGCCGCTGCTGATCGCCGAATGTGTGCCGGGGGGCACCAGCTCCGCCCAGGCGCTGCTGAGCGGGCTGGGTCTGGAGGTGGCTGGACTGGTCAGCGGCAGCATGCCCGCTCCGGTTCATGGGCTCAAAGCCGAATTGGTGCGCCGGGGCCTGGCGGCGGCGGGCCTGGTTTCCGGCTCGGAACCAACCGGCGAGAGGCCCGATCCCCGCCGCGTGGTGGCGGCCCTGGGTGATCCGATGCAACCTCTGGCGGCGGCCCTGGTCGTGGCCGCCGCCAGAGCCGGTCTGCCGCTGTTGCTGGCCGGCGGCAGCCAGATGGCGGCGGTGCTGGCCCTGGCCCTGGCCCTGGCGCCGCCGCAGCAGCGCCCGGCCATCGCCGCCCAGGTGGCTCTGGGGACCACCGCCTGGGTGGCCGATGAACCCAGCAGTGATCTGGTCGAGCTGTTGGCGCGCATCGGCGCCCACTGGGATGTGCAGCCCCTGGCTTTTGCCGCCGATCTGCACTTCGGCCCGAGCTGCCATCCGGCCCTGCGCGACTACGAACGCGGGTTCGTCAAGGAGGGCGTCGGAGCCGGTGGATTGGCCCTGCTGTGGCAACTGGCGGGCCGCTCGCCGGCGGCTCTGGAGCTGGCCTGCGACCGGGCCTGCCGCAGCCTGCTGGCTGGGACACCAAGCGCGGCGGTTCAACCTCCAGGCGAGGACCACTTCGGCGCCCTGTCCATTCCCGGCAAGGCCTGAGCCGTTCGTGTCCCCCCCTGGCGGACCCATGCCCCAACGGCCCAGCCCGATCCCAGGCCCTCTTCAGCCGACGTGCCCAGTTCGGGCCGGCCCTGAACGGAGGCGGGCCAGGTTCCGCTGGGCGCAGGACGCTGTCAGCGCCTACGGTCGAGCGATGGCCGCTCCCGATCGCCTCGCTACCTCCCAGCCGTTCTCGCCCCAGGCCTGGTCGGCGACCACACCGGGTCGAGGTCTGGGCCGGCGCCAGTTGCTGCGGCTGGGGGCGATCGGCGGTCTGGGCCTGTTGGCGGGCTGCCGGGGCCAGGGGCCCCAGCTGCTGGCCTCCCGCGGGGATCTGCCTGCAGCCTGGAGTGCCCGACTGCCGCGGCCGTGGCAGCTGAAACTGCTCGATGATTCGGCCGCGGTGCTCGCGGCTCGCGCCCAGTCCTCCATGGTGCAGCTGGGGGATGGCTGGGCCACGGCGATGCCCCGCAGCACCTTTGGCCCGATCGGCACCCCGGAGCTCTTGGCCCGGTTGGGGCCTGAGGCGGGGCCCGTCAGTCGGCTGTTCGCCCCCGAGGGGGCCCCGATTCTGGCCTTCCCCTGGTCGTGCAATCCCTGGGTGCTGCTGCTGCGTGATCGCCCCGATCTGCAGCGTCGCCTGGGCGAGGGCTGGGACCTGCTGCTCGATGCCAGTCTCAGGGGAAAGCTGGTGTTGCCTTCCAGCCCCCGGGTCGCCATCGCCCTGATGGATGGGGATCCGCAGCGTCTGCGCCGCCTGCGCCAGAACGTCCTCGCCCAGGACGACTGTCATGGCCTCAACCTGCTGCTCAGCGGTGCGGCGGAGGCCCTGGTGTTGCCCCGTCAGCGGGTCGTGCCTCTGCTGCGCCGGGATCCAAGGCTCAGTGTGATCCTGCCGGAGCAGGGCGCTCCCCTCGGTTGGAGTCTGGTGTTGAAGCCCGTCGCCGCCTCCACCGCCACCCCGGCAACCGCCCCCACCCTTGCGCCGCTGGAGTGGCTGGCGGCCGTACTGGAGCCGCCGCTGTTGCCCCTGCTGCTGGCCTCGGGCTGGGTGCCGCCGTTGCCACGGGCGGTGCTGAAGCGGGCCGTGGCCTCCTTCCCCGTGGCTCAGGCCAGCCTGTTGTTGCCACCGGCGGCGGTGCTGGCGCGCTGCAACGATCTGCCACCCCTGAGCGCGGCCGAATCGGCCGAGCTTCAGGCCCTCTGGGATGCCGCCACGCCTGCCAGCTAGGGGCGCCCAGGCTCAGCCCCACAGTCGCCGCCTCGGTGGGGCGGCCAGTCGCTGGTGGGTCTCGGCCAGCAGCTCAGGAATCGGCAGCCCCAGGGGGCAACGGGGCAAGCAGTCGCCGCAGCGGTTGCAGGCACTGGCATCGTGTTGCTCCCACCAGTGGCCGGCGCGGCCGATCAAGGCATAGCGCTCGCTGGCGAAGCTCTCCATGCCATGGCCGAGGGCCAGGTTGCGCAGTCGCAGCAGCGCCGGGATCGGTACGGCGCTCGGGCAGGGCAGACACTGGCGGCACTGGCCGCAGAGGCTCTCCCCCAACCTGTTGCGGCCCGCCCGCTCCAGCCGCTCCAGGGCCTGATGTTCGGATTCACTGAGGCGATGGTCGGCGCCGGCCAGCATCCTGGCCCAGGCGAGGTCGGAGGGTTGGGCGGCCCCGACGGTGAGGGTGCTGATGCCTTCGGCCAGCAGGAAGCGATAGGCCAGCTCAAGGGGCGCGAAGGGGGCACAGTCGGCCACCAGTTCGATCGGGGGGGCATAGAGCCGCCCGCCCTTGTCGGCCGGGGAGATGGCCATCACGCCGATTCCATCGGCCAGGGCGGCCCGGGCCAATGGAATCCGTTCCTGATCGAACAGATGCAGATGCAGGCTGCAGAAGGAAAAATGAGCCGAGGCCAGGGCCTTGGCAATCAGCGCTGTGGGGCCGTGGCTGGAGAAGCCCACCTGGCCCACCAGCCCTTCGCCCAGGGCCCAGGCCAGCAGCTCTTTCCCAGGTCCATGCAGGGCCCACTGCAGATGCTCGCTCAGGTTGAGGCCGTGCACGGCCAGGTTGTCGAGCCGTTCGATCCGAAGACGGCGCAGCAGGGCCGTCAGCTGGGACTTGCCTTCCGCCAGGGTGAGGCCCGGCAGCAGCTTGCTGGTGATCACCAGCCCACGGCGCTGCTGGGGATGGCGGGTCTCCAGGGCCTGAAGCGCCGCGCCGAGGAAGGACTCGGCGGGACCGTAGGCAGGGGCGGTTTCCAGATGGTTGATGCCCGCGGCCAGGGCGGCCATCAGCACGGCCTCCATCTGGGCGCTGCTGTCCACCGTGCGCATGGTGCCGAGGGTGAACAGGGAGACCGGCCGCCCAGAGCCGAAGGGCCGGCGGCTGGCTTCAGTCGTCACGGTTGGGTTCGCTGTCCCCCGGCGCGGCGTTGGGCGGCTCCTCGCTGGGGGGCATGGGCGGCTGCGGCGGCAATTCGCCGGTTGGCCCCGCCTCTGGCTCGAACACCTGCAGGCTCTCTGGGCCTGCAGCCCCTTCCGGCTCCCCTGCCCCCCTGGAGCGATGGCGGATCAGTTCCGCTGGGCTGGTGCGTTCGAGGAAGCGACGGAAATCAGCCTTCTCCTCGGCGTCGGCTTCCGCATCCACGGGAATCGAGGCATCACCGACCACCTCTTCCAGCATCCAGATGCCGCTGTTGCAGCGCAGGGCCAGGGCGATGGCGTCGCTGGGTCGGGCATCGAGCTCCCGGGCCTCGCCGCCTGTTTTGACCAGTTTAAGGACCGCTCGGAAGGTGTTGTCCTCGATGGCGTGGATGATCACCCGTTCCAGTTTCAGATCGCCCGCTTCCAGAAGATCCACCATCAGATCGTGGCTGAGGGGGCGGATCGGTCGCCGCCCATTGAGGCCGGCCAGGATGTTCTGGGCCTGGGCCTGGTCGATCCATATCGGCACCTGGCGGCGGCCGGAGGGATCGCGCAGCAACACGATCGGGCTGCGGCTGGCCGCATCCAGGGCGATCCCCGCCACTTGCATTTCGACCATGGTTCGGGTCCGCTCCTGGCTCTCGTCACACGCCGCCATTGGATTATGGCCAGAAGAATCGCAGCGAAGGCATGTTCACCGGACTGGTGCAGGCGATCGGCTGGTTGGAGCGCTGCCAGGATGGGGTGAAGGTGCGACTGGACACTCCGGGCAGTCTCGGTTCCCTGGCCCTGGGTGACAGCGTGGCGGTCGATGGCATCTGCCTGACCGTCGCTGCGTTCCTGGGAGAGAGTGGAGCCGTGGCTGGTTTCCGGGCCGATGTCAGTGAGGAGACCCTGCGGCGCAGCCTGCTGGGGGTGCGAGCCCAGAGGGGGGAGCGCGTCAATCTCGAGCCTGCTCTGCGCCTCTCGGACCGGCTGGGGGGCCATCTGGTCAGTGGTCATGTCGATGGCGTCGGCACGGTGCGGGCCATCGAGCGGCAGAAGGCGTCCTGGCACCTGGAGCTGGTCTGGAACGATCCTGCCTATGGCCGCTATGTCTGCGAGAAGGCGTCGGTGGCCGTCGATGGTGTCAGCCTCACCGTGGCCGGTTGCTCCAGGGATGGAGCCAGGTTCTGGATCGCCGTGATTCCCCACACGTGGGGCAGCACCACGCTGCAGGACCGACGCCCCGGCGATGGCGTCAATCTTGAGGCTGATCTGCTGGCGAAATACACCGAGCGCCTGCTGGCAGCGGCCAGTCCAGGCGGCATCGATGTCGGCGCCGAGACACCGCTCACCAGCAACTGGCTGGCGGAGCAGGGTTGGGGCGGCTGAAGCTGGCGGCTGGGTCGTTGCCAGCGCCACCAGCTCTTGTCAGGCTGCGATCGGGCCATCGATCCCACCCCCCGAACCCCGCTGCCATGAACTCCCCAACTCCGTTGCAGCGCACCGAGGACTCCCTGCGCGGTCTGACCGTGGCCGAAGGCATCCTGATGGTGGTTCTGGGGCTGCTGGCCCTGATCTTTCCGCTGCTGGCTTCGGTCTGGGTGACGGCGGTGGTGGCGATCGCCTTCCTGGTCGGTGGACTGGTGGGCTGGATCAACACCCTGACCCGGGCAGCGAGGCTGCGGCGATGGGTCAGCTTCTGGCGTTTGGTCATAGCCAGCCTGTTCCTGGTGGCTGGGCTGTGGATGGTGCACCAGCTGGCCGCCGGTCCCATGACCGCCGCGATTCAGGTGGCAGGCCTGGCGCTGGCCCTGGGCGTGGTGTTCCTTCTGGAGGGACTGGTGGCCACGGTGGTGGCCCTCAGCCATCGTCAGGTGCGCGGCTGGGGCTGGGGCCTGGCTAACGGCCTGGTCACCATGGGCCTTGGGCTGCTGATTCTGACGATCAAGCCGGTCAACCTGTTGTCCGTGCTCGGGCTGCTGGTTGGCATCAGCTTCATGTTCAGTGGCATCGACCTGCTCACCTTCAGTGCCAGTTTCCACAGCCAGCGGCACAGCGGCCGTAGCCAGTAGTAACCGGAAGAAGCCAGCTACTGCAAGGGATCTCAGATCTGGAATGCCGCTTGGCAGTGGGCCAGGGCCTGGGCTGGCCCTGAGCCTGCAGATCATCGCCTCATCGGCCACACACGCAGACAACCCCTCCAGCCAAAACGCTCAGGGTGAGTCCTGCCGAGATGCCAAGTGCCTGAATCTCGCCTTGCCCATCGAGGTCATGTCGCGTGGCCAGCAGCCTTGCCGCTGCTGGGCTGCAACTCAGGTTTTGAGCGTGCTGTCCTCGAGCGGCAGCAGCCAGATGGCGCCGGTCTCCCTGTGGATTTCGATGCGAAATTCCTGACCGGGCTCCAGTCCCATGCGCCGGGTGTAGGCCTGGCCGATCAGCAGATTGCCGTTGCCGTGCACGCGGGTGCGGAACTCAGCCTGACGGCCCTTGCTCAGTCCAGTGCTGGAGGCAGCACTGGAGGGAAGGGTGTAGCCCTTGGCGGCCACCAAGGCACGGTAGAAGCTCTTTTTCAGCACCCGGCCACTGGGTCCCACGTAGCCACAGCCCCGGGCAATCTGGTCTTCCGGACGATTGCTCAGCGATCGAGCCTTGTCCAGCAGGGCTTTGCCTTCAAGCATGGGGTCCATTCCCTCTGTTCCACTGGAGGCTGCCATCGGGCCGATATGCAGGATGCGATGAAGTGATTGTGGCCAACAAACAGTCGATCATGCAACCGGGTCCGCCCTCAGAGGAGATAAAGAATCCCGTAGAGGACGACCCAGATGCCATCCACGAAGTGCCAGTAGAGCTCGGCGGCCTCCAGCCCGAAATGCTCCTGCTGGCTGATGCGTCCGCCCTGGCGGGCCTGCCACCAGACGATCAGGATGCAGATCACACCCAGGGTGACATGGAGACCGTGGAAGCCCGTGAGGGCATAGAAGGTGCTGGCGAACAGGTTGTCCGTGAGACCGAAGGGTAGGTTGAAATACTCCACCATCTGGCCGGCCAGAAAGGCCAACCCCAGCACCACGGTGCCCAGCAACCAGCTGCGGCAGGCAGAGCGATTGCCGCTGCGCAGGTTGCTGCCGGCCCGATGGAAGGTCACACTGCTGATCACCAGCAGGGCGGTGTTGATCGTCGGCAGGATCAGTTCAAGCTCATAGTTGGAGCCCGCCGGCAGTGGATTCACCGACCGGAACGTGAGGTACGCGGCGAAGAAGCCGGCGAAGGTCATGCCATCGGCCACCAGAAAAGTGGCCAGACCGAACAAGCGGGCATCGACATGGCCGCCATGGTCATCGCCAGCGTGGTGGGCGGGGGCTGCCTGAGGCGATTCTGCGGCAGAGGCTGTCAGGGGGGCTCCCGCTGGATTGGGGGAACCTGGGGCAAGGCTGGTCATCGTTTTCCTCCAAGCCAGAGGTCGGCACCACTGACGACTCGCAGATCAATCTTGCCCTCAGGTACCCCGTAGTCGTAGGGATGGGTGACCAGGGGGGCCTCACCCAGCCAGTTCTCCACCGGAGGCGGCGATGCGGTGAGCCATTCGGGCGTCAGGGCGTTCCAGGGGTTGTCACCGGCGATCTGGCCGGAGTAGGCACTCCAGATCACATTGATCAGGAAGGGCAGGGTGCTGATCGCCATCAGCAGGGCACCGACACTGCTCACCTGGTTGAGAGTGGTGAAGGAGGGATCATATTCGGCGACCCGGCGTGGCATGCCGTTGAGACCGAGCCAGTGCTGGGGGGTGAAGCAGAGGTTGAAGCCGATGAAGGTGAGCAGGAAGTGCAAGCGGCCCAGGTCTTCATTGAGCAGCCTGCCGGTGAACTTCGGATACCAGTGGTAGACGGAGGCAAAGATCACAAAAACGGTGCCTCCATAGACGATGTAGTGGAAATGGCCGACAACAAAATAAGTGTCGTGGACGTGGATATCAAACGGAACCTGGGCCAAGGCCACTCCGGTGATGCCACCGAAGACGAAGTTGACAATGAAGCCACAGGAAAACAGCATGGCGCTGTTCAAGGCAAGTTTGCCGCCCCAGAGAGTGGCCAACCAGTTGAAGAACTTGATGCCAGTCGGGACGGCGATGAACGAGGTGGCAATCGTGAAAAAGAGGCGCATCCAGGGTGGGGTGCCGCTGGTGAACATATGGTGTGCCCAGACAATCAGCCCAAGCACAACGATGGCGAGGATGGAATACACCATGGTGGTGTAGCCGAACAACGGCTTGCGCGCATGCACCGGAAGAATTTCGCTGACCAATCCGAAGGCAGGCAACACCATGATATAGACGGCTGGATGGGAATAGAACCAGAACAGATGCTGGTACACCACCACATTGCCGCCAAGAGCCGGATTGAAAAAGCCTGTGTGAGCAATGATGTCGAAGCTCAGCAGGATCAAGGTGCCTGCCAGGACCGGCGTGGAGAGCACGACCAGGATGCTGGTGCCCAGCATGGCCCAGCAGTACATCGGTAATTGCATCAACTTCAACCCAGGGCGCCTGAGTTTGAGGATGGTGGCGATGAAATTGATGCCGCCGAAGATGGAGCTGCCTCCAAGCAGGAGAACACTGAGGATCCAGATCACCTGACCGATGGCCGGGGTTGTCAGGCTCAGCGGTGGATAGGCTGTCCAGCCTGACTGGGCAGCTCCACCGGCGATGAAGTAGCTGGCAATCAGAAGGATGCCAGCAGGCGGGATCAGCCAGAAGGCCACGGCGTTGAGCCTTGGGAACGCCATGTCGCGGGCGCCGACATAGAAGGGAATCAGGTAGTTGCCAAAGGCACCATTGACCACCGGTACGATCCAGAGAAAGATCATCACCGTGCCGTGGAGGGTGAGGACTTCGTTGTAGGTCTCGCGGCTGACAAAATCACTGATCGGGCTGGTCAGCTCCATGCGGATCACACCGGCCAGGGCACCGCCGATGAAATAGAAAATGAATCCCGTGATCAGATACTGCAGGCCGATCACCTTGTGATCAAGGCTGAAGCTGAAATACTTCAACCAACCCTGGGGTTGCAGCCCCTGGGGTTCAAAGTCGGTGGGTGAGGCGACGGTCATGGCTGGAGTGAAAAGAGCTGGGCTGGGCTGGGAAACTCAGGCGGTGGGGTTGATGGAAGCGCTGGCGACGGTGGCCGGCGCTGGCTTGGGTGGAGCGTTGGTTTCAAACCACTGGTTGAAGGCTTCCTCTTCGTGGACCACGACGGTGGAGCGCATGCCGCCGTGATAAGGACCGCAGAGTTCAGCGCAGACAATCGGGTAACTACCAGCCCGGGTGGCCGTGAACGCGAGCACGGTGGGCTGACCGGGGATGATGTCCTGCTTGAGGCGGAATTGGGGCACCCAGAAGGCATGAATCACATCGTTGGCCTTCATGCGCAGCTCCACGGGGCGGTTGACTGGGACGTGAAGTTCACCGCTGGTGATATTGCCGTCGGGATAGTGGAAAATAAAGGCGAACTGCATGGCTGTAACTTCCACAGGCATGCTGCCTTCGTTACTGCCATTACTGCCGATACCTGCCCAGACACGGGGTTCGCTGGCAGGGTCTGAGCCCTCAGAAATGCCAGCTGATGGCACAGCTGAAGCTTGCATCACATCGGCAGAGTGATGCATGGCGCTGTGATCGTTGAGCGCAACCATGCCGCCCATTCGCTCATAAATGTCGTAGCTGTAAATGCCGACGAAAAGAACGACAATTGCTGGAATTGCGGTCCAGACAATTTCCAGAGGCAAATTTCCTTCTATGGCAACTCCATCTGCCAGGTCGCCGGGGCGCCTGCGAAATCGGACGAGGCTGAACAGAACCAAGCCGACGATTCCGAGGAACAGAATCGTGCCAATGCTGAAGAGAACCTGGAAAAGTGAGTCATAAACCGGCGCATTGCTGCTGGCGTCGATGGGCAGCAGCTGCACGTTCTGCCCCACCCACAGGCCCACCAGCACGAGGCCCATGCCAAGCAGAAGGGTGATCAGGGTCGAGGGGATGGACAATTGGACTGATCAATCGGGTTCCACCCTATGAAGTCCGGCGGCGGATGGCGAGTCGGCCTGTAGCAAGAACGGCAAATCCCGATAAACTTTGCATTTAGGCGCTGAGATGTGCGGGATCGCTCATCTGCCCAGACTCGCTAAGTTGAGCCCCCGATCTCCAGGCGGTGGTGTCTCTGCAATCTCCGCTCTACAGCCGCGTCACCAGTTCAGGGTTGTCTCCTTTGGCGATCCAGGCACCTGCCTCTGCACCGGAGTCTGGCTCCACGGCCAGCATGCCTGCCGGTCCTGACCGCCTGGGACGTGCGCTCACCCTGCTCAGCGGCCATCTGGTGGTGGCTCTGGTGGCCCTGGTGGTGATCGGTGGCACGACCAGGGTGATGGAGGCGGGCCTGGCTTGCCCAGACTGGCCCCTTTGCTATGGCGGTCTTCTGCCCGGCCGTCAGATGAACCTCCAGGTTTTCCTGGAGTGGTTCCATCGTCTTGATGCTTTTCTGGTGGGTCTCGCTCTGTTGGCGTTGAGCGGCCTTTCCTTGGTTTTTCGCTCTCGCCTGCCCCGCTGGCTTCCCTGGCTCTCTGGTGCGGCCCTGGCTCTCGTGGCGGCCCAGGGTCTGCTCGGGGCTCTCACCGTTCTCCACTTGCTTGAGGCCTCCACGGTGACGGCCCATCTGGCCACTGCCCTGCTGCTGGTGCTGCTGGTCAGTGCTCTGCATCAGCGCCTGGTTGTGGCTCTGGCCCAGCCAGCGAACGCCTCAGTGGCCAGCGTCATCCCGGCTCAGGCCACTCCGCTCTGGTGGCGATTGCTGCTGCCCTTCCCCGTGTTGCTGGTGCTCACCCAGTGCGTCCTGGGAGGTGCCATGGCCAGCCAGTGGAGTGCCCAGCTCTGCTTCGCAGCCGGCCAGGCCTGCTCCTGGTTGCTGGCCCACCGCCTGGGCGCCTACCCGGCTGCCCTGTCGCTGCTGATTCTGGGTCTGGCTTCCCTGGCTTTACCGGCTCCAGCCAATGCCACGCGCGCTTTTGCCTTCGCCGCCGTTGGCCTGGTACTGCTTCAGGTGCTGCTGGGGATCACCACCCTGCGGCTGGAGCTGGCGGTACCCGCCGTCACCGTGGCCCATCAATTCGTGGCTGCCCTTCTGGTGGCCGTTCTCGGAGCCCTGCTTGGTCGTAGCTGGCCTGGCTCGGCACCTTTCGCTCAGTCCAATCTGGAGGTCGATCATGGTTAGTGCCACCGTCCTGGCGCCCCAAGCGCTGCCAACTCCAGCGGAGGCCGGCACGATTCGACCTTCCGTGCGGCTACCGGCCTGGCTGGAGGTGGCCAAGCCCCGATTGATTCCCCTGCTGTTGGCCACCACCCTGGCGGGTATGGCCGTCACCCCCGAATGGCCCCCAAGCCCGCTGCGCATCAGCTGCACCCTGGTGGGAGGGGCGATGGCTTCCGCGGCGGCCGGTGTTCTCAACTGTCTCTGGGAGGAGGAACTCGACGGCCGCATGCAGCGCACCAGCCGCCGAGCCCTTCCCTCGGGGCGGCTGGCCAGCCGCCAGGCCTTTGCTCTGGCGATCGCTCTCACCCTGGCCTCAATTGCTCTGCTGGTCTTCGGTGTGAATGCTCTGGCGGCCAGCCTGGCCCTGCTCGGCCTCTGCAGCTACGTGCTGCTCTACACCGCCCTGCTCAAGCCCCGCACCACCCAGAACATCGTCATTGGAGGCGTGGCCGGCGCGATTCCGCCTCTGGTGGGCGCTGCCGCCGCCAGCGGCTCTCTCAGTTGGTCCGCCTGGTGGCTGTTCAGTCTGGTGATGGTCTGGACGCCGGCCCATTTCTGGTCTCTGGCCCTGCTGCTGCGCGAGGACTACCGCTCGGTCGGCATTCCGATGCTGCCGGTGGTGCATGGTGTGGTATTGACGGCCCGGGAGATTGGTCGTTACGCCTGGGTGACGGTGGGCCTCAGTCTGCTGGGAATTCTGGTGGTGCCCAGCGGCGGCTTGCTCTATGGCTTGCTGGTGCTTCCCTTCAACGGTCGCCTGCTGCAGCTCAGCCATCGCCTGAGCCTGGAACCGGAGGATCCGCGAATGGCCCGCAGCCTGTTCCGCTGGTCGATTCTCTATCTGTTCGGCACCTGCCTGCTGTTGCTGCTGGCCCGTACACCCCAGGCCTCAGCGCTCCAGCTGACGAGTCTGCTCGATCTTTGGACTGCTATTCCCTCACTCGGTGACCCCGGTGCTGCCTAGATTGCGCTGCCATGATGACTCGGGGGAGATTCGGGCTTGATCGAGCTCCAGCACCTCAGCAAGCGGTATGGCGTCGGCTCCAAGCTGGCTCCGGTCCAGGCCCTCGACGATCTCTGTCTGAGCGTTCCAGAGGGCAGCCTCTATGGATTGCTCGGCCCCAACGGAGCCGGCAAGACCACCGCCCTGCGCATCCTTTGCACACTTCTGACTCCCGATGCCGGCAGCGTCACAGTGGCCGGCGTCAATGGCCTGACAGAACCCCGTGCCGTCAGGCGCCTGATTGGATACGTCGCCCAGGAGGTGGCGATCGACAAGATCCTCAGCGGCCGGGAGCTGCTGGAGCTCCAGGCCGATCTCTATCACCTTGCCGCCGCCGATCGCAATCGCCGCATCGTCGAGATGATCGAGCTGCTCGGTATGGAGGAGTGGATCGATCGCCGCTGCGGCACCTACTCGGGTGGCATGCGCCGCCGGCTGGATCTGGCGGCTGGTCTGCTGCATCGGCCGCGGCTGCTGGTGCTCGATGAGCCCACGGTCGGTCTCGACATCGAGAGCCGCGCCGCCATCTGGAAGGTGTTGCAACAGTTGCGCGATCAGGGCACCACCGTGCTGCTCAGTAGCCACTACCTCGAAGAGGTCGATGCACTCGCGGATCGCCTGGCGATCATCGAGGCCGGTCGGGTGATCGCCGAGGGAACGCCTGAGGCGCTCAAAGATGCGCTGGGGGGCGATCGGGTGACCCTGCGCGTGCGGGAATTCAGCGATGCTGCCGAAGCGGCGCTAGTGCAGGCCCTGTTGCAGGACTGTCCGGGCGTGCGCCAGGTGGTCGTCAACCGCTCCCAGGGCTATTCGCTCAATCTCGTCGTCCAGGACGGTGGGGTGATCGAGCGACTGCGCCAGCAGCTGGCGGCGGCCGAGCTATCCGTGTTCGCCCTCGCCCAGAGCCGTCCCAGTCTCGATGATGTCTACCTCCAGGCCACCGGTCGCACCCTGATGGATGCGGAGCTTTCGGTGGCTGGCCTGCGCGACCCCAAGGTCGAGCGCAAGCAGTCCATGCGTTGAGCCGTGCCTTTCGTCTTGCTGACCCTCCCCCCACGATGACCAGTGCCAACCCTTCCCTCGGCCCCTTGCGGGGCGTTTCAGAAGGACCTTCCGCCTTCGCTGAGATCCGTCAGGAAACCCTGGCATTGACACGCCGTCTGTTCGTGCAGCTGGCCAGGCGGCCCTCAACCCTGGTGGCTGGGGTGCTGCAGCCCCTGATCTGGCTGGTGTTGTTCGGTGCCCTGTTTGCCAAGGCCCCGGAGGGGCTGTTGCCCGGTGGCGGCAGCTATGGCCGCTTCCTCGGCGCCGGCGTGATCGTCTTCACCGCCTTTAGTGCCGCTCTCAACGCCGGTCTGCCGCTGATGTTCGATCGGGAGTTCGGCTTCCTCAATCGGTTGCTGGTGGCGCCGCTGCGCTCCCGCAGTTCAATCGTGCTGGCTTCGGTGCTGTACATCACCAGCCTCAGCCTGGTGCAGAGCCTGGCGATCATGGTGACGGCGGCCTTGCTGGGCTACGGCTGGCCTGGAGCCGCCGGGCTGTTGGTGGTGCTCGTCACCCTGCTGTTGCTGGTCTTCGCTGTCACGGCCCTCAGCCTGGGTCTGGCCTTCGCCCTGCCAGGGCATATCGAACTGATCGCCGTGATCTTCGTGGCCAACCTGCCGTTGCTGTTCGCCAGCACGGCCCTGGCACCGATCTCCTTCATGCCGACCTGGTTGGGCTGGCTAGCGGCGCTGAATCCCCTTACCTTCGCGATTGAACCCATCCGTGCCGCCTACGGCGGACCGTTCCACCTCTCCACCGTGGTGCTGAACGCCCCCTATGGCGACCTCACTGCCGCCACCTGTCTCGGCATCTTGGCGGCATTGGCGGTGGGTCTTTTCCTGGCGATCCGTCCCCTGCTGGATCGCAAACTCACCTGAGTCACCGTGCACCAGCCCGTTCCCGGTTTCGCCCCGTCCCTGCCAGTGCGACCCGATCCTGAAGCCGAGTTGCTGAAGGCTCTGGGCCGCCGCGATGCCAACACCTGCCTGCGACTGCTGCAGCACCTGGTTCATCGCCGGGGCGTCGGCGCCCTGGAGAGTCTGCGTCGCCGCCGCAGCCTGGCCCTGGAGCCGGAGCAACTGGACTGGATCTGGCTGGACCAGTTGCTGGCGGCCGAGTCGATCGCGGCAGCGGCGCTGCTGACACCAGCGCAGCAGGCCTTCAGCGAGCCGAACCCATTGGTCGATGAGGTGAGCTCGGTTGGCTCAGCGACGGCGCAGCTGGCAGCCATGGCTGTTGCGGTCGGGCTTGCCATGACGCTGGATCTTGCCGTTGCCGGCACGCCTGATCAGGGCGGCGAGCTTGGGATCTTGGCCCAGGGCCCGGAGCTGCAGCCGGTGCCGGTGCCCCTGGAACTGGTGGGTCGTCCCGAGCTGGATTTGCGTGCCGAGTCTGCCGTTGATGCGGCCTTTGAAGCCCTGGCCGCCGAGTTCCCCGTCTATGGCCAGCCGGCCGAACTGGCAGAACAGCTCCTCGCCGAAGATCAGGAACCTCCTGCGGATCTGATCGGCGAACTCGCGCTTGATCGGGCTGCGGAACTGCAGCCCCAGCGCCCCTTTTCCTTCGTGATCCCTCGGCCGCTGGAGCAGGCGCTGGCGGGTGGCGACTCATCAGGCCATGTCCCCGACAGCAGCATTTGCCCTGGCGATGGCCCGGAGCTGGCAGTGGAGCCGGAGGGCGACGATGTTGGGCCTGAACAGGTTGCCGGGTTCTGGGGCCGGGCCGAAGGTCGCATGGCCGGGCTCGGCGATCGCTTGCGCAGCCGCTTTTCACTGACACGGGTGAAGACCCTGGTTCGCGATTGCGTCGAAGAGGCGGTTTCCAGCCTGCAGGGGCCGAATCCAGTCGCTGGATCCCAGCCTCAGGCCTTGCTGGAACAGGCGGATCCAGCAACCACAGGCGCCGGAACCGGAGCCAGCGGAAATCTGGCCGCTGCCAGTGGGGCCGCCGGCCTGGCGACCCCCTGGCCGCTGCTACAGCCGGACGACACGCTGGCGAGCGAATCGGCGGCCCGAACGCCGTCCCTGCATCAGGCTCCGGTGGCGGCATTCGGGCCGCGCTGCGCGGCTGATTCCGGGTCACCGAATCCAACGGCGGCTGAACCGCAGGCCCGGTTGTCGACCACCCAGCAGCTGCGTCAGCGGTTGCTGGGTGGTCGACAGGGCGAAACCCGTCCGGCGCCCGCCCCCCAGGCCCTGTCCGATCTCCGGGCCTGGCTGGCGGCTGACGATGATCTGCCCCGCGCCTCCTGAACCCAGTCCCCATGACCTTCTCCCTTCCTGAGCGTCTGGGCCGTCCTGCCCTGGCCGGTGGTCTGATCGTCTCGGTGCAGGCCCCCGAGGGCTCAGCTCTGCGCGATCCCGCCGTGATCGCCGCCATGGCGGAGGCCAGCCTGGCCAATGGGGCCGTGGGGGTTCGGCTGGAGAGCCCCGAACACATCGGAGCGGTGCGGCGCCGCTGCCCCGAGGCCCTGATCATTGGTCTGTGGAAGCGCAGCTTTAGCGATAGTCCCGTCTACATCACGCCAGGCTGGCCGGAGATTGAGGCGGTGTGGGCCGCAGGTGCCGACGTGGTGGCGATCGATGCCACCGAGCGGCATCGACCCGATGGCCAGCGGCTGGAGGAGCTGGTCGCTCGTTCCGCGGCCGAACTGGGGGCGCCGTTGATGGCCGATATCGACAGCCTCGCCAATGGTCTGCGGGCCGCTGAGCTCGGCTGCGCCTGGGTGGGCACCACCCTCTATGGCTACACCGAGGCCAGCGCCGGCCGCAGGTTGCCGGCCCTGGATCTGCTGGGGCCGCTGCGCTCCCAGCTGCCCGCGGCAACCCTGTTGATCTGTGAGGGTGGCATTGCCTCGGCGGACCAGGCCAGCCTCGCTCTCGGGGCCGGGGCTGATGCCGTGGTGGTGGGCACGGCGATCACGGGCGTGGATCTTCAGGTGGCGGCCTATGTGCGCACGCTGGCAGCGGTCCCAACCTGAGACCGGATGGCGGCGTGATCACGGCCAGTCTCAGAACCTTGAGGGGAGATGCTCTGCCGTGACCGTGATCATGGCTGCGGGGTCATCCAGGCTTCTGTGGCTTTGTGCTGGGTCCCTGAATCGCGATCGCGCTGCTCAAGGCCACTGGCATCGGGTTCAGCTCGAGCCCATTGCCCTCCAGGTTCAGTTCGGTGCCTGTGCTGAAGCTGCGGTGGCTCCACTGAGGTGTCAGAGGCTGTTGGTTCCAAAGCCAAGGATTTGTATCGCGGCTGTCTCAAGGGCAGCGAGACTGGTCACCATGGGAAGGCGTCATTGACCAGCGTGGACGGACACAAGCCTGACTGTCCACGGCTGGGAAGGTTGTCATGCGATTCCTGGTTCCTCTGTCCTGCTCTGTGACCTGCGGTGGCGTTGCCCTGTTCGGCAGCGTGCTGTTCGGCTTGCCGATGAGCACGCTTCACCTGGTCCAGATGCAGGCCCTCAACCGGGAGCTGGGCAAGCTCTGCAGTGACCCGCCACAGAAAGCCCTCAGCGTCTGTCGCCTGCATGCGCGACTGCTGAGGGATCTCTGAGACGCTGTGGGGTGGGCCGCTGGGGCTCACATCATGCCGGGCATACCCATGCCGCCCATACCACCCATACCACCCATTCCACCCATGCCGCCCATACCACCCATGCCGCCATCACCGGCGGGAGGGGCGGCGGGTTCAGGTTTGTCGGCGATCACGCATTCGGTGGTGATCAGCAGGGAGGCGATCGAGACCGCATCCTGGAGGCCGAGACGCACCACCTTGGCGGCATCGAGGATGCCGGCGGCGAGCAGGTCTTCGCAGCGGCCGGTGACCGCGTTGTAGCCCTGACCCGAGCGGCGGATCTCCTCGATCACCACATCGCCATTGACGCCGGCATTGGTGGCGATCTGGCGAACCGGGGCGGCGAGCGATCGCTGCACGATCTCGACGCCGGTGCGCTCGTCGCCGCTCAGTTCGGCGGCCAGGCTGCCCAGACCATCGGCCAGCTGCAGCAGCAGGCTGCCACCACCGGCGACAATGCCCTCCTCGACGGCGGCCCGGGTGGCGTTGAGGGCGTCCTCGATCCGCAGCTTGCGATTGCGCAGTTCGGTTTCCGTGGGGGCGCCCACCTTGATCACGGCGACGCCGCCGGCCAGCTTGGCGATGCGCTCGCTCAGTTTTTCGCGATCGTAGTCAGAGTCAGTGGCCTCGAACTCTCGTTTGATCGACGCGACCCGCTCGCCCACGGCTGTCTTGCGGGCTTCATCGGCCACGATCGTGGTCCGGTCCTTGGTGATTGTGATCCGGTGGGCCCGGCCCAGATCCTCCAGCGTGGCCTTCTCCAGGCTCATCGACCGGTCTTCGGAGATCACCTGGGCGCCGGTCAGCACGGCGATGTCCTCCAGCATGGCTTTGCGCCGATCGCCGAAGCCAGGCGCGCGCACCGCGGCGACCTGCAACACACCGCGGGTTTTGTTGACCACCAGGGTTGCCAGGGCCTCTCCCTCGACGTCCTCGGCCAGGATCACGAGCGGCCGGCCGCTGCGGGAGACGGCCTCGAGCACCGGCACCAGATCAGCCACGGTGCCGATCTTGCGATCGGTGATCAGCAGCAGCGGGTTTTCAAAGACGCATTCGCGCCGCTCCTGATCGGTGACGAAATAGGGGGAGGCATAACCGCGATCAAACGCCATGCCCTCGGTGATCTCCAGCTCGGTGGCGAGGGACTTGGATTCCTCCACGGTGATCACGCCATCGGCACTCACCTTCTCCATCGCCTCGGCGATCATGCGACCGATCTCCTCGTCGTTGCCGGAGCTGACGGTGGCCACCTGGCGGATGGCTTCGCCGGCCACGGGCCGCGCCTGAGAGTGGATCCCCGCCACGATCTGGGCGGTGGCTTTCTCCATGCCACGGCGCAGGGCGACCGGGCTGGCACCGGCGGCGACGTTGCGCAGGCCCTCGTGCACCATCGCCTGGGCCAGGACCGTGGCGGTGGTGGTGCCGTCGCCGGCGGTGTCCTTGGTTTTGGAGGCCACCTGCTGCATCAGCTTGGCGCCGATGTTTTCAAAAGGATCCTCGAGTTCAATCTCCTTGGCGATGGTGACGCCGTCATTGACGATGTCGGGGGCTCCGAACTTTTTCTCGATCACCACATTGCGGCCCTTGGGTCCGATCGTGACCTTGACTGCTTCCGCCAGCGCATTGACGCCGCGCTCGAGTGCATCGCGGGATTCATCGGAAAAGCGAATCAGCTTGGCCATCGGGCAAGAAAAATGAGCACGCTTCAAGCAGCGTCCCACACGGGCGCCTCAACGGTCAGCGACCCTGCGGTGGGGAAAGCCGAATGGCCCCGGGAGGGTCCTCAGCCTGCGCCGCAGCGGTCGCCTCGATAACGTCCAGATCATGGATGACCTGCTGCAGCAGACGATCGACACGGCCGTGGCCAGTGCGGCGGCAGAGGCTGGGCTGGGCCCGGCAACCACCGCCAACGGCATGGTGTTTCTGCTGATTGCGGCCCTTGGTCTGCTGATGGCTCTGGTGTACGTGCCGGTGCGGCTGTTCCTGACGATCACTGCCCGCAGCCGCCGGCTGCGCCTGCTGCAGAAGATCAGACGCCTGCGGGAGGATCTCGGCCAGCCCCTGGTGGCAGAACAGTCCTGAGGCCGCCGCTGCCTTGCCCCGTTCAGCGCATCACCATGCCGCCATCGACCTGTAGCACCTGGCCGGTGATGTAGGCGGCCGCGGCATCGGCCGCCAGGAAGCGCACCGCCCCAGCCACTTCGGCCGGGCTGCCGAGGCGATTCAGGGGGATCATCTTGAGGATTGCCTCCCGGTCGAGTTTCTCGGTCATGTCGCTGGCGATGAAGCCCGGGGCCACGGCGTTGACGGTGACGCCGCGGGTGGCGAACTCGGCGGCATTGCTGCGGGTGAGTCCCAGCAGCCCAGCCTTGGCGGCGCTGTAGTTGGCCTGGCCCGCATTGCCCATCAGGGCCACCACCGAGGTGATGTTGATGATGCGTCCGCGGCGGGCCTTGAGCATCAACTTGCTGGCAGCCCTCGTGCAGAGGAAGACTCCCGTGAGATTGAGGTCGATGACGCTCTGCCAGTCGGCGGTCTTCATGCGCAGCAGCAGGCCGTCGCGGGTGATGCCGGCATTGTTGACCAGCACATCAAGGCGCCCCTGCCGTTCCTGCACCGCCTTGAACAGGCCCTCCACCTGCTGTTCATCGCTGACATTGGCCTGGTGGCTCCAGGCCTTGCCGCCGGCGGCCTCGATCGCTGCCACCACCTCGGCGGCCGCTGCGGCGGAATTGGCGTAGTTCACCACGACGATGAAGCCTGCGGCGGCGAGGTTCTCGGCGATGGCACGGCCGATGCCCCGGCTGGCGCCGGTCACGAGGGCAACGGCTGCGCCGCCGGCGGCGGTGGCGGTGGCGGCAGTGGCGGTGGCCTGATCGGAGCCTGGGGTGGCGCTGGACATGGGATCGGGACAGCTGCGCCGGCGATCGTATGGCCTCGCCCTCAGGCGGTCATCGGGCTTTCCTCCACCACCGCTGCCCCCAGCAGGGCCCGGAAGCGGGCGAGCTGTTCCTTGCTGCCCATGACCACCATCAGCTGGCCGGGAATCACCTGGACGTCGCCGCCGGGATTGGCGATCAGCTCCGGCCCTCCCCTGACATAGGTGCTGCCGCGATAGGCGTAGGGATTGCTGATGCTCGGCTCCGGATTTCGCACCGCCAGCACCAGGGCGCCGGTGCGGCGGCGCAGATGCAGATCCTGCAGGGTCCGGCCCAGCAGCTCGCCGAGCATGGCGGGCTCATCGCTGAGCTGGAACTCCTCGATCTCGCAGTCGGAACCGGCCAGTAGATCCATGAAATCCACCGAGAGCGGTCGCAGGGCGGTGGCGGCCATGGTGCGGCCACCGGCCACATAGGGGCTGATCACCCGGTCGGCGCCGGCCTGACGCAGTTTGCGTTCAGCTTCTTCGCTATCGGAGCGGGCGATCAGCCGCAGCTTGGGGGCCATGGCCCGGGCGCTGAGCACCACATAGAGATTGGCGGCATCGTTGGGGAGGGCCGCCACCAGGCTGCGGCATCGAAGGATGCCTGCCTCCAGCAGGGTTTCATCGAGGGTGGCATCGGCGAGCAGCACCGGCAGACCCTTTTCCTCGGCGGCTTCGCGCCGTTCCTGGTCCATCTCGACGACCAGCAGGGAAATGCCTTCCTGGCTCAGCTGGGCGGCGATTTCCCGGCCGATCCGGCCGTACCCGCAGAGGATCACGTGGTCTTGCATCGTTTGAACCCAGTCGATGAAGCGACGTTGGCGCAGTTTGCGGAAGTAGCCGGCCTCCGTCAGGGTCACCAGGCTGCGGATGGTCAACTGCACCACCACCACACCGCCGATGATCGAAAACACCGTGACCACCCGGCCGGCTGCCGTGAGGGGATGCACCTCGCCGTAGCCGATGGTGGCAATGGTGATCGACACCATCCAGTAGCAGTCTCCCCAGTCCCAGCCCTCGGTGATCTTGTAGCCGACCGCGCTGAGATTGATCACCAGGATCAGTGCCACCAGCGGCAGCAACCAGGGCCGCTTGGAGCGGGAGGTGGGGGGCGATCGGCGGAACCAGGGGCGACGGGACTTCATCGCCCTGGAGCCTGCAGGGGCTCAGGCCAGTCCCAGGGCCGCGAGCACGTCGTCAGGGGAGAGGGCATCGAGGCCGGCGGCGGCTGTCAGTCCTTTTACTCCCGGCCGCTGCGGCAGGCTGTTGTGATCGCGGCCGAGGGCCACCATCGGCACGCCGCAGAGCAGGGCCAGTTCCTCGCTGAGGGGATCACTGGCCAGCACCACGTCGCTGGCGGCGACCAGAGCGGCCCGCTGCAGGATGTGGGCTGCATCGGCTGGGCCAACCTCCAGGCTGCGCAAGGCGGGCAGGTTGGTGCGGATCCGGTTGGGCAGTTCCTGCCAGCGCTCGCCGGGCCAGTCGCCAGGCACTTTGGCCGGGGCCAGTAGCAGCATCGGCCCGTCGCCGGCGGGCAGGGAGGCGTTGGCCTGATCGAGCTGGGGCCTGGCCAGGCTGAGGCGGAAGCTTTCAGCCTCCAGTCGCACACCGATGGGTTGCAGATAGGCGGCCAGGGCCTGGCTGGCCCAGCCTCCCTGGGGCGGCGTCGCGATGGTGGTGGCCGAAAATCCCCCTCGGGCGATGCGGGTGGGGATGTGACTCATTGAGAGCATCAGATCCACCTGCCGGCCACCGGCCAGGTTGATGCTGACCTGAAAATCAGGCTCCCGTACGCAACCCAGCAGGTTGGCCCAGTCCGCCAGGCTGGCGTCACCGAAGTTGAAGGGGATCAACTTCTCCACAGCAGGCAGCAGGCTCCAGACACCGGCGACGGCGGGGGCGCAGGCCACCTGGATGGCGAAGTTCAGCTGCTGGGCCACCGCTGCCACGGCCGGCAAAGCCTGGAGCTGCTCGACTGCATCGCCCGGAATCAGGAACAGTGCACGCATCAATCAGATGGGACCGGGCGGCCTGATTGTATGGAGCGTGGTCCTGTTCAATCGACCCGAACCGGAGGTGCTTGTGCATTTGCTGATCGCCGCCGCCGGCAGTGGCCGCCGCATGGGCAGCACCGGAAACAAGCTGTTGCTCGAGGTGGCTGGTCGACCGGTGCTGGCCTGGACCCTGGATGCGGTCCTGGGCTGCAGGGCCATCACCTGGATCGGCATCGTCGGACAGCCGGTGGATGCCGAGGCGATTGCCGCGATCGTGGCGGCGGCTCAACCGGATCGACCCGTGCAGTGGATCGTGGGGGGGGACACCCGCCAGGAGTCGGTGCGGCGGGGGTTGGAGGCTCTGCCGGCGGCGGCCCAAGGGGTGCTCATCCACGACGGGGCTCGCTGCCTGGTGAGTGAGGAACTTCTCGAACGCGCTGTGGCGGCGGTACGAGCCGGTGAGGCGGTGATCGCTGCCACCCCTGTCACGGACACGATCAAGCGTGTGGATGGGGACGGCACGATCAGCGGCACTCCCGATCGCAGCCAGCTCTGGGCAGCCCAGACCCCCCAGGGTTTCCCGGTGGAGCAGCTGCGGCAAGCCCATGGCCAGGCGGAGGCCGAAGGCTGGAGCGTCACCGATGATGCGGCCCTGTTTGAGCGGCTGGGTTGGCCGGTGCGGGTGTTGCCGGCCTCCCCCGCCAACATCAAGCTCACCACCCCCTTTGACCTGACGATCGCCGCAGCGGTGCTGGCTGGGAAGGTCCTCTAGGAGCCTCTGGCATTCAGGCCCTACAACGGTTCCAGGCCACGTGCTGCCGGGACGCGATTCCGGATCGAATCGAGCGGGGTCGACGCTCGCGTGGCGCGGTGGTGACGAGATCCATCTGGCTCCATCGAGTGCTGGCTTGGCAGCCCGTAGCGGATGGGCTGAGATGGGCCTTCAGGACATGGTTTCGGCAGCTGGGTCTGGACTGTGCCGACTGTGCAAGTGCCACACAGCCCTTGCTAACCAGAAGTGGTGCTGCAAGACTTCTTTACATTTAACAGTATTTTTTTGATGGCCGGTTCCAGCCAGCGCAATGTTGACAGTCGGGATTGTGCCTCCCTCAGGGTCCGTTTCGGATTGCGTTCGTTGCTGGGCCTGCCGGTGTTGATGGCCCTGGGCCTGGGCACCTTGCCCGCCCGGGCGCTGCCAGCCGCCTCCGTCCAGTTGTTCCGCATCAATGGCAATGGCGTCAAGACGATGCCGGCCATCAGTGACGCCCTCGATCGTGCCCAGCTCCAGCAAACCACGCTGGCCCAGGCGTCTCAGCCAGCCAAGCCGGTGGTAGAGCTCGTTGCCCAGAGCGATCCGGCCGCACTTGGCTCCCTCTCCAGCTACAGCCAATCGTTTGTCGGGGCGCTGCCGGCGAACCTCTCCGGCAATCTCAGGATTGTTTACATCGATCCCAACACCGGCACCATCGGCCAGGTGCTTGAAGAAATTGATGTCAATGGGCCCAATGTCACCATCAGTCCCGATCGTCTGAAGATCACGATCCGACTGCAGCCCACCAGCACGATCCAGCCTGGGCAGACGGTGATGCTGCAGCTGCCCTCCACCAACCTGGCTGGTGATCCGATCATCTACCCCTACCACCTGGCGAGCACTCCCTGCCAGTTCACGGTCACGGCTGTTTCCACCCTTCCTGTCGTTCCCGTGCCCGCTGCTCCCCTGGCAGCGGCTGCCGCTCCTGGGTTCCCCATCTGGGCCGTTGTGCTGGGGGCCCTGGTGGTCGGTGGTGTTGTCACCGCCATTGTCACCAGTAGCGGTAGTCAAGGTGGCGGCGGCACAAATAACAGTTCTCAGTAATATCCAGGCTTCGTTCTTCTTGATTGGCCTAAATCGTCCCCTGTTCTCATAACACGTTCGTCCGATGTTCAGCCTCACTCCCTCCACTCTTCGCTGCGGTTCTGCCGCTTGTCTGATTTTCGGCCTGGCGGTTGGTGGTGAATCGGCTCTGCCTGGAGCCTCCGTTGCTGGCCAGGCCAGTGTTCCCCCTTGCCAGCAATCCCAGCTGGTGGCTTCAGCAACCTCGGCTCAAGCCCAGACCGGTCGTGGCGCAGCAACCTCCACGCTCAGTGGTTCCCTGCTGGCCCAGGCCCTGCCCAGCCAGCCGGCTGGCCCTGAAGTGGGTGAACCTGCCTGCACCTACGATCCACCCCTTCCTGCCAAGCGCCGGATCATCCGCGGCCTCTGGTGAGCGTTGCTGAGCTGATCCCAGTCCCTGGCTGAGCGCCTGTTTCCCATCCGATTCGCCAAGCTGTCAGCGGTTTGGCGCAACCGTTGTCATCCGTGACGGCTGCCCTGGTGAAGTCTGCATCGGTCATGGGCTGCGTTGCTGAACGTGTGGGGGCGGGTTGCGTCGCAGTTTCCCTGACGACCTTGATGGCTGGGGCCAGCGACGATCTGTCCATTTGCCTTGCAAGGCTGTAGTTGCTTCCTCGACTTTTGTCTGGCACTGGGTTGGCCATCAGCAACATTTGCAGCGATTGGATTGCTGTTGGTTTGAATGCTGCTGCTTTGATTGGGTTTGAGGCATCTGTTGCGCGAAGAGAGTTGCTGTTGGTCCGCTTGTTTTCGGGCGTTCTGCCTCTGTGGTCGGCGCTTCTGGGTATTTTTTCGCAATGCGAGCTGTGTCGTTGGGCTTGATGGCCTTCCTGCTGATGATCCTGGTATGGATGGCTTCAAGGTGGATGGCCGCGAGATTCATTGCTTCTCGGTTCACCGGTTTGCGGGTTTGTCGTAACGGGCCGCAGTCCTCCGGCCTGACTGGCCTTGGCCCGCTTGCCAGGGGGCGGCTTGGTCTGGCGGCTGGCCTGGCTGTCTTGTTTCTGGTGATCACTCCGGCCCATGCCGCCGGGGTCACGGCAGCACCCCTCCTCCAGGTCGCGGCCACGGAGCCAGCCCTCGCTCAAGCAGCTGGTGTGCCAGTGGCCCCTGGTTCGCCGTCTCCGTTGCCGGATCCGGTTCACCGTGCTGCCAATCCCGTTCCGGCCTGGGTCACCCTGGAGGGGCGGCGGGTGATCGAGATCCGTTCCGCCGCCGGTGCTCAGGCCCCCGAGGGGGTGGCGCGGCGGGCCTCCGAAGACCTGCGGAGCCTGGCGGAAAGCAGGGTGGCGCCGGAGCAGGTGCAGGTGCGCGAAGTGCCGCCCTATTCCATGATCGGTCTGGTGGGAGATGACGGTCGTTTCTCCCCCCGGCTGGCGATTGATGATCGGGCTGGGGCGGCCTTCGGCATCTCCCGCGCCGAACTGGCGGATCAATATCGCGACCAGTTGCGCGGAGCCATCCGTCAGTTCCGCAGCAGCCACACGCCCCTGAGCTGGCTGCGGGGGACGGCCCTGGCCTTGCTGGTGCTGGCCATTTATCTGCTCTGGATCCGGGGCCAGAACTGGCTCAACCGGCGCCTGGCCCTGAGGATCGAGCAGCGGGCTCGCCTCGGCGGCCCGGGCCTGCGACTCGGCGGCGCCCAGGTGCTTGATCTCGAGCAGGTGCGTGAGGCCCTGCAATTGCTGCGCCGGTTGGGGCATTGGAGCCTGCTGCTGCTGATCAGCTACCTGCTGGTTCCCCTGCTGCTCGGCTTGTTCCCGCCCACCCAGGTGATCGCCGAGGGGTTGCGAACCCACCTGCTGCATCTGATTGAACGCTTGTTCGCCGGGCTGTACGCCTCGATCCCCAGCCTGCTGACGATCCTGTTGATCCTGGCCATCACCCGCCTGGCCATGCAGGGTTGCGGCGCCTGGTTCCAGGCGATCGAGCGCGGCCGGCTGCAGTTCCCCGGTTTCTATCCGGAATGGGCCAGGCCCACTGGACGGCTGATGGCCGCGGCGATCCTGATGGCCGGCCTGGTGATCGCCTTTCCCTACGTGCCAGGTTCCGGCAGCAAGATATTCCAGGGGGCGGGCTTGTTCGTTGGGGTCCTGGCGGCCCTGGGTTCGAGTGCCGTGGCCACCAATGTGATCAGTGGCCTGATGTTGATCTACACCCGCGCCTTTCAGGAAGGGGATCGGGTGGAGATCAATGGCGTGGTGGGGCTGGTGCAGGATCGCGATCTGCTCGTGACCCGCATCCAGACCCCCCGCGATGAGCTGGTCAGCATTCCCAACGCCACGGTGATCACCTCCTCGATCATCAACTTCAGCTTCTCCCGCCGGGAGATCCAGCGGCCGGTGGCGGTCGCCACCACGATCACCATCGGCTACGACGTGCCCTGGCGGCAGGTGCAGGCGCTGCTGCTGCAGGCGGCTCGCAGCACCGCGGGCATTGCCGCTGATCCGGAGCCCTTCGTGCTGCAGACGTCGCTCAATGACTTCCACATCAGCTATGAGCTCAACGCCCATGTGCTGGAGGTGAATCGCTACCGCGAAACCCTTTCGGACCTGTTGGCGGCGGTTCAGGACAGCTTTGCGGCGGCTGATGTCGAGATCATGTCGCCGGGCTACCACGCCATTCGCGACGGCAATGGGCGCACCGTGCCACCGCGGGGCTAGCTCGGCGCGATCAGGTCGCCTTCGACGCCGTTTCGTACGCCCCTAGATCAGCAGGCCCAGCCGGCCGCGGCCGCCGTCGAGGCGGGCCCGCACCCCCAGGGGCAGGGCCGCATTGCCGACGTGGTGGCCGACGGGCAGATGGGCCACCACCGGCACGCCCAGATCGAGGCTGCGTTCGCGCAGGACCTGCTCGAGATCAAAGCGCCGCTCGGGCGGATCGGCGCAGCGGCCATCGGCCTCCTGCCAGCCCTCAAAGCTGCCGAAGCCGATCCCCGCCAACCGCTGCAGGGCGCCGCAGAGGCGCCAGTGGGTGAGCATGCGCTCGATCCGGTACGGGGCTTCGCCCACGTCCTCCAGGATCAGGATGGCGCCGTCGAGTTCGGGCAGGTGGGGGGTGCCGAGCAGGTGGGTGGCCACCGTCAGATTGGCCACCAGCAGTGGGCCCTCAACCACGCCGCCATGCCAGCCCACCCCCTCCAGATCGGCCACCGGCGCTCCGAACAGCAGATCGTGCAGGCGCTGTTGGCTCCAGGCCGGTTCGGCGGCCAGGGTGGTGAGCAGCGGCCCATGCACGCCGCCCCCCAGGCCCTGGCAGAGCCGGTCGAACAGCAGGGAGGTGACATCGGAGAAGCCCAGCAGCCAGCCGGGGGGCTGCTGCAGCGGGTATTCCAGGAGCCGCGCTGATCCCCAGCCGCCACGGACGCAGGCCAGCAGGGCGGCCCGGGGCTCGGCGGCGCTGTCGGGGATCATCAGATCGGCCAGCCGTTCCGGATCGCGGCCGGCCAGGTAGCCCCAGCGCCGCTCGCCATAGGCCAGGGGGTCGCCGACCACCTCCAGCCCCCAATCCCTGAGAATCGCCAGGCCGGCCTCCAGGCGGCTGGTCTCTTCGAGGGCCGAGCTGGCGGCCACCAGTTGCAGCCGATCGCCGCGGCGCAGGGCGGCTGGCAGGGGCGTGAACGGGGCGACCATCAGAGCTGCGGCAGGATCAGGGCCAGCAGCAGCAGGCCGCCGAGCTTGACCTGGTTGCCGAAATGGCGGCCGTAGGCACTGCGGGGCAGGTCGGGTCGTCGCAATTGGTGGGCTTCGCGCTGCATGCCGGCGCTGGCCAGGGCCCAGGGCAGCCAGAAGAGCGCCCCGCCGCTGCCCTGGACTCCGATGCCCTGCAGGCTGGCCGCCAGCGCCAGGGCCGCGGCGGTGATGCCGTAGCAGAGGGCTACGGCCTGGGGCGCCAGCGCTCCGAGACTGAGGGCGCTGCTGCGCACCCCCACCACCTTGTCGTCGTTCCGGTCGGCCATGGCATAGACGGTGTCGAAACCGAAGGTCCAGCTCAGGGTGGCCAGCCAGGTGAGGGCCAGGGGCCATCCCTGCAGGCTGCCGCTGGCGGCGGCCCAGGGAATCAGCACCGCGAAGCCCCAGCAGAGGGCGAGAACCAGCTGGGGATAGCCGAACCAGCGCTTGGCCGAGGGATAGAGCAACACCGGCGGCAGGGCCGCCAGGGCGAGCAGCAGAGTGAGTTTGCCGGAGGTGGCCGGCAGGGCCAGCACCACGACCAGGGCGGCCAGCAGGCAGAGCACCAGCAGGATCACGGCGCTGGCGACGCCCAGGCGGCCATCGGCCAGGGGGCGATGGCGGGTGCGCTCCACCAGGGGGTCAATGCGCCGGTCCCAGAGATCATTGGCGATGCAGCCGGCGGCGCTGACGGCCAGCCCACCCAGCACGATCCAGCCCACCAGCGGCGGCGGCGGCGGCGCCAGTGGCTGAAGCCATAAAGCCCAGCCGGCGGGGATCAGCAGGATCAGGCGCCCGCTGGGCTTGTGCCAGCGCACCAGTTCCAGCCAGGCGCCCAGGCCAGGACGGAGCGAGCCGGCGGTCTGGGCACTGGCTTCGGTCATCAGCTCCGCATCAATCTGGGCAGGCTAGAACCGCCGGCGAGCGCTTCCGATGGCAAAGTGACGCCGCCCCCGGCCCCCGGCCCCGCCCATGGTCCAGTCCTCCGCGGTGGCAAGGCCTGTGGCTGAACGTCGGGTGGCGGCGATCGACATCGGCACCAACTCGATCCACCTGCTGATCGCCGCGATCGATCCGGCCCTGCACAGCTTCAGTGTGGTGCTGGCCGAAAAGTCCACCACGCGGCTGGGTGAACGGGATCCGGAAACGGGGGATCTCAGTGCGGACGCGATCGAGCGGGCCTTTCGCACCTTGCGCCATTGCCGCGATCTGGCCGCCAGCCACGGCGTCGAGCAGATCGTCACGGCGGCGACCAGTGCGGTGCGGGAGGCTCCCAATGGCCGGGATTTCCTGCTGGCGTTGCAGGAGCAACTCGACCTGGATGTGGATCTGGTGAGTGGGCCGGAGGAGGCCCGCCTGATCTATCTCGGTGTGGTGTCGGGCATGACCTTCGGCGAGACGCCCCACTGGATCCTTGACATCGGCGGCGGTTCCACCGAGCTGGTGCTCGCCGACGGCCGCGATGCCCGCGCCCTGACCAGCACCCGCATCGGCGCGGTGCGCTTGCAGCGGGAGTTCTGCCAGCAGGACCCTCTCAGCGGGCAGCAGCGCACATTTCTGCAGGCCTACATCCAGGGGGCCCTCGATCCGGCCGTGGCCCAGGTGAAACGGGCCCTTAAAAGTGGCGAATGCCCCGTGATGGTGGGCACCAGCGGCACCGCCATGGCCCTGGCGGCCCTGTCGGCGGCCGAGGATCCCAAGCCGCCGCTCAAGCTCGGCGGCTATCGCCTCAGCCGCGAGCGGATCGATCAACTGGTGGAGCGGCTGCTGCTGCTCACGCCCGAGCAGCGCCGGGCCCTGACGCCGATCAACGATCGTCGCGCCGAAATCATCGTGCCCGGCTCCCTGATCCTGCAGACGGCGATGACGATGCTGGGGGCCAGGGAGCTGGTGGTCTGTGAGCGGGCCCTGCGCGAGGGGCTGATCGTCGACTGGATGCTGCGCAACGACCTGCTCGGGGATCGCTTCGCCTTCCAGAGCACGATCCGGGAGCGCACGGTGCTGCATCTGGCCCGCAACTACGGCGTCGATGCCCTGCGGGCTGATCGGGTGGCCAGCCATGCCCTCAGTCTCTATGACCAGACCCATGGGCTGTTGCACCACGACGAGGGTCAGGGGCGGCTGCTGCTCTGGGCGGCGGCCCAGCTGCACACCTGTGGCAAGCACATCAATATCGCCGCTTACCACAAACACACCTGGTATCTGATTCGTCACGGCGAGTTGCTGGGTTACTCCGAGATCGAGCACCTGATGGTGGCGGCCATGGCCCGCTATCACCGCCGCGGCTTGCCGAAGAAACGGCATGAGTCCTGGCAGCTGATTGAAGGTCGCCAGGAGCGACGCACGGTGGCGAGCCTGGCCCTGTTGTTGCGCCTGGCGGCAGCCCTCGATCGCCGGCCGGAGGGTGTGATTGCTGCGATCCGGGTGGAGTCGGAAGGGCCGCGCAGTGACCCCAGCGGCTTCCGGGTCAGCCTGCAGCCCTCGCCCAGCGGCGAGGGCAAGGAAGCGCCTGATCTGAGCCTCGAATACTGGAGCCTGCAGGCCTGCACCGATGTCGTCAAAGAGGCCACCGGGCTGCAGATGCGGGTGCCGCTGATCGCCGCAGCGCCTGCAACCTCCATCGCCTCGGCGAGCACCAAGGCCTGAGCTTCAACGCCGGCAGCCAGCGGGACCGCTGCGGTTGCCGCCAGGCCATGGAGATGTCGGAGCGAATCCAGGTGCCACTGTTGTCTGCTGGAGAAGGTCGATGCCTGGGTCCTCTCTGGCGACGCACCGTTCTGGTGCAAGGCCAGCAGGGGTGCTGAGTGGCGCTGTCAGGAGGGCCTGCCAGGGGGAGCAGGCGATGGCCCATCGCCTGCAGCGCATCCTGGGCCTCGTCAAAGGCTGGGATGGTGGCAGGTTGTGGTTCGTGGGTGTGATGAAAACCGAGGCGCCGATCAGCAGTTGGCAGTTTGGATGATGCCTTGAATCGAACGTCTCAGCCAACCGAACTGACCAACCGAACTGACCACCTGAACTGGCCAACCGATGATTGTGCAAGTGAGCCAATAAGAATCGCTCGACCTCTTCTCTCTTGTGCTTTGTAGCCCCCTCTCTTTGTAGAGCTTCAACACCTCGTCAAAGGTCTCTGGAGCCGCCTGAAAGCATGGGATGGCTCCTCCATTTGGCTGGTCAAATCTTTTGTGGGGAGCCTCCCAGGTGTGCTTTCCAGGCGTTCAGCCCAAAGCTGCCCCTCTGTCTTCGTAGCGAATGTGCGTGATCGGCTCAGGCCTTTCCTGCGGACCTGGTCTTGCCAACGCCGATACGCATCTTTGATGGAGGCCGTGGTTTTTTTGTGATCACAACAATCACGCAAAACCGAGATGGGCGATACTGGATTCGAACCAGTGACCCCTTCCGTGTGAAGGAAGTGCGCTACCGCTGTGCTAATCGCCCATGTCCAGCCATCAGGACCCAGCCTGTGGCTCTTGCAGAAGCATAGATCACGGCTGGAGCGCCTCCGGTCCCTGACGGACCCCGACTGGGGGCGCTGATCCTTCAGCATGGGCACTCCATTGCTGCCGCCGGTGTCCGAGTCCGCCGCCATCGCTCCCACCGACAGCCCGTGCGCCGACACCGACGTTTTGATCATCGGTGGCGGCGTCTGCGGCACCGCCTTGCTGTTCGAGCTGGCCCGCTACACCGACCTCAGGCACCTCACCCTGGTGGAGCGCTATGACCAGCTGGCCCAGGTCAATTCCCGCGCCACCAGCAACAGTCAGACGATCCACTGCGGTGACATCGAGACCAACTACAGCCTTGAGAAAGCACGCTCGGTGAAGCGCACCGCCGAGATGATCGGCCGCTATGCCGAGCTGTTGCCCGACGAAGAGGCCAGCCGCTGTGTTTTCCGCACGCCCAAGCTGGTACTGGCGGTGGGGGAGCGGGAGTGTGCCTTCCTGCGTCAGCGCTTTGCCAGCTTCTCGCCCCATTTCCCAGCGATGGAGCTGCTGGAGAAGGAGCAGGTCGCCGAGTGGGAACCGGCCGTGGCCCTGGTGGATGGTGTCTTGCGCCCCGAGGAGATCGTGGCGATCGGCATCCGCAACTCCCCCACGGCGGTGGATTACGAGGCCCTGGCCGAATCGTTTGTGCAGCAGGCGCACCTGGCGATGGCCGGCAGCGGGCGCCAGCTGGATCTGCAGCTGGGCACCCAGGTCGAGCGCCTGGTGCCGGAAGCGGAGGTCATCCGGGTGGAGCTGCGGGGACCCGAAGGGCCAGCCACCCTTCGGGCCCGCCACGTGGTGGTCAATGCCGGTGCCCACAGCCTGCTGATGGCCCAGCAGCTGGGCTTCGGTCTGGAGTACTCGTGCCTGCCGGTGGCGGGCAGTTTCTACTTCACTCCCGATCTGCTGCGCGGCAAGGTCTACACCGTGCAGAACGACAAGCTGCCCTTCGCCGCCATCCATGGCGATCCGGACGTGCGCGCCCCAGGCAAGACCCGCTTCGGCCCCACGGCCCTGCTGTTGCCGTTGCTGGAGCGCTATCGACCGGCCTCGTTCTGGCAGTTCCTGCGGGTGCTGCGGCTCGATTGGGCGGTGCTGGCCGTGTTCTGGCAGTTGTTCGGAGTGGCCGACATCCGCGGCTACATCGTGCGCAATCTGCTGTTCGAGTTGCCCTGGCTGGGTCGCCGCCTGTTCCTGGCCGATGCCCGCAAGATCGTGCCCAGCATGCAGCTCGAGGATCTGCGCCTCGCCAAGGGCTATGGCGGGGTGCGGCCCCAGCTGATCGACAAGCGCAACCGCCGCCTGATGCTCGGCGAGGTGAGCATCCCCGCGATCCCCCGGCTGATCTTCAATGTCACCCCCTCCCCTGGAGGCACCTGCTGCCTGGGCAATGCCGAACGGGATCTCGACGTGATCGCCGCCCAGCTGGGTTGCTGGGTGGACCGCCAGCGGCTGGCCCGGGAATTGCACGGGGCGTTGGCGTCGCAGAGCTGCTCGACTGGCACCGATGCCCCCCTTGGTGGGTGCAGCGAGGCTGCCTAGCGTTGTGGGGTGGTGCTGATTCCGGCCATGGCCCCTGAGCTCGATCTCCAGGCGCGGGCACTGGAGTTGGTGACAGCGATCGTGCGCTGGGGCCTCGACGGTGCGCCCCTGGTCAATCCGCTCAGTGGCGAGCCAGCCTTTCGCCTGCGCTCGGCCGCCGAACTGGCGGCGGACTATCAGCTGCGGCAGCCCAGGGTCGGCCTGAATCGGGCGATCGAGGAGCTGATCGAAGCTCAGGCCCGCTGGAATGCGGGCACGGGTTTTCTGACGGGTCTCGGTGGCTTTGCCCTGCTGCCGCTGCAGCTTCCCGCCGCCGTCTCCGCCACCTGGCTGATCCAGACCAGGATGGTGGGCGCCATCGCCCAGCTGCACGGCTACGACCTGGAGCATCAGGCCGTTCGCACCCAGATCCTGCTCACCCTGCTGGGGGAGGAGGCCGCCGAAGTGCTCAAGCAGGTGGGGGTGAAGGCCGGCCAGCGCTTCGCCCAGGCCCAGTTGCGTCGCCTGCCGGCGGCAACGCTGCAGGCCATCAACCGGGCCGTCGGTTTCCGGTTGGTCGGTCGCTTCGGTGAGCGCGGACTGCTGCGCCTGGAGAGCTCGATTCCTTTGCTTGGCGGCGTTCTTGGCGGTGGCATCGACTACTGGATGACCCGTCGCCTGGGTGAGTTCGCCACCGCCGCCCTGGCCGGCGGGGCACCGGATTCAGCCTCCCGGGCCACGACCAACCGTGACCAGCCGGTTGAGGTGATCGATGTCGAGGTGATTGACGTGAGATTCATACAGTGACATCCCGCTTGCGCCCGTCTCTTGAATCTGCATCGGCTCGATCCCGCTGATCCCGAGGCCCTCGCCGGCTATGAAAGGGCCTTTTACGCGGCCTTCGCCCGTGCCAAGTCCAACACCCAGGTGCGGCGTCTCTGGCACTGGGATGACCGTGCCGGCCGCCTTCGCACCCGCATTCCCTACGAGGATCAGGTCGTCCTTGTGCTGCGGGATGCGGCCAGCGGCGAACCAGGCCTTGCTGGGGGTCTGGACGCTGCCCCGTCCAAGCCCGGTGTCGTCAGTGATGTGGACACGGCTGTGGCCCTCAATTGGCGCCTCTCCGACCACCAGAGCACCAGCCTCGGCTTTGAGCCGCCACCGCCCCTGGAGGGCCACTGCGAGATCCTGGCGATGTTCTCGCGGCGGGATGCCGATCTCACGGGGCTGCGCAACTTCATGCGCACGGCGGCGCAGCAGGCCCTGGAGCTGGGCCTGACCACCGCCGATGCCACCTGCACCGACCGACTCCTGCCTGCCTACCGGCACATCGGCGGCCAGCCCCTCGATGCCTGCAGCCTCGACGGCGAACGCCGCACCCGTCTGCGCTTCAACCTGGAGAACCTGGCCCGGCTTGAGCGGCTCACCTAAGGGTCAGGATGGGGACATCGTCCCTGCCCCACGCCGGCCCCTTCCCGTGACCACCGGCTTCCACGACTGGGATTTCCGCCCGCCCCAGTCCGCTGCGATCGGCGACCATGACGTGCCCCTGGTCTCCAGCCATCTCCAGGGCCGCCGCATCGCCCTGGTCGTCACCGGCGGCATCGCTGCCCTGCGCACGCCTGATCTGGCCCGGGCCCTGCGCCGCCGCGGCGCCGAGGTCACGGCGATCTGCAGTGCCGAGGCCTTGCACTATGTCGGGCGGCAGGCCCTGGAATGGGCCACCTGCAGACCCCTGATCACCCGTCTGAGCTGGCGGGCCGAGCATCTCAGCGACAGCGAGCCGTTCGATGCCTGGCTGGTGGCGCCGGCCACAGCCAACACGATCGCCAAAATGGCCAGCGGCATTGCCGATACGCCGGTGACGACGGCCTTGGCTTCGGCCCTGGGTCGCCTCGAGCAGGGCCGCACCCGGCTGTTGATCGCGCCGACGATGCACGGCTCGCTGCACACGTCGATCCTGGAGCGCCAGGCCCGCTCGCTGGCGCAGCTGGGGGTGACTGTTGTGGCGCCCCGCGATGTCTACGGCAAGCACAACCTGCCGGATCTGGAGGTGCTGGTGGCGGCCGTCTGCCGGGCCGTCAGCACCAGTTCCCTGCTGGGCCGATCCATCCTGGTCACCGGCGGTCCTACGCCGGTGCCGATTGATGGCGTGCGCCGCATCGTCAACCGCTTCAGCGGTCGGCTGGCGGCGGCGATCAGCGAGGAGCTGCTGCTGCGGGGCGCCGACCCCCTGCTGTTACTGGGTCAGGGCTCGGCGCCACCCCCTGGCTGGATTCCCCATCGCCTGGCCTGCAGCTTCGATGACTACCGCAGCCAGGTGCTGGCGGCGCTGGAGGGGGGTCTGGCGGCCGGTATTTTCTCGGCGGCGGTGGCCGATTATCGGCCCCGACAGGTTCATCCGGGCAAGTTGGCCAGCGGTCAGAGCGGCCTGAGCCTGGAGCTGGAGCCGACGGAGAAGGTGATTGATCTGGTGCGAGCTGCCGCCCCACGGCTGCCGATGGTGACCTTCAAGGTGCTCGCAGGGGTCAGCGATGCCGAGCTGCTGGCCGTGGCCCGCGCCAGGCTCGATCGCTTCGAGTTGGTGGTGGCGAACCGGGCCGAGGAGGTGCAAGGCGAAGCGCAGAGCGCCTGGCTGGTGAGTGCCCGGGGGGAAAGCCGCCACCTCGGCAAGGCCGCCATCGCCACCGCCATCGTCGACTGGCTGGAGCGGGAACTGGTGGTCCCGGCGGCCTGATCGCCTGACTTCCCCTGGCCGTCAGCCAGCATCAGGGCAGTGCTGGATCTGGGCCAGTACCACGGGGTTCACCTCGATGCTGCTGGGACCGGTGAACAGGTCATGGCGCAGGCGGCGCAGGGTGCGGGCCCGGGCATTGAGCTGGCTCTGGGCGTCGGCCAGCTGCTGGCGGTGGCGAGGCTCCCAGGCCTGTTGCGACTCCGCCTGCTGCTGTTGCCAGAGGGCCAGCTGGCCCTCATAGCGCTGGCGGTCCAGCTCCCGGTCCTGCTCGCTGTAGCGCTGCTCCAGGGCCTCATCCCAGACGGGCGGATGGCTGGCTGCCGATTCGCCCTGCTGCCTGAGGCGGCTCAGGCGGAGTTCCGCCTGGCGCAGGGCGGCCAATTCGGCGCTGACCTTCCGGCTGGTCTGGCGGCAGAGCTGCGCTTGCGCCTGCCGCTGGGCTGCCCCGAGCTGGGGCGCTGGCGTCACCATCGAGGGCTTGTCCACCGGCCTGGGGTCCTGGCAAGCGCTCAGGCCGGTCGCCAGGAACAGGATCAGCAGGCCGAGGTATCGGCGCATGGGTGCTTCGGAACCGGTTGCCGGAGGGGAGCTTCCATTCTCGCGTTCAGGGGTTCGTTGCGGCGGCAAACCCTCAGAACCTGGCAGCGGCCAGGGCCAGACGGTCCAGGTGCTTCAGAGCGCGCCGCCGCGGAACAGGTGCTGGTGGCTGGCCGAATACAGCTTGGAGCGGGCCTCGCCGGGGGGCGCCAGGGCCGGGCTGATCACGTACAGCGTGGTGCGGATCAACTGCCGCTGGCGACTCTCGGCCGCCATCTGCGCCAGAGGCACCACCGTGAGCCACTGGTCCGGCCAGCTCACCCGGTAGCCGATGGCCACGGGGGTATCGGCGGGATAGTGCTGCAGCAGTTCGGCCTCGACCTCCTCCACGTGCCGGGCACTGAGGTAAAGGCAGAGGGAGGCCCGCAGGGCTGCCAGCTGGCTGAGGGCTTCCCGTTCGGGAACACCGGTGCGGCCGCCGGTGCGGCTGAGCACGATCGTCTGCACCAGCCCGGGGATCGTCAGCTCCCGCCCCAGGGCCGCGGCCGTGGCCTGGTAGGCGCTGATGCCCGGCACCACCTCGACGCCGATGCCGGCATCGGCCAGTCGGCCGATCTGTTCCTGAATTGCGCCATACAGGCAGGGATCACCATCGTGCAGGCGCACCACGCGCTTGCCGGCCCTGGCGCGGTCCACCACCACGGCGATCACCTCTTCCAGGGTGAGGCTGCTGGTGCGGATCCGTTCACAGTCCGCCGGGGCCAGGGCGGCGATCTGGGGACTGACCAGGGAGTCGGTCCAGACCAGCACCTCGGCCTGCTCGACGGCCCGGGCCGCCCGCAGGGTCATCAGGTCGGGAGCCCCGGGTCCGGCGCCGACGATCATCACGTTTCTCGGGCCCGCTTCAGGGGCTGGCTTGTCAGCTCCGGCCACCGCGGTTGGATCCATCGGGGCGGGGGACGTGGATGGGGAAGGCATCAGGAGGTGACTCCACTGGGGTCGGGCAGGGGCCGGCGGCGGCCCAGCAACCACCACAGGCCCAGGCCTCCGGCGGCGATCAGCACCAGGCTCATCAGCTGGGCCATGCGCAGGCCGCCCTGGCAGAAGGGGGGCTCGCTGAACAGGCAGAGGGGATCGAGCCGCAGGGCCTCGATCCAGACCCGGCCCGTGCTGTAGGCCATCAGATAGACGCAGCTCATCGCACCGGCCGGCAGGTTGATCCGGCCGCGGCTGGCCAGGCGGAACAGCAGCAGCAGCAGGGCACAGACGCCCAGATCCCAGATCGATTCATAGAGAAAGGTGGGATGAAAGCTGGCCTGATCGAGAAAGGCCGCCGGCCGATTTTGCAGCGGGATGATCACGGCCCAGGGCAGGGAGGTGGGGCTGCCGAAGGCCTCGGAGTTGAAGAAGTTGCCCCAGCGGCCGATCGCCTGACCCAGCGCCACCGCCGGCACGAGCACATCGAGCAGGGGCCAGAAGGGTTGGAGGCGCCAGCGGCAGAACAGGATCGTCACCAGGCTGCCGCCCAGCAGGGCGCCGTGAATGGCGATGCCGCCGCGCCAGATGGCGAACACATCGGGCCAGTGGGCCTGGTACTGGCGCCACTCCAGCGCCACGTAATAGCTGCGGGCGCCGATCACGGCCCCCAGCACCAGCACGGGCAGCAGATCGGCGATCAGGGCCGGATCGATGCCTCGGCGCCGGCCCAGGGCCATGGCCAGCAGCAGGCCCAGCAGCACGGCGGTGGCGATCAGCAGGCCATACCAGCGCAGACTCAAGGGGCCCAGCTGGAAAACCAGGGGCCCCGGTGAGCTCAGAGTGGACAGAAGAGCCATCGGCTCGGCGACACCTGAAGGGATCAGAAGCCCTCCGCGGCCTGCACTTTCTCCACCTGGCGCTTCTTGAGCACCAGCATGATCTGGGCCAGGGCCACGATGGCGAAGAAGGCGAGCATGCCGTAGATGCGAACCGGGTTCTGCAGCACCACTTCCACATCGAGCTGGCCGAAGCCACCGACGTTGGGATCATTGGTGAGCGGTGAGCCGGCTTCCACCTGATCGCCGACGGCCACCTGCAGGGTGGGACCGGCGGGGATGGTTTCGCTGACGCTGCCGGAGGCGGTGGTGATCTCGACCACCGTGGCGCCGTTGTCTGCGGCGGTGACCGCACTGACCGTGCCGCTGGCGGAGGCATTGAAGACGCCGTTGTTGGTCTTCTCGCCGGCGGGGGTCACCTGGCCGCGACCGCGGTTGGCACCCACGTGCAGCTGGTATTTACCGAAGTGAACCGAGCTGTCGTTGGCGGGATCGGGGGCGAGAACCGGGAAGACGATTTTCTGGTGTTGGTCGCCGGGGATGGGGCCGACCAGAATGATGTTCGGCAGCTCGTCGCTGTACTGGGTGTAATAGACGCCGGCGGTTTCCTCCTTCAGCTCATCGGTGAGACGCTCGGGTGGAGCGAGCTTGAAGCCTTCGGGCAACATCACCACCGCACCCACGTTCAGGCCGGTGGGGCTGCCATCGCCGGAAACCTGCTGAATGGAAGTGTCATAGGGGACTTCGACCTCGGCTTTGAACACCGTGTCGGGGAAGACCGCCTGGGGAACTTCCGCCCGGGTGATCTTTTTGGCCAGGTGACAGTTGGCGCAGACGAGCTTGCCGGTGGCCTCCCGGGGGTTGGCGTAGTTCTGCTGAGCCCAGAAGGGATAGGCCCAGCTGGGGTTGGCGCCACCCAGCAGCACCGTGAAGGCAAGCAGGCTGCCGAACAGAAGGGAGAGGGAACGACGCATGGGGAGGGGGCGGGCGGCGGAAGCTGGGATGGGGGCGAAGGGGCTGGGGCTGCTGGCGCTTCAGGGCGCGAGGATCAGGACCACCAGGGCTTCTCGCCAGTCCGGAAGTCGGTTTCGCTCCACTGGCTGAGGAAGACGTTGTCGCTTTCGACGTTGACGTGGGCCAGGGCCAGGGGCAGGGGAGCCGGACCGCGCACCACTTTGCCGGTGGGGTCGTACTGGCTGCCGTGGCAGGGGCACATGAACTTGTTGGCGCCACTGTTCCAGGGCACCACGCAGCCGAGGTGGGTGCAGATGGCGTTGATGCCGTAGTTGCCGATGGCCTCGGGGCCCTCGACGATCAGGTAGGTGGGATCTCCCTTGAGGCCCTGCACCAGGCTGCGATCGCCCTCCTTGTGGCTGGCCAGCCAGCCGCTGGCGGTGACGTTGTTGCCCAGTTCGTCCTTGGCGACGCTGCCGCCACCGGATCCGGCGGCCCTGGGCGGGATGAAGTAGTTGGCCACGGGATAGAGCACCCCGAGCGCCACGCCAGTGACGGAGCCGAAGGTGAGCAGATTCATGAACTGCCGACGACCCATGCTGGGCACATCACCGCTCGAAGAGGCCGCAGGGATCTGGGTCATGGGCAACGTTCCGGGGAGCCGGTCCAACGTGGCGCCCATTATGAACCTTGTGGTTCCCCGCCCGTGCGGCCACCGCGCCCGCCCCCGTCCGGCTGCAACATGCTGTTGCGCAGCCCATCGCCCTTCCGTGTCCGTCAGGCAACCCTCCAGAGCCGATCAGCCTCTCGGCGCCGAGGAGCTGCTGGCCCTGTTGCGCCGTCGCTGGCAGGCCTCCTATGACCTGCAACTGGTGCAGCGCCGCGGTCGCCTTTATCTCCAGGTGATGTGGGCCTATCTCGAACAGCAGTCGTTTCCGCTCAGTCCCGAGGCCTACGCCGACGCCCTGGAGGAGCTGGTCGGCACGCTCAATGGACTGGGGGTCGCCGACCAGGTGCGCCAGTGGTTGGAGACCACCCGGGACAAGCCCAGGCTGGGCAAGGCCCTCTCCCTGCCCCTGGAGCTGCCGGCAGGCCGCGCCAGTGAGTTTCTTCTCTAGGAATGGGTGGCCCATGGATCCCCGGATGGAAATCGAGGCTGGTTCCGCCACCCTGGGGATTCAATCCGGAATCGGTTCCGCAATCCCGGCGTTTCTCGATGGTCTCGCTGCTTTCCTCGGCCGAGCTGGGGGCCTTGCGGGCCGTTCGCGTCAGGTGTTGGCCGCCGGCGCCGGTCGCAGCCCCTGGCTGAGGGCCACCAGGCCGACGCCGATCAGATAGAGGGCCGTGATGGCGCCGCCGAGCAGCAGCATCGTCACCGGATCGGTGGAGGGGGTCAGCACCGCACCGGCCAGGGCACTGATCAGGATCACCCAGCGCCAGGCCCCCAGCATGGTGCGGGCGTCGATCAGGCCCAGGGCTCCCAGCAGCAGCTGCAGCACGGGTAACTGGAAGGTGAGGGCGGTGGCCACCATCAGCAGCAGCACGAAATCGAGGTAGCGCTCGATCGACCAGATCGGTTCGACCACATCGGCGCCGTAGCTGACCAGGAAGCTCAGGGCTGCCGGGACCAGGGCCCACCAGGCAAAGGCCAGGCCGGCGGCGAACAGCACGGTGGAGCCGGCCACCGCCGGCGCCACCAGGCGCCGCTCGCGGCGGCTCAGGCCCGGCAGCACGAAGGACAGACCTTCAAACAGCACCCAGGGAAGGGCCAGGGTGAGGCCGGCGTAGCCCGCCACCTTGAAGGAGACGAACAGAAATTCGCCCGGGGCCAGCTGCAGGAAGCGAACGCCCGTGGCGGGCAGCTCCAGCAGCTTCACCAGCGGTCGCACGAAGGCCAGGCAGGCAGCCGCGGCGATCACCACCGCCACCAGGCTGCGCAGCACCCGCCGCCGCAGCTCCTCGAGGTGATCCACCAGGCTCATCTCGACTTCGCCGGGGAACTGGTCCTGCAGCGCCGCCATGGGTTCGGCGCTGCCGGCTGCCGCCATCGGCTCAGGCTCGCCGGTCGACTCGCCTGCGGCCTGCAGCGTCAGGGCCCGGCCCGGCTCCCCGTCGGGGTCGGCAATGGTGTCGTGCTCGCTCATGGCCTCTCTGTCCGTTTGAGGTTAGGGGCCCTTTGCCGGTTCAGGTGAGGCGCCACAGCTTGCCTGGTCTGAAGCTCATGGGCTGGCCGAAGGCTTCGTCGTTCGCTCGGCACTGGGCAGGGCATCGGGTTGGCTGCGCAGCAGGGCCTGGGCGCGCTCCGGTTCACCCCAGAGGATGTCGCCGCCGCGATGGCGCACCGTGCCCGGTTCGGCTCCCGCAATGCGCTGCAGGGTTTCGGCCGCCACCATCACCACCGGCACGCGGGCATTGCCGCGGCCGCGGCTGAAGTGGGCCGCAAGATCGGCGGCAGCGGCGATATCGGCCTCCCCGGCGGTTCCCTCCGATCCCTTGAGCACCACATGGCTGCCGGGAAGTTCCTGGGCGTGGAACCAGAGATCGCCGCGGCGGGCATGGCGCAGCGAGATCCATTCGTTCTGCCGGTGGTTGCGGCCGACCTGCAGCCGCAGGCCGCCGGTGCTGCGCAGCTCCAGGGGGCTGGGTTCGACCGGCGCTGCCGGCCTGCCAGGGGAGCCCGAGCGGCTGCGCCTGCGGCGCGCAGGGGTCGGGGCTCCGCCGCGGCCGGGACGCAGGCTGGCGAGCTGCAGCTCCAGCTCCTCGGCCAGGGCCTCCATCTGGGCGCCATCCTCCAGCTGCTCCACAAAGGTGAGGCTGGTCTCCAGGCCCTGCAGCCGCTGTTGATGCTGCTCCAGCCGCGGCAGGATCGCCGCCAGGGAGCGGCGCAGTTTGCGGGCCTTGCGATAGAGGGCCTGGGCTTCGTCAATCTGGCTGCGGTCGGGGTTGGGCAGGCAGAGCAGCGCATCGGCCCGCTGCTGCAGGCCCTCGCCGCCAGGTACCGCATCGGCCAGGTCCTGCTGCTGCTCGGCCTGGCGCCGTTCCCGTTCGATCGCCTGGCGCAATCGCTGGGCCAGGCTCTGGCGGCGCTGCTCCCAGAGCCGCTGATGGAGCCGCTGGCCGTAATAGAGGGCCAGGCCGCGGTTGATGGCCAGGGGGGACTCCCTTGCCGTGATCGGGGCTGCGGCTGCTCCGCTGCTCGGTTCGCCGGCTCCGGGGGGGCTCCAGCAGCGGTAGTCGTCGGCGGGGCCCAGCTGCAGCGCAAAGCGGCCCTGCTCGAGCGCCTCCAGCCAGGCCTGCCAGCTCTCCCACAGGCTCTGCCATTGCGACTCCTCCAGCTCCTGGACCGGTCGATCGGCCCAGTCGGGGGGGACCAGCTGGCGAATCAGGGCCGGGCTGGTCCCCTGGTAGGCCTGGAGCAGGGCCCGTTTCAGGCTCACGGGCACCAGGCTCAGGCGTCGCCGCCAGTTCGGCTGGCTCTCCAGCCGTCGGGGCGGCTCGCCCGCCATCGACGGCGGCGGCCGATAGCTGTCGCCGGTGCCGATCGGCCGCAGCCGTGATTGCTCAGAGCGCACCTGGCGACCCAGGGCGATGATCCGCCGCTGCTCGTCCAGCAGGAACAGGTTGCTGTGGCGTCCCATCAGTTCCAGCACCAGGCTGCGCTGGATCGTTTCGCCTGGCCGCAGGGCAAAGCCGAGTTCCACCACCCGCTCCCAGCCCAGCTGCTCCAGGCTGACCAGGGCGAGACCTCTGAGCCCATGTTGCAGCTGCTGGGCCAGGGTGCTGCCCTCCCCCTGGCGCGCCGGGGCCGGGATCGCCAGCAGCCGCGGCGCCTCCGCCAGCCAGCTCAGATCCAGCCAGTGGCTGCCGTCCAGGCTGCGCAGGCCGATCTGCAGGCCGTGGGACTCCCCCTGCTGCGCCTTTTCGAAGCGGCTCGGCAGCAAGGCTGCCTGCAACTCGGCGACCACCGCTTTGAGGGTCGTCAGATCCATCGCCTGGATGGCTGGCTGGGGAACCATCACCGCTTCTGCCACCTGCCGCCCCTTACTCTGCTGCCCAGACACCCCGACCTGAGGACCGTGACCGAGAGCGCCGGTCGGCTCACCGTGATCACCGGCCCCAGCGGCGTCGGCAAGGGCACCCTGGTGGCGCGGCTGCTGCAGCGCCATCCCCTGATCTGGCTGTCGGTTTCGGCCACCACCCGGGCCCCTCGCAGCGGCGAAGTGGAGGGCAGCAGCTATTTCTTTCTGGATCGCCCCAGTTTTGAGGGCCAGGTGGCTGGCGGCGGATTCCTGGAGTGGGCCGAGTTTGCCGGCAATCTCTACGGCACGCCGCGCCAGGCGGTGGAGCGCCAGCTGGCGGTTGGACGGCCAGTGCTGCTGGAGATTGAACTGGAGGGGGCGCGCCAGGTGCGGCGCAGCTTCCCGGCCGGGTTTCAGGTGTTTCTCGAACCCCCCAGCTTCGAGGAGCTGGAGCGACGCATCCGCGGCCGCGGCACCGACAGCGAGGAGGCGATCGCCCGCCGGCTGGAGCGGGCCCGGGTCGAACTGGCGGCGGCCGGCGAGTTCGATGCCCGCCTGGTGAACGGCGATCTGGAGGAAGCCCTGGCCCAGCTGGAGCACCTGATGGGGCTCGATGCCCAGGGGGCTGGGGCGCGTCGTCCAGCGTGAGCGGGCTGCCGTCGCTCACCCCTTTGGCCAGGGCAGCTGCGGTCTCAGAACTGGTCTCCGCCGTGGTTCCAGCTGGCTGATCGCATGACGTCAGAAGTCAGCCGCCAACCCGCTCGCTCCAGACTCCCCGGGACGGCTCGCCAACCTGTTGAGTTGACCTGCCGCGGCTTCTGCCGGGGCCGATGAATCCAGAATCGCCTCTGTCAGTGGAGCGAAACCGACTCTGGACGCGCTGATCTGGTCGCCACGAGCTGATCAGCGCTGAGCTGCCCTTGGTGGAGCGGATGCAACAAAAAAGCGGCCCCGTTTGGGGGCCGCTGGGTTGAAAACGATGACGGAGTCAGGGCTCAGAGCGGGTGGAACAGGAGATCGGGGAAGAAACGGTTGAACTCGATCATGATCCCGGCGGTGAGCGTGAACCAGATGGCGGCGAAGACCGGCGCGGTGGTGAGGAACTTCTTCATGGCTTCGGAGTGGGTCGGTGAGGAGCAGTCGTGAGCGCTTTCCCTGGTCCATCGCTTGGTCGGGGCAGCAAGTCATCCCAGAGGGAAAACAGCTGGCCAGCGTTGTGCGATCGGATCCGAGGAGCCGCTTCAGCGAGGCGAAACGGTGATCTTGCTGTCGACTTCGGTGAGCTTGCCGGTGCCGAACTCCTTGAAGGCGGCCAAGGGCCAGGTGGCCGAGGCGATGGTGGCCTTCAGCGCCACGGGCAGATCGATCTGGATCTCGTGCATCGTGGCGTCCTTGCGACCGGCGATGGCCTGGAGATAGCCCCGGCCGGCCCAGCCGATGCAACCGGCGATGTAGAGGAAGGCGATGCCCGGGATGATGAAGTCACCGGCGTGGCTCCAGCGGCCGTCCACGATCAGGTGGGGCAGGCCATCAGTGCCGCAGAGGGCCTGGCTGTACATGGAGAAACGGGCCTTGGCCTGGGCCGTGGTGGCCCCGGCAGCCCGCTGCTGGAAGCGGGGGCTTTCGGCACAGGGGGTCAGGCCGCCGATTTCGGCGTTGGCCACAGGGGCGAAGCCGAAGAGCAGGAAGACGGAGAGAAGAACGGCGAAAAGACGGCGCATGGAGAGGGGGCCGGTTAGAGGCTGCCGTAGGGGCAGGATGTCACCAGCGGACAGTAAGAGAGGCGATCCTGAGCCATGGCCACCGTTCTGGCGCTCGAAACAAGTTGTGACGAGTCGGCGGCGGCGATCGTGCGCGATCAGCGGGTGCTCGCCAGTGCCATCGCCTCCCAGGTGGAGGAGCACGCCCGCTGGGGTGGCGTGGTGCCCGAGATCGCCTCCCGTCGCCATCTCGAAGCCCTGCCGGCCCTGATCGATCAGGTGCTGGCCGAGGCCGGGGTCAGCCTGGCTTCGGTCGATGCGGTGGCCGCCACCGCGGCCCCCGGGCTGGTGGGGGCCCTGCTGGTGGGGTCGCTCACCGGCCGCACCCTGGCCCGGCTGCACGGCAAGCCCTTTCTGGGCGTGCATCACCTGGAAGGCCATCTCTGTTCGGCCCAGCTGGGGCCGGAGCCCCTGCCGCCGGGGCCCTGCCTGGTGCTGCTGGTCAGCGGCGGCCACACCGAGCTGGTGCGGGTGGATGGTCCCGGCTGCTACCGGCGGCTGGGCCGCAGCCGCGACGACGCCGCCGGCGAGTGTTTCGACAAGGTGGCCCGGCTGCTGGGCCTGGGTTACCCCGGCGGACCGGCGATTCAGGCGGCGGCGCTGACGGGGGATCCGCAGCGTTTCCGGCTGCCCAAGGGGCGGGTGTCCCTGCCCGAGGGTGGCTTCCATCCCTATGACTTCAGCTTCAGCGGCCTCAAGACCGCCATGTTGCGCCAGGTGCAGGCCCTGCAGGCCAGTGGCGAGCCCCTGCCCCTGGCGGATCTGGCCGCCAGCTTCGAGCGGGTGGTGGCCGAGGTGCTGGTGGAGCGCAGTTGCCGCTGCGCCGCCGACGAGGGCCTCCAGACCCTGGTGCTGGTGGGTGGGGTGGCGGCCAATCAGCGGTTGCGCGATCGGCTGGAGCAGCAGGCCGGCGTCCAGAACCTGGTCTGGCGGGTGGCGCCCCTGGCTTTTTGCACTGATAACGCCGCCATGATCGCCCTGGCGGCCGAGCAGCGCTTTCAGGCCGGTTGTCGGAGTCCGACGACCCTGGGGGTGGCGGCGCGGCTACCGCTCGATCAGGCGGATCGGCTTTACGAAACTCAGCCGTGCTTTTAAAGCCGGTAGGGTGGGGGTGTTCGATCAGGACGTCAAGTCAGGGTTCCGCCCTGATGCCTTGGCCTGCCTGCTCCTGGCTCCCGAAAGCCCGGCTCCCCAGAGTCTGGCCCCACAGGAGCGGCGATTCCAGCCTGTGCCCTCCAAGCCTGTCCTCCCATGGCCCCGGTGAACAGCCCCGAACCTGTCTCTCAGGAAGAGCTCAACGCCTGGCGACGCGGTTTCACGCCCCAGGCCGAGATCTGGAACGGTCGCCTGGCCATGCTGGGGCTCTCGGTCGGCATCGGCGTCCTGGTTCTGGCTCGGGTCGTGGCCAGCTCCCACGGCTGATCCCAGTGCAGCGGCTGATTTCAACGCAACGGCTGATCTCAACGCAACGCCTGCTCGCCCCACAACGGCAAACTTTCACGGACTCAAGGACTGCAGTTCAAACGCTGCATCGCAAAGCTTTCGTTTGAATAGCTGTAGCTGAACGACAGCAGGCGACAGTCGGCCGGCTTCAGATCCTGCCCCGCAATCTCTGGGCCAGCTCCGAGGGCCTCAGGCTCTGGGCCATGGCGTCTTCCACCGTCACCCGACCGGCTTCGACCAGCTCCGCCAGGGCCTGGTTGCTGGTTTTCATGCCATCAAAACTGCTGCGTTCCATGATCTGCTCGATTTCATCGAGCTGGGCATGCAGGATGTAGTCGCGGCAGGCGTCCGTGTTGATGAACAGATCGTGATAGCCGCAGCGTTTGCCGTCGGTGGTGCGGATCAGCCCCTGGGAGACCACCGCCAGCAGTGATTCCGAGACGGCCCTGCGGATCTGTTCCTGTTCTTCGGGTTTGTACATGCCCAGCACCCGCTCCACGGTGCGCACGGCGGAGTTGGTGTGGAGCGTGCCGAACACCAGGTGGCCGGTCTGGGAGGCCTCAATGGCGGTCGTGAGGGTTTCCTGGTCGCGGATTTCGCCGATCAGGATCACGTCCGGGTCTTCGCGCAGGGCGGCCCGCAGGGCATTGCCGAACAGCTTGGTGTGATGGTTCACCTCCCGCTGGCGGATCAGGGACTGCTGGCTCTGATGCACGAATTCGATCGGATCTTCGATCGTCAGGATGTGGCGCTTCATCGTGCGATTGATGAAGTCGATCAGGGCTGCCAGGGTGGTGCTCTTGCCCGAGCCCGTCGGGCCTGTGACCAGCAGCATGCCCTTGGGGCGCTGGGCCAGCTCACTCAACACCTTCGGCAGCGCCAGATCCTCAACTGTGGCGATCTTCTGGGGGATCAGGCGCAGCACCATCGCCGGACCGCGCAGGGTGTCCAGCAGGTTGATGCGCACCCGCACGTAGCCGAAATCAAAGGAACCGTCGTATTCCTTTTCGCGCAGAAACGTGTCGATCTCGGCGGGCGACAGCATCTCGCGCATCCAGTCCCGGAACCTGACCTTGTCGGTGACGGCCCAGCCGGTGCGGATCATGTCGCCCCGATCGCGGAAGCGGGGCTCCTCGCCAACGCCGATGTGGACGTCGGAGTAGTCCTGCTGGTGGGCGACCCGCACGATCGATTCAAGGGTCCCAGGCCCGCCGCTGCCATCCGGGACCTGGGCAGCAACGGGTCCTTCGATGTCGTGGGCGACGGCGTCGGAGGCGGCGTCGACGACTGGCGGCGCCATGGTGGCGACCCCGGTGGGTCCGAACGGTAATTCGGCCATGGCGCCCACAGAATCGCGACCGTGATCATGCTGGCACCTTCCGGCATTGGCTGGCTTGCCTTGGCTGGAAAGGAGGTAATCCACCTTTCTAGAATCAGCGGATCCGCCTCCAGGTTTTGCACGCTCCCCCAGGCGCCGTTGACGCCGCTTCCCCTGGTGAGTCACCGTCTGCCGCGCAGCCGTCCGCTGCACCGCCGATTGTCCCGATGCCGTCGCAACCCCTGGTCACCATCGTTCTCGGCACCCGGCCGGAAGCGATCAAGTTGGCCCCGGTGATCCGCGCTTTCCTGGCGGCCGAGGATTTCCGCACCCGGGTTGTGCTCACCGGCCAGCATCGCGAGATGGTGAGCCAGGTGATGGAGCTGTTTGCTCTGCAGGCCGATCACGATCTGGCCCTGATGGCCCCCAACCAGACCCTCACCCACGTCACCTGTGGGGCCCTGCAGGGGCTGAAGCAGGAGTTCGCCAACCAGAGGCCCGATCTGGTGCTGGTGCAGGGGGACACCACCACCGCCTTTGCCAGTGCCCTGGCCGCCTTTTATGAACAGATTCCGGTGGGCCACGTCGAGGCGGGCCTGCGCACCGACAACCTGTTCGATCCCTTCCCGGAGGAGGCCAATCGCCGCCTGATCTCCCAGCTGGCCCAGCTCAATTTCGCTCCCACTGATCAGTCGGCCGCCAATCTGCAGGCCTCCGGCGTCGTCGGCGAGACGATCATCACCGGCAACACGGTGATCGATGCCCTGCTGTTGATGGCGGAGTCGGCACCGGAGCTCGATGTGCCCGGCCTCGACTGGCAGCGGCAGCGGGTGTTGCTGGCCACGGTGCATCGGCGCGAAAACTGGGGTGAACGGCTCGAGCAGATCGGCCGCGGCTTCCTGGCGGTGCTGGATCGCTTCCCCGACACCGCCCTGTTGTTGCCGCTGCATCGCAATCCCACCGTGCGCGAACCGCTGCAGGCTCTGCTCGGCGGCCATCCCCGCGCCTTTCTCACCGAGCCCCTCGACTACGACCGGCTGGTGGCGGCGATGCGCGGCTGCACCCTGCTGCTGACCGATTCCGGCGGCCTGCAGGAGGAGGCCCCGGCCCTGGGTAAACCGGTGCTGGTGCTGCGGCGGACCACCGAGCGGCCGGAGGCGGTTGCTGCCGGCACCGCCAAGCTGATCGGCACCGATGCCGCGGCGATCCTGAGTGAAACCAGCCTGCTGCTGGAGAACGAGGACGCCTACGGGGCGATGGCCAGGGCCCACAACCCCTTTGGCGACGGTCAGGCCAGCGGCCGGATCGTGGTCGCCGCCCGCCGCTATCTGGCGGCTCGCTCTATGGCCGCCGCCGGCTGAAATTGAGGGCGGGTTTCGGGGCTGCTCGCTGAAGGTCGTGGTTTCAGCGGGCCGGTTTCAACAGCTTCAATCCGCCTTGCGTTTCTTCGCCCAGGGGGGCAGGTCGATGAAGACGCGGGTGTTGGGCTCGAGGCCGCTGAGAATCTGGGTGTCCTTGCCGCTGCTGGCTCCCAGTTCCACCGGTTGGAACGTGGGCTGCTGCTCCTTGCCGACCAGCAGCACCCCGGGGCGGCCCGTTTCGGTGACGATCGCCACGGTGGGCACCAGGGTGCGGGCCTGCAGCTGACCGGTCTGGAAATCGATGTCGGCGGTCATGCCGATGCGCAGCTCCGGGGCTGGATCTAGCAGGCTCAGCTTCACCTCAAAGGAGGTGACGTTGTTGGTCTTCACCGCCCGCGGCGCGATCTGCCGCACCATGGCGGCGAAGCGGCGGTCCGGGAAGGCATCCACCCGCACACTGGCCCGCATACCCAGCTGCAGGCGGCCCACATCGCTCTCCGGCACCTTGGCGATCACCTCGAGCCCCTTGGCCACCTCGACGATCGAGGAACTGGTGGCCCCCAGGGTGCTGGAGGCGGTGGTGGTGGGGGTGACGAAGGCGCCGGGATCGGCATAGCGCTGGCTGATGACGCCGCCGAAGGGGGCGCGCACGATCAGTTCATCCCGCTCCACCTGGCGCTGGGAGAGGCGCTCCTGGGCGGCGAGGTAGGCCATGCGCTTGATCTCGTAGTCGGCGCGGAAGCGGTTGAGATCGTTGAAGCTGATCGCTCCCTGCTTGAACAGCGGTTCATTGCGTTGCAGTTCGCTCTGGCTGCGAGCCCGTTCGGCCGCAGCGGAGCGCAGGTTGGCCTGGAGTTCCTGGAGGCGATCGCGCAGGTCGCCGCTGTCCATGCGGCCCAGGGCCTGGCCTGCCTGCACCCGGTCGCCCTCATCGACCTCAAGGGTTTCCAGCACCCCCTGGCGCTTGGGACTGACATTCACCCGCACCACCGCATCGAGTTCGCCACTGGCCGAGACCACCCCCGGCAGCACTCCCGAGTGGGCCACCACGGTGAAGGGGGTCACGTTGCGGGCTGATCGACTGCGCTGTTGCTGCCACAGACCCAGGCCGCTGAGCAAGGCAGCGGCCACAGCGACGGCGATCCACAGGCGCCGTTGGCGCAGCAGCGGTCGCCGCCGCCGGCCAGAGGCCAGGACTGGCGGCGGGCTCTGGGGCGGGGCTGGCGGGGCCGCTGCGGGGTTGGGCGCAACGGGAGGCAGAGGGGGCGGAGCGGGAATCGGCCTGAAATCGCTGCCTGCAAGTCTCGCCGCTGAAGCGGCCCAGCGCGATGGTGGGGGGTCCGGTTCCCCGTAGATTTCGGCCATGCTCAAAGCCGGAATCGTCGGACTGCCCAACGTCGGTAAGTCGACCCTGTTCAATGCCCTGGTGGCCAACGCCCAGGCCGAAGCCGCCAACTATCCCTTCTGCACGATCGAGCCCAACTCGGGCATCGTCTCCGTGCCCGATGAGCGGCTGGCCAGGCTCTCCGCCATCTCCGGTTCGAAGGAACTGATTCCCACCCGGGTGGAGTTCGTCGACATCGCCGGTCTGGTCAAGGGAGCCAGCCAGGGGGAGGGGCTCGGCAACAAGTTCCTGGCCAACATCCGCGAAGTGGACGCCATCGTCCATGTCGTGCGCTGCTTCGAGAACGACGATGTCATCCATGTCTCCGGTTCGGTGGATCCGGTTCGCGACGCCGAGATCATCAATCTGGAGCTGGGGCTCTCCGATCTGGCCCAGGTGGAGAAGCGGCGCGAGCGCCTCAAGAAGCAGGCGCGCACCAGCAAGGAGGCCCAGCTGGAAGATGCCGCCCTGGCGCGCATCCAGGCCGAACTGGAACAGGGTGGCGCGGCCCGCAACGTCGAGCTGGGGCCCGAGGAGGCCGCCATGGTGCGTCTGCTGTGGCTGCTCACCGCCAAGCCGATCATCTACGCCACCAATGTCAGTGAGGATGATCTGGCCGGCGGTAATGCCCATGTGGAGGCGGTGAGGCAGCTGGCGGCCCGGGAGGGTGCTGAGACCGTGCCGATCTCCGCCCAGGTGGAGGCCGAGCTGATCGAGCTGCCGGAGGCGGAGCGGGCTGAGTTTCTGGCTGGTCTGGGGGTGAGCGAGGGCGGCTTGCAGAGCCTGATCCGCGCCACCTATTCCCTGCTGGGCCTGCGCACCTACTTCACCACCGGCGAGAAGGAGACGCGGGCCTGGACGATCGAGGCCGGCATGACCGCGCCCCAGGCCGCCGGCGTGATCCACACCGATTTCGAACGGGGCTTCATCCGCGCCCAGACCGTCAGCTACGAGCAGCTGCTGGAGGCCGGCTCCCTGGCTGTGGCGCGCAACCGGGGCTGGCTGCGCAGCGAAGGCAAGGACTACGTGGTGCAGGAAGGGGACGTGATGGAGTTCCTGTTCAACGTGTAGGCGGGTCGCCGGTTGCACGCCCATGGGGCCGTTGGGCCTGGAGCGGCTGGGCGCCGGCATCCACCGGGCTACTGCGCCAGCTGACCCCGTTCGCCAGGGCCGGCCCGCAGCCAGAGAGACCGGCCCGCAGACAGCGAGAATGATTAAAACGCTGAACGGGCCATGACGCCAGCCGACGCCTCCCCGCTCCCCCAGCCCCCCGAAGCTGATGGGGCGGCCGCGGAGATCCATCCCCACAATTTCGAGGTGCAGAAGGAGCTGCATCAGCAGATCCGCAACGACCCCGACTACGACGACTGGGAATACGGCACCGAACCCCTGCCGCACGAGGCCTGGCTGAAGGCCAGGCCGACCAGTGAACCCTGAGCCTGGCTGAAGGCCAGGCCGACCAGTGAACCCTGAGCCTGGCTGAAGGCCAGGCCGAGCAGGGAATCGGAGCCTGGCTGAGGGATCGGGCGCGGGCTGAACCCTGAGGCTGGCCGGCGGGCGACGCGCGAGCCTGGCGTCAAGCCAGTGCGGAAGAGCTGGCAGGTTCTGTGAGCACTGGGTTCATCCGCAGCCAGGGCAGGTCCCGATGCCGATGGCTCACGGATTGGGTTTCGGCCCTGGGCCTCAGCCAGGCGCTGGATCGGTGCGATCCAGCAGCGGCCGCTCTGGTGGTGCCCCGGTCTGGCTGCGTGGTGGCGAGGCTGCCGGTTGGCAGGCCCGATCGGAGCGGGTTCGGCCATGGCTGGGTCAGGGCCTGCGGGGATCCTGATTCTTGTCACTGGGCTGGTTGCCATCGCCCTGGCTGTTGCTGGGCGGGCTTTGGTCGGTTGGTCCGTCGCTGGTGCTGGTCTGCTTGCTGTCGAAGCGGTAGAGGATCTGGCGGCCGCCCTCCCCTTCCAGATTGCCGCCGCCATTGCTGAGCACCTGCAGCAGGTTGCGGCGCTGGAAGCGCTCCACCTGGCCCACCAGCGGCAGGCCGGCCACACACAGGGCGGCCATGCCCAGCCAGAGCCCGACGCCGTGGCGCTGCAGATCGAGCAGCTGGCCAGCCAGCAGCGGCGCTGCGAAGGCACTGATGGCGAAGCACTGGGAGAACAGGGCCATGGCCAGCCCCTGATGGCGGCGGGGACTGAGCTCCACCACGGCCTCGGTGGCGGTGGGCAGAAAGGCGGCTTCGCCCAGGGCCAGGGGCAGCTGGGCCAGCAGCATCAGCGCCATGCCGTGGGAACTGAAGGCTGAGGCGGCCAGCAGGCTGCAGCCGACGGCGAAGCTGCCGAGGCTGAGGCTGAGGCCGGCCCCCACCGGACGCTTCGCCAGAGCCTGGCCCACCGGCCACTGGATCAGCATCAGCACGCCCAGCTGCAGCCCGATGGTCAGGGCCCCGAGGCTTTCCGGCAGGGGGCTGCGCTGCAGGCCGCCCCGCACCAGATCCAGGGGCAGGGCGCTCTGCATCAGGGCCGGCAAGGCGGTGGCCAGTACGGTGACGGCCAGGATCGGCAGCAGCGGCGGCAGCCAGGAGCCCAGGGTGCTGGGGCCGTCCCGCTGGCGTTTGCGCTGGGTCTGGGGCAGGGGCCGGCGCCACAGCAGGACGATCACCGTGAGCAGACAGGTGATGTCGAGCAGGTAGATGCCGCGCAGTCGGCCCTGGGCGGCCAGCAGGGCACCGATCAGGGCGCCGCTGACGATGCCGAGAGCATCGGCACTGCGCACCAGCGCAAAGCCCCGGGCCGAAGGAATCGGCGCACAGCCCAGGGGCACCGCCAGCTCAATCGCCGGCCAGTAGAGCCCCATGGAGATGCCCAGCAGCAGCTGGCCGCCGACATAGCCGCCGAAGCCCTCGGCGCCGAACAGCACCGTGTCCCCCAACAGGGCCATGAGGCAAGCCAGCAGCACCGGTAGCGAGCAGCTCAGGCCCCGATCCAGCAGCACACCGCTGAGCAGGCGTCCCCCCGTGCCGGCCAGGGCGGCCAGGGCCAATCCCTCGGTCACACTGCCGGCACTGAACGCTTCGTGGTGGAACACCATCGGTGTCAGGTAGAGCACCCCACCGGCTCCCGTCATCGCGACCAGCCGAATTCGCGCCAGATCGCGCAACGACACGGGAAACTGGAACCACCAGGTCCTGACCCTGGCTGCCAGCCGTGCCGTTGCCTCGCCACCTGAACTGTCGCCAGCGGTCACCGCGCTCTCCTCGGGGCCTCCCACGGATCGGGGCCTTGCTGGTCAGTCTGCTGATCACAGCCCCCTGGCCTGGGCTGGCGCGTCCGGCGGCGGCGGCGGAGCTGTTGCAGCTGCGCCTGGACGGCCTCGAGATTCCGATCCGCCTGGATCAACTGGAAATCTGGAGTCACGATCCCCGCAGCTCCCAGTTCCTGGCTTCGCGGGGTTTTGGCTCCGCCGGTGCCGATGTGGCGGTCTGGCTGGAGCTGCTGGAACCCGACAGCCGCGCCGATCTGCTGCGCCTGCTGCGGGCTCCCCTGCTGCGGGATCGCAGCTTCGGTCGCCAGCTGCTCGATAGCTGGGCGGGGGGGCAGATGCTGGCCGAACTGGGGGATCTGCTCACCACCCCGGATGGACAGCCGACCACGGCCCTGCTGCAGAAGACCCTTCAGGACCTGCTGCGCCAGCATCGCGAGGTGACGGCCCTGAGCCTGCTGCAGGCGCTGCCGCTGCCCAGCCTCAGCCTGCAGCTCGATGGTCTGTTGACCCTGGCCCAGCAGTGGCGCCAGCAGATTGATCGCCAACGCCAGGCCCTGCGGGAGCTCGAGCAGCTGGCGTTGCCGCAGCGGCAGAGCCGGCCCCTGGCCTTCAGTGGGCGATCCCGGTCGGCACCACGGCACCTGGACCTGGCGGTGGCCCATCGCCAGGAGCCCCTGCCTCTGGAGCTCTGGCCCGCTCCGGTTCAGCCGGGCCTCGAGGCGGGCCGCCAGCCCTGGCTGCTGGTGTTGCCTGGGCTCGGCAGCAATGCCGATCAGTTCGCCTGGTTGGCGAGCGCCCTGGCACGGCGGGGCTGGTCCGTGGTGGTGCTGCAGCATCCCGGCAGTGATGGCCCCGCCCTCAAGGCGGCCCTGGATGGCCAGAGGCCGCCACCGGGGGCGGAAACCGTGGCGGCTCGACTGCGGGATGTGGCGGCGGTGCTCGCCGCCCAGCGCCAGGGGCGTCTGCCGATCCAGGGCCAGGGGGTGGTGCTGGTGGGCCATTCGCTCGGTGGCCTGACGGCCCTGCTGGCGGCTGGGGTGGCGCCGGAGCCCGGGCTGGAGGCCCGTTGCCGCCGGGCCATCGACCGCCTGCCGATCGGCAACCCCTCTCGCCTGTTGCAATGCCAGCTGGCCAGCACGGGTGGCCTGCCCGCAGCCCTGTCCAGGCCAGCCGATCTGCGCGGCGTGATGTTGTTCAACAGCTTCGGCAGCCTGCTCTGGCCCAGTGGGGCGCTGCAGGCCTTGCCCGTGCCCACGTTGATGGTGGGGGGCAGCCTCGATCTGGTCACCCCGCCGCTGGAGGAGCAGCTCAACCTGTTCCTGCCGTCCTCTCAGACCAGCAGCCGGCTGGTGCTGGTCGATGGCGGCAGCCATTTCTCGCCGGTGCGCATGGCCGAGCGCGAGGAGGTGGTCTTCCGGCTCGGCAGTGAGCTGGTCGGGGCGGATCCGGTGCTGGTGCAGGGCCTGCTGCTGGGCCTCTGCAGCGATTTTCTCCAGAGCCTGCAGCAGCCCCTGGTGCTGCCCTCCCAGGTGCGCCATCAGCAGGGGGTCACCGCCTATGTGCTCGATCAGCAGGCCGCCCATCACTGGCGCGATGGACTGCAGCCCTAGAGCCGAAGCTCCCGGGCCCTCACCTAGAAGCGGATGCGCGGATCCAGCAACGCCACCAGCAGATCCACCGCCACGGTGATCAGCACCACCAGGGCCGCCACCACCACGACGATCCCCTGGACAAGGGGATAGTCGCGCTGGGCGATGGCCTCCTGCAGCCGGTAGGCGATGCCGGGCCAGGAGTAGGTGACCTCGATCAGCAGGGCGCCGCCGATCAGGGAGGCGACGGTGATGCCGGTGATCGTCAGCACCGGCAGCAGGGCATTGGGCAGGGCGTGGCGCAGCACCACCCGGGTTTCGCTGAGGCCGCGGCTGCGGGCCGCCTCGACGTAATCCGAACCCAGGGCCCGGCGCAGGTTGAGGCGCAGGGCATTGGTGAAGATGCCGCTGAGCAGCACCCCGAGCGTGGCCGCCGGCAGCACCAGATGGCGCACCGCCCCCCAGAATTGCTGGCCATTGCCGGCGCGCAGGCTGTCGAACAGATAGAAGCCGCTGCCCGCCGGCGGCAGCAGCGTCGGCGGAAAGCGGCCGCCCACCGGCAGCCAGCCCAGCCAGACGGCGAACACCAGCTGCACCACCATGGCGGCCCAGAACGGCGGCAGGGCATAGGTGCCGATGCCGAACAGGCGGCCGCCCAGGTCCACCTTGCCCTCGGGGCGGGCGATGCCGCTGAAGCCCACGGCCAGCCCCAGCACCGCCGCCAGCAGCAGGGCCACCACCCCCAGTTCCAGGCTGGCGGGCAGGCTGGCGCGGATGATGCCCAGCACCGGCTCATGGCTGTTCTGGGAGAGGCCCAGATCGCCATGCAGCAGTTGGCCGAGGAAATGGCCGTACTGGCTCAGCAGCGGCTGATCAAGGCCGAGCTGGTGACGCAGGGCGGCCCGGGCGGCGGCCGGGGCCTTGGGGCCGAGCAGGGCATCGATGGGATCCCCTGGCGCCACCCGCAGCAGCAGGAACACCAGGCTGGCGATCAGCCAGAGCATCAGCGGCGCCAGGGCCAGGCGGGCGCCGAGATAGCGCAGCAGTTCGGAGCGGCGGCTCATGGCTGGTTCCTCCCCGATGGGGTTTCGCGGCGCTGCAGTTCGCCCAGCAGCACCCGGCCGGAGCCATCGAAGCGGGGCGTGCTGAGCTGGGGACGGGCCCAGGCCACCGGGGCGGTGAGCCACACCGGCAGATAGGGGCTGGCGGCGGCGGCGCGCCGCTGAATGGCCTGCAGCAGGGCCAGGCGCGGCGCGCCGTCCAGCTGGCTGCTGCGACGCAGCTCATCGTCCAGACCGGGGGCGCTCCAGAAGCTGCCGCTCAGGGCGCTGTTGCCCTTGAGGCAGCGGTGGCCGCGGGGCTGCTCGCAGCCCAGCAGCGGCACCAGGAAGTTCTCGGCGTCGGGATAGTCGGCGCTCCAGTCGTAGAAGAACATCACCAGGGCGCCCTTGCCGAGCTGGTCATAGGCGGTGGTGGATTCCATGCCGGTCGGCTCCAGGCTGATGCAGTCACTGAGATCGCGCTGCAGCTGGGCCTGCCAGGTGAGGGCGAACAGGCGATCGCTGGGGATGTCGGAGCGGAAGGTGAGCGGCAGGCTGAAGCGCTTGCCGTTGCAAAAGCCCGCCTGACGGAACAGCTGGCGGGCGCGGCCGGGGTCGTAGGCGGGCCAGACATCGGCCGCGGAGCCGGGCAGGCTCGGCGGCACCAGCTGGCGCAGGGGGGGCCTGATGCCGAGGCTGGCCCGGTCGCTGAGGGTGCGGCGATCGAGGCTGTGGGCGATCGCCTGGCGCAGGACCAGGGAATTCAAGGGCGGCTGGTCGCTGAGCAGCGACAGGAAGCCGATCTCCAGGGCCGGACCGATCGCTTCGCGCAGGCGGCCGGCCTGGGCATCGCGGTGCAGGGCCCGCTGATGGTCGATCTCGAGACCACTGGAGAGCAGCAGGTCCACCTCACCGCTGCGCAGGGCGCCGAACAGGGCGGTGGAGTTGCTCAGGGTCACCAGGGAGAGGCCGCCGTTGCGGGGCCGCGATCCCCAGTAGCGGGGCCAGGGGCTGAGGCGCTGCTGCTGGGGGCTGAAGAAGCTGAGCTGGTAGGGGCCGGTGCCGACGAAGCGATCGGCCAGAGGCTTGTCGCGGTAGGCCCGGTAGGCCGTGGGGGAGACGGGGGTCAGGAAGATGGCGCTCAGCAGCCGTGGCAGGGGGCTGAAGGGCTGTTTCAGCTCCAGTTCGATCTCGTGGGGGCCCGTGGCTCGCACGGTCCGCACCCGGTCGCTGAGCTGGAAGCCGAGGGTGCCGATCGCCAGGAAGCGCTGCAGCGAGAACACCATGGCCTCGGCGTTGAACGGGGTGCCGTCGTGGAACAGCACCCCCTGGCGCAGGGGGATGCGGGCCCGCAGGCCATCGCCGCTGAGGCGGGGCAGGGCCGTGGCCAGGCGCGGTTCAATCCGGCCATCGGCGCTGATGGCGTACAGGGGATCGCCGAGGGCGCTGAGCACCTGCATGATCCCCACCCGCGAAGCTGCGGCGGGATCGAGGGAGTCGATGCGGCTCTTGGTGGCCACGATCAGGATGCCCTTGGGCCGGCTGGGCTGGCAGGCAACCAGGGCGGGCACGAGCAGCAGCAGCGCTGCCAGCACCGGGGCGAGCTGCGGCGATTGTGGGCTCGGACGTTGGGGCCTCACCAGGCCTGGATGCCGGCCCCGCTGGCCGCAGAACCGGCGAAGACGCCCTGGGAAATCAGTCAGGGCCGCGATCGGAGGCAATCCCAGAGGCTCAGGGCGGCCCCATTCAAGACCGGCAGGTGGCGCTGTGGGGACGACGGTGGGCGGCCGTCTGAACTTGTCGCAGGGAGAGCTCAAAAACGGGGGAGCCGTGGCGGGCCAGGGGCCAGGCCCGCAGCCAGCAGCGATCGCCGCGATCATCGACGCCGATGACCTGGTACATCTGCCCGTCTTCGCCGCCATCCGGCAGTTCGATGCAGTCGCCCTGATGAAGGTTTGGGGTGGAGCGTGTCATGGGTGTGGCGCAGGACATCTGAAACTGAGACGGGATGGCGGCAAGCAGGGAGAGGGAAAGGCGTGAGGTGGCGGCGGGGAGAGGGGGGGATGGATCGGTGCGGCAGGAAAGGATTGGGGCTGAAACCTGGGTTCGGCTCTGAGCCGCTTGGCCTGGACCCAGGCTCCCGACTTGTACCGGGACGGAAGGTTTGAAGTGATACAAAAGTTGAGGCCGGTGAGCGGATCGCGACATGGTTTGAGTCCACGGGATCGCCTGAGTGCGGGGGAGGGGGGCGGCGGCCGTCGAGATGGGATCGGATGTTCGGTATTTCTTCCACTTTGCCCCAGGACGGGCCTCGCTGCGCCCTGGCCTGATCAGTGCTGCCGATCGGCGTGATCGAGAAGGCCGCTGTGCCAAGGCTTGCTGGCCGTCCAGAGGAGCGGTGTCGATTCGAAGACGGAGGGCTCGGTGTTCGACGCCATCAACGGACGGCGGCGGCGCGGAGCCTGCTGCCGGTGCAACGTCAGGCTGCGGCAAGTCGCAGGGCCGGTCTTCCGTTCCGACAGGCCCCCAACCCAGGACGGCAGCCTGGGCTGGGGGCCTGTTCATGGTCGTCGGGATACGGCTCTGGCCCAGGCGCTTCTGGTTTAAAGCGTGCGCAGACAGGCCGCCACGGTGGTGACTTCGCTGAGGTTTTCGATCGCCGCCAGGGCCTGACGGAAGTGGGATTCCTGCACCTCATGGGTGATCACGACAATCTCTGCGCAAGGCCCAGCGCTGGGATCTTCCTGGCTGGGCCCTTCGCCGCTCTGGTCCGTGTTGCCATCACCTTCGCGGGCCTCGAACTGCACGATCGATTGAATCGAAACCCCCGCCGCGCCGAAACAGGTGCCGATGCGGCCGATCACGCCCGCCTGATCGCGGGTGTGCAGGCGCACATAATTGCGATGGCGGCTGGTGGAACCATCCACCAGCTCACAGCGGCGCCAGCTGCTGGCCGCCAGCAGTGGATCGAGGCCGGCTTCGGCTCCTCCCACCTGGCGAATGCCGGCGATGTTGAGGATGTCGGCCACCACCGCTGAGGCCGTCGGGCCAGCGCCGGCGCCCGGGCCGTAGAACATCACCTGGCCGACGGGATCGCCTTCCACCAGGATCGCGTTGTTCACCCCATGCACCCCCGCCAGCGGGTGCTGCTTGGGCAGCAGCGTCGGATGGACGCGCACATCGAGCTGGACCGGTTCGCCCGGGGCTTCGGTGCCTGCGCCCAACCGCTCGGCCGTGGCCACCAGCTTGACCACAAAACCCAACTGGGCGGCATAGGCCACATCGCGGGCATCAAGGCGGTCGATGCCCTCGCTGGCGATGCCGGCCCGGGGCACCGGCCCGCCGTAGGCCAGGCCGGCGAGGATCGCGATCTTGTCGGCGGCGTCGCCGCCCTGCACATCGGCGGCCGGATCGGCTTCGGCGTAGCCCAGCCGCTGGGCGTCGGCCAGCACGTCGGCGTAGGCCGCCCCCTCATCGGCCATGCGGCTGAGGATGTAGTTGGTGGTGCCGTTGATGATGCCGCTGACCCGCTGGATGCGATTGCCGCCCAGCGACTGCTTCAGCGGCTCGATGATCGGGATGCCGCCGCCGACGGCGGCTTCGATCAACACATAGACGCCCTGCGCGGCTGCCGCCGCCGCGATCTCCTCGCCGTAGCGGGCGATCACGGCCTTGTTGGCCGTCACCACCGGCTTGCCGGCGGCGATGGCGCGCAGGATCAGGCTGCGGGCCGGCTCCAGACCCCCCATCACCTCGACGACGATGTCGACGGCGGGATCGTCGATCACCGCCTCGGCGCAGGTGCTGAGCAATTCAGGGGCCAGGTTCAGGGGCCTCGGGCGGCTGAGATCGCGCACGGCGACGCGTTTGAGCTCCAGTTCCGCCACCAGCGGATGGCGCCCCTCGGGGCTGGCCAGGATCGCCGCCACGCCGGCTCCCACCGTGCCCAGCCCCAACAAGCCGATGCCGATGGTCATGCGCCGCAACCCTGCAAACCCGGCATCCTAGAAATCCATCAGGCCGGGCAGCAGGAAAGGCGCCTTGGCGCATGGGCGGCGACGGGGACGGCCTAGTCGGGGGTGGACTCTGCCTCCAGCAGGCTGCGGGCCTGGGCCTGCATCATTTTGAAGATGTTGAGGAAGCCATTCGCCCGCGACGGCGTCAGGCTGCCCTGCAGCCCGGTGCCTGCGATGAAGGCTGGATCGATGGCCACCACCTCGGCGGGGCTCAGGCCCTCGAGTCCTTCGATCAGCAGCGCCAGCAGCCCCTTGGTGATCGCCGCATCGGAATCCCCCTGCCAGTGGAGGCGGCCGTCGGCCAGCTGGCCCACCACATGCACCTGGGAGACGCAGCCCCGCACCTTGTAGACCTCCTGCTGGAAGGCTTCGGGCAGGGGCTCGAGTTTTTTCGCCAGCCAGAGCACGTACTCATAGCGGCGTCTGGGATCGGTGGTGCTGCCGAGGCGCTCGACGATCCGATCGAGGGCGGCGCTGCCGGTGCTCACAGGGGTGGTCACAGGAATGGGGGACGCTGGCGGCGCATCAGCAGGCCGCCAGCGGCGCCGAGCAGACCCAGCAGGCCGACGCTGCCGAGATGGCGCAGGGCGAGCAGCGGCGAGGTTTCGCTGTGGCTGATGGCGGCGGCGGGCTGGAGTTGGCCGGGGGGCAGTTCCAGGTAGTCCTTGTGGCCCGGGCCCGCATCGATCTGAATCTCCCAGTCGGCCTGGGCCTGGGCGGGCAGGCGGAAGCGGAGCTTGCCGGCGGCGTCGGTGTGGCCCAGCTGGATCGCTTCGCCACCGGGCACCAGCAGCCGCACGTTGGCATCGCCGGCGGGCAGCCCATTGGAATAGTGGGTTTCCAGGCCAGCGCTGAGGTTGCCGAGCCGTTGCAGGCTCGATTCGAGGCCGTGGGCCCGGGCGCCGGCCGGCAGCAGCAACAGACCGGCGGACCCCAGCAGCAGGGGCAGCAGCAGACGGGTCATGGAGCGGCTGTTCAGGAGGATTTCCAGCGACTATCGCTGCTTTTGCCCGCCTGCACCATCCGGGCGATCGAGCTGACCATCATCGACAGCGCATCGGGGGCTTCGCCGCGCACCTGCAGTTCGGCCGCCAGGATCCGCTCGGAGGCGGTGCGGGGCCGGCTGCCGCTCTCGAGATGGCGACGCTCCAGGCTGGCGGGGGCTGTTCCGATACTCCTCAGGGCCTGGTTCTGCAGCGCGTTCAGGTCCAAAGGTGCGAGGTCGTTGCTGCGGGGATCCTGGCAAATCGACGCCGCGATGGAGAGCCCCAGGCCGCACCGTTACAAGCTTGCAATGTTGGTGTCCTGGATCCAATGCAGGCCGGTCTCGTCCAGCCAGCCGGCGAAGGGCACATCCCAGCGATCCCGAGGCAGGGCCTCGACCACGCAGGCGGCTGGCAGCACCGCCAGGGCCGGCAGTGCCCGCCAGGCCGGCTCGGCGCGCAGCCGGTCGTACCAACCGCCGCCGTAGCCCAGGCGGAACCCCTGCCGATCGATCGCCAGGGCCGGCACCAGCAGCAGGCCCAGATCCTCGGGGCGCAGCTCTGCCGACGTGGGTGCCGCGATGCCGCAGTGATCCGCTGCCAGAAGCTCGCCGGGGTGCCAGGAGCGATAGAGCAGCCGTGCCGCCGCCGGCCGTTCGGCCCAGACCGCCGGCAGGGCCAGGGGCAGGCCCAGGGCCGCCAGGGGGCGCAGATCCACCTCCCCCGCCAGGGGCCAGTAGATCCCCAGCCGCAGGCCTGCCGGCACCAGGGCTGCCGGCAGCTGCCGCCGCGCCGCCGCCAGGATCGGGGCCTGGGCGTCAGCCAACGCGGCCCGCCGCAGCGCCCGGAACTGCCGCCGCAATCCGGTCTTTTCGGCGGCTGTGCTCGCCGGGCTGTTCATCGCCGGCTGGCTCATCGCTGGAACCAGCCGGTGAGCGCCACCGCCAGGGCATCGGCGGCGTCATCGGGGCGGGGGGGCTGGTCGAGAGCGAGTTCGCGCATCACCGCCTCCAGCACCGCCTCCTTGTCGGCATGGCCGTGGCCGGCGACGGCGAGCTTGATCTGCATCGGCGGGTATTCCACCACCGGAATCTTGAAGCGGGCCAGGGTCATGATCAGCACGCCGCGGGCCTGGACCACAGCGATCGTGTTGCTGGAGCGATAGAAGAAGAACTTCTCCACGGAGGCCAGATCGGGTCGCCAGCGGCGGATCAAGGAGCGCAGATCGGCGGCGATCTCCACCATGCGATCGCCTTCACTGCGGCCGGCCTCGGTGCGAATCATGCCGCAATCCAGCATGCGCTGGCTGCCCGCTCCGCCAGTCGCGCTGCGCTCCTCCACCTCGATCACGCCGTAGCCCACCCGGGCCAGGCCGGGGTCGATGCCGAGGATGATCATGGGGGCATTGTCCGTCGGCCGAGGCGCTCCGGGCGGGCAGGGGGGCCGGCCCCGGGCTGTGGGCCAGCTGTTGTGCGGGGCAAGTCTGGCTGGGGCCAGCTTGGCCGGGGCCAGCGGCTCAGTCAGCTCAGGCCGCTGAGGTTCGTTGTCAGCCACCAGTGGAAGTACGTCGCCTCAGAACACCTGCACAGCGACATTCTGGATGCGGACGATCAGATCGTTGAAGTCGCTGTCGCTGTTGCCGCCCGCCACCGATCGGTCTTCAATGCCGAGCACCAGGTTGTTGGCGCTGTTGCTGAGGCTGACCATCTGGGTGGCACCGCCTTGGTTGGCGGCGGCAAAGGAGGAGAAGATCACGGCGGACTCGCCGTTCTGCAGCAACAACAGCCCGTAGCGCTCGCGGGTGTCGAGCGGCAGGGCGTTGAAGGTGGCGGATGCCCCGAAATCGGGCAAGGAGGTGGCATCGAGCAGCAGGCCTTCAGCTTTGGAGCGGGCCAGGGCCGCTTGTAGATAACCGCTATCGCCGGGATTGAAGTCGCCGACGCTGCCGGTGATCGAATCGACCTTGTAGAAGCCGAGGCTGTTGGCATCGCCGGCCAGGCGTTGCACCTCGACGGCGGCTGGAGCCGGCAGGACGGTGGGGGCGTTGCCACTGGCCTGCCAGAAGACGCCGGTGACACCACCGGCAAAGGTGGCGGTGACCTGGTTGCCATCGACCGCCAGGTTGAGCAGGGCCAGGGAAACGCCGTCGCGGCTGGCGGTGGGAGTCCAGTCGCGGCCGCTGAGGTTCTGCCCCGCGGTGATTGAGCGGCTGCCGATGGCCTTGTATTCGGTGGATTGCCAGCCGCCAGCGGGGTTGTCGTCGTTGGCGTTACTGGGGTTGAGGCTGCCGCTGACGCCGCCGCTGGCGCCGGTGATCAAGGTGAGGTTGCCGGTATCCGACTGGAGGCCGAAGGTCACCCGTCCCGAGCCGCTGTCGGCGCGCCAGCTGGTGAGGGGGGCGTTCTGGGAGAAGTGCACGGTGTTGGCAGTCACCAGCTGGACGGAGGTCTGCCAGATGAGATCGGGACCGAGGACGGAGACCAGGGGGTCGTTGTCCTTGGCCTGAAGATTGAGCGTCAGGTTGACCTTGACCTGTTTGTTGTCGCGGCCATCTTGATCCAGGTTCTGCAGGTTGCCATCAGGCTGGTTGATTCCTTGATCTTTCCTGAAGTCGTTGATGGCAACCACTTGGCTTTTAGCGACGGCGAGGGTGTCGGCGCTGCTGCGGATGCCGATCCGCAAGTTGAGCTTGCTCTGGTCCTGGTTGTTGGTATCGGCGCGCAACCAGAGCTGGGCGGTTCCGGTTGACTCATTGACATCGAGGCTGACGCCGGAAAGGGCGGGACGACGTGAGCTGAGAGGATCCTCGAGCGACTGGATCAGGAGATTGACCGCTTGCTGATTGACGTAGGTCTGTTCTTCGACTTCGAGGGAGACTGAACTATTCTTTCTGTCGCCGAGAGCATCGGCATACAAAGGAACCAGAACATCTTTGACTGTCTCGCCAACACCAAACACCAGCTGGCCCGCCACCACGCTGTAATCCAGACCTGCTTGGGCTGCAGTATTCTGGGAGTTGGTGGTATAGGTCACCACCTGAAACTTGGAAGCGTCGTCGCGGTGGATCGAGAAGCGTGCCGAGGCACTGCCGGACGTCGTGGCGTAGGCCGTCACCGCCAAACCCACGCCGAAGGATGTCGTGGTGCCCTGATTGCTGCTGACAGCCGCGACGGGCGCCTCCGAGCCTGGCCCCGCTGCGCTCATCGGTGTGCTGGCCTGAAGACTGAAGGCGACCGGTTCAGTCGGGGTGTCGAGGCAAAGTACATGGGCGTTCAGCCAATCGCTGTCTGAGGCTCCTCTGGGATTGAGCACATACACCAAGGTGGGGCTGGAATCGGCTGGGGTGGTCGCCACGCCGGCGGCATAGGCATTCCAGAGCGAACCGCCGTAGGTGGTGTCGAAGGCGCTGTTGCGCTGGAACTCGCTGGTGAGCACGACCGTGTCCACCGCATCGAGCGTCAGGAACAAGATGCGATCGGGATTGATGGCATTAACGGCCGCCGCATCGAAGCGCAGGGTGTTGGCGCCGTAGTCCCGGGAGCTGATCAGTTCGATGTCGCGCAGCTTGGTGCCGGCGAAATACTGCGGCGCGGCCACATTGAGGCGGAAGTCGTAGGACTGATTCGCCTTGCCCTCCAGCGCCAGCACATCAAAGCCGGAGCCGGCATCGATGCGGATGAAGGCGTTGTCCGTGATCGAGACCTGATCATTGCCCGCGCCGGTGTAGATCACATCGGCGCCGCCGTTGCTGCTCACCTGATCGGCTCCCTGGATCGTGTAGATCACATCGGCCAAGGAAGTGCCCACCATCACATCATTGCCATCGGTACCCACCTGGCTGGCGATGTTCAGATAATCGCCGCCGAACAGGGCGTATTGATTGTCGACGGATTTGGCGGGATCGGAAGGATCCGAGACCAGCATGTCCTTGAAGCCATCGCCATTGATGTCGATGTTGCCGTCGATCGAGTAGCCGGCGAGGGAGACCTGCTGGGGGGCGGATTGGGTCACGTCGGCTTGAGCGATCGAGAAGCCTGTGCCTGAGTTAATGTAAGTCGTCAGATAAAGTTCACACTGCGAAACAGCGGGGGTGAGATAAGATGCGGGGCCGTTAGACCAAGACGTGGCGTTGGACCACTCCTCGTAGCTGTTGCCTGTAGAAAGGTAGGTTTGGTATTGGGGGTATTGATTTTGCTGTAGGAGGTAAATCTGGCTCGCGGATGTTGCCAGGGAAATTTTGCCTACTGCTGCGTAGCTACCATATGTCAACCATTTGCCAAGACCTGTGGAATGGCTGCTGAATGTGGCGCCGGCCTGATCGGAATCGGCTTGGGCGGTATAGAGAGTATAGCTGTTTTTGTTGCTAGGGTATTGATAGTAGGCAAGAATGGTCTTGCCTTGAAAGCGGGTCGCTGCCAGGCCGTCCCCCGCATTCAGCGGGGCGCTGCTCCCGCTGTTATCGATGACGGTGTTGATGGTGACAGGCGGTCCGCTGAAGCCGGCATCATGGAGTGTGCCGCCCCAGGAAGCGCTGGTGATTGGGGAGGCAATGCTTCCATCAAGAGTTTGAGCCTGGCTAGTGGCGTAAAGGGCGGTAAGCAGGCCTTGTGCATTGCAGACATAAAGAGCAAGTCGGTTTCCTTCGTTGACGAGTTGCCCGAACCCCGGGGTACTGAGAACATAGTTGCTCCAGTTCGAAGAATTGGAGAGGTCTGTTGCCAGCGACGCGCTGCAAATCGATTGGACTCCAGTCCCTCGGTTGTAGTAATTTGCGAATAGGTAGCCGTCATAGATGGCCATGCTGGACAGATAGCCCCCGTTGGGCACGGGGACAATCGCACTTTGCCAGTCCGAGGCTGGTGATTCAGGTTTTCCGTAAAAGAGCTGAGATGTCGTATTATTGGCTCCGGTATATGCTTGGGTTGATGTATAGGCTCCTGTGATGCCAGAAAGGATGTAAGTCGTACCATCTGGGCCGACTGCTGAGTTCAAGTCGGCGGCCAGTGCTTTGGAATTCGTGCTATTAAGACTGGTTGAATTGCTTGTCGTCAGGTCGGTCAGTGTGTTGCCTGACTTGTAGTCGAGGATCGGCTGCACCCACTGCTGCAATCCCGGAGGCGTATTCTCGCTATAGGCATGTTGATAGGGATTCAGCGGCGCCTTCAGGCCAGACGTGGTCCAGCCTGTCTGGGCTGAGCCCTCGGCTTGGGCCAGGCTGAACTGATTGTTCTCGACATGGAACAGGGCGCCATCCACCAGCACCGTCTGCAGCCACTGGCCCTTGGTTTCCGCCGGACTCAGGGTCACCAGCACATCATCGACGCCATTGCCGTTCACATCCCCCGCCGCCCGGATGCTCCAGACGTCGTAGGCGATGGCGCCATCGCCGCTGTAAACGTTCTGCAGACCATCAGGGGCCAGATAATCAACGTAGCCATCAGCGTTGAGATCGCCGTAACCGGCCAGCGTCTGCAGAGACGGAGCGCCCGTGCCCTGGGCTGTATGCCAGGCGGCAATCGGCGTTGTAGTGGCGCTGGCGCCGGCAAACAGTTGATTGAGGCTGTTGGGGTCGCTGGCACTGGCCCTGAGGCTGGCATCGCTCAGGGGCGACCCCGTGGCCGTGCTGGTGATCTGCACGACGTTGCCACCATGGGCTCCGCTGAGCGTGAGGCTGGAGGGCCCGCTCAGATTCGCCAGCGGTGTGACCGAGGAGGCCGTTCCAGTGGTGCCCGGCTGGCCGTAGAGATCGGCGATCTGAATCGTCTGCTGGCTGGCATTGGCGTTGTTGGCGCCGCTGAGGGCCGTGGCGTTTGCCGCACCCAGCACCAGGCGCACGCCGGTGGTGAGTTGGGCGTCACTGCTGCCAAAGTTGCCCGAGGGCGCATAGGCCACATTGTTGGCACTGATCGCCAGATCGTCGTAGCCATCGCTGTTGAAATCACCGACAGCCGTGAGACTTGAACCCGTCTGGGCGGCGCTCAGCACCTGGGTGTTGAGCACATTCAATTGCACTTGGATCGCGTCGTTGCTGGCCATGCCGGCGATCAGCAGTTGATTGTTGGGATCGGCAGTGATCAGGGGGGTGTAGCCGATGCTGGAGGAGAGGGCCGCGCCGTCGTTCAGGGCCCGCCATCCCTTGCCACCGCCAGCGCTGAACTGCACGGCCACCTCTTGCGGTTGGCTGTTGTCGGTGTAGGTGAGCACCAGGCCCTGGCTGCTGCTGGTCAGGCCCACACCTCTTTGCAGCACGGGGTTGATGCCACTTGGCGTATCGAGCAGATTCCAGATGTGTGAGCCATCGTTGGCGACAGTATCGCTGGCTGTGGTGAGGTAGATCGTGTTGCTGGGAGTGTCGCTGGTGCCGCCCTGATAGGCCAGATAGGTCTGGTTGTTGTAGCGGGTGAGGGCCAGGTTGCTGCTGGCGGTCTGAATGGAGCCAGCGCCGTAGAGCACCGAGGTGTTGGTCCAGGACGTGCCGCTCGGTTGGCTGCTGTAACTCTTGAGCAGGCGATTGGACGGGTCGTTGGCGATGAAGTAAACGGCAAGATTGCCGCCCTCGACGATCATCGCGGCGGCCTTGGCTGATTGTCCAGGGATTCTGTATTGGGTCTTCCAGTTATTGCCACCTTCCAGGTAGCTCATATTGAGATCGTTGCTGCCAGCGGCGACGTAACAGAGATACAGGGTGTTGTTGAAATAGGCAATCGCAGGAGCTTCGAAGGTGCCCATTGAGTTGGGCAGCCCCTGCCAGTTGTTCCAGGTCCTGCCGTTGTCGTTGCTGCTGTTCCAGTAGAGGTTATTCGTCTTTCCCCGCACGACCATGTAAACGGTGTCACCGTTGCGGGTCAGGGCGGCTGGTGACAGGGCATAACCGCTGGCGACGTCCTGCCAGGCGCCGGCAGCGAGGCCGCCGATGCTGTTCTCGATCCCGGCTCGCTGGCTGAGGATCGAGCCGCCGTTGCCATCGGGGAGCTGCACCGTCGTGTTCAGCCAGGTGGTGCTGGCCGGATCGCTGGCATTGGGGATGGCATTGAGCCAGATCTGGTTGTTCGGCGTGCTGTTGTTGCGCACATTGGCGAGTAACAATGTGCCCTCGACAACCACAGGGGTGCTGGCCAACGACGAACTGATGCCGCTGTTGGCGTCGGTGAGCAAGGTGCTCTGCCAGTTGATCGCCGCCTGGCTGACATCGACGCCGCCATCGGCCGTGAGCGACACGCCCGGCAGCGGCGTGCCATTGGCGCTGAGCAGATCGAGGCGGTTAATGCTGATCGACCCGTCGGAATTGGTGTAGGTGAGCACCAGGCCGGTGTCGGTGGTGCTGAGTACCGGCGCCGAAGTGATCGTGGGGCCGCCGCTGGGGGCGGTGAAGGTGGAAGCCAGCTGCAGGCTGGAACTGCCGCCCAGGGCGCCATAGACATTGATCACGCCGCCTTCGTTGACAGCCAGCACCGCCGAGCTGCCCAGCCAGGCGTAGGACGGGGCCGCGCTGGCCGCAATCGCCGCGGTGTCGCTGCCTTGCAGTTGTTGCAGCTGGAGTGGGGTGGTCCAGCTGTTGTCATCCTGGACGGGATAGATCAGGCTGGTTTGGACAGAATTGGCGTTAGCCGCTGTGTTGATGCCTGCCAGCAGCAGATTGGTGGCATCGCCGGACTCCCCAGTGAGGATGGCGATGTTGTTGCTGAGGCCGGCTGGCAGAGGCAACGTCTCAGTGCTGCCCACGAACACATTCAGGTCGCCGCTCACGACGGCGAGCTGGGTCAGTTGCAGGTCGGAAGTTGCGCTGGCGTTGCCATAACTGAGCAGCAGGCCATCGTCCGTGCTGCTGAGGCCGACCCCGGTCGTGGTTCCTGGATTCAGCAGGGACTGGGCCGACCAACCGGCACCGTTGTTGACGTCGCTGCTGCTGCTTGTGGCCATAATGATTGCAGTACCACCCTGATAGGCGACGTAGGTCTGGCCGTCGTACTGGCTCACTGCCAGGGGACCTGATGACGTCTGGGTGGCAATGTTGTTGCCGTATTGGATCGGGATATTGGAGAACCAGCTGCTGCTTGATGCCGGCGTATTTGTATAGGCCTTCAGGATCCGTTGAGTCGTGTCGTTCGAGACGTAATACACCGACAGCTGGGGGATACCCGCCACGGTTTCGCTGGTCAGACTTGCATAGGTGCCTGACGCATTGGGGATCTGATAGACAGGACTCCAGCTGTTGGCAGCCTTGTTCAGGGAGGTGATATTGATCTCGTTATTGCCGACACCGAGATAGCTCAGGTACAGGGTGCCGTTCAGCATCGCCAGCGAGGGCGGCTTGGTGGTCGTCATGCTGCTGGGCAGGGCCTTCCAGCTGTTCCAGGTGGCACCGCCATCGCTGCTGGAATTCCAGTAGATGGCGTTGGAGCTGTTGTTGGGACCGCACTGCACCGCCATGTAGATGGTGTCGCCATCACGCACCACCGCCGGCGTGCCCAGGGAGGCACCGCCATCGACCACCGACCAGGGCGTGGTCGTCGGCGTTGTGGCGGGATGGGTGCTGCTGGAGGCATAGACGGAGCCGCCCTCCACCCACAGCACGCCGATCGAATCACCGCGATCCACCAGCTGGGGGCTGGTGCTGCTGCTGAAGGTCGTCGTCCCGCCGGAGGCGGTGCTCAGGTCAGTGGGTGTGCTCCAGGCGAAGGGATTGTTACTGCCCGGATCCCAGCTGGAGAGTGACAGGGTGCCGGAGCTGTTGACGAAGCTCAGATAGATCCTGCCGTCGAAATTGAGCAGCGACGGGCCGGTGCTGGTGCTGAAGGCGCTGTTGCCGGCGCTGAGCTCGCTCCAGTCGTCCCAGCTGCTGCCGCCATCGAGGCTCTGGTTGAACCAGAGCGTGTTGTCGTTCGCTCCCTTGACGGCCGCATAGAGGGTGTTGCCGACTGCGATCACACTGGGGGTGGCATCGGTGAGGCCCTTCTCGCCATCGCTGCCTTCCACCAGCAACCCGGGCGGCGGCGTCAGCGGCGCGCTGGTGGTGGGATCCACCGGCGCAATGAAGCCGAAGCCCGAACCCAGTGGCAGATCGGTGCTGGCGCGGCCATAGAGGATGCCGGTGGTGCTGCCGGCCCCCTGGTTGCCATCGGCGCTGGAGCTGAGGTTCTGAGCGAGGAACAGGGCGATGTCGGCCTTACCGTCGCCGTTGATGTCGCCCGCCGGCAGCACCTGGGTGCCGTTGGCCACCGTGAAGGTGTAGTAGCTGTAGGGCGCATCGGCGAGGATTTCCTGGGTGTTGGCACCCAGTTCGATGCGCACGGTGGTGAGGAATGGGCCGGGTTTAATGGACATGAAGTCGTCGTAGCCATCGGCGTTGAAATCCCCGATCCCGCGCAGCGATCCCTCGGTGGTGGTGGCCAACCCTTCGAGCAGGAAACCGGTGTCGCTGGCGAGCTTGCTGAGCTGCAGGTCACTGATCGAGGCCAGATAAGGATGGCCCCAGGTGAGATAGCCCTTGGCGTTCGGCCCGGAGCCGAGCGCGATGTCATTGAGGCCATCAGCGTTGTAATCACCGGGCCCGTAGGTGCCCTGGCCAGTAAGGCCGCCGGCACTGCCAAGTTCCGAGAGGATGGCCAGGCTGGAGTTGCTGCCGTCGGCATATTGAATGCTGCCGATCGAACTGGGGGACAGGGCAATCAGTCCTTGATCGGCATTGGAGGTCTGGAGCTGATCAGCGCCGAAGAGCACATAGCCATCGCCAGCACTGCTGGAGGCGTTATAGGCCTGGATCAGCAGATCATCGATGCCATCGCGGTTGACATCGCCCAGATTGACCAGGCCGCTGCCGAGATAGTCGGTGGCTTCCGCCGCCGTGACGACATTGGTGGCGGCCAGGATGGCCACATGCTGATTGAAGCCCAGTGAGGTGTCTCTGTAAGTGGCACTCGGATTGAGCATGTACACCATGCCGCCACCGCCGCTCTGGCTGGCGCCAACGATCAGCTGATCGACGTTGGTGTTGGTGAGATCGGCGAAGCTGAGGCTGCTGCCGAAGCCACTGTCGCCCAGGGTGTTGAACGGATTGGGGCCGTAGTAGGTGCGGCCATTGAGGCTGTTGACGCTTTTCGCCGTCAGTACCGTGTTGCCAAGACTGGAGAGATTGGTGCCGCTGTTGAGCACCATCACCGCACCGATGGCGGCGGCCTGGATGGCCTGGTTGTTCTGCATGGTGGCCCCCGCCACCTGGGTCACCATCTGGTTCTGGACAGCGGTCAGGAAGGTCTTCTGCTGGCTGCTCAGGTTGTTGGCCTGAAGCCCGGAGATGGTGGTGTAGAGGGAACTGTCGACGCCTTGGGTCGCATCGGGGCTTCCCCCCAGCTGCAGCCTGTAGAGCAGGCCGCTGCTGAGTTCTGGCTTGGCGTTGAGATCGAACTTGTTGTATGCATCCGTGACGGCCTCGGTGCCGGTGTAGACCATCGCCCCCACCACCCCAGGGGCGGAGACGGCCAGATCGCCGCTGCTGGAGATCGCCACGGCCGTGCCCAACTGGGCGCCCCACCAGCTGGTGGAGCTGCTGTTGCCTGCCTGCGGAATGGTGACGGTGCCGCTGCTGCCGAGGATCGGATTGCTCAGTGGCGTGGGGTTGGCGCTGCCCCAGCTGCCGGCGTAGGCGCTGGTGCTGTAGGCGTAGAGCGCTCCGATCGCTTGGGTGGAGTCCTGCGCATTGAGGGTATCGAGCGTGCGCAGATAGTTGGGGGCCCCGATCCACAGCGTGCCGGGTGTGCCGGTGCTGCCGCTCTGGAAGGCGAGCGCCGTGCCGAAGCCGGCTGCCGTGGTGATGTCGGTGGCGATGTTGGCGTTGCCCGGCCGCAGCACGGTGATGGCGGAGCCGAGGTTGCCGGGATTGGAGAGATCGAGGATCGTCTGGCCGGTGCTGCTGGTGAGGTTGTCAGCGATCCAGCGGCCATCGATGATCACGACAGCGCCGCCACCGTTGGCCTGGGGCGCGGCGATCACCAGATCGTCGGTGCCTTCGTTGTTGACATCGGCCACCAGCATGGTGGCGCCGAAGTTCTGGCCCCAGCCGGCGCTGGCATCGGCCTTGATCAGCAGACCGCCGACGCTGCTCTGATAGAGCGCCGAATGGAGCAGCGGCAGGTTGGGCCGGCTGGGCGAGAAGTTGGAAGCAGCCAGGGCGTTGAGCCAGGTGGTGGGGGCTTGGGCTGGATCGCTGACCGCGCTGCTCAGCGGATTGCCCTGGCTGTCGGTGCTGCTGGTGAATGCGCCGGCGTAGTTGATCCAGACGCGCCCGGCCGGATCGCTGACGGCATTGCTGGAGCGGGGCTGGGAGATCGCCAGCCAGCCGCTGTTGGTGCTGGTGCCGGTGTTGGTGAAGGAGCCGTACACCTGGGAGTTGCCGAAGCTGCTGGCCGGCGTCGGATCGCTGGGCGCGTTCTGGCTGCTCAACTGCACGCCGCTGTCGATGTATTTCAGTTGCAACGGCGCTTCCTCCAGCACATCGGCGGTGGCCAGGGCCTTGCTGTTGGCGATGCTGTCGGTTTTCAGCGTGGCGGCCAGGCTGGTGCCAAAGCCCAGGGCCACGCCGGTGCTGCCATTGGCGGCGGTGTTGCTGACGCTGCTGCCACCTTCGAACTGGAGGCTGACGCTGGCGTTGTAGGTGGCCTTGGGATCGAGGTTGTTGCTGTCGCTGCTGCCGCTCGGCTGGCGGGTGATCAACAGATTCAGCGCCGGCTGATTGGAGAGGAAGGTGTAGGCGAAGTCGGCATCCTGAGCCTTGGGCTGCAACGCTTCCACGGTGCTGGCGCCCATCAGCACCTCCTCGGGGCTGAGCTGGCGGGTGACAACATCGCCGCCGCCGGTGGGGGTGAGCGTGACGGTGATCCCCTTGAGCATCTGGCCGGCGGGGTTGAACACCGCGGCGGTGGAGGGGGCGGCGTTGGTGTACCAGCCCTGCTGGCCCCAGGCCGTGGCCGCGATCGGGATCAGCAGATCGCTCTGGAGTGACGGGCTGCTGGCGCTGGCTGTGGTGGGCGTGATTGCCGCCTCGGGATTGAGGGTGGCGGCCTGGCTCCAGCTCAGGTCGCCAGCGGCCGTCGGCAGCAACGCCGAAGTGAAGGTGCTCTTGGCGGCGTTGTTGGGATCAACGGTGTGGGCCAGGTAGTGGTTGGAGATCGCACCGGGCTGCTGGCCGGGATTGGCCGACTTGCTGGCCACCACGAAGCCGGCTTCCTTGAGCAGCGCCAGGCCGTCGGTGCTGGTGGGCAGCGGCCAGTCGCTGGCAAAGGCGGGCGGCTGGCTGGTGGAGAGGGCCTGGCCGTAAATGGCCAGCAGATCGAGGGCGCCGCCGGCGTTGTCGCTCAGCAGTTGGGCGGCATCGTTGAAGTTGCTGGCGGCATAGGGATTGATCACGTTGGCCTGGGTGGCCACCACCTTGCCGTCGACATAGAGGTTGGCGGTGCCCACATTGCGCGGCAGCTCGAGTGTCGTACCTGAGGCTGAAGAGGTGAAGTAGTCCGGCAGGAACGAGGCCGCCACATAGTGCCAGCCGTTGTCGCGGTAATCGATGCCATCAGCGGAGACCAGGGTCTGCCCCGGCGCCACATCGAAGGCGATTTGACCCGTGGCATTCACCGAAACCGCCGGGCCCGGCTGCAGCACGAACTGCAGTTGATAGCCGCCGTACTGCTCGATCCTGTTGGTCGACGGCGGGGTGGCTGGTTTGCTGGGGGCGGGTTGGGTGAGCGGATTGAGCGAGAAGTTGACCTTGGTCTGGCCGTAGGTCTGCTCGAAATTCCAGAGGTTCTGGAACATCGCATTCAGATTGGCGTTGGCATCCGCCTGCGCCGCCTTGACAATGCCGCCGTTCATCTCGGCGGTGCTGGTGGCGATCGCGACGCCGTTGAGGGAGGTGCTGGGCACCGCCTCTCCGCCCAGCGCCTGATTGGGGCTGAAGCCAGTGGTGAACTGGAACTGGGTGGTGGGCGAGGAGGCGATCTGATCGACCGGCGTGCCATCGAAACCAGTCAGATCGCTGCTGCTGAGGCCATAGGCAGCCAGGAAGCTGTTGACCCCTTCGATCGTGTCGCCGACCAGGAGATTGTTGAGCAGCAGGGCATTGCGGTAGAGATCACGGCCGCCGCTGCCATCCATCGCCGTGGTGTTGGTGCCATCGGCCACCAGCGCCCAGCGCCAGCCGTAGAGATCGCTGGCTGTGTTGCCATCGAGGCTGGTTTCCAGGCTCAGATTGAGGGCGTCCTGCCAGGTGAGCTGCTCGACGCCGAAGCTGGAGCTGAGCAGCCAGCCCTCGGGCAGCTCAGCGGGCCGATCGGGCAGGGCCCCGGCAGAGGGCTGGCCCAGGGCCACCAGGCCGGCGCCGGCCTGGTTGGAGCCCGGATCCAGCTGGGTCCAGAACTCGATGGTGTAAGGGCTGGAGGAGCCACCGGTGCTGGAGGCGAGGCCATAGCTGCCGCCGGTGGTCTGGGGCCCCTGGCTGACGATCACCTGGGCGTTGCCGCTGTTGAGATCCAGCGACAGCACCTGCGTGATCGTGGAGCCGCCGGGCAGGCCGAGGCCCAGCACCTGGTCGCCCACCTGCAGCGTGCTGCTCAGATCGCTGATGGCGAGGGTGGTGTAGCCGTTGGCGCCGCCGGCGCCGCTGAAGCTGCCAGCAAAGCTCACCAGCGGCAGGCCGCCGGTCGCCGGCAGGGTGCGCAGCGTGGTGGCGGCCAGCACTGTGCTGCTGTCGGCTCCGGGGGCGTAGGCGAGGGTGTAGACGCCGCTCTGATCGGCGTTGGGGGAGCCGGGCAGGGCGGCGATCGTGGTGCCGGCCGGGATGCCCTCACCCACCAGCAGCTCGCCCGCAACCAGGGTGCCCTGGCTGACGCTGGAGATCGTCAGGCTGGTGCCGTTGATGGCGCCGCTGAAGATCGCCACCGGGTTGGCGGCGGGGTTGGCGGTCGGCTGGGGCGTGTTGCGGAGCGCATCGAGGGTGGCGCTGTTGAAGCTGCCCAGGCCGGTGGCCAGCACCCCCAGACCCTGCACGTTCTCCACGGCGGTGGCGGTCGATTTGGGCAGGGCGCCGGCGATCGAGGTGTTGAGGCCGGTGCTGGAGACGAAGGTTTCGGTGTTGCCGGAGGCGGTGCCGAGGTTGAGGCTGTTGACGCCGGGCTGCAGGCCGGCCATCGGCACGTACAGCAGCGGCGCGCTGGCGAGCACCGCCTCGTTGTACGGGGTGCGCACCGCCTCGCTCCAGCTGAGCACTGGCGTGGTCAGGGTCTGGCTGGTCTCGGGCGAGGGGGTGCCCGCGGGCAGGGCCAGCAGGGCGGCGCTGCCGCTGCTGCTGGCGGGGCCGCGGTTGACCTGGAAGCTGCCCGCACCGGTGGCGGCGTTGACGCTGATCACGCCGGTGATGAAGGTGCCCGGTTCGATGCCCACGCCGAAGAGTTGATCCCCCACCTCCAGAGCTGTGGCGCCGGAGCTGAGCGTCAGCGTGGTGTTACCGCTGCCGCTGAAGCTGCCGGCGAAGGCGATGGCGTTGCTGGCGGTATCGCCAGTGAGGGGCACGGCCGCCAGGTTGGTGCTGCTCACCGTCTGGCTGGTGCTCACCTGATAGCTGCCGGCGCTGCTGGCGGTGGCGGCCCTGGTGATGGCGATGACGGTGGTGCCGGCTTTGACGCCGGCGCCGAGGATCAGATCACCCAACGCCAGCGAACCGGAGCTGAGCGGGCTGACGGTGAGGGTGGTGCCGTAGATGGTGCCGGTGAAGCGGGCCACCGGATCCACCTGCACCTGCAGGCTGGCGGCGCTGAGATCGGCGATCGAGAGGCCGGAGCCGCGATCCTCGCTCCAGGGGATCGTGGCGATCGTGGACTGGCCGCTGGCGTCGTTGAACAGCGCATCCCAGGTGTATCCGCCCGCGATGGAGGCGGCGTTGGGATTGATCAGCCCCACCTTGATCACCGCCAGCTGGCTGGTGATCAGATCCTTGGGATTGGCCTCAGCATTTTTGAGGGCGCTGATCGGCAGTTCGGTCCACACCAGCAGCGAGCGCTGCACACCATCCACCTCCACCGCGAAGCTGCGCAGATCGGTGATCAGCGTGTCGGCAGGAACATAGAGATCCTTGACATTGACATAGTTCCATTTCGTATTGGTACCGGCCTGGCTGGTGGTGGCATAGCTGTAGTTGATGCGCTGGTGGCCATAAAGCGCATTCATGAACGCCTGGTAATTCGCCTCCCCATCGCTGCTCGTGAGGGGTTTGACGGGATCGGAGGCCTCCACCCAGAACACATAGGTGGTGTTGGAGGCGGTATCGGTGATCGCCGTCGGGTTGCTGGCGGCGGTGAACTGGTAACTGCCGGGTTGGTTGTAGATCGCCTCCAGCGTCAACTGACTGGACGACACCGCCTGCCAACTGGCGCTGCTGCCACCGGTGTTGTTGAGGTAGACAACCGTGTCGCCATCGACATAGGACACCCGGTTCTGCACCGGGAAGCGGCCGTAGCTGGCAAGCAGTGGCAGCTGATCGGAGACCCCGGAGGAGAGAAACACGCCGGCATTAACGATGCTGGCGTTGGCGCTGAAGTTGTCCTGATCGGTGAAGTTGTTGAGCGCCTGCTGCTGGGGAGTAACGATCAACGACGGGTTGACCAGATTGGCATTGCCAAGGGCCTGCTCCACATCCACCACCAGGGTGTAGGGAAGCCCTGCATAGGCGGACGCGGGCAGGGCGAAGTAGAGCGGTTGATCAAGGGTGACGGCCACGATCGTGCCGGCACTGAGCTTCACCGTGGCGGTGACGCCGGGATTGAGCGGCGTGATCGGGTTGCCGGAGCCGTCGTTGCTGAGCAGCTCGATCGGCACCTGGCTGTAGCTGTAGACGCTGTAATCGTTGGCAGCAGGGGCGCTGCCATCGGCCTTGGGATAGGCGCCGCCCTGATTGAGGGAGCTGATCGGCAGCTGCGCCTGGATTCTCTGGATGTTGGCGCTGCTCAGGGGCGAGCCGTTGCTGCCGGTGGCCGTCTGCAGGGAGAACAACGGCATGCTGTCGAGCACCGAACCGGCGGTGGAAGCGGCAGGCGGGGCGGGGTTGCCGCTCTGCTGCTGGAACACATCGAGGCCGAACACGTAGCGGCCCGATTTCGGCTCGGGCAACGCCAGGTACTGGCCCTGGGCCGTCTCGATGGCGATCGGCTGCAGGTTGCTGGAGCCGCCGAGGTTGACGGCCTGATTGAGCCTGTAGCTCACCAGCTGGCTGGTGGGGTCGTAGGTCGCTGCCAGGCCGCTGATCAGCAGCGGGCCGGGTAGATCCAGAGCCGTCACCGCAGGGCCCGTGACGGCATCATCGTTTTGCAGACCGGGATCGCTGGCGGCCTGGAGCGTGAGCACGCCATCGCTGATCCAGCCGCTCAGGCTGAGGGAGCGGGCCCCCTGCACCACCAGATTGGAGATCACACCGCCTTTGGCCGTGAAGCTGGCGGTGGCCGCCGCCGAGCCGGGCAGGCCCAGGCCCACCAAGGCCACATTGCTGTAGGTGCCGTCGTTGAGACCAACGAACGTGTTGTTTTTGCTCCACTCGAGCAAGCCCGAACTCAGCTGCGAGGAGCTGAAGGAGCGCAGCTGATGCCACTCCAACGTGGTGGGGGCATCGAGCAGCGAGGCGATCGGCCCATTGGGCAGGGCGAGCAGGGCATCGGTGGCCGAGGCCGGCACGTAGCCCATCGGATAGGCGCTGCCGGTGGGGGCCACGATGTAAGTGCCCCTGGACACAGCGGGCGTGGAGGAGGCAGCCAGGCCGGCGGCGGCGCCAAGATCGCCTGGCGCAGCAGCCGCGGGATCCGCCGCGCTGCGGGCCGCTGTGCCGGTGCTGGGCGGGTTGCTCTCGTACTCCCAGCTGATGTTGGGGATCACCGGCACGTAGCCGCCGAAGGGCAGGGCCGCACCGGCGCTGGCGAAGGCCAGCACCTGCAGCGAAGGATTGGCGAACCCCTCGCCAATCGTCCACAGCAGGTTCTGCTGGGAGCCGGCGATCACCTCCAGACCGACGCCGTATTTGGACAGCAGCCGCGCCCGAACGTTTTCCTGCAGCCCCAGGCCAAAGCTGTAGGTGCCATCGGCGTTCATCTGGGAGGCGCCCACGCCCACCGGAATCCCTACCGCCAGGCCCAGCGAAGCGAGGCCCCCGGCCGTGGCCGCATAACGGAGCCCTTGGCCTTGCTCCGCATAGCCACTGTTGATGAATAAACCATTGGTTTGGGTCGGGTGGAAATCCTTCGCCCCAAAACCGTTGCCAGAACCTAATGAGTAAAAGCCACCCCCTTTCTGAGCGAGAGAGAGCGCATCCCCAAGGGCGCCGACCGCCAACCCCGTATCCGCGAGGGGCCTGGAGAGGCCACCGGCTGAGGCATAGCGCTGCTCCATCACAAAGCCTGCGATCAGGGAGAGATCGAGGCTGAATCGAGCGCCAGAGTCAAAGTATTTTGCATTGTGCGCCAGCAGATTCCAGCCCAGCGACTGCTCAGCATTGAAGCCAATCAGAGTCGTGGCGCCGCCGGGTGATTTAGGGTTGGAATATTGGAACAGGGTCTTGAAGCTGCCGGCTAAACCTTGCCCAAACTTCCAGCCAGGCGAATATCCTCCGCCCAAAGTCTGACCTGAGACAGCTGACCTGCCGCTGGTAATATTATTTAGCTGCCGGTAAGTCTCAGCATTCGCTGATTGCGATGAATCCAGCGCAGGCTTGCCATAGCGAAAGGTCGAGAAGTTGACGACGCTATATCCTCCCCGACCAGCCTGCAGACCGCCGTAGGCACCTGAGAGCGTGAATTCACGTTGCGCCGGATTGGCATAAATTAGGTTTGCCGTCTCTTTCGCACTCCCCACCGTGAGCCCAGCAGCCTGCGCGCTGACGCCTCCCGGAGCTGCCGACTTGAGAACCGGGATCTCCTCGGCAAGGCGGGCCACCTTGATCACTTCCGAGTTCCTGCCAACCGATCCAAGTGGATTCTCGACAAGACGCGACATTTTTCGGGTATCCGAAAAAGAACCTCTGTTAAGCGGCTTAGCAAAATCCTGGACCTCGTTAGCTTTATTCTCCACGAACAAAAAGCTGCCATCCTGGCTTGTCAACGCGCTATCCGAGTCCTCCAGAACTGTGTTCTCAATTGAGGCCACTTCATCGGGGACAGATAGTTCCGCAAAGGCACTGAGGGTTCGTCCCAATGCAGTCCCCAGCGAATAGCGAACCGGATACAGCCCCAGGCTCGCTAATGAGGCAGGATTTTTGATGTAGTTGGTGAACCCGAACCCCCCGCTGCCCGCACTTGCGGCACCAGATTGGGAAAACAGCACCGGCGCCGCAGCAGGGGCTGCTGCGGCGCCCAGCAGCGCCGGTTCCGCGGCCAGTCGCCCGGCGCTCTGCAGTCCCTGGGTTGGTGCGGCATTGGGGGCCGCATTGGCGGCCAGTGCGGCCCGTGACAGCTGGGTGTTGCCGCCGAAGGCCGGTGCCGGTGTGGCGGGCGTGGGGGTGGGCGTGGCCGGCGTCAGCGGTGTGATCTGGCTGTTGGCTCCGTTGCTGTTGGGGGCGCTGAGCTGGAGGGCATAGCCGCCGTTGCCGGTGCTGTTGATCTGCACGTTGCTCACGTACAGATCGCTGTCCTTGCGGGCGCCGCTGGCCAGCGCATCCAGTTGCTTGCTGAGCAGCTCCGCCGGATTCTCAGAGAACTGGGCCAGCAGCTCCTGGGGCGAGGCCGTGGCCTCCCGCTTCTGCAGCACCAGCTTGAAGCTGCCGTCCGCCGCCGGCACCAGCGCGAAGGCCTCATCGCTGCCCTGCTGGCTGCTCAGCGGTTGGGCCTGCGTCCAGCTGAGGTTGCCGTCGCTGCCCCACGCCCCGAAGCTGGCCACCACCTGGGAGCTGGCGCCTTCGCCGATCCGGTAGGCCAGCACGATGCCCTGGGCATTGCCCGGCACCGTCCCGCTGGTGCCGCTGCTGGGCCAGAGATCGTCCACCACCAGGGCCTGCAGGCCCCGGGCCCCCTCGCTGCCCGGCACCACCTTGCCCCGATCCCAGCGCTGGGCCTGGGCGTTCCACTGGCAGGCGAACAGCAGGCCGTTGTCGGCCAGAAAGGCGTGGGCGCCGCCGTTGGCGTCGTTGACGATCTGGATATCGCTGGAATACGGCATGGTTTCGGGGTAGGGACCGGAGCGCGCAGAGCACAACCGCTGAACCAACCGGCCTCAGGCGCCGGCGGATCCAGTTGTTTCGCTGCTCTTGTGCTGCTTTTAAGCCATTCTTATGGCTTGCCCCGCGCCGCCGCCACCCTCCAAATGGAGGGTGTGACAAAAAGCCCCTGCCTGGCAAAGGTTTTTGATCAAGGCTGTTGGCGCGGAGCGATGGGCAAGTCAGGACCTCGGCGCCGGAGTCCTGGGGTTGCAGCGTCTAGCTGCTGAAAGCAAGCCAGGATTGGTCTTGTCGGCTATCAGCGCATGGTCTCTCGGCGACGAATCCTGGCGCCGTAGCCCTACTCCGGCCCAGCAGGTTGGTTCGGGTGGAGAGGAAGTCCATGGCTCTGATGCCCTTGCATTCAGCTTTCAGCCGCCTCCGTCGCTTCCGCCAGCCGCAGGCTGCGCCCCAACCGCCGGCCCAGGATCAGCAGTGCGGCGGCCGTGGCGATCAGGGCCACGGCGCGGCTGGCGATGGCCAGGGGGCTGAGGCTGCCGCGGCTGGCCTCCGCCCCCACCGCTCCGGCCAGCACCAGCACCGCAAAGCGCGGGATCAGCACCAGGCAGGCCAGGGCGTAGGTGCGGGCCGGTGTCGGCGACAGGGCGCAGCTGGCATTGACCAGATTCATCGGAATCAGGGCCAGGCGCAGCAGCAGCATCAGCCGCAGGCTCGCCGGGGTCTGCAGCAGCCTTCGCAGGCGCCTGCCGCGCCGCTGCCTCTCAAGCCAACGGCTGATCCGTGGTCGCAGCAGGCCCCGGCACAGCCACCAATTCAACGCCAGACCGGCGGCCTGGCCCGCCAGCACCACCGCCAGGCCCAGCCCGCCGCCGTAGAGCATGCCGGCGCTCACCACCAGCACGCCGCCCGGCAGGCCCAGGCCCACGCAGGCGCTCAGCAGCAGGCCATAGAGAAACGGCGAGAGCGGGGCCATCAAGGGTGGGCCGTCAGCGCCGGCAAGCTAAGGCCCCGTGCCCGCTGCTGTTCAATCATTCCCCCGCTGATCCCTCGGGCTAGGCCTCCAGCCCTTTCAGCCACTGCTGCAGGTCGGCCGCAGCGCTGAAATCGAGCAGGCTGAGGCTCAGGTCCTCCAGCTGGCTGAGCTGCAGCCCCTCAATGCGGGCGATGGAGGCCGCATCGAGGGGGCCGAAGCGGCGTTGGAGCAGGCGCAGGCTGAGGGTGGCAGCTTCCTGTTGGCGTCCTTCCTGCAGTCCTTTCTGCCGTCCTTCCTGAAGTCCTTCCTGAAGTCCTTGCTGAAGTCCTTGCTGCAGTCCTTGCTGCAGTCCTTGCTGCAGTCCTTTCTGGCGTCCTTCCTGAAGTCCCTCTTGCAAGCCTTCCTGCAGGATCTCCTGGAAGGCTCGGGTATGGCGCCAACTGTCGCGGGAAATGCCGATGGTGGCCATGATCTCCTCGTTCGTGAGCCCGGCGAATCGTTCGCCCAGCATAGGCAGAATCAACTCCAGCAACTCCGGCTGCTGCGCCAGGATCCTGCGGCAGCAGGGCACCAGATCAGCTTCGGGGCGAACGGGAAGGGTGAGCAGGGCGAGCCGCAGATCGGGTTGCTCCAGATGGCAGAGCTCCTCCAGATCCACCCAGGTCACGTCCTGGGCCAGGAAGCGCTGGAGCAGCAGCGGTTGGTCGTCGCCGAGGTTCAGCCGCCGGTGGGCCACCAGCACCACCACCTGCAGATGCTGCACCCGGGGATGCTGCTGCAGGAAGCGGAAGCTTTCGGCGCCCAGGCGCCGCTGAAAGCCCCGATCCGGGTGCATCTGCACCTCCAGAATCACCACCGGCCGCTCGGGACTGCCGCGCTCGTCATCCTGGGGCCAGAGCACCCCATCGAGCTGGTGGCGAACGGATTTGACTTCCTCGGCGACGAATCGGTATTGCTGGGGCTGGTCGGCCTGGCTGGTCTCTGTTGAGCCGGCGCCAGGGGGGAGCAGCAGGCGGATCAGATCCGGTTCCGCCTGAAAGACCGCAAAGAACCAGTGGTCGCTATGCACGGGTGGAGCGAATCCGCTCGGGAACGTTACCCATTACTTCTGACTTCCAGGCTTGTCGCCCCAGGGCGTGGGCTCCCTGATCGTCAGACCTCGGCGCTGTTCAGCCCGTCGGCGCCCGGCAGCAGCAGGCCCAGCTCCAGGGCGGTGCGCACCACCATCGTGCGGTTGCGACAGCCGAACTTCTGCAGCAAGGAGCGGGTGTACTCCCGCGCCGTGCTCTCGGCGATGCCGAGCCGCTCGGCGATCTGGCGGTTGGTCAGCCCATGGGACAGTTCCCGCAGGGTTTCCAGCTCCCGCGGCGTCAGCTCCGGCTGCTTTGCCCGGTTGTTGTCCGAGAGGGTGCTGAGCAGGGCCGGATCTACATAGCGGTGCCCCCGGCTCACCGCGGCCAGCCCATTGATCAGGGCACCGCTGCCGAAGCTGTGGGTGTGCAGCACCACCTCGACCCGATCAATCGGGTAGGCGTTGGCCCGCAACCACTCCTTGCTCTCCACTAACAGCACGATCACCGGTGGCTGGGGAAACTGGCGTAGCTGGGCCACCAGGGCTTCGCCGTGGTCGGCGGCGATCGAATCGACCATCACCAGCAGACAGCGCTCGGTGTGGCTGCCGATCAGATCGAGCACCTCCGCAGGCGTGACGCAGCTGCCCACCATGCGTTGCTCCTCGGAGGCCAGGGCGGCGCGGGTCATCAGGTGCGCCTCCAGCCAGGAACCCGACGCTCCCACCAGGGTCCACTGGCTCAGATGGGCATTCACCGCTTCGCTGCGGGCGCGGAACCCGGCGTCCTGGGGGTCGAAACGGGCCAAGCAGCCTTGGGGACAAGGGCAGATCGGTTCAGCCTATTGGGGTGGATACGGCGAGCGGCCGGGCTGTGCAGGATCTGCGATGACCAGGGCATCCCCGCCAGCGTCCCATCGCGGCAGGATCGTCCACCGTCCCGCCTGTGAGTCCACGGGAACGCCATCGGGGCTTTAGCCCGCCCCCCGTCAGCCCGCCAGCGCCAGCTCGAACTCGCGGCGATCGCTGGGCAGGGCCCGCTCGAACACCTTGCAGAAGGTTTTGACGACCCGATCGCCGGAATCGATCGTTTCCAGGGGGTCCTTGCGCAGGCGGTGGCGCAGGCAGCAGGCCACCACCCGGGCGACGTCGTCATCGGTGACTTCGCTGCGGTGTTCAAAGGCCGCCAGGGCCCGGGCCGCCCGGTTGGTGACGATGTCGCCGCGCAGGCCATCCACATCCAGCTCGCCACACACCGCCGAGATCCGCACCCGCAGCTCGGTGTCGATCTGCACCTGGGGCAGCCGCTTCTGGGCCGCCACCACCCGCGCCTGCAGGGCCTCCTGGCTGGCGGAAACGACGCTGTTGAATCCCTCGGGATCGTCGTCGAAGGCGGTGCGCTGATCCACCACCTGCACCCGCAGCTCCGGATCGCGCACGGTGCGCACCTCGACGCTCATGCCGAAGCGATCGAGCAGCTGGGGCCGCAGTTCCCCCTCTTCGGGGTTGCCCGAGCCGATCAGCACGAAGCGGGCCGGGTGCCGCACCGAGATGCCCTCGCGCTCCACCGTGTTCCAGCCGGATGCTGCCGAATCGAGCAGCACGTCCACCAGGTGATCGTCGAGCAGGTTCACCTCATCGACGTACAGCAGACCCCGGTTGGCCTTGGCCAGCAGGCCCGGCTCAAACGCCCTCACCCCCTCGCTGAGCGCCTTCTCGATGTCGATGGTGCCGCAGAGGCGGTCTTCGGTGGCGCCCAGGGGCAGATCCACCATCGGCACCTGGCGCGCCTCGATCGGCAGGGTTTCGCCCCGATCGGCGCGCTCGCGCACCTCGCTGCTCTGCAGATCGGGATCCTCCGGCGAGCTGTTGTAGGGATCGCCCGCCACCACGTCGATCTCGGGCAGCAGATCGGCCAGGGCCCGGATCGTGGTGCTCTTGCCGGTGCCCCGGTCGCCCATGATCATCACGCCGCCGATGCGCGGGTCGATGACATTGAGCAGCAGGGCCAGCTTCATCTCCTCCTGGCCGACGATGGCGGTGAAGGGGAAGACCCGGCGCTTTCTCGACGGACTCACGGGGTGATGGACGGCATGGATGGGGATTGTTTCACAGGCTCTGGGGCCGGGGCGATCGGCAGCAGCGAGAGCACCTGAGGCGGGGTGGCATCGGCGGGATAGATCAGGCGCACCTGCAGCTGGCGCTGCTGGCCCGGCGCCAGGGTGACCGTGCCCAGAGCGGGGCCCATCTGGCCGGCCCGCAGCACCAGATGGAAGCCCTGGCGTCCGGTGGCCTTGCCATCGGCGCCATCGAGGCCGCTCACCTCCACCGTGCCGCGGAACAGCACGGCCTTGCCCGGCACGCTGTTGAAGCGCAGGCCGCCCAGGGCCTGGTCGCTCTTGAGCGGCGATTCCAGGGCCAGCTGCAGACTCAGCGGGGCGCTGGTGTCGTTGCGCAGGGGCAGGGCCAGGTCGTATTCGACGCCGTAGCTGCCATGGGCGGCCCAGGCCGTGCCGGGATAAAAGGCGCTCAGGGGGGGCGCCTGCACTTGGCCGGTGCCGAAGGTGCCCCGCTCCAGGGCGGCGATCGGCCAGGAGATCGGCGCCCGGCTCATCGCCAGACTGCTCTGGCCGGGATCGCTGAGGCGCCCGCGCCAGGCGCTGCCCTGCTCGACGCCGCTGACCCGCGAATAGATCATCGGGCCGGGGCTGCCCTTGGCGCTGGGGGCGTGCTCCTTCGGGCTGAGATCGCCCTGCAGCAGTTGCGCCCAGACCGCCGCCGGCGGCGGTTGCTCGTTGTCACCGAAGGCGGCCAGGGTGGCGAGGTCCAGCGGCGCGTCGCTGTCGAGCCGCAATTGCAGATTGCGGCCGTTGAGCAGCGGATCCAGGCCCCGCACCGGAATCGGCAGCACCAGCAGGGTGCTGAGCACTCCCGGCGGCAGGAGCCACTCCTGGGGCAGCTGCGGGCTGCGCTGGCGCCGCAGCAGTTCGGTGGCCACCCGGCTGCCGGGACCGGACCAGATCGGCGTGACGCCCTGGCTCAGCAGCGTCGGCAGGGGCAGGAACGGGGCCGAAGGCTCCTTGCCATCCAGCGACTGCGACAGGGCCGTCGAGCCGGCCCGCAGGCGCAGCCGCAACGGCCGATCGCCGCGGGGGGCGGCCACCACCGCCAGCCAGAGGGTGGAGTCGAGGCTTTCCGGTTTGCCGGCGTAGACGTGGTGGCTGAACAGCTCGAACGGGCCGCTCAGGGGGCTGTTGAGGTGGGCGGCCGCCCGGGGCAGGGGCGTGCCGTTCCAGCCGCGGCTGGCGTCGAAGCCCGAAAACAGGATGCCCGGACGGACGATCAGCTCGGGATTGTTGTCATTGACCATCGGCACCCGGTCGAGGCCGCCGGGCAGGGGAGCCACGGTCTGGCGGCGCAGCACGGTCTGGGGCGGCTGGGGGGCTGGGCTGTGGACCGGGGTCGCCTGCGGGGGCTGGTTCTGCTCCTGGGCCTGGGCCGGCAACGGCAGCGCGGCTCCGGCCGTCACCAGAGCCAGCAGCAGCAAGGGCTGGAGGGGTTTCATCGGCGATCAACCAGGGCTTTGGCCACCGAGCCCGCCATGGCGCGGATCAGCTCGGCGGAGCGGGGATCGTTGAAGGGGCCCTTGACCATGAAGGCAGCCACGGCCCGCTGGCCATTGGGCAGCTCGATCAGGGCGGCGTCGGCGTAGGCGATGCCGATGTCGCCGGTTTTGTTGTACACCGTGACGCCGAAGGGCTGCAGTTCGCTGTCGGGGTCAGCGGCATCCTTGCCCAGGCCCATCAGCAGCCCTAGGGGGATCAGGGTGTTGGTGTGCGAGTGGGAGAGGATCTCGCGGTACAGGTCGCGGGCTCTGGGGCTCAGCTTCTGGCCGGTGTCCACCAGGGCGATGGTGCGGGCCAGGTCGCGGGAGCTGGTGGTGTTGGTGCCATTGAGATCGGGCAGCCAGTTGTTGACCACCGTCGAGGCCAGCCCCAGGTTCTGGAAGCGGGCATTGATCGCCGTTTTGCCCCCCAGGCGTTTGATCAGCAGGTTGGTGGCCGTGTTGTCGCTCACCCGGATCATCTCGGTGGCGGCCTCATAAAACGGAAACCTGGTTCCGGCGGGCTTGGCCCCCATCCAGCCGGCTCCGTCCCCCATCACCTCCTTGCTCAGCGTCAGGGGTTCGTTCCAGCGCAGCTTGCCGCTGTCGAAATCCTCCAGGGCGGCCAGCAGGATCGGCGATTTGATCGAGCTGGCGGCGGGCAGGGGGATGTCGGGCTGGAGCTGGGCGTAGCGGCCGTCATCGAGCACCAGCAGGAAGCCACTCGCCGTCAGCCCCTTCTGGGCCGCCGCCAGGGACTTCCAGGTCTGGCTGAGGGCGCCGAGCTCCCGCCTCGTTTCAAAGCGGCCGGAGGAGAGGCCGCCGCTGGGCGCCACCCGGGGGGAGGGATCCACCTTGGGAACCCCCACCGATCCCTGGGCCAGGCGCGGCGCCATGGTTTTGAGGCCCGTGCCGACGATCACTCCCAGGCCCACCCCCATCACGACAAGGCGCAGCAACAGCAGCAGGGGCTGGGCCCAGGGCCTGCTTTGGGAACGGGAGGAACGGCCGGAGCTCACGGGGGTGGGCAGGGTCAAATTGATGCCCGACGCTAGTGGTCTTCGTCGCTTGCACAAGGGCGGCGGCTTGCCCAGCGCAACTGGCACACCATGCCGCGCAACAGGGCCACCTCCTGGGGCCGGATCTGGGCCCGCTGCAGCAGCCCGCGCAGCTTCGCCATGCGGGCATGGGCGGTGTGGGGATAGAGATAGCCCACCTCCAGCAGCAGAGATTCCGCATCGGCCAGGGCCGCCTCCAGCAGGCCCCGCGGGCAGGGGTCGGAGGCGCTGTCCGCGGCGGGCGCTGGGGCAGCCGCTGCCGCCGCCAGCTCCTGGGCCACGGGCGACTTGGCGCCGCCAGGGTTGGCGCGCAGGCCATGCAGCTCATGCAGCACCACGGCCACGGCATGGGAGAGGTTCAGGGAGGCATAGGCGGGGCCGGTGGCGATCTGCAGGATGCGGCCGGCCTGCAGCAGCTCGTCGTTGCTCAGGCCCCGGTCTTCGCGGCCGAAGACGAGGGCCGCCGGATCGGGGGTGGCATCGCCGCCTTCAGCGGCCAGCAGCCAGCGGAGCGCCTCAGCGGGCGGGCTCGGCGGCAGCGGTTCGCCTTCGCCGCGGCCGCTGCTGGCCACGACGCGGCTGCAGTCGGCCAGGGCCGCCGCCAGGCTCGGATAGATGCGCGCCTGCTCCAGCAGAGCCACCCCGTGCACGGCCATGCGGCGGGCCTCCTCGCCGAGGGGATCGCAGCGCGGCGCCACCAGCCGCAGGCCGGCAATGCCGAAGTTGGCGCAGAGCCGCGCCACGCTGCCGACGTTGAGGGGGCCGGCGGGCTCCACCAGCACCAGCTGGATGTTCAGTGGCGCACGGCTCATGGCGGTCCGGCTCAAGGCCGTCGGTTCAGGAGGGAAGACTGTGCAGGAAGGCCAGCAGATCAGCCATCGCCTGCGGTTCGGGCTGGAAGCGGGGCATCGGTGGCGTGCGGCCGCTCACCACCTGCTGGATCAGCTGGCGGTCGTTCTTGCGACGGCTGACGCCGTGCAGGTTGGGCCCCACCAGCCCCTGGGCCGCCAGTCCATGGCAGCCGGCGCAGTTGAGCCGGAACAGCCGGCCGCCGTTGCCGCTCGAGCCCACCAGCTCGAGCGTGGCCTGGGTGTACGGATCGCTGTGGGTGGCCCCGAGCAGCAGCAGCGCCAGCACCAGGCAGGCGCTGGCGGCCAGCAGGATCAGGGCCTTGACGAGGCGGCTCAGGGCCGGGGTCGCTGCGGTCGCCTCAGGCGGTGGCAGGGATTCTGCGGGGGTGGGCATCGGGGCGTTGGCGGAACCGGCCGTCACGGATGGTGGCGGAGTGCCACGGTCGTGGCTCCCATCATGGAAGAATGGGCCCAAGTCCACGCGTCCTGCGGTCCCGATGATCGAACCCCTGCTCTGCGGCATCGTGCTCGGTTTGATCCCCGTCACCCTGGTGGGTCTGTTCGTGGCGGCCTGGAACCAATACCGCCGTGGCAGTGCTCTGGGCGGCTGAGCCCCGGACTGAACCCGCCCACGGCCTCCAGGCAGCACCTCAGCGCCTCTGTCTGGATTCTGTCCGGGTTCGAAGGGCAGCACCAGCCAACCCCTGGGTCTCAGCCTCCAGCCCCTAGGTCGCAGCCGCCAGTCAAGAGCCTCTAAGGATCAGCTTCCAGCAGCACCACGGTGCTGCCGCCGTAGCGGCGGCTGTCCCGCAGTCGCCAGCCCTGTGGGGGAGGCGGCACCCGTTCGCTGGGGCATTCCCATACCAGGGTGCCGCCGTTGCCGAGCCAGCCGCCCCGGGCCACGGCCGCGGCGATGGCGCTGTGCAGATCGTCGGGCCAGGGGGGGTCGGCGTAGATCAGATCGAAGCCTCGGGATCGATCCTTGCCGGCATCCCCGGACGTCGCCGTATTGCCGGGGCGGGGCCGAGCGAGCCAGGACAGCACCTCGGCCTGCACCACCTCAATGGCTGGGGGCGGCTCCTGGCGCCTCAGGCCGCCGGCCACGGCCGCCAGATTGGTCCGGGCCACGGCGGCGATGCGCCGGTCCCGCTCGACGGCCACCACCTGGCGAGCTCCCCGCTGCAGGGCCTCGCAGGCCATCACACCGCTGCCGCAGCAGAGATCCAGCCAGCGACAGCCCGCCAGCTCCGGCGCCAGCAGATTGAAGACGGCCTGGCGCACCCGGGCCGCCGTGGGCCTGGCCAGCTCTCCGGGGGGGCTCTGCAGGCGGCGACCACCGCTGAGTCGCAGGCTCACCGGCTGGCCACCCAGTCGAGCCAGCGGCGCAACATCGCCACGCCGACGGGTCCCGATTTTTCCGGATGGAACTGGCAGGCGGCGATGGTGTCCTGCCAGATGGCCGCCGTCACCGGTGTCCCGGCCCAGTCCACCCAGGCCGTGACGCTCTCGGGCCGCTGCGGGGCGGCGGCGTAGGAGTGCACGAAGTACACCCAGGCGTCGTGGTCATCCGTGTCCAGCAACGGACTGGCCACCCCGGGCAGCAAGGGTGCCCAGCCCATGTGGGGAATCGGATGGTGGGGCACCCTGGGCAGGGCCTTCACCCGGCCGGCCAGCAGGCCAAGGCCAGGGCTGGTGCCCTCATCGCTGCCCTCGAACAACAGCTGCAGCCCCAGGCAGATGCCGAGCAGGGGACGACCGGCGCCGCAGGAGGCCTGGATCGCTTCCACCAGCTGGCCCTGATGCAGCCGCTCCATGGCCGGATCGAAGGAGCCCACCCCCGGCAGCACCAGGGCATCGCAGCCCTCCATCGTGGCGGCGCCGTGGATCGGGATGATCTCGACATCGAGGCGCTCAAAAGCCCGCTGCACCGAATGCAGATTGCCCATGCCGTAGTCGATCAGTCCGATACGGCTCATGGCTGGACGATTCCCTGGGGAACTCTGGTGGCCGGACAATCGAGAGCGGGGCTGGCGGGCAGATCCAGGCCGTTGAGATGGTCGATGAACTGGTACAGACGACCGACCCGTCGCTTGTCGAGGCGCAACCGCAGACAGGGAACCATCAGGCCATTGTCGTCGACGCTTTCACCGGCCTGGATCGCTCCTTCATCCAGCATGTCGGCGAAGTCCTGGTTCAACCGGGGCAGCATCTCCCGCGGGATCGGCGCATTCAGCAGCAGCTCGGTGCGGTCTTCGCCGGGGCGGGCACTGTGGAACACCCGGTAGAAGCGGCTGATGTGGGCCACCGCTTCCTCGGCGCAGCTGGCTTCGACGATCAGATCGACGTCCTCCGGCGAGATCAGCTGCCGTTCGGCCAGCACCTGGTGGATGCTCTGCTTCCACTGACACCAGAAATCATCGCCGGCGGGGGCCAGCAGCACCAGGGGGATCGGCGGGGTGCGACCGGTCTGGATCAGGGTCAGGCACTCGAACAGTTCATCGAGGGTGCCGAAGCCTCCGGGCATCACCAGCAGGGCATCGCTCTCGCGCAGAAAGAAGAGCTTGCGGGTGAAGAAGTAGCGGAAGAACAGCAGCCGGCCTTCGCAGGCACTGACGAAGCGATTGGTGTGCTGCTCGAAAGGCAGATCGACATTGAGACCGATGCTGTGGTCACAGCCGGCGCCGCTGTTGGCTCCCTCCATGACGCCACCACCGGCGCCGGTCATCACTTCAAAGCCGGCCTGCACGGCCAGGCGGGCCACCTGCTCCGCCAGGACATAACAGGGATCCTGGACCTGGGTGCGGGCCGAGCCGAAGACGGTGATCTTGCGGGCCGCCCGGCGGGGCCGGAACACTTCCAGGGCCTCACTGATGTCGGCGAGGCAGCCACTGACCAGGCGCCAGGCATCGGCTTCATTCTCATCACGCGCCACCTCCAGCAGGGAGATGACGGCATGCTCAATGAAGCGCCGCTGGGGATGGCCCTCAAGTTGGGAGGCCAGAGCCTGGAGCGGGCTGCGCGGGCTGGCGGCGGCGGGAGGAACGGGGCTCAGAGGTGTTTGGAAATGGTGCCGGAGAGGGTGGTCTTGGGCACGGCACCGACGACGGTGTCGACCTTCTCGCCGCCCTTGAACAGCATCAGGGTGGGGATGCTGCGGATGCCGTACTGGCTGGCGACGTTGGGGTTTTCGTCGGTGTTGAGCTTGAAGACCTTGATCTTGCCCTCGAACTCCTTGGCGATTTCATCGACGATCGGCGCCACCATGCGGCAGGGGCCGCACCAGGGGGCCCAGAAGTCGACCAGCACGGGCACCTCGCTTTTCAGAACGTCCTGCTCGAAAGAAGCGTCGGAGACGGCGGCAGCGCTGGACATCCTTTCGTGGGGTTCGGGTCTGGGGAATCTAGCAACGCCGTTCCGGTGCTACCAACCGGATTGGGAATGGTGTTGCAGGCCTTAAGGCGAGGTGATCGCAAAGACAAAAAGCCCGGACGCGCCGGGCCGGGGGGTGTGAGGAGTGTGCGAGCCGGAGCCCCCACGGGTTCAGGCTACCTCCATCTCGCCCTGAGGCGGTCTCGTCCCGACGTGAGACTCGTGTGAGGTTCCCCTACTTGCCCATGCCCAGTTGCTGGGCTTTCTGGTACACCTTGCCCTCGGTGAGCAGGGACGGGGCCACCACCACTTCCACCTGCTGCATCTCCTTGATCGTGCGGGCGCCGAGGGTGCCCATCGAGGTGCGGATGCAGCCCAGCAGGTTCTGGGTGCCGTCGTCGAGGCCGGCGGGACCGCGCAGGATCCTCTCGAGGCTGCCGGTGGTGCCCACCTTGATGCGGGTGCCGCGGGGCAGCACCGGGCTGGGGGTGGCCATGCCCCAGTGGAAACCGCGGCCGGGGGCCTCGCTGGCCCGGGCGATCGGCGAGCCGATCATCACCGCGTCGGCCCCACAGGCCAGGCACTTGCAGATGTCACCGCCGGTGACGATGCCGCCATCGGCCACGATCGGCACGTAGCGGCCGCTCTCGCGCTCGTAGTCATCGCGGGCGGCGGCGCAGTCCGCCACGGCGGTGGCCTGGGGAATGCCGATGCCGAGCACGCCGCGGGAGGTGCAGGCGGCGCCGGGGCCGATGCCGACCATCACGCCGGCGGCTCCGGCCCGCATCAACTGCAGGGCCACCTCGTAGGTGACACAGTTGCCGAGCACGACCGGCACCCCCATCTCGCGGCAGAGGACCTCCAGGTCGAGGGTTTCCTGGCCTTCGGGGCCGATGTGTTCGGTGGAGACGACGGTGGCCTGCACGAAGAACAGATCGGCGCCGGCCTCGGCGATCGCCTTGCCGAAGCGCAGTGCCGCCACCGGGGTGGCGCTGACGGCGGCGATGCCGCCCTGTTGCTTGATCTCGGCAATGCGCTGGCGGATCAGGTCTTCGCGCACCGGCTGGCTGTAGAGCTCCTGCATCAGCGGCACGAACTCCTCTTTGCCGACGGCGGCGATCCGGTCCAGCACCGGATTGGGATCGTCGTAGCGGCACTGGACCCCCTCGAGGTTCAGCACTCCCAGGGCCCCCAGCTTGCCAAGGGCGACGCACATGGCGACATCGACGACGCCATCCATGGCGCTGGCGATGATCGGAATCTCGCGGCTGACGCCTCCAAGGGTCCAGCTGCTGTCCGTCACCGCCGGATCGACGGTGCGACCGCCGGGAACGAGGGCGATCTCATCGATGCCGTAGGCGCGGCGGACGGTTCGGGAACGACCGAGCTGAAGGTTCACCGGAGACAGGACGCACTCAAGCCAAACTATCAACCGGGCCGCAGCGCAGCCGGCAGCGGCCTCGCCAGCCGGCTGAACCGCCGCTCTCTCAGTCCTGACCGAGGAAGGCCTGCCAGCGCTGTTTCCAGGTGGCCAGCACCTGCTCGCGCTCATCGGTTCGGACCATCTTGGTGAGGCCGAATTGCACCAGGGCGATCAGGCCGGTCAGCTCCAGCAGCCCCGAAACCAGCGGCAGGCGATCGATGCTGCCGACCACGGTGGCGTAGAGCCGCAGGACCAGAATCGCCGTGATCAGCAGCGCCACTCCCTTGAGTGGGCCGCGGATCTTCTGCCATTGCCTGTTGAGTTCGCCGGAGCTGAACCAGGCGTTGAGTCGGCCCACCAGCAGCTCCCATTCACCCCCTTCGCCGTCGCTGCCGGCGGCGGACTCCAGGGGCGGCACCGCGATCGTGGTGGCAATGCCGGCGGCTGGGACGGGTTCATCGACGGCCGCTGGGGGCTCGACAGGGGACAGGGGCTCAACGGGGAGCGCGGTGGGTTCGACGGGCGGGTTGGCAGCGCTCTGGCTGGCGGCTGGTGCTGGTTCCCAGGGCGGTGTCGGCGTTGGCGGCGACCATGGGGCGGCTGCCTCGGGCGCCGCATCCGTCCTGGTCTCGCCGTCCTGGGGCGCAGCCACGGCTTCGACAGTGCCAAGTGAACCGTCCCAGGAGGCGCTGGCCGTGGCGTCAGCCGGGGCTTGCTGCCAGGAGCCCTCGGAACGGGTTCCCGCGGCATCCCAGGGGGCGTCGCCCGCCGTGGTGTCGCCCGTCCCTTCAGCACCGGCATGGGCGGCGGCGTCGCCGGAGGGGTTGGCGGCGGCGTCGACAGCAGCGTTCTCGCCGGGGGCGGAATCCGGTGAAAGGGGGGTCTCGGCCATGGGGACGGATGGGGCTGGCCGGAGCTTACGGCCGTTTGCCCGGCAGCGTCCCGGACCCGTTGACACCGCTTCAGGCATCCAGGGGAATCAGGCCCGGCCGTTGGGACAGCCCTTGCAGCGGCAGCCGCAGCGGGAAACGATCCTCCATCAGACGCTGCACCAGTTCGGCGGCCATGGCCGCGGCCAGCCGCGGGCTGTGGGCCGGCGCCGCCGGGATCAGATGGCCGTCCACCAGGATGTGCCCCGCCTTGAGGGCGCTGTAGGGAACCCCGCCGTAGCTGGGCTTGATCCGCCTTGGGACCGAGATGTCGAGCACCGGTGCTTCGAGGTCCGCATCGCTGACGGCGGCCTGGCTGGCGATGGTGCCGTTGAGCAGGGGTACGGGCGCGGCGATCGCCACCAGCAGGGCACTGCCATGGCCTTCGAAATAGGCCGCCCGCAGCCACCGGGGGTCGAGGTCCTGCAGATCCACGCTCACCGCCGCCACAGCTCCCGGAGAGCGGGCATGGCCGCTGGCCAGTCGCCTGGGCCGGGGTTGGTGGGAGCTGCCGCTGCCGATCACCCAGCCGATGGCGCCGCCCACCAGCACCGGCGAGCCGGGCCCCAGCAGGCTCAGGCCTGGCATCACCAGGCCGATGCTGTCGGCACCACCGCAGGTGTAGAGGGCGTTGGCCCAGGGGCCCAGCAGGGGGCCATAGGGGCTGCGGATCAGGCCTTCAGCGCTGCTCACCGCCACCAGGCCGTTTTCGCCGATGGCCCGGTGCAGCAGCAGGCGGCCCAGGCCGATCTGCTCCAGGCTGATGCGGGTGTTGAGTTCACGGCGGGGCTGCAGCGGCGTGACCTCGCCGCCGGCACTCAACTCGACCCTCTCCCCGGCCAGCAGGGCGGCCAGCACCTGGGCGCCGCCGTGTCGCTGGCCATCGGAGCGAGCTCCGGCGATCGGCAGCACCAGATCGCTGCCGGCACCGCCGGCCAGGCCGGCCACGCCGTCGAGCTGGGGATCCCGCAGCCGGATCGGCGGGTCCGTGGCGCCAAGGCTGAGGTGCAGGCTGGCCTGATCGCTGAATTCGGCGTTGGCTGCCACCACCACATCGGTCTGCTCGTAGGCCTGGCTGAGGCCCTGCTGCCGCACCAGCTGCTGAAAGTCGGCGGCGACCAGCACCCGCAACTGGCCGTCCCGCTGCCGCTTCAGCAGCTCCGCCTCGCTGCGCGGGGCCAGTGAGGCGCCCGTATCCCCCCTCATTGGATCCATCCTCAGGCCGATTGAGCCTGTTGTAGAGGCCTTAGGTAGACTGCACCCTGCTTCAGGCGGTCATGCATGGCGGATCCCACCGGACCCACTGGCTCTTCAGACGAACCAAAAGGACCTGGTGAATCCGACGGACGGATCATCCTCACAGATCTCCGTAACGAGATGTCGCGCTCCTATCTGGAGTATGCGATGAGCGTGATCGTGGGTCGGGCCCTGCCCGATGCCCGCGATGGCCTCAAGCCGGTGCATCGGCGCATCCTCTACGCGATGTACGAGCTGGGTCTCACCAGCGACAGGCCTTACCGCAAGTGCGCCCGTGTGGTGGGTGAGGTGCTCGGTAAGTACCACCCCCACGGCGACACGGCGGTCTACGACGCCCTGGTGCGCATGGCCCAGGACTTCTCGATGCGCATGCCCCTAGTCGATGGCCACGGCAACTTCGGCTCGGTCGACAACGATCCACCGGCGGCGATGCGGTACACCGAATCCCGCCTGCAGGCCCTGACGACCGACAGCCTGCTGGAGGACATCGAGAGCGAAACAGTCGATTTCATCGACAACTTCGATGGTTCCCAGCAGGAACCCACCGTGATGCCGGCGCGGATTCCGCAGCTGCTGCTCAACGGCTCCACCGGCATCGCCGTGGGGATGGCCACCAACATCCCCCCCCACAACCTCACCGAGCTGATCGATGGTCTGCTGGCCCTGATCGCCGACCCCGAGCTCGACGATCGCCTGCTGACCGCGATCATTCCAGGGCCCGACTTCCCCACCGGCGGCCAGATCCTCGGCCGGCGCGGCATCCGCGAGATGTATGCCACCGGTCGCGGTTCGGTGACGATGCGGGGCGTCGCCAACATCGAGACGGTCGAGGCCAAGGGACGCCCCGATCGGGATGCGGTGATCATCACCGAACTCCCCTACCAGACCAACAAGGCGGCGCTGATCGAGCGCATCGCCGACATGGTCAACGACAAGAAGCTCGACGGCATCGCCGACATCCGCGACGAGAGCGATCGCGATGGCATGCGCATCGTCATTGAATTGCGCCGGGATGCCTATCCCCAGGTGGTGCTCAATAACCTGTTCAAGCTCACGCCTCTGCAGAGCAATTTCAGCGCCTACATGCTGGCGTTGGTGAACGGTGAGCCGATCGTGCTCACCCTGCGCCGCATGTTGGAGGTGTTCCTCGACTTCCGGGTTGAGACGATCGAGCGCCGCACCCGCTATCTGTTGCGCAAAGCCGAAGAGCGCGACCATATCCTGCTCGGTCTGCTGATCGCCCTCGACAATCTCGACGCGATCATTGTGCTGATCCGGGCCGCTGCCGATACGGCCACGGCCCGGCGGGGACTGGTGGAGCAGTTCGGCCTCAGTGATCTTCAGGCCGATGCCATTCTGCAGATGCAGCTGCGGCGGCTCACGGCCCTGGAGGCCGACAAGATCCGCCTCGAGCACGATGATCTGCTGGCCAAGATCACGGATTACAAGGACATCCTCGCCCATCGGGAACGGGTGTTTGCCCTGATCGTCGAGGAGCTGCAGACGCTCCGCAGCCGCTACGACTCCCCCCGGCGCACCGAAATCCTCGATCTCGAAGGCGGCCTCGAAGACATCGATCTGATCGCCAATGAGCGCTCGGTGGTGATGCTCACCGAGACCGGCTATCTGAAGCGGATGCCGGTGAATGAGTTCGAGGCCACCAGCCGCGGCACCCGCGGCAAGGCCGGCACCAAGAGCCAGGGCGAGGAGGCGGTGAAGCTGTTCATCAGCTGCAACGATCACGATGCCCTGCTGCTCTTCTCCGATCGCGGTGTGGTCTACTCCCTGCCGGCCTATCGGGTGCCGATGTGCAGCCGGGCCGCCAAGGGCACGCCGATCGTGCAGTTGCTGCCGATTCCGCGTGAGGAGGCGATCACGTCCCTGTTGGCGGTGAGCGCCTTCGAAGACGATGTGCAACTGGTGATGCTCACCAGCGGCGGCTATGTGAAGCGCACCCGCCTCTCCGCCTTCAGCAACATCCGCTCCAATGGTCTGATCGCCATCTCGTTGGAAGACGGCGATGATCTGCGCTGGGTACGGCTCGCTCTGCCCGGCGACAGTGTGCTGATCGGCTCGCTCAAGGGCATGACGATCCACTTCCGTCTCAGCGATGAGGAGCTGCGGCCCCTGGGGCGCACCGCCCGGGGGGTGCGTGCCATGAACCTGCGTGAAGCGGACCAGCTGGTGAGCATGGATGTCCTGCCGGCCGAATTGGCGGACCGGGTCGCCAGTTCCGAGCCAGCAGAAGAGGAGGCCGAAGCCGGCGAAGGGGCCGAGGAGATCGTCACCGTCAGCGAGGGCCCCTGGGTGCTGGTTGCCAGTGCCAGTGGCCTCGGCAAGCGGGTGCCGGTGGATCAGTTCCGCCTGCAGAAGCGGGCCGGTATGGGGCTGCGGGCGATCAAGTTCCGCCGTGACGGCGACGTGCTGGTGGGACTCAAGGTGCTGGGGGCCGGCGAGGAGCTGCTGCTGGTGAGCGAGCGGGGTGTGATCGTGCGCATGAAAGCCGATGCCATTCCGCAGCAGTCCCGTGCTGCCACCGGCGTGCGCCTGCAGCGCCTCGATGCCGGTGATCGCCTCAGCGAGGTGGTGCTGGTGCCCCCCGCTGCGGAGGAGGACGACAGCGAAGCGGCCACGGCCGCCGGGACGACTGCTGCCGAGGCCATTGTCGCCGAGGCAACTGCCACCGAGGCGATTCCCGCCGACAGCACGGCCGCCGAGATCGCTGCCGCCGTTGAAAGCCCAGCCGCTGACTCCGTCGGCCCAGAAGACGAGCCCGATCACCTCCCTGACAACGAGGCCTAGGAGGCTGGCCGGGGATCCGGCTGGGGGCAAGCCGGCGCCAGTGGCTGCTGCTGCTGGCGCATCAGCTGAGCGGGCCGTTGCGATTGCCAGGCTTCTTGGCAGTTCGCTGAAAAACGCGGCGAATTCCCGTTCACTGCTCGAAGTCGGATCGAGGAGCCCAGTCGTGACCTTGGTTTGATCAGAATCAGTGGTACTGCTCCAGGGCCCTTGGGGGTTGTTCAGCAGGTTCTTAGGGAGCCGGGCCGATGGCGACACTTCGGTCGGCTGAGGTCCGAATGGTCAGCAGCGACTGTTCGGGCAGACGAGCGAGGCGGGGGCCTGCCCTCTCTGAAGCTCAGCTGGCGCTGACACTCCGCTGGGCGGCCTGGTGGCGCTGGAAACGGGCAATCTCAAGCTCCAGCACGCCTTCATTGATGCCGAGCGCCCGGGCGATGCCCCGCAGCTGCTCATCTTCTTCGGGTTCGATGATGCCGTCGGCACAGGCCACCCGGAAGGCGGCCTCGAGAATCAGTTCACGGCCATTGTCATCGAGCCTGGCTTGTTCCGTCGCGAGGCGATGCAGCAATTGCTCGAACGGAGCGGAGTTGCCTTCGGCTTCGATCAGATTCTGGAGGTTCTGGGCCATGGCGTGGAGCTCCCCCTGCTGGGGCTGGTGACCCATGATCTCGGTATAGGTTTCGGCCATGGTCACGATTTCGGGTTCGTCGATTTCGCCGTCCGCCAGGGTGATGGCGATCATGCAATCCAGCAGCAGATCACGAACTTTGATCGCATAGCGATCGCCATGGGACACGGCCCAGCGCAGATCGCTGAGATCCCGTTGTTTGCGGTTGTGCTGAGAGGCACGGGGATCCCGTTTGCACCCCGTCCGTCCTCCCGAAAGGCTGTCATAGATGTGGAAGGTGAACAGCTCCACCAGCTCCCGGCAGAAGGCCACGCCGCGCACCGAATTGCCGTAGGAGTCGAGCCGCGGTGAGAAGGTGGCGAATCCCATCAGGTTGGGCACCACCGTCAATACGGCACCGGCCACCCCTGATTTGGCCGGCAGACCCACCTCGAGGGTGAACACGCCGGCGTTGTCATACATACCGGCCGCCTGCATCACCGAGAGGGTCTTCTTCACCACGTCGGTGGACAGCACCTGCTGGCTGGTGATCGGGCAGACCCCGCCATTGGCCAGGGTGGCCGCGGCCACCGCGAGCATGGAGGCGGTCATCTCGATGCTGCAACAGGAGAGGTAGAGATCGAGCATCTTGTTGAGATCCACGCCCCGCGGCAGGCCCTTGCCGCCCCGGAGCAGGTAGGCGATGGCGTAGTTGTTGTCGGCCGTGGCCTTTTCGGAGAGCATGGTCTCCTCGCTGAACTGCACCGGAGCCACAGCACCGCAGAGGTCGGACCAGAGCTTCATGATCTCCTCGGTGATCCCGCGGGCGTCCTGGTCGGGCCAGCTGGAGGCCACCACGCCGGCGGTCATGATGGCGCCGGCATTGACACAGGGATTGAACGGGCGCAGGTCCGGCAGCAGTTCCAGTGAGTTGAAGGGGCGCCCTGAGGGTTCCACGCCGACATACTCCTGCAGATAGTCAGGGCCCTCCCGCTCCAAGGCGTAGGCATAGGTGAGTGGTTTTGAGACGGACTGGATCGAGTGGTAGACATCCACATCACCGATCTCGATGCGCTGGCCGTCGACGGAACAGACGGCCACTCCCCACTTGTCGGGATCGGCATCGCGCAGGATCGGGATGTAGTCGGCGTTTTGGCCACTGCAGTCTTCGGCGACACGCTCAAACACCGATTCGATGTCGCTGCAGAACTCCTGCCAGTCGGGAATCACCAGCTCACGGTTGAAAATCCGGTTCAGCATCAGCAGTTCGGCGCCCACCAGCTCAGCGAAGGCTTCAAAGCTGATCGGACTCTCCCCCAGGGCCTGGAGGCGCTCCATGGTGGTGCGCAGTCGGAAATCGTTGAGCTGGATGCCGCTGCCGAGAATGTGATCGTGAATTCTGGCTGTGCTGGTGGTGCCATTACCTTCGGTGTCATTGCCTTCGGTGCCATTGCTATCGGCGACGACGGCAAACATCTTCAGCAACCGGTCCATGGTCTGTTCGTGAGGCTGGTTGCCAAGAGCCTAAGGGCGTGGTGCCCGTGGAACGCCCAATTCAATTCTGCTGGATCACGGCTGCCAACCAGGTGCCGTTGCCGTTCTGCGAGCCAGACACCAGGCCCGGTTGTCGATGGCCCAGCCAGGCTGCCAGAGTGATGGCGGCTCAGTAGATTCATCGCGTTCCACCTGTACCTGAGCCCTTGATCGTGCCGGGAACATCCTGAGACGATCTCGTGCCGAAAGGCGAATCAGCTCGCCGGTTGATTGGTGGTTTCGGTTCTAGGCAATTGCGCTTGCCGCTGGGTGGCCGTGGGCTCGAATCCGGCCCTGCGGCGGCGGGCCTGAACGGAACCATCCTCGCCGGCACTTAGCCTCCCTCGAGCCCTGATCCCAACGTCCCCTGTCGCCGATCGTTTCCCGCAATTCCACGTCAGCTGCCGCGGCGGCATCCCCCAGCCCGTCGCTGGCTGTTGACGTGCTGGTGATCGGCGCCGGACCCGCTGCTCTGGCGATCGCCGCGGCCCTCGGCGAACAGCGGCTGGACGTGATCGCCCTGGCGCCGGCGGATCCGGCCGCGGTCTGGCCCAACACCTACGGCATCTGGGGCCCGGAGGTCGATGCCCTGGGCCTGGGCCATCTACTGGCCCATCGCTGGTCCAACTGCGTCAGCTGGTTCGGTGCTGAACCCAGCCGACATGGGCACGACTACGGCCTGTTCGACAAGACCGCCCTGCAGCAGCACTGGTTGCAGGCCTGCGCGGCGGCTGGCGTCCGCTGGCAGCGGGGGCTGGCCACGGCGATTGACCACGACGACATCGGCTCGACGGTGACCACCGCCGCTGGCGATGTGCTGCGGGCCCGCCTGGTGATCGATGCCAGTGGCCATCAGCCGGTGTTTGTTGAGCGTCCCGACGACGGTCCGGTGGCCGGACAGGCCGCCTACGGGATCGTCGGCCGATTCAGTGCGCCGCCGATCGCGGTCGATCAGTTCGTGCTGATGGACTATCGCAGCGACCATCTCAGCGCCGAGGAACGCCGCAGCGAACCGCCCACCTTTCTCTATGCCATGGATCTGGGCGAGGGACGCTTCTTTGTCGAAGAGACCTCCCTGGCCCTGGCCCCGCCCGTGCCCTACGCCACGCTGCGCCAGCGGCTGGAGCGGCGATTGGCCCATCGTGGCGTCACCGTGACCGAGGTGGAGCACGAGGAGTTCTGTCTGTTTCCGATGAATCCGGCCCTGCCGGATCCGGCCCAGCGCCTGATCGGTTTCGGCGGCTCCGCCTCGATGGTGCATCCGGCTTCGGGCTATCTGGTGGGTGCCCTGTTGCGACGGGCTCCTGAGCTGGCGGCGGCCATCGCCCGGGCCCTGGCCGTGCCGCGCCACGCCGAGGGCAACGCCGCGGCGATTGCGGCGGCGGCCTGGCTGGCCCTCTGGCCGGCACCCCTGCGGCGCAAGCATGCGCTCTATCGCTTCGGTCTCGAGAAGTTGATGCGCTTTGAGGAGCAGCAGCTGCGCCATTTCTTCGCCAGCTTCTTCGCCATGCCGGATCGGCTCTGGTATGGGTTTCTCGCCAACAGCCTCAGCGTCCCCGAGCTGGTGGCAGCGATGTTGCGCCTGTTCGCCACCGCCCCCTTCGATGTGCGCTGGGGCCTGATGCAGCCGCGGGATCGGGAGCTGGCCCTGCTGGCTCGCTTTCTGGCCGGGGGCTGAGGTCGCTTGAGCCAGGGGCGGGACTCCGCCTGGCACGGCTCCTCGCTACGGTCCAACAGGTCTGTCATGAGCCTGCGGGATGTCAACGGTCCCCTCGGGTAGCGAATCGACCCGCAGCCAGTTGCTCAAGCAGTTGCGTCCGCCCGGATCCGGCGGCCCGGCGGCCGGGGCCGGGCGGGTGCGCGGGCTGATTGAACAGCTCGAATTGGAGCAACCCGCCGACCTGGTTCGCGATCAGGCGCTGTTGCGCGGCGTCTGGGAGTTGTGCTGGAGCAGCAGCTCGCTGCCCTATCTGGCGGTGGCGCCCTGGTTGGAGAACCTGCAGCTGCTGGATCCGGCCAACGGCCGGGGCATGAACCTGCTGCGACTGGCCGGCCCCCTGGGCCCCGTGGCCGGCATCGCCGTGCAGGCGGCGATCGCGATCGAGCCCGTGGCCGCTGCCGCCGGGGAGCCGGCCCCGCCCGCCCAGCGGGTGAGTGTGCGCTTCGAGCGGGGCGGCTGGCTGGGGCCCAGGATCGGCCCGAACCGCCTGCAACTGCTGCGGCAGGTGAAGCAGAGCTTCCCCGCCTGGCTCGACATCACCGTGGTGGATGAGCAGATCCGCGTCTGCCGCGGCAATGCCGGCACCCTGTTCGTGCTGCTGCGTCGCCCTGATCTCAGCCTGGAGAGCCTGATGGACTGAGGCGGCCCGACTGGCGCTCCGGGGTCCGGGGCCGGCGCCCCCGCAGCGAGCCGGCCTGAGCCGTGGAACCCTGATGGGCGTTGCCCTGCAGGCAGCGGCGCTCGATGAAGGGGCTGGTCATCGCCCGCAGCAGGGCGCTGTAGTCGAGGCCGAAGCGCAGCTCATCACCGACCGCCAGGGGATGGTCAGCCTCGATCACCAGGTGATCACTGCTGGCTCCCACAATCGCGATTCCCGCCGGCGGCGTCAGTCCGGCGGGATCGACATCCTGAATCCCCAGGGCCAGCAGGGCCCGTTGCCGCAGCCCCGGCTGCCGCAGCCCTGGCTGCCGCTGCGCCGGCGTTGCCACGGGCGCAAAGCTGGTGCGGCCGCGCTGGCCCCAGGGCTGGCCGGGTTTGTCCTTGGCCTCGATCACCTCTGCCACCAGGCTGATGGCGTCGGTGTGCAGGCCGCTCAGGGCGCTGCGGCTCAGCGGTTCGCGGCCCAGCAGCAACGCCTCCCCCAGCCGCAGATGGTTGATGCGGCCTGGGGGATGGCCGGCGGCCAGCCAGGGCAGATTGCTGGAGTTGCCCCCCGACACGATCTCCAGGCGCAGGCTGAAGCGTCGCTCCAGGGCGTTGGCCAGAGCCGAGAGTTCCGCCATGTTGCGCGGATCGGCGGCGATGCCGTGCTGGCAGCCCAGGTTGGTGCCGATCCCCAGGAGCCGCAGGCCGGGCTGCTCCAGAGTCAGCTGGGCCACGGCCTCCAGGTCGGCCGGCAGGATCCCTTCACGCAGATCCCCCAGTTCCACCATCAGCAGCACCCCATGGCGGCGCCCCTGGTCCAGGGCCGCCGCCGCCAGCGCCCGCAACACCACCGGTTCGCTGTTGCAGCTGCTGCTGGCATGGGCCACGACGCGCTGCACCTGGCTGAGCATGGGAGAGCGGATCAGCAGCATCGGCGTGGTGATGCCGGCGGCGATCAGGGCCTCGATCGTTTCGATGCGGGGTTCGCCGATCGAGGCGATGCCGGCCGCGGCCCAGGTGCGCACGATCTCCGGCAGGCCGAGGCTGGCCTTGCTCACCCCCGTGATCGCGATGCCGCGGGCGGCCAGCTGTCGCTTCAGGCTGCGGGCATTGTGGTGCAGGTGATCGAGGCGAATCTCCAGTCTGGGGGCGCTCAACCAGCCGCCGCCAGGGCCGGAGTCAGGGCCGGGAAGGCCCGCAGCACCATGTGCACCAGGCGCTCCGGCGGACGGCTCAGGGCATCACTGACCGGGATACCCAGCTCGGCTTCATAGAGGGCGATGGCGGTGGTGATCGCCGCGTCGTCCATGGCTTCGTGGTTGAGGGTGAGGCCGATCACCCGGGTGGCGGCGAAGGCCTCGATCAGGCGGATTTCACTGGCCGGTGTGGGCATGGCCACGTGGTTGAAATCACTGAGCCACTGGCGCCGTGGGGCGTGCTGCAGGATCACCGCCTGGGGCTGGCAGCCCCGCAGGATGAAGGTGGACGAGAGATAGGCGGGATGGCTGAGGGCCCCCTGGCCTTCAATCACGATCACCTGGGGATGCTCCTGCTCCCAGGCCTGGACCACGGCCGCCTCCACTTCGCCGGAACAGAACTGGGAGGGGATGGCATCGAGGGCCATGCCATGGCGGCCGCCCTGCATCAGGCCGGTCTGGCCGGTGTTCACCAGCACGGCCCGGATGCCGGCCTGGTTGAGGGCCTGGACCAGGCGGGTGGCGGTGGTGCGCTTGCCGATGGCGCCATCGGTGCCCAAGACAGCGATGCGGGGGCAGCCCACCGTGGCGATGGCGCCGCTGAACAGGCGCAGATCCTTCAGCGCCGGCACCCGGCGCACATCCCGGATCGTCACTTGATGGCGGCTGGCGGCGGCGGCGAACTCCGGGTCATCGTTGAGGAATTCGCGCAACCCCTGGACCAGATTCAGCCCGGCGGCCATCGCCTGCAGCAACACCTGGCGCTCCGGCGGGCTCATCAGTCCGGTGGCCGGAGCCATGCCGTAGATCAACAACTGGGGGCGCTCCCCCTCCAGGGCCAGGGCGGCCTCCAGATCCCGGACGATCGGAATGCCATTCGCCAGCCCGTCGAGCACCAGGCCGGCATCGAGGCCAGCGCAGTGGCTGTCGATCACGGCGGCGATGCGATAGGCCTCGCAATCGCGCACCAGCCCATGGGCGGTTTTGCCATCGAGATGGTTGAACTGGCCTTCGCAATAGATCAGGGCGGTCTGAACCGGCCTGCTGGCTGGGGCCGGCCCACGCAGGAGCTGGGGCAGGCTCGGGGCCTGGAGTGACAATGTCAAAAGGAGCGGTGCCTCGCGGGACGCTCAGAGAGGTCGGCCGAATGGCCTGCCGGGTGCCTTGCCCGGCGGGGGGTCCAGACGTCCCCGCCAAGAGGGGGGTGGATTGCTTCACCCTAGGCCGGATTCTTCGTCGTCCCCCTCCTCCGCGGGCGGCCAGGCGATCGAAACGACGACGGGTGCATGGTCGCTGGGCTGGAGATTGCCGCGCTGATCCTTGTGGATCACACAGCCGGTGGCCAGCTCCTGCAGCACCTCATCGAGATAGATGTGGTCGATGCGCCAGCCGCGGCCGGTGTCCCAGGCACCGCTGCGGTAATCCCACCAGCTCCAGTGGCCGCTGCCGGCTTCGAACATGCGAAAGCCATCCACCAGCCGCTCTCCCAGGGCCAGGCGCAGGGCGGCCCGTTCCGGATCGCTGGCCATGATGCCGCCGCTGAGACGCTCGGGGTCGTGGATGTCGCGGGCCTCCAGGGCGATGTTGAAGTCGCCCAGCATCAGCAGCGGTTCCCCCTGCTGCTCCTGCACCGCCAGATAGCGCTGCAGGCAGGCCAGCCAGGCGAGCTTGTAGCCGTACTTGTCACTCGTGAGGGCGGAGCCGTTGGGCACATAGAGATCGAGCAGCCGCAGCCCGTCGATGCGGGCGCTGATCACCCGTTTCTGTTCGCTGAGGCTGCAACCCTCAGGGTCATCGCTCAGCAGGGCCTCAAAGCCGATCTGGACATCCTCGATCGGCAGGCGGCTGAGGATCGCCACGCCGTTGTAGGCCTTCTGGCCGCTGATGGCGCACTGGTAGCCGAGCGCCTCGAAGGCGCCATGGGGGAAGAGCTCATCGCTCACCTTGGTTTCCTGCAGGCAGAGCACCTCCGGTTGCTCCCGGGCCAGCCAGGCCGTCACCTGCTCGAGCCTGGTGCGCACCGAATTGACGTTCCAGGTGGCAATCCGCATGGGCCTCGCTTGGGGTTCCGGCCCAGGTCTCCTAACATCGGCTCTCCGATCGTGAGCCTGCAACGGCATGCCGCCCATGGCCCGCAAGTGCTTCCATCTGCTGCCCAGCCCCGGCCAGCCCAGTCTGCGTCAGCCTCTGGCCTGGCTTGGGGCCGCTCTGCTGCTGACGGCTGCGGCCAGCGCTCCGGTGCGGGCCCAGCAGGCGGGCTACGGCCAGACCCTGGGCACCACGCCGATGGAGCGTCAGGTGTACGACGGCACCGGCAAACCCGGCGGTGGCTCAATTCTCGATTCCGCCAATCCGCTCGATCTGCTCAACAAGCTGCGGCGTGGCACCGCGATGGATGACGCCACTCCCCCCAGCTCGGCGATCGATCAGGCCCTCAAGGATCTCGATGCCCAGGCGGCGCCTGCACCCGGGGTTTCGGCCGTGTCGTCCCAGGTGAAGGCGCCCTGAGCGGCTCCATGCCCCAGCTGGCGGCCAGTTGATCCAGGACCGGATCCGCTTTGGCGGGATCGGCATTGCGCTGGCGGGCCGCCGCCAGGGCCTCCTGGGCGGCCTGGGTCTGCCCCAGCTGGTGGTGCAGCAAGGCGAGTCCCAGCAGGGGGCGCCGGTCGTCCGGGAACCGCGAGGCCAGTTGGCTGTAGGTGGCCTGGGCCTGGAGGTTCTGACCGCGCCGCTGTTGCAGCTCCGCCAGCAGCAATCCCAGGCCCATCGCCTCCGGTTTGCTTTCCGCTTTGCTGGCGCTCTCGTAGGACTTGCGCACCTCCGCTTCGGCTTCGCTGCCGTGACCCTGCTCAAGCTTCAGCAGGGTCATCAGCTGCAGGGCCTCCACCTGGTCCGGTTTGCGGCTCAGGATCATGCGCAGTTCCCGCTCGGCGCCGACGGGATCGCGCTGATCGCGCCTGAGTTCCGCCAGCATCAGTCGCAGCGACCAGCGCTCCGGTTCCCGATCCGCCAGCGGCTCCAGCAGGGCGATGGCCTGCTGCTTGCGATTGAGGGCAATCAGCAATTCCAGGAGCCTCTGCTGTTCGGCGGCGCTGGCCTGCTGGCGATCGAGCCGCAGGCGCAGCCGGCTCGCCTCGGCCAGCAACTGTCCAGTCTGGGCATCGCTGCTGAGCCGCGGTTGCTGGTGTTGTCCCAGCCACCAGCCCCCGGCTGCGGCCAGCAGCACCACGGCGCCAGCGAGACTGGACCAGAGACCAAGCCGGCTGAGCTGACCGCTGCGGTTGGGCGTCGCCATCGGTGAACAAGGCGAGGGATGGGGAGGCTTGGACCGGCCGGAGACTACCGCCGCCTCTGGCTACATTGGCCCGACGGCGGTAGCCGTCCCCGCTTGACGGCGGGGTCCACCACAGCGATGACATGCGCCAGCACCCCATCTCCCCGGTCACCGAACCGACGCAGTACCGGGCCATCGGTGTTGTCCGTGGTCAGTACGTTCCGGCCGATGCCGAGCAGCTCACCCGGGGTGTGATCCGCACCGCCGATGGCAGCGAGATCGAAGCGGTGGTGCTCGGGCGCCTGCTGACGCTGATGCGCCGCCATCTCGACCTGGCTGAGCCCCATCTCTGGGTGGTCTATCCCCGCACCCGGGAGGAGAACCACCTGCATCTGCAGATGGTGGGGGTTTGGGAGCCCAGCACCCTGGCCCAGGAGGGTCAGGCCGGGGCCGCTGGCGGGGTTGAGCCCGACGCTGTTGTCGAGGCAGAGAATCTGGTTGAGGCAGGCAGCGTTGCTGAGTCAGACAGCGATGCTGAGCCAGACCCCGGTGTTGAGCCAGACAGCGTTGTGCCGGAGCCTTCTGTTGATGCCGGCAGCAGGGCCGAGAGCGAAGCCACGGCAGTCGCCGGCGGTGATGGCGTCAGCGATGATGCCACCAATGGCGAAGCCACCAGCGGCGAGGCCACCAGCGCCGAAGCCGGCGGCGGCGATGCCCTGCCCGAGGGTGACGACTACTTCTCCGTGCGCGGTGAGCTGATCTACACCCGCCCGGAAACGGGCGATCTGGTGATCAAGGTGCGCCAACAACCGCGGGCCGATGGCTCGCGGCCGGTGCCCTTCAAATTGCAGCTCAAGGGTGAGATTCCTCTCGAGCACCTGCGCCACTTCGTCTCCCTCGATCTGCGGCGCCTGGGTCAGCAGCTGACGCTGGAGTCCCTGGAGGTGCTGGAGCCGGTGGCCCAGCGCGGCAATCGCGGCGGCAAGGGCCGCAAGGGCGGTGGCGGTGAGCGCGGCGGTGGTGAACGGGGTGGCGGTGAACGGGGCGCTGGTGGTGACAAGAGAGGCAGTGGCGCCCGGCCGCGGCCGCCGGAGTCCGGTCCCGCCCGGCCCGCGGCCCACGGCAAGGCGATCAGCCGACCCGGTCGCTGAGATGGCCCCAGCCTCCGCCGGAGTGGCGGTACTGATCATCAGCCTGCTGGCCGTGGCCGGACCGCCCCTGGGGCTTTCGCCCTGGATCATCACCCTGGGGGCCGCCCTGGCGCTGGGTTCGCTGACGCTGGATGCGGCCCGTTTCGGCGGTCGTGGCGGCCATCTGTTGGCCGAATCGTTGCCGGGAGGCCAGGAGCGCTTGCGGCGCATTGCCATTCACGAGGCCGGCCACGCCCTGGCGGCGGCGGCCGATGGCCTGGTGGTGCGGCAGGTGCTGGTGGGCAGCCTGGCCTGTCTGCGGGCCGGGCTCGGCAGCAGCGGCAGCACGGAGTTCGAGCCTCCGGCCAGCGCCAAACTGCCACTGGAGGAGTTGCGTCGCTGGAGCCGGGTGCTGCAGGCCGGCATCGTGGCCGAACAGATGCTCTATGGCGAGCTGGCCGTCGGCGGCGCCGATGATCGCGCCCTGCTGGGCCGGCTCTGGGGCCTCTCCGGTCACGACGTCGACACGGCCCAGCGGGAGCAGCGCCGGGCCCGACGCGAGGTGGAGCAATGGCTGCGCGGCCAGCGCCAGGAGCTGGAGTCGCAGGCCGCCCGCCTGGTTGAGCAGGCCCCGCGGCTGGGGCACCCCAGCCGCGCCGAGCCCCTGCCTGCGGCATGACGCTCGCCCTGATCGACTGCCCCACCGGCCTGGCGGGCAACATGCTGCTGGCGGCCCTGCTGGATCTGGGTCTGCCCGAGGCGGTGATCCACGGTCCCCTGGAGGCCCTGGGATTGGCGGGGCTCTATCGCCTGGAGCTGCAGGAGGGTCGCAGCGCCGGCCTGCGGGGCCTGGAGCTGCAGGTGCTGGCCCTGGAGCCCCAGCCGCGCCATCGCCCCTGGGGGGGGCTGCGGCGCCAGCTGAGTGAGGCGCCGTTGGCGGAGCCCCTGCGCCGCAAGGTGCTGGCCGTGTTCTCCCTGCTGGCGGAGGCGGAGGCGGCGGTTCACGGCCAGCCGGCCGATCAGGTGCATTTTCATGAGGTCGGCGCCATCGATGCCCTCGTCGACATCGTCGGTGTCTGCGCCGGCCTGCTGCACTTCGGCATTGAGCAGCTGGTCTGCAGCGTGCCGCCCGCCGGCCATGGCCAGGTGCTCACGGCCCATGGCTCCCTGCCCTTGCCGGCCCCGGCGGTGCTCGAGATCGCCCGGCTGCGGGGGATTCCCCTGGCCAGCAGTGAGGGTTTCCCGGCCGCCGAACTCACCACCCCGACGGGCCTGGCCCTGATGGCCTGCTGGGCCGAGCGCTTCGGGCCGGCCCCGGCGGCCCTGCCGACCCAGGTGGGAGTGGGGCTGGGCAGCCATCGCCTCGATCGGCCCAACCTGCTGCGACTGATTCTGGCGGAGCCGCTGGAGCCGGCTTCGGCGGCGTTGGCGAGCGGCGGTTCCGGCGCCGCTGAACGACTGGAGATGGTCGTGCAGCAGCAGGCCCAGATCGATGACGCCACCCCCGAGGATCTGGCTTTCCTGGCGGAGGCCCTGAGGCAGGCAGGCGCCCTGGAGGTGTTCAGCCAGGCGATCGCCATGAAGAAAGGACGCCATGGTTTCCTGCTCACCGCCTTGGTGGAGCCCGATCGGGCGGCGGCCCTGCGCCAGGTGTGGTGGCGCCACAGTTCGACCCTCGGGTTGCGGGAACTGCTGCAGCCCCGTTGGGCTCTGGTGCGTCAGAGCCTGGAGCTGGCCACCCCCCTCGGGCAGCTGCGCCTGAAGCGGGCGCTGCTGCCGGGGGGCGGGGAGCGCTTCAAAGCCGAGCATGACGATCTGGTGGCCCTGGCCCGCCGGCATGATCTCTCGCTGGCGCAGGTCCGCCGCGATGTCGAACTGGCGATCGAGGCTCAGGCCTCCCAGGCTCAGACCTCTGAGGATCCGGCCAGGCAAGATCTGGCGCTGCAGGATTCGGCAAGGAAGAATCAGGCGATGCCAGAGCAGGCGTTGGAGGATCGGAGCGTGGGCAACCCACCATGAACACCTGGATGGCGACGCTGCGCCAGCGCTGGGCCGCCCGGCTGGGCCGGCTGCAGAGCAGCCTCAAGGGCCGCCTCTCCCAAGCCGGCGCCGGGCTTCGCCTGCCCCGCCGCTCGGGCCGAGGCCCCGCCCAGCTGCGCCCCGATCGGGCCCCCGCTCCGGGTGGTGCTACGCTGGCTGGCCGCCTGCGCGGCCGGCTCCGCTCAACGGCATGGACCCGTGGGCTGCGCCCACCGGGCTGGCTTCGTGGGCTGCGCCCACCGGGCGGGCTGCGCCCCTGGATCACCTGCTTCACGCTCGGGTTTGTGCTGGTGGCCCTGGTCAGCCACGGGCATCAGTTGCTGCAGCTCAACCTCGACATCCAGGGCTGGCTGTGGCTGCTGCTCGGCGTCGGTCTGAATGTGCTCAGCGTCGTCGTCAATGGCGTGGCCTGGGGGGGCATCCTGCGCTGGCGCGGCCTGCAGCCCCGTTGGCTGGCCCTGGTCAGCCTTTACGTGAGCACCAATCTGCGCAAGTTTCTGCCGGGGGGCATCTGGCACCTGGCGGCGCGGGTGCAGGCCCTGCGCGGGCCCGAGGCCCCGCTGGCGGCCCCCATCGGCACGGCGATGGCCCTGGTGGTCACCCTGCTCGATCCCCTGCTGGCGGCGGTGGCGGCCCTGGCGCTGGTGTCCCTCGGCGGCTGGCAGAACGGCCTGGGTCTGTTGACCCTGTTGCCGTTGCTGGTGTTGCTGCCGCGCTGGCTCAATCCCCTGCTGCTGCGGCTGGAACGCCAGCGGGCCAGCCAGCTGGGCCTCAGCAGCGAACTGGATCAGGAGCACGGCGGCGGTGGCGCTGACCAGCTGAAGGCCTATCCCTGGCAGCCCCTGCTGGGGCAACTGGCCTTCGTGTTGCTGCGCTTCGCCGGCTTCTACTGCTGTGTGTGGGCCTTTGATCTGCAGGGAACGGTGGAGTCCGTCACCTGGCTGGCCTACTTTGCCCTGGCCTGGACGGTGGGGCTGGTGGTGCCGGGGGCTCCCGGCGGCTTCGGGGTGTTTGAGACGGCCCTGCTGGTCAGAATGCGCGATGTGCTGCCGCCTTCCCAGCTGTTGGCGGTGGCCCTCAGCTATCGCCTGATGGTCACCCTGGCCGAGCTGCTGGCGGCCGGCCTGGTGAGCCTCGATGACCAGTTGGCGCGCCGCCTGCAGCGCACGGCTGCCCTGCAGAGCACTGAGGCCCTGCCCCTGCCGGCGCCTGCGGATCCTGACCGCCCTTCTCAATAGGCTTTACTCTTGAGAAGTTGTGCGGAGGTCCTGGTGTCCAACCCCCCGGGGCCCAGCTGCCCCACCAGTCCCAGCCGGCAGGCTTGATGGAACCGATGACGAGCGGCTTGCTCCAGGGCCAGTCCAACAGCCTGCGAGCCAGCCTGCATGATCGTGGTCACCGGCTCACCCCCCAGCGCCAGCGGGTGCTGGGCCTGTTCGAGGGGCTGGGCGAGGGCCGTCATCTCAGCGCCGAGGAGGTGCATCAGCGGCTGCTGGGGGCCGAGGCCAGGGTGTCCCTGGCCACGGTGTATCGCACCCTGCGGCTGCTCAGCTCCATGGGCCTGCTGCAGGAGCTGGAGCTGCCGGAAGGGGGACGCCGCTTCGAGCTGGCCGGCGATGCCCATCGTGACCACCATCACCTGGTGTGCGTGCGCTGCGGCCGCACGGAGGAGTTCGAGAATCCCGCCATCCTGGCCGCCGGTGAGGCGGCGGCCACGGGCCACGGTTTCCGCCTGGTCGAGTGCGTCCTCAATGTCCGCGCCCTCTGCGCGGGATGTGTCGCGGCGGAGCGCGCTTGACTGAATGTGCGGCGGAGCGCGCTTGACTGAATGTGCGGCGGAGCACGCTTGATTGACTCTGCGGCCGGCTGTGCGCCGGCTCAGCCGATGATGGCGGCGTAGGCAATCACGACGGCGTTGACGACGACAAAGCTCGACATGAAGATGGGCAGATAGATTTTGCGATCCATATGCTGGGCGAAATCCTCTTTTCCGGCTTCGCAGCGCAGATAGGCCTTCAAGGCCAGCAGACTGCCGGCGAGGATGTAGGCAATCGAGATGATATGAATCATGTCCGTCAAGGTGACATCCTCGGACATCCCCAGGGTGGCTTCCGCCTGTTGCATGTTGACGATGGCGGCAAACAGGCAGCCCACCAGCAGGCCCGTTCTGCCGCTGACAATGTCGGGTTCGCGGACATCCATCAGAAACGCCAGGCCGGCGATGATCACGGCCGCATAGACACCGGCGCAGAGCTTCAGAAAGCTGGTGATGCGGGCGCGATGCAGAGTGATTTCCATCTTGATGCGGCTGTAGACACCCATGCCACCAAGCGTGTTATTGGGCTTGCCGAAGTTGGTGGCATAGCTGTGTTCAACTTCGTTGAGAGTGAAATTGGAGGCAATCCAGTCGCCATCGTTAATGCTTGGGTTGAAGCCGGAATGGCTGTAGTCAGGCGTGATCACGAAATTGGAAATATCGGAGTTCACGCTCTCGAACTCGAAAGTGATGGTGTGCCGGTCAAAGGGGAAGTCCTTTGCTGACCAGTGGTGAAAGAAGGTGCCATCCACCGTGCGTTCCGACCAGTAAACGACTGGGTTGTTTGGGAAGTAGCCTGATTGGTTTTTAACTTTTTGGGTGTTGATCTCGCCGATCGACGTGTCGTTCGAATTGAGAACGTTGAGATGCTGAAGCGGTGAATCCTGCGCCGCTGGGCAGATGCTCCAGAGCCTGATCGAAGCAAACAGGCTGCGATCGGCGAACTTGTAATCGCGCATGTCCTGCAGGTAGACCCCCATCACGCAGGTGAGCGGTTCATGCAGCAGGCGCATCGGTACCGCCTGGGGATTGGTCGGGGCCGCGGTTGCGCCCAGGAGCGAAACCCCCTGGATCAACAGCGCCGTGAGCGTGGCCAGAGCCAGGCCAATCCAGCGGCGATGGGCTCGTGTCAGGGCCTTGAGGCGGCTGCCACCCGTGGCGATCATGGCGCCAGTCGGGCCAGGCGTCCTTGGAACTGGCGGCTGCGTTCCAGCTGTCCCAGCCGCTTGGTGAGCTGGATCATGGCTTCAAGTGCTGGGCGGGAGTTGGGCTGGAGATAGAGACACTTCTGCAGGCATTGCAATGCTTCGTCGGTCTGATTGTTGAGCTCCAGTAACTGTCCCAGGCGCAGATAGGTGGTGTCGCAGTAGGGGTTTTGCTTCAATTCCTGTTGGCATTGTTTCAGTTCGCTCTCGGCTTCGCCAGCGGATCCACGCCTGCCGCTGAAGCCATCACCGCTTTCGATCGCCTGTGCCGCCGCCGTGGCCTGGGTCGTGGGGCGGCTCGTGGTCATGGTCGCTGCTGCTGAGGCGGAGCGCAGGGAGCGCCGCCGGGCAGCGGACTCAAGCGCCAGCGGTTGGCGAGCCGGTCGCTCCGGCCGGCGCCGGCTGGGCTGGGCGGCCACGGCTGGGGTTGATGCAGCGGGTGCAGCAGTGGCTGGCGGCGGGCTGGGCTGGTCCGGGCGCCGCCGGAAGCCGAACACAAAGGACTCGCGAATCGGCTCGAACAGGTCAGCAGGCACCTTGCCGGTTTCCGCCGAGCCGACCAGCAGCAGCGAGCCTGGTTTCATCAGCGCCGCAAAAGATCGCAACAGATGCTGGCTGGCCGTTTCCTCCAGATAGATCAGCAGATTGCGGCAGAAGATGATGTCGTATTGGCTGCCCGTTTCGGCCAGGCAGCTCATCAGATTGGCGCACTTGAAGTGCACGGTGTTGCGAATGTCGGGGTTCAGGGCCAGGCCGATGGGGGTGGTCTGAAAGTGCTGAGCCTTTTCCGCTTCGCTCACCCCTCGGAACGAATGTTTGCCATACACGGCCTGGCGGGCCTTGCGGATCGACTGGCGGCAGATATCAACGGCATCAATGCGGAAGCATTCCGCCGGCAGACCCATGTCCAGCAGGGTCATGGCGATGGAATAGGGCTCTTCACCGCTGGCACAGGGGGCACTGAGCAGGCGCAGCGGCTGGGAGGGCAGGCCGCCGGCCATCAGGGTGTTGACGTGCTGGCGCAGATGCACGAACGGCTGGCGATCGCGGAAAAACCAGGTTTCCGGCACCACCACCAGCTCGACCAGGCACTGCTGCTCCTGGGGGGATTCGAGCAACAGTTGCAGATAGGACTCCGGCTCCTCAAGGCCGGTGCTCTTGAGCCGCTGGCCGATGGCCCGCTGCAGGCTGTGACTGCCGATGATAGTGGTGCTGATGCCGCTGTAGCTGGCCAGCCAGTCGGCAACGCCGCTGCAATCGATGGAGTTCTTACTGGTCAAGGCCGATCAGGTCGCGGATGGGATTGACCTGCTCCAACAACACCTTGAGATGCAGGATCTGCACCATGCCCCGTTCATCGAGGGTCATGCCACCCAGATAGGGCTTGCTGCCGGAACTCAGGCCGGTGTCGTGGAAGGCATTCAGGGGGCGGCTGATCGTGTCGGTGACCCCTTCCGAGAGCAGGCCGATGTATTGATCGCGCTCCTTGGCATCGCCCGCCGTGACCATGATGATGCGACTGCTGAGGTTCTGGCCGCTGGGACGACCCTGAATCAGAAAGCAGAGATCGATCACCGGCACCACGACGCCGCGATAGTTAAACAGTCCTGAAACGTAGCTGGGTAGGTTCACCGCAGGACGCAGCGATACCCGCGGGATGACCTCCACCACGTCCTTGCTTTCCATCGCGTAGAGCGGTCCGCCAGCGGAGAACAGCAACAGCAGCACCGCCGGATGGGCATTGGCGGATTTGGCGATGGGTGCGATGGACTTGGAGACGGCCACAGGGCGATCGCTGAATCGGCAGGATCAAAGCACTTTAATGCTCCCTTCATCGAGGTCGCAAGGCGAGCCGGCGAGAGGGCTAGAGAGCCCAGTAGTGGCGAGCGAATCGGTAGTGACAGACACTGTTTTCCGGATGGCTTTGTCCCGGTCCCTTCAGCTGGGCGCTGAGGTCTTAGGATCGAATTAAAATCATCTCAGCCAGTGTCGAGCGACGTTACCGGGGTCAAGAAGCAGTCGATGGAGTCCCAGCTGAAGCTGGCCTTCCTGGGCATGGGCGGCCTGGCGATGGTGGTGGCCCTGCTGGGCTTGCGCACCACCACGTCCCTGGGGGGCCACATCAAGGAACTCGGTGAGAACCGCCTGCCTTCGGTGGACGGCCTCTGGAAGGTGAATGAGGGCCAGACTCAGATCCAATCCTCCGAGAACGCGATCCTCACCCCCGGTGGCACCGAGACCGAGCGCCAGCAACAGCTGCGCCGCATCGATGGCGCCTGGAAGCAGATCAACACCGGCTTCAAGCAGTACGAGGCCACCGGCTCAACCGACGAGGAAAAGCGCCTCTACGCCGAGTTCAAGCAGGCCTGGGCGGCCTGGGAAAGCAACCACAAGGAGCTGCTGCGGGCCGTGAGTGCTCTGGGCAATGCCCCGTTCCCGGCCGCCAATACACCCCAGGGACGGGCAATTTTCACCGTTGCTTCCCAGGAGGTCAACACCTTTCAGGCGGCCACCGATGACATTACCAAAGTCATTGATCTGAACTACAAGCTTGGTTCTGAGGCGGCTCTTTCTGGCCAGGAAGACAGCAAAACCTCTCTGTTCTGGTCGATTGTGGCCCTGGTGGCGGCTCCCTCGATCGGCTGGTTCGCCGCCAACTACTTCACCCGCACGATTGCCAAACCCCTCGGCGCCCGCATCACCGAGGTGGTGACGGTGGCTGAAAACGTGGCTGGTGGTGATCTCACCCGCAACCTGCCCGACACCCAGGATGGCGATGAGCTCGGCAAGCTCCAGAACGCCATCCACGTGATGGTCGGCAACCTCAGCACCCTGGTGCGCCAGATCCAGACCTCTGGCGTTCAGATCACCACCTCCACCACCGAGATCGCCGCCTCCGGCAAGCAGCTCGAGGCCACGGTGGCCGAACAGCTGGCCTCCACCAATGAGGTCACCGCCACCGCCCAGCAGATCGCCGCCACTTCGATGAATGTGGTGCGGGCCATGGACGATGTCAAAATCCAGGCCGTGGACACGGCTGATTCGGCTGCCCACAGCCAGCAGGATCTGGACCAGATGGAAAAGGTGATGCGCGATCTGGTCACCGCCACGGCCGCCATCACCTCCAAGCTGGATGTGATGCACGAAAAGGCCAACAACATCAACACCGTCGTCACCACGATCACCAAGGTGGCCGACCAGACCAACCTGCTCAGCCTCAACGCCGCGATCGAGGCCGAAAAGGCCGGCGAATACGGCACCGGCTTCGCTGTGGTGGCCCGCGAAATCCGCCGCCTCGCCGACCAGACCGCCGTGGCCACCCTCGAGATCGAGCAGATGGTCAAGGAGATGCAGGGGGCCGTGTCAATCGGCGTGATGGAAATGGATCACTTCAGCAAGACCGTCACCTCCGCCGTCGAAGACGTGGTGCGGATCAGTGATCAGGTCGAAGTGGTGATTGAGCAGGTCAAGGGTCTGACACCCAAGTTCGAGATGGTCGGCCAGAGCATCCAGGAGCAGTCCCAGGGGGCCCAGCAGATCAGTGAGGCGATGCAGCAGCTGAGCCAGGGATCGCAGCAGACCTCCGACGCCCTGCGCGAATCCAATCGGGCGCTGGAAGTGCTCGACGAATCCACCCAGTCCATGCGCACGGAAATCTCCCGCTTCCATGTCGCCAACTAATCTGGACTTCGACCCCGACGTTCTGCATGCACCGGTCATTGCCGAGCAGCCGCCCTCGCTGCTCAATGACTGCTGGAATCGCATCGGTGTCTTCGGCGATCGCTCCTGTCCGGAGCTGCTGAGCTGCGTTCACTGCCGCAATTGCCAGGTGTATTCGGCCGCCGGCCGCAGCCTGCTGGAGCGTTTGCCCCCCGGCGATTACCTGCAGGAATGGACCTCCGTTCTGGCGGAAACCAAGCGCGGTTCCGAGAGTTCCACCCTCTCGGCCGATGGTTCGGTGGTGCGCAGTGATCAATCCCTCTCGGTGATGATCTTCCGGCTCGCCACCGAGTTGTTCGCCCTGCCGGTGGGGGTGTTTCTGGAGGTTTCGGCGCCGTTTGTGGTGCACTCGGTGCCGCGCCGCACCAACCAGTTGTTTCTGGGCATGGTGAATGTGCGTGGTGAAATCATGCTGGCCGCCTCGCTCACCAATCTGCTCGGTCTCACGGTTCAGGCCAGCTCCGTCTCCCATGCCGCCGGGCGGATGGCGGTGGCGGGAACACCGGAGGGCAAGTGGGTGTTCCCGATCGATGAGATCTACGGCATCTATCTGTTCAATCGTGATGATGTCAAGCCGGCACCGGTGGTGATCACCAACGCTGACCATTCCTACGCCTGCGGTGTGTTCCAGTGGCAGAACCGCTCGGTGGCGCTGCTCGATCCTGACCGCATCTTCAGTGTCCTGACCACGGAGATCTCTCCCGCATGAGCGACCATCCTTCCGAAGCGACACCGCTGGAACTCTTCCGCCTCGAACTGGAAGAGCGGGTTGAGCCTCTCAACCAGGCGCTGTTGCAGCTGGAGAGCCAGCCAGGTTCAAGGGAAGCCTGTGACCTAGTGATGCGTTCGCTGCACTCGGTCAAGGGTGCGGCCGGCATTGTCGTGTTGCCGTCCCTGGTGAGGGTGGCCCATCGGCTCGAAGATTTCTTCGTTGCCGTCAAGAACGGCGAGACCACGCTCGATCAGCAGGCCTTTGCCCTGAGTTTCCGCTGCATTGATCTCTTTCAGGACGTCAGTCGGCTCAACGCCGATGACATCCGCGAATGGCTTGCAGCCCGCAGCCCGGAGCTCGATGAGCTGGTGGACTCCCTCAGCCTGATCCTTCCCGAGGGCAGTGTTGCCAGTCCGGCGCCGCGCAGTGCCACGGCCGAAATCGACAACCCCTTCCAGAGCAACCACGACAGCAACGGCTTCATCCCGTCGGCTTCTGATCGGGTGGTGCGGGTCGAGGCCGAAAACCTCAATCGCATCATGGCCCTCTCCGGCGAAATGCTGGTGGAGGCCAAGTGGCTGCAGCCCTTCGCCGATTCGCTCAGCCTGCTCAAGGACCGTCAGAAGGATCTGCAGGCCACGATTGAAGCGCTGCGCCTGCAGCTCACCGAGTCCGGTCAGACGGCCAGCCTGGAGCTGGTCGAAAAGGCCCGCGTCAAGGAGCGTGAGTGCCGCGAGACCCTCACCGAGCGCCTGGGGGAACTGGAGCTCTACGCCCTGCGCACCACCAACCTCTCCTATCGCCTCTACCGCGAGGTGATCGGCTCCAACATGCGGCCGTTCTCCGACGCGATCGTCGCCTTCCCGCGCATGGTGCGCGATCTGGCGATCAGTCTCGGCAAGCAGGTGCAGCTGGAGGTGGTGGGCAAGGGCACCTTGGTGGATCGCGACATCCTGCGCAAACTCGAGTCACCCCTCACCCATATCCTGCGCAACGCCGTTGATCACGGCATCGAGCTGCCCGAAGATCGCCTTGAAGCGGGCAAAGCCAGCCGCGGCACGATTCGGATTGAAGCCCTGCATCGCGGCGGCATGCTCTCGATCACCATCAGTGACGACGGCATGGGCGTGCGCTTTGAGGAGGTGCGCCAGAAGCTGGTGGACCAGGGGCTGTTCAGCACTGAAGACGCCGAGGCACTTTCTGAAGCCGAGCTCTGCGAGCATCTGTATCAACCGGGCTTCTCCACGGCCCAGGCGGTGACGGAGGTCTCCGGTCGGGGCGTCGGTCTCGATGTCGTGAGTTCGATGGCCAATGAGGTGGGCGGCACGGTGCGCTTCACCTCGCTGCCGGGTGAAGGCACCAGCATCCATTTCCAGTTGCCGCTGACGCTCTCGGTGGTGCGCACCTTGCTGGTGGAGATCGCCGGTGAGCCCTATGCCTTCCCGCTGGCTCGCCTCGATCAGATCGTGGCGATTGAAACCTCCGATATCAGTGTGATGGAGGGGCGGGAATGTTTCTTCCTCGATGGTGTTTCCATCGGCCTGATCTCCTCCCGCCAGGTGATGCATTTCCCCGAGGCGCCCCAGACGGACGGCCCGATTCCGGTGGTGGTGATCAGCGATCACGCCAAGGTCTACGGCGTCGTCGTTGATCGCTATCTCGGTGAGCAGGATCTGGTGGTGCGCCCCCTCGATCCACGGCTCGGCAAGGTGGCCAATGTCAGCGCCGCCGCCCTGATGGGAGACGGCCAGCCGATTCTGATTGTCGACACCGTCGATCTGGTGCGCTCGATCGATTCGTTGCTGCAGAACTCCGGTCTGCAGAGCCAGTCCGCCCGCAAGCCGGCCAAACAAGGCCAGCGCGTCCTGATCGCCGACGACTCCCCGGTGGCCCTGGATCTGCAGGCAAGGCTGGTGAGCTCCCGGGGCTACCTGGTGGATCGGGCCGTCAATGGCATGGAGGCCTGGAAGCTGATTCGTGATGGC
>CAIJRN010000043.1 GCA_903823115.1 uncultured cyanobacterium
CAGGGAAGCCTCAGGCCAGGTGCTGCAGCCGGGTGCGCCTGGGAATTTCGCCGCACCAGCGGCGGTCATCGGCAGAAGCGACGCCGGAGGCGATCAGGCCTGCCGCCGCCATCAGTGCCGCCACGCTGCGCTGAGGCTCGGCGCGGTCAGGCAGAAGGATGGGCAGCCGCTGGTTCATCCACTGCCGGCCCCTCGCCAGGCTGCGGCGGGAGTTCATCAGAAAGCAGCCGCACCCTGTCACGCTTGCCCCGCAGGAACCAGCCGGGGCAGCCCTGGCGGTGGTGGCGGTTTGCGGAGATGCGCGATACCGGATTCGAACCAGTGACGTCCTGCTTGTAAGGCAGGCGCTCTACCGCTGAGCTAATCGCGCGCTCGTCCATTGTGCCCCGCCGGTTGCAGGTCGCCCTTAGCCTCCGGCCAACGGAGACGGATCGATGGCCAGCGGCCGCAGCCACGACCGGGCCACCCGCCTGCTGAGCCTCCCCTATGGCCTGCTCTGGTGGCCCGCCTTCGGGCCCGCCGGTGCCGCCATCGCCAGCAGTTGCTTCCTGTTCGGCGGCCTCTGGCTCTCCCCCGACCTCGACACCATCTCCAACTCGACCCGGCGCTGGGGGCCGCTGCGGCTGCTGTGGTGGCCGTACCGGCGTCTGCTCAGCCATCGCTCCATGTTCTCCCACACTCCCCTGCTGGGTATGGGGTTGCGCCTGCTCTACCTCAGTGGCGCCATGCTGCTGCTCAGCGCCCTGCTGGCGCCCCTCGGCAGTCCGACGCCCGGGCAACTGGCGGCTGCAGCCCCAACACTGTGGCAACACCAGCGGCCCTGGCTGCTGGTGGCCCTGGTGAGCCTGGAGGCCAGCAGCTGGCTGCACCTGCTCCAGGACGGCGATCCGGTACCGCGGCTGCCGCGCCTGCTGCGGCATCGCAGACGACGTCGCCCCAGACCAGGCCGCCGGTAAGCCCGGCGCCAGCTGGCGCCGGGTGAAACTGTCTGACGGAGCTGTCTGGCGGAACCCCCTGGGCGAGCCGAGACTGGCAAGGTGACTGCGCTCGCATCGATCAGCGCCATGGCCAGCCCCGAATCCCAGCCCCATGGCGCTGACGGGGCCAGCCACACCACTGAGCCGGGCTCCACAGCTGCGGCCAACGCGGCCGCCCTGGCGGAACTTGTGGCGATCGTGGACCGGCTGCGGGATCCGCAAGGGGGCTGCCCCTGGGATCTGGAGCAGACCCACCGCTCCCTGATCCCCTACGTGCTGGAGGAAGCCCACGAGGTGGCCGACGCCATCCGCCACGGGGATGCCGAACAACTCCAGGATGAGCTCGGCGATCTGCTGCTGCAGGTGGTGCTCCACGCCCGCATCGCCAGCGAGGCCGGCCAGTTCGACCTGGCCGCCATCGCCCGTGGCATCAGCGCCAAGTTGGTGCGGCGCCATCCCCACGTGTTCGCCGGGGCCAAGGCCGCCGACAGCGCCACCGACATCGCAGCCGTGCGCCGCAGCTGGGAGGCGATCAAGGCCGAGGAACGGGCGCAGCGCCGTCACAGGGCCAGTGCCGCCGTCGCGATCGGCGCCGACGACAACAGCTCCGACAACGGCACGGACGCTGACAGGAACGTCGAGCCCAACCACCGCGACAACTCCGGAGCCGACGCCAACCAACCGGCAACCCAGGCCGCCGCCAGCATCGACAACACCCCCCAGCCCCTGAGTCCCCTCAGCGATCGCCTCGCCGAGAAGGCGCGGAGCCTGCCGGCCCTGGCCGGAGCGATGGCGATCTCGCGCCAGGCGGCGGCGGCCGGCTTCGAATGGGACGACCTCGATGGCGTCTGGGCCAAGGTGCACGAGGAGCTCGAGGAGCTGAAGGAGGCCGTCGCCCTGACCTGGAGCGAGGGCGGAATTCAAGCCGGCAGCCCCGGGCGGCCCCCGGCCCGTGGCGACAGCGCCGCCCGCGCCCATGCGGAGACGGAATTGGGTGACGTGCTGTTCACCCTGGTGAATGTGGGCCGCTGGTGCCGGCTCGACCCGGAGGAGGGGCTGGCCGGCACCAACCGCCGCTTCCTCGATCGCTTCTCACGGCTGGAGGCGGCCCTGGGCGGCGACCTGGAGGGCCGCAGCATCCGGGAGCTGGAAGCGCTCTGGCAGCAGGCCAAGGCCGCCATCCGGGCCGAAGCCGGGGAACCCTGAAGCACCCACAGCCAGCTCGATCGGCAGGCCCGGCCTCAATGCTCTCAGTGAACGAATGCGACACCCAGACGAAGCCGGGCCCGCCAAGACTTAATATTGGGTGAAACTTCCTACCCGCTCCATGACCTCACTCCAACCTGGAACGCTGTCCCCCCAGGGCTGGACGGTCAATTCGGTCACAACGGCCTGGAGCAGAACGTTCAGCTCAAGCACAGCCTATGCAAGCGGCGGCTTCAGCTCCACCTACACGCCCATCACCACCAACGGCTACACCCCACCACTCAACCTCGTCTGGACCGGCTTCACCGATGTCATTCAGGGCGGCAGCAGCAGCCCGTTGGCGCTGGTCCCGCAGGTTGGTATCACGATTGGCGCCAACACCATTCTCGACCTTGGCCCCGCGGCCACCTCTGCGGGCAATCAACTGCTTGGCTACGGCGCCAACTGTGGCGTCAGAATTGGCCAGCAGAGCAACCCTTTCGCTTACGGAATCAGCAGCGGAGCCGTTTACGGAGGCCGGTTCGCAAAAGACTCGATTCTGGGAACTTCTTACAATCCCGGCGGTGCCGGCATTGAAAATTACGGCGAAATCAAACTCTTTGGCGGCAGCGATCAGATCTTTGGCACCAACACCGCTTCCGGTGGCTACGGCCTCATCAACTGGGGCAGCATCGAAACCGGTGGCATCACCAAGTTCAATGATGCCGACACCATCACCGGCATCGGCAAGTTGGCCGGCATTCAAAACTATATTGACCTCGCCACATCCAGCCAACTCCCCAGAATCAGCACCGGAGCAGGCGACGATGTGATCACGGGCAAAGCGGCGTCAGGCAATTACGGCATCGTCAACAATGGCATCATTGACATGGGTGCCGGCAATGACATCTGCCAGTCCCAGATTCTCAACAGCGGCAATACCGGCCTCTTCAATGGCAGCTCCGGCAACGTGATCATGGGAGCCGGAAGCGACACGGTGACTGGCTTTGGCAATGGCAGCTTCTGGGGCGGCGGCCTCGGCGAAACGGCTGCAGCTGCCCAGCAGGGCCAGGCGGCCACCGATGTGGACATCCTCAACCTGATCGGCGGCGGCACGCAGTACGTCATCACCGCCACCTCCACCACCTACGCCGGCAACACCATTGATGGTTTTGCGATCAGCAATGGCGGCATGACCATGAACGTGTACGGCTTCGAGAGCTTCGGCAGCAACGCCGGCGATCAGCAATCCCTCGCCGCCGGCACCTACACCCTCGCCTGATCAGCTGGGGCCGGCCTCGACAGCCGGCCTCATTCCTCCAGGCCGCTCCCTTTGCCCCGCCGCTGGGCCTTGATCGCTCCGCGGCGGTTTTTGCTGGCCAATCGCCGCTCCTGGGAACCCCTGGTGGGCTTGGTGCGGCGCCGAATCGGCGGCGGCGGTGCGATCGCCTGGCGCAGCAGTTCGACCAGGCGCTTCTGGGCCGCCTGCCGATTGAGCCACTGGGAGCGGTGCTCGGCCGCCACCACCACCAGCACCCCGGCCACCAATCGCCCCTGCAACCGGGCCAGGGCCCTTTGCCTCAGCGGCTCAGGCAGCGCCTGGCTGGCCCCCAGATCGAAGACCAGCTCCACCCGCGAATCGGTGGTGTTCACACCCTGGCCGCCCGGACCGGAGGCGCGCGAAAAACGCCAGCCCAATTCGGCCGCCGGAATCACCAGCGTCTCGTTGATCGGCAGATCGGCGGCGGCAGCCATGGCCGCAGGATGACTCAGAGCAGGTTCACCTGGCCGCTGCCGATGTCCAGATAGGCGGGCTGGATGCGCAGCCTGCCCGCCGCCACGGCCCCAGCCAGCAGGGCACTGCGCCGGGGCAAGGCAGCCGCCGCCGCCCGGGTGTGGGCCGCCACCGCTGCCGCCAGGCTGGCGCCGGCGGGCAGGGCCGCACGGATCGGCAGCACCAGCTCCTCCAGCAGGGGCGTCAGCGGCCTGGAGGCCATCGCGGCCGCCACCGCCCCGCAGCCGCTGTGGCCCAGCACCACGATCAGGGGCACGGCCAGCTCGGCCACGGCGTAGTCCAGCGAGGCGACGCCCGCATCCGAGGCGGTGTTGCCGGCGGTGCGCACCTCAAACAGCTCGCCCGATCCCGCAGCGAAGATCCACTCCGGCGCCACCCGCGAATCGGCGCAGGCCAGCACCGCCGCCCAGGGCCTCTGACCCTGGGCCAGGGCATCGGGCCGCACCGCACAGTGCAGGGGCCAGCCCTGCTGCAGCAGTCGGGCCCGCTCCAGGGGATCGCCGCTGGCTTCGGCCTCGGCCCAGAGGGCGGCAAATTCCCGATTGCGACGCAACAGTTCCTGCAGCGGATCGCCGGGGGGTTGGCACACCTTCAGCCGCTGCTCCAGGGGCAGGCTTGCCGCTTCCAGTCGCTGCGGCGGCAACACGGCAACGGCCGCCATCAGAGCCAGGCCCCGCAGCAGGCCCCGCCGGCCCAGGCCAGGCCCGATCCGGGATCGATCATGTGCCATGGGTTCGTGACAGGGGGCCTGGCCAGAGGTTTAGCTGGAGACGCCCTCCCATCGGCCCATGAGCGACAACGACGGCAGTTCCCCGGGCTGGATCGACGAGCAGCTCAACGGTGTCCGCTACGGCCTGGAAGGCAGCGTGATCGCCGAGCAGGACTCAGCCTTCCAACGGGTCACGATCATCGACAGCCTCGCCTACGGCAAAGGGCTGCTGCTCGACGGCTGCTGGATGACCGCCGAGCGCCAGGAGCGCCACTACCACGAAGCGATCGTGCACCCAGCTCTCTGCGGTGCCGCCAACGTCGAGCGGGTGCTGATCGTCGGCGGCGGCGATGGCGGCACCGCCCGCGAATGCCTGCGCCACGCCGGCGTGCAGCAGCTCGACCTGGTGGAGATCGACGGCCTGGTGGTGGAGTGGAGCCAGCGCTATCTGCCCAGCATCGGCGGCAGTGCCTGGAGCGATCCACGCCTCCAGCTGACCGTGGGGGATGGCATCGCCTGGGTGGCCGCCGCGGCAGACGCCAGCTACGACGTCGTGATCGTCGATGGCTCCGACCCGGCAGGCCCGGCTGAAGGCCTGTTCAACCGGGCCTTCTTCGAGCACTGCCGCCGCATCCTGCGGCCGGGCGGTGTGTTCGTGACCCAGAGCGAATCACCGGAGGCCTTCCGCCAGGTGCACATCGACACCGTGCGCCTGCTGCGCCAGGTGTTCGGCCATGCCGATCCGCTGTATGGCTGGGTGCCGATGTACCCGAGCGGCTGGTGGAGCTGGACCTTCGCCGCCGTTGATGGCCCCCGCTACCGGCAGCCGGATGCCGCCCGTGCCGCCGCCGTGGCCGAGGGCTGCCAGATCTGGAGCCCCCGCTGGCAACGGGGCGGATTTGAGGCCATGCCGGCCTTCATCGAGCGATCCCTGGCCTGAATCGCCGCAACGGCGAGCCCCGACCACCAACCCCTGAACCCGAATCCCTTGGCGAGCCCCGATCTCTCCTGCTTCGACACCGACGGCGCCATCTTCATGGCCAGCCGCCGTGACCCGGCCGGCTGCCGCGTCGGCCTGTTCGGTGTGCCCTACGACGGCACCACCTCGTTCCGGCCCGGCACCCGCTTCGGGCCGGCGGCGATCCGCGAGGTGAGCAGCGGCCTGGAGAGCTACTGCCCCCAGCTGGATCTGGATCTCGAGGACCTGGCCTTCGCCGATCTGGGAGCCGTGGACATTCCCTTCGGATCGCCGGAGCCCGTGGTGGCAGCGGTGCGCTCGGCCACCGCCACGGTGCTGGACCTGGGCCTGGCGCCGCTGATGCTGGGCGGCGAACACTCGATCAGCAGCGGCGCCGTGGCGGCGGTGGCCGAGCGCCACAGCGATCTGGTGCTGGTGCAGCTCGATGCCCACGCCGACCTGCGCCACGACTGGCTCGGCAGCCACCACAGCCACGCCTGCGCCATGCGCCGCTGCCTGGAGGTGCTGCCCAGTGGCGAGCTGCTGCAGATCGCCATCCGCAGCGGCACCCGGGCGGAGTTCGAGGAGCTGCGGCAGGAGCAACGCCTGGTGCCCCGCCCGCGCATGGTGGAGGCGCTGCAGGCCTTGAGGGGCCGGCCGCTCTATCTCACGGTCGATCTCGACTGGTTCGATCCGGCGGTGCTGCCCGGTACGGGCACCCCCGAACCCGGTGGCTTCCTCTGGGCCGACTTCGCCGAGCTGGTGGCCGAACTGAGCCAGCACCGCCTGGTCGGCGCCGACATCGTCGAGCTCTCACCCCAACTTGATCCCAGTGGGGTGAGCAGCGTGCTGGCGGCCAAGGTAACCCGCAGCCTGCTGTTGCTGCTGGGGGCCTGCAGCGGAGGGGCTCAGTAGCAGCAGGTGCCGCTGGAGCGCTGTTCCCGCAGCCGGTCATGCTGCTGGGCAATCAGCAGGATCGCCAGGGTGGGGTGATTGTGCAGCAGGTTGAGGAAGCGCAGGCGGTCCAGGCGCACCACCTCCACCGGGGTGAGGGCCACCGCATCACTGCGATGCAACCCTTCTCGCCAGACGATGTCGCGGTAACTGAACAGCTCGCCGGGGCGATAGCAGGTTTTCTCAGCCTTGTCACCCTGGAGCTCAATGATGCCGCGACGCACCGCGTAAATCGCGTTGGCAGTGCTGCCACGCCTGAACACCTGGGAGCCCGTGGGAAGGGTGAAAATTTCGCTGTCCACCTGATCGGCCATCAGGTCGATCGGAGCCGTTGTTGCAAGGGTCGCGACCAAGATCCGTCACCTCCAGGGTGAGCAAAGCAGAGAACTAGTCATAGTGTCTTGTGAAACCGTTCAGGGTCTTCCACGCAACAGTTTGATGTTGCGCCGGATCATTCTTCGTAAGTGCTGCGGGATTGACGCAGCATCGTGCCCAAGCTCAGCTGCTGATTGCCGCCGCCCGGCGCGCCATGGTCAGCGCCCGAGCCGGACAGCACCGGCAACCGCGGCGGCCGGGCCGTCCAGTGGTGGCAACTGAGATCGGCCACCAGATCCGGGTGGATCGCCAGCTGACGCAATTGGCACCAACCCAGTTCCACACCTACCGGAGGCGTGCAGTGGCGGCAACTACGGCAGCTGGGGCGATTGCCCATTCCGCGGAATCCTGGACAAGGTGGTCGCTCAAAGTAGTCAAGCGGAACCGTTCTGAGAAGTGGGCAAACCCAAATCACCGGGTTTCTCCCGTTTCCTGCAGGGAAACCGAAGCACCGCCGCGCCGTCCTGCAACTCGACAGGGCCATCCATCCAGTGCCGCCCCCCTGGCAGCGATCGCCAGCCGCTGCCCGTGGCGCCCCGTCGTTGCCGTCCCGTGCTCGACGGGCAACGGGCTCCCTGGCCAGTCCAGCCTTGAAACCCTGGACGGGCCGGAGCTCCATAGGATCCGGGCAACGCCGTCCACCCTCGCCCCATGGCCGATCCGGCAACCGATCCCGCCGCACCCCTGCTGCGGACCCCCCTGGCCGAGGCCGCTCGCGCCGCCGGCGGCCGCCTGGTGCCCTTTGCCGGCTGGGAGATGGCCGTGCAATTCCGCGGCCTGGTGCAGGAGCACCAGGCGGTACGCCAGAGCTGCGGGGTGTTCGACATTTCCCACATGGGCGTGCTGAGGCTGCGGGGCGACGGGGCCAAGGAGGCGCTGCAGGGCCTGGTCCCCAGCGACCTGTTCCGCATCGGCCCCGGTGAGGCCTGCTATTCGGTCCTGCTCAACGAGGCGGGTGGCATCCGCGACGACCTGATCGTCTACGACCGCGGCCGCATCAGCCTCGAGGGCGAGGAACGCGACGACCTGCTGCTGGTGATCAATGCCGCCTGCGCCACGGCCGACACGGCCTGGATCCGCAGCCAGCTGGAACCGGCCGGCATCCAGATCGAGGACATCAAGGGCGATGGCGTCTTGCTGGCCCTGCAGGGCCCCGAGGCCGCGGCCCGGCTGGAGGCCCTCAGCGGCGCCGATCTCTCCGGCCTGCCGCGCTTCGGCCATCGCCAGCTGCTGTTGGCGGGATCGGCCACGGGGGCCGCAGCTGGTGCCTCAGTGTTCGTCGCCCGCACCGGCTACACCGGCGAAGACGGCTTTGAGCTGCTGCTGGAGCGGGCGGCCGGCCTGGCCCTGTGGGAGCAACTGCTGGCCGCTGGCGTCAGCCCCTGCGGCCTCGGCGCCCGCGACACCCTGCGCCTGGAGGCCGCCATGCATCTGTATGGCAACGACATGGATGCCGGCACCAGCCCGCTGGAGGCCTCCCTCGGCTGGCTGGTGCATCTGGAGATGCCCGCCGACTTCATCGGCCGCGCCGCCCTCGAACGCCAGAGTGCCGCAGGCGTGAGCCGCAAGCTGGTGGGCCTGAAGCTGCAGGGCCGGGCCATCGCCCGCCACGGCTACCCCGTGCTGCGGGACGGCCAGGTGGTGGGGGAGGTCACCAGCGGCACCTGGTCGCCGACGCTGGGGGAAGCGATCGCCCTGGCCTACGTGCCCAGCGACGCCGCCCGGATCGGCACGGAGCTGGCCGTGGAGATCCGCGGCAAGGCCGAACCGGCCCTGGTGGTCAGACGCCCCTTCTATCGCCGCGCCTGACGACACGAACCGCCCGCGGCTGAGCGGCCCACGCGCCGTGGGAAAATCGCCGATTCGTTCTGGAATCCAGCATGCGCAGCCACGGGTGCGGCGACCTGCGCCACGACGCCATCGGCTCGGTGGTGCAGCTGAGCGGCTGGGTCGACCGCCGCCGCGACCACGGTGGGGTGATCTTCGTCGATCTGCGCGACCGCAGCGGCACGGTGCAGATCACGGTGGACCCCGATCTCGGACCCGAGGCCTTCGCCGTCGCCGAACACCTGCGCAACGAAACCGTGATCCAGGTGGGGGGCACGGTGCGGGCCCGACCGGCCGAATCGTTGAACGAACGCCTGGCCACGGGGGCCATCGAGGTGCTGGCCACCAGCATCACGGTGCTCAATGCGGTGCGGGGCAACCTGCCCTTCCCGGTGTCCCTGCACGACGAAGAAAACACCCGCGAGGAATTGCGGCTGCGCCATCGCTATCTGGATCTGCGCCGCGAGCGCATGAACCGCAATCTGCGCCTGCGCCACAGCACCATCAAAGCTGCCCGCCACCACCTGGAGGAGGCCGGCTTCATCGAGGTGGAAACACCGATTCTGACCCGCTCCACCCCCGAGGGCGCCCGCGATTATCTGGTGCCCAGCCGGGTCTGCGGCGGCGAGTGGTTCGCCCTGCCCCAGTCGCCCCAGCTGTTCAAGCAGCTGCTGATGGTGGGCGGCATTGAGCGCTACTACCAGGTGGCCCGCTGTTTCCGCGACGAGGATCTGCGCGCCGATCGCCAGCCGGAGTTCACCCAGCTGGACATGGAGATGAGCTTCATGGACCAGGAGCAGATCCTGGCGCTGAACGAAAACCTGATCGGCGCCATCTGGAAGGCCGTCAAAGGCATCGAGCTGCCGCGGCCCTTCCCGCGCCTCAGCTGGCACGAGGCGATGGAGCGCTACGGCAGCGACCGCCCCGACACCCGCTACGGCATGGAGCTGGTGACCGTCTCCGACCTGGTGGCCGGCATGGGTTTCAAGGTGTTCTCCGGCGCCGTGGCCGCCGGTGGCTCGGTCAAGGTGCTGCCGGTGCCCGGCGGCAACGAGGCGCTCTCCAATGTGCGCATCAAGCCGGGCGGGGATGTGTTCAGCGAGGCCCAGGCGGCCGGCGCCGCCGGCCTGGCCTTCATCCGGGTGCGCGAGAACGGCGAGATCGACACGATCGGGGCCATCAAGGACAACCTCAGCGAGGAGACCAAAGCCGAGCTGCTGAAGCGCACCGGCGCCGTGCCCGGCACCCTGCTGCTGTTCGGCGCCGGCGACACCGCCACGGTCAACAAGGCCCTCGATCGGGTGCGCCAGTTCCTGGCCCGGGAGCTGGGACTGGTGAAGCCCGAGCGCGAGAACGACAGCTGGAACTTCCTCTGGGTGGTGGATTTCCCGATGTTCGAGTTCAACGCCGAGGAGAACCGCCTCGAAGCCCTGCACCACCCCTTCTGCGCCCCCAACAGCGGCGACCTCGGCAGCGATCCGGCCGCCTGGGCCCAGACCCTGCCCACGGCCCGCGCCCAGGCCTACGACCTGGTGCTCAACGGCCTGGAGCTGGGGGGTGGCTCACTGCGCATCCACGATTCGGCCCTGCAGCGCCAGGTGCTGGAAACCATCGGCCTGCCCCTGGAGGAAGCGAACCGCCAGTTCGGCTTCCTGATGGAGGCCCTGGACATGGGCGCCCCGCCCCACGGCGGCATCGCCTTCGGCCTCGATCGCATCGTCATGCTGCTGGCGGGCGAGGAGTCGATCCGCGACACGATCGCCTTCCCGAAAACCCAGCAGGCCCGCTGCCTGATGACCCAGGCGCCGGCGGATGTCTCAGACAAACAGCTGCAGGAGTTGCACGTGGCCAGCACCTGGAGCGAGGAGAGCTGACGCTCTGCTGTGCTCCCAGCCACTGGCCCCCCGCTGCGGATACGGCCGATCTGGTCCCAGTCGCTGCTGAAACTGTGACAACCCCAACACCCCAGCCGGGGGCGTAGCTACCTCTGGCGAATCCATAGACCCCGCACTCCAGCACCGCCATGAGCCCCACCATCGCCTCCATCGACATCGGCATCCCGGCTGAGCAGCGCCTCGCGATCGCCGAGGGCCTCGGCCGGGTGCTGGCCGACAGCTACGTGCTCTACGGCAAGACCCACGGCTTCCACTGGAATGTCACCGGGCCGATGTTCAACACGCTGCACCTGATGTTCATGGATCAGTACACGGAGCTCTGGACCGCCCTCGACGTGATCGCCGAGCGCATCCGCGCCCTCGGCCATCCCGCCCCCTTCGGCGGCGCCAACTTCGCCGCCCTGGCCTCGATCCCCGAAACCCAGGGCGTGCCGGCCGCCATGGCGATGGTGCAGGAGCTGGTGCTGGGCCATGAGGCCGTGGCCCGCACCGCCCGCCATCTGTTCGAGCTGGTGTCGGCCGCCAACGACCAGCCGACCGCCGACCTGCTCACCCAGCGGCTGCAGATCCACGAGAAAACCGCCTGGATGCTGCGCAGCCTGCTGGAGAGCTGAATCCCAGACCCAGCGCGGGGGGCCCCGTTAAGGTGATGAGTCAGCCGATTTCACCATGCCAGCCCCCGTCGCCCAACCAGGTTCGGCCGTACGGGCGGGGCAGAACACCAAGTTTGTGTTCGTCACCGGCGGCGTGGTGTCGAGCATCGGCAAGGGGATCGTGGCGGCCAGCCTGGGGCGCCTGCTCAAGAGCCGCGGCTACAGCGTCTCGATCCTCAAGCTCGATCCCTATCTGAATGTCGATCCGGGCACGATGAGCCCGTATCAGCACGGCGAGGTGTTCGTCACCGAGGACGGCGCCGAGACCGATCTGGATCTGGGCCACTACGAGCGCTTCACCGACACCGCCATGTCGCGCCTCAACAGCGTGACCACCGGCTCGATCTACCAGGCGGTGATCAACAAGGAACGGCGCGGCGACTACAACGGCGGCACCGTGCAGGTGATCCCCCACATCACCCGGGAGATCCGCGAACGCATCCACCGGGTGGCCGCCAACAGTGGTGCCGATGTGGTGATCGGTGAGATCGGCGGCACCGTCGGTGACATCGAATCGCTGCCGTTTCTGGAAGCGATCCGCGAATTCCGCGGCGACGTCGGCCGCAACGACCTGGCCTACGTGCACGTCACCCTGCTGCCCTACATCGGCACCTCGGGGGAACTCAAGACCAAGCCCACCCAGCACTCGGTCAAGGAGCTGCGCTCGATCGGCATCCAGCCCGACGTGCTGGTCTGCCGCAGCGACCGGCCGATCAACGGCGAACTGAAGGCCAAGATCGGCGGCTTCTGCGGCGTGAGCGGCGGGGCGGTGATCCAGGCCCTCGACGCCGACAGCATCTACGCCGTGCCCCTGGCCATGGAGGAGGAGGGCCTCTGCCGCCAGGTGCTGGATGTGCTCGATCTCACCGACCATCCCAGCGACATGGCCCGCTGGGCCGAGCTGGTACGCAAGCTGCGCAACCCCGGTCCGGCGGTGAAGGTGGCCTTGGTGGGCAAATACGTGCAGCTCAACGACGCCTACCTCTCGGTGGTCGAGGCCCTGCGCCATGCCTGCCTGGATCGCGATGCCTCCCTCGATCTGCGCTGGGTCTGCGCCGAGCAGATCGAGAGCCAGGGGGCCGATGCCCTGCTCAAGGGCATGGATGCGGTGGTGGTGCCCGGCGGCTTCGGCAATCGCGGCGTCGATGGCAAGGTGGCGGCGATCCGCTGGGCCCGCGAGCAGCGGGTGCCCTTCCTGGGGCTCTGCCTGGGCATGCAGTGCGCCGTGATCGAATGGGCCCGAAACCAGGCCGGCCTCACGGGAGCCACCAGCGCTGAGCTGGATCCGGCCAGCCCGCACCCGGTGATCCACCTGCTGCCCGAGCAGCAGGACGTGGTCGACCTGGGCGGCACGATGCGGCTGGGCGTCTACCCCTGCCGCCTGGCGGCCGACACCATGGCCCAGCGGCTCTATGGCGAAGCCGTCGTCTACGAGCGCCATCGCCATCGCTATGAGTTCAACAACGCCTACCGCAACCTGTTCCTGGAATCGGGCTACGAGATCAGCGGCACCTCCCCCGACGGGCGCTTGGTGGAACTGATCGAGCTGAAGAGCCATCCCTTCTTCACCGCCTGCCAGTTCCACCCGGAGTTTTTGTCGCGGCCCGGCAAGCCCCACCCGTTGTTCCGGGGGCTGATCGAGGCGGCGCAGCTGCGGCGGGGGGATGGGGCAGCCGCTCAGGACCGGCAGGTCCCGGCCGATGGGGTGCCGATGCAGGTCTGAGCCTCGCAACGGTCGGGCAGGCCTGGGCGGCTTGCCGACCTGGATGGCTGCATGGCGTGCTTCTTATCCCACCAGGTTCACGGTGGTGCCGTAGCGCCGCAGCTGTCGGTCAGCCGTCAGCAGCAGCATCGGTTCGGTCCTGCTCTGGCACACCAGCAGCCGATCAAACGGATCGCGATGCTCTCCATCGCTCTCCAGCTCAGCCACCGCCAGCAGATGGATGTTGAGCAACAGCCGCGTCACTACAGGGCCTCGAACAGATCATCCAGCGGTGCATCGAAGTCATCAGCGAGCTGGATCCGGCCGCGCATCGCACCGGGCTCTGCCACCGGCTGGGCAAGAGCCTTCCAGCCCACCAACCGCGCAATCGGCACACCGGCCCGGGCGATCACCACCTCCTCTCCCTGCTCCACCACATGCAGCAACTGGGAGAGCTGGGTCTTCGCCTGGTGGATGTTCACGGGCTCCATCGCCGGCCACTTTGAACTAAGTCTTAGCTTAGTCCTGCCGGAACGCATGCCGGCTGCCCGTTCGTGAAACGGTGCGGCTGCGTCAGCGGC
>CAIJRN010000044.1 GCA_903823115.1 uncultured cyanobacterium
GCAGGTAGTAACCGATGTCACGGGCGCACTTGTCCTTGCCACGCTGGTCGGCAGCGTAGTTGTTGCCCTGCATCTGGGTGGTGTAGGGAAACTTGTTGTAGACGGCCTGGGCAGCGCCGTTGACCAGTTGGTCAGCCTTGGCGGTGAGAGCCTTGGCGGCTTCCAGGGCGTTCTTGGCGCGCTCGAAGCGACCGAAGGCAGCGTTGAGCTCGGTGTTGCCGAGGAAACGGCCCTGGGAGTCGGCGGCTGCGACGGCCTCGGTGAGGGGAGTCTTCATGATGTGAAGGTAGGGATGAAGGTGAACCGTGAATTCAGCGCGCTGATCAGGCGACAGCAGCAGCAGCGCGGTCGAAGTAGGTGCCGACTTCGGACATCAGGGCGGAGCAATCGCCGGGGGTGATGCCGTTGCGATCGTTGGCGATCGCGATGGCGGCGTCCTTCATCTTGCGGATGCCTTCAGCCACGGAAGCGCCAGGGACGCCGAGGGCGAGGTAGGTCTCACGCAGGCCGTTGAGGCAACGATCTTCCAGGACGGAAGCATCGCCGGTGAACACGGCGTAGGTGATGTAGCGGAGAACGATCTCCATGTCGCGCAGGCAGGCAGCCATGCGGCGATGGGTGTAGGCGTTACCGCCGGGGGCGATCAGAGCGGGCTGCTGGGAGAAGAGTTCGCGAGCAGCGTTGGTGACGATGGCGGAAGCGTTGGAGGTGATCCGGTTGACGGTATCCATCCGCTTGAGGCTGTCGCCGACGATCGCCGAGAGGGCGTCGATCTGACCGGCATTGATGAATTCGCCGCGGGCATCAGCCTGCGCAACGACCTTGGTGAAGGCGTCGAACATTGAGGTAGCTCCTGTTCTCGACCGGAGTCGGGAGGGTGGGTAAGGGGGTGAGGCGACCGGAGTGAGGGGCTTGCGCCCGTCTGTCAGGGAGCCTCGGAATCAAGCGAGAGGACGTGGCCTTGACCCAGACGTTGGCGAAGCGCAGGACGCTCGGGTAACGCAGGTCGGGACGCGTTGGTGTATCCCGTTTGACTGAACCATTGTTGATCCCGTCGGCTGCAGGTCGTGGCTGGCGTAACAAATGGTCATTGCCCTGGTCTGATCCAGTGATTGCAGCCTGTCTGACTGCTAACGCCGCCGCTTTCCTGACAATGAAAAGGGGCCCATGCAGGGCCCCGGACGGGAAAGGTGTGGAGCCGCCATGGCAAAGGCGGGGCCTGGCCTCAGCCTTTGGACCTGGCTTTGGCTTTCTTGGGGGCAGAGGAGGCTGCCGGAATGTCACCACCGCTCACGGCCACTTCGGTGATCTTGCCGCCCATGCGCTGGACCAGCCGCATGGTCTCGTTCATGCGGGTGTAGGGAACCTGCATGACGCAGTCGGAGCTGCGCACGAAGTCGTTGTTGGCCAGCCCGGTGACGGTGATGGTGACCTGGCGGCCATTGCTGAAGCTGGTGCCTCGGGTGCCTGCAGAAACCTTCATGGGGTTGATGCCGTGAGTGGGGACAAGGGGGGAGCGAAGCCGCTCAGTTGACGGGGGTGAGGCTGGCGATGCGGCCTCCCTGGCGCTGCACCTGCTGCTGCACCTCCAGCAACTTGTTGAATGGCACGAACAGCACCCGATTGCTGCGCTTGTGCAGGCGGTAGTTGTTGAAGCCGGTGACTTCCACCCGGAAGGTGCGGCCCTCTTCGCCGGCACCGACGCCCTGACGGGTGACACCGTCGCTGGAGACGGCGCGGAAGGCGCTGCCCTTGGCATTCGGACTGACGACCGACATCGGCTTTTCTGAGTGCACCGCGGGGTTCAGGCGCGACTGGGTCTTGAGGGCATCGCCTCGTACCGAGGCACCCACGCCGCGGGCCAGCTGCAGCATGTAGGAGAACTGCAGGCCCTGTTGGCCGGCGGAATAATCCCAGCCGTGCAGGAAAGGAACCACCTCTTCACCAAAGCGATTCTGGTATTCGGCGCTGTCGAGGTAGGAATCGATCTCGGCGTCGAAACCCTGCTCCTGCAGGATCGTGAAGTGGTGCAGCATCTCCGCCTTGTTCTGGGGAGCGCGGCCGAGCAGGTGCTTGAAGTTGAGCTCAATGAAGCGGTAGGCGTTGCAGTTTTCGAAGAACTTGCCCTTGTACAGACCGCTCTTGGCCACCTGGCGCACGAACTCCCGCACACTCAGATAGCCACGCCTGAAGAGCGATTCAGGCCCTTCCAGCCGCTCGCTGGCCATGATGTACTGGTTGCCGAGCACCTGCTTGTAGACCGCACGGATCAGGGCCGCCTTGTCGTTTTCGGTGGCGTTGGACCAGTTTTCCTTGTTGCGGTCGCTGGCGAAACGCTCGATGCCCAGATAGGCAGCGTTGGCGAGTGTCATGGGCGTGGGCCTGGGGAGATGGCGTTGGGGAGAAGGCGGTTCGGCAGCCTGAATGTCTCAACCTGAGGCTGCTAGCCGGATCCTATGGGGCTGCCTTGACCTCAGGACAAGGCTTCCACAATCGTTACAAAGGCTCGGCCGCGCGCCCCCCTGGCGGCGCCGGGCTGTGCCGATACCATCCCGCCAGAACCCTGGCACCGTTTTGCCATGACATCCGAGTCCCAGCCTCTGGCCTGGTCCAGTCGCCTGGCCGATCAGCTGCAGGTGCTCTCGGAGGTGGCCGAAAGCCTCACTTATCGCATGCTGATGCTCGAAGAGCGGCTGGCGGGTCAGGAGCAGCGTCTGCTGGAGCCGGCGGATGGGGTTGATCCCCTGCTGGCCGAGGAGATGGAGCTGCGGCTGCTCGATACCGAGGAGCGATTGGCCCGCATTGAAGGCCTGCTGGGGGATGGGGAGGCCGCCGCCGCCGGACGCCATCTGCAGCCGGTGCGGCCTGCAGGTCGCCCAGCCAAGGACCTGACGCGGCCAGGATCGGCGCGCCAGGCCTCTGGAGCGGGGCCCGTCGAAGCGGAGATCCTCCAGGACGATCCCTTCCTCGACGAGGGCGAACAGCCCTTCATGGATGAGTTGACCGCCTAGGAGCCGGCCGTGCTCAGCATGGTGGCGGCGATGTAGATCACCAGGCCGGTGAGCGCGAAGCCGCCGGTGGTGACCAGTCCCTGCCAGATCTTGCGAGCCAGAGGTGAGGGGGCATCGGCGAGCCAGGCGGGGCGGGGCATGGAGAAGCCGCCGCTGGGAGCCCAGGCCGTGTTGTGACCGGCCGGCGCCCGGCGTGCCACCGCTTCGCGCCAGTAGCGGTCGTAGCGGGGGGCCTGCTGGTTGAAGGGCACGGTCCCCTGGGACTGGCCGGCCAGCACCCTGGAGCGCTGGTAGGGCACCGTGTCGTAGCCGAAGTTGTTGAGATAGTCGTCGGAGTTGAGCAGGTGGTCGATCAGCCCACCAAGGCCCTGCTGGGCGATCAGAATCGAGAGGGCGATCCGCTCCTGGTTGCTGTGCACCGGTCGACCCAGAGCCCGGCCGACGATCTGATCGACCATCCGATAGTTGCTGTTGCAGCGATAGAAGTCGTCACGGAATTTGTTCGACAACAGCAGAGCGCGCACAAAGTCCCGCACGGTGATCTGGCGGCTGCGCAGCTGGGATTCGAGCACGGCGTCGCGGTCCACCTTGAAGGCGTGAAAGAAGATCTGCCGGTAGGCCTGTTCAATCAGCTCGTCGGCACTGGTGGCGTTGCGCCCGATCGTCTGGGGCACCTGGCGGGGGGTGTCGTCGTTGCCGATGGCGAAGGGATTGACCCGGGCGTTCTGGCTGACGGGAGCTGTGGACAGCAAGGGGAGGGTCATGGTATTGGAGGGGGAGTACTGCCCGAAGGTTGCGGCGCACCGTAGGCGGAGTATTCCGATCTTCCCTGCACCGGAACCAACTCGCCAAAGTCCTTCACGTCGCCTTCGCGGCGTCCGTGGCGATTCCGGCCCGAGCATCAGTGGCGGGCCTGGAGCCTGGGGCGAGGGAGGGTCGCCGGGGCACCGATCCCGCCGGCGATCGTGCCGTCCCTGTCGGTGCCGTCGGACAGTGTCTGCCGCGATCTCGGGCGCTGTCGTCGGGTTGCCCGCTCGGCGTTGGTCTGGTGTGGTGATCTGCGGTTGCTGACTCGAATGGCTGTGGGGCCCAGGCCGGCAATCGGGCGTCCCTGTCGGGCGGTCCCTTGGGCTGTCGCCGGTTCGCTCGCTGGCGCTGGGCTCTGGTTGATCGGTTGGCGCTGGGCTGGCCAGGCCTTGTTCAACGTTTCCGGACAGCCCTGAGGGCTTGCTTGAGTCCCCCGGACAGCCCCATCTGTTCTGCCAGTGCCGTTGCCTGGCCTGTCTGGACGCCGTGCTGTTCCGGACTCACTCCCCCTCGAGAGCGTCGAGCCAGGGGTCGGGGATCTCCTGGCTGTAGTCGTCGGTGCGCTCGAACTCAAACGGTCCGGCCAGGGAGCCCCAGAGCTGCTCGTGGGTCTGGGGGTCGTGGCCGCGGTCAATGGTGCGCATGCCGCGGGGATCGAGCTCGAAGCTGCTCACCAGGTAGGCCGTGGCCCCCTTGCGTTCGACCAGGCAGCGGCAGCCGGGCTCCACTTCGCCGATGAAGCCGTCGCCCTGTTCGCGCACCACATAGGTGCAGCCCTCCAGGGGGCGCAGGTCATCGGCGCGGATGGCGTCGCGTTTGGCGGCATCCGCCACGGCACCCCAGAAACGCTCGTCGCCGTGCAGGGCCTGGTTGTGGATGATCAGGCCACCGTCTCGCCGTTCGGCCCGCAGCACCCGGATGCGGTAAGGAGCTGCCGGGTTGATCGCGTAGGACTGCTCCAGCAACATGGATCCGGGTGCCAGCTGGGGCAGCGGCCGGAACTTGACCAGGATGTGGGCGTAGAGGGGCGGATTTTCAAAGGCCTGGGCCTGGTTGCTGAAGCCGGCGCTCAGCATCCGGACCAGACGGGTGAGGGAGCTGCTCATGGCCAGAACCTACAGACCGAGAAGACGCACCCGGAACTCCGCCACCTGGCGGGCCTGGCTGGGGTCATCCTGGGCGAAGGGGTGGTCCGCGACGCGGCTGAGGATCAGATCCAGCTTGTCGGCGGAACTGAGACCGTGGCTCGGCTCGCGGCGTCCGTGCTCTTGCCAGGCCTCGTCGAACGCCTGGGCATAGCTGTCGGCGTTGTTGAAGGTGCGATCCGTGAACGGTTGCGGCTGTTGCATGGGGAGAAAATGCCGCTTCGTCGTAATGCCAGGACCCAGATTTGAACTGGGGACACGGCGATTTTCAATCGCCTGCTCTACCAACTGAGCTATCCCGGCTTGTCGCAGTGGCAGTGCCGTTGCGACCGAGAGATCTTAGATCACAGACCCCAGGCTTCCCGGCCGAGGCGGCGTGCGGGCCAGGCAGACCATGCCCAGCACCGGCCAGCCCGCGGCCTTCAGGCAAAGGGCCCCGTTGAGGGCGGTGGCGCCGGTGGTGAGGATGTCGTCGACGATCAGCACCGGTCGGCGCCGGCGCCGTTCGCCCGCGGGCTGAGCGCGGAAGGCGCCCTGCTGGTTGGCCAGTCTCAGCCGGCGACCGAGATGGTGTTGCCCCAGCACCGGATGGGAGCGCTCCAGCAATTCGGCCCGGCGTAGCCCCAGCTGCCTGCCCAGGCTGATGCAGATCTGCGGTGGCAGCGGGTTGCCGTGCCGTTTCCAGCTGGGGATCGGCACCAGCAGCGGAGCGAGACCGCTCCCTGGCGCTGCCAGGGCCGCCAGGGAGGGCTGCAGGGGCTTGAGCAGGGCTGAGACCAGCTCCGGCCTGGGACGGCGCTTCATGTCGAGCAGCGCCTCCCGCAGGGCTCCGCCGTAGTTGCCGCTGCTCCACCAGGTCAGGGGCAGCTGGCCCTGAAGGCCCCTGGGGGGCAGGAGCAGGCGCATCTCACAGGCGAGGCAGAAGGCCGTGCCGGTGACGTCTGACAGGGGAGGCAGTTTGCGGCAGAGCGGGCAGGGGCTACCCAGCAGCCAGCCCAGCGGCAGCGCTGACAGGCCGCGTTCCAGCAACGCAGGGAGGGGGAAAGGCTTCAGGGGGAGAGCCGCTGTCGCCAGCGGTTGGCAACGACTGCCTCAAGGATTCCCAGGCAGCGACCTGAGCATGCTCACCAGGGTGCGATGGGCATCTTCGCTGTCGGAGAGGGTGTGGTCAAACGGCACCTCCACAGCGGCGCCATCCACCTCCAGCCGCATCGCATCCGGCCCGACCGCCAGCATGCGGGCCTGCTGGGCGCTGATCAGGCCGCCGTAGTGGCGCGCATAGGCGAGCACGGCGGCGGCGTGGTCGTCGTTCATGTGCTTGCAGATCCGATCGCTCACGGCCGGGGTCAGGGGGTCGGCGCTCATCACGGCAGGGCAGAGATGGGGGGATTCTGGAGTCAGGCAGCGCCGAAGCGTTGCCACAGCAACAGGCCCAGGCGGATGGCGCTGAAACCGACATAGCCCGCCAGCACCACGAACAACGCCATGGACAGGATCGTTTGGAGGCGCGCGTTCATCGGGAGGCTGCGGCTGACTCCCCCATCCTGGCCTGGGCCTGCAGGGCCAGGCGGGCCATGCCCAGGGCGGCGGATAATCCTGGGCGGTTCAGCACCGGCACGCCCAGGGCCCGCTGACGCAGCTGGCGCCACTGGGGATTATGGGCGCCGCCGCCCAGGGTGATCACCCGGCGCAGAGGCGGCGCCCCAAGCTGGCGCAGACGCTTCCAGCCCCTGGCTTCGATGGCGGTGAGCCCCTCCAGCAGGGCCTGCAGATAGAGCGCATCGCTCACCGGCCGGGGTTCCAGACGGGGCTCCAGGGCCGGATCATCCACCGGGAAGCGCTCGCCGGTGCAGGGCAGTGGCAGCAGATCGAGGCCCGTAGGGCGTTCGGGATCGATCTGTCGGCTCAGCTCCCTGATCTGGGCGTCGCGATAGAAACGGCGCAGCACACCCGCACCGGCGTTGGACGCCCCTCCCACCAGCCAGCGGCCGGCCAGTCGATGGCAACTGATGCCTGCCGCGTGGATCGGCGCCGCAGCGAATTGTTTCAGCACCAGCGTGGTGCCCAGCACGGCGACCCCATCCCCCTCCTGGGGATCGGCGGCCAGGAAGGCCGCATTGGCATCGGTGCTGCCGGCCACCACCTGGCAGCTGATGGGCAGGCCCAGGGCCTCGGCGCTGGTTGCCGCCAGCGGCCCCAACAGGGAACCGCTGGCTCGGATGGTGGGCAGGGCAGATGCCCAGGACTGGTCGGCGAGGCTGCCGGCCCAGCGACGGCGCGCCAGGTCCCAGCCGAGCCGGAGATTGTTGCCCTCTTCCCCCCAGCGCCAGTCCGCCAGAAGCCAGCCCATCAGCCAATCGGCCTGATGGCGCAGCAACAACCCCGGCCCTTCCCCGGCCAGGTGGGCCCGGTGCCGCAGCTGCAGGGCCCGGGCCAGGCTGCCGCTGGCACTGGCCGCCGGGCTGGCGTCATCACAGCAGAGCTGGCGAGCCCGTTCCGCCTGCTCCGGGCAGGCCTGGTGGTAAGGCAGGGCCAGGCCCAGATCTCCCGGCAGCAGGCTGCCGTCGCGGCGGCAGAGCAACAGGGTTCCGGAGGTGCCATCGATGGCGATGGCACTCACCCTCTGGCGCAGTTCGGCTGGCAGCTGCTGCGTCAGGCCGATCAATCCGTGGCGCCAGGCTTCTGGCTCGTTGAAGCTGCCGGGGTAGGGGCTGCTGGTCTCGATCAGCAGCTCGGCAGGGCCATCGCCGTCGGCTTTTGCCAGGGCGAGGCGCAGGCCACTGCTGCCGAGATCAAGCCCCAGCGCCAGCCGCGACACGGCCGGCCGTGGCCTGCTGCAGGGTGGCGGCGATGGCGTCCACGTTTTCCCAGGGCAGATCCAGGTCCCGGCGGCCGAAGTGGCCATAGGCGGCCACGTCCTGGTAGAAGCGGCCACCACGTTGCTGGGGCAGCTCCCGCAGGCTGAAGGTTTCGATGATCGCGCCGGGGCGCAGGTCGAAGTGCTCCTGCACCAGGGCGGTGAGGTCGGCGTTGTCGAGGCTGCCGGTGCCGAAGCTCTCCACCAGGATGCTGGTGGGCCTGGCCACGCCGATCGCGTAGCTCAGTTGCACTTCGACCTTGCGCGCCAGGCCGGCGGCGACCAGGGCCTTGGCCACATAGCGGGCGGCATAGGCGGCGGAGCGATCCACCTTGGTGGGATCCTTGCCGGAGAAGGCACCGCCGCCATGGCGGGCGTAGCCGCCGTAGGTGTCGACGATGATCTTGCGGCCGGTGAGGCCCGCATCCCCCTGGGGACCGCCGACCACGAACTTGCCGGTGGGATTGACCAGGAAGCGGGTGGTTTCGCGATCGGGCCTGAGGTTGAGATCGGCGGTGGAGGGCTCGACCACGTGGCTCCAGAGGTCGGTGGCGATTCGCTCTCTCAGGCCCTTCTCGTCGCTGATGCCGTCGATCTCGGCAATGTGCTGGGTGGAGATCAGAATCGTGTCAATGGCCACCGGAACGTCGTTCTCGTAGACGACGCTGACCTGGGTTTTGCCATCAGGGAGCAGGTAGGGGAGTCTGTTGTCGTGCCGCACCTGGGCCAGCCGCCGCGCCAGGCGGTGGGCCAGGCTGATCGGCAGTGGCATCAGTTCCGGCGTTTCGTTGCAGGCGTAGCCGAACATGATGCCCTGGTCGCCGGCACCGATCTTGTCGAGGGGATCGCCGTCGTGGTCATCGGCTTCATCCACCCCCTGGGCGATGTCCGGGGACTGCTGGTCGAGGGCGATCAGCACGGCACAACTGCGGGCATCAAAGCCGCCGGCGCGGGCGCCGCTGTAGCCGATCTCTTCGATCACCCCCCGTACCAGGGTGTTGAAGTCGACCCGTGCGGTGGTGGTGACCTCCCCGGTGATCAGGCAGAGGCCGGTGTTGACCACGGTTTCACAGGCCACGCGGCTGGCGGGATCCTGAGCGAGCAGGGCGTCGAGCACGGCATCGCTCACCTGATCGCAGATTTTGTCGGGATGGCCTTCTGTGACCGATTCCGAGGTGAAGACGTAACGGCTCATGCCTGCGAGCAACCTGAGACTGGTGCTGAGCCTATGGCGTCGGCGTCGCTGCTGATCGTGCCCATGGACACGCCCGGTTCCGGGTGGCTGAGACTCACCGTCAATTCGCTCCAGTGATGAAGCTGGGGCACATCGGGTTCCAGGGGCGGCGGCTGCCTCCAGCCGGCTCGATAGCCCAGGACCACCGGCACCCCGGCGGCGCGGGCCATGCGCAGGTCGCTGTTGGCATCGCCGATCAGGGCGCAGTGCCCAGCCGCGATGCCCAATTCCCGGCAGACACCGTGGACGGCATCGGGGTGGGGCTTGCAGGGCTGGTGTTCCGCACTCCAGATCGCCTGGAAGTGACGTTGGAAGCCATGGATCGCCAGAAAGTCGCGGATCCCCTCTTCGTGATCGTTGCTGATCACAGCGCAACGGAGGCCGGCGGCGCTGAAACGCTCCAGCAGGTCGGCGAGCCCATCGGTGGCTTGCGGGCGGTGCTGGCTGCCCTGGCCGTGCAGTGCATCGGTGCGGGCAAACACGTCTTCACTGATGGCCAGCGCCTCTGGCCAGCCCAGCCCCACCATCGCGAAGGCGGTGGCTGTGGCGATCAGATTGTGCCCGCGGGAGGCCACGGCCGTGATGCTGGCCGGATGGATGCCGGCGGGCGTGAGGCCGTAGGCGCGGCGCAATAGATCCTCCAGCACATCGCGGCGTTGCCGTTGCGCTTGGTGATCGAGGGCTTCAAGGCAATGAAAAACCCTCGCCGTGGCAAGGGCTTCGAGCATCGGCTCGCTGTGACTCATGGTGCCGTCCTTGTCGAACAGAACGGCTTTGATCTCGGCAGCCCCTACGCCTGCAGGCTCAGCTTCGCGGCCGGCATGCCAGGCCTCGAGAGGCTCTCCACCCAGGTTGAGATGGACCACGGTGGCTGAGCCCCTTGGGGAGATCAATCGAGGGTGACACCCATGGGTTCACCATCTTCGGCCTGCTCCAGCAGCATCTGCTTGTAGCGGGCGGCCATTTCCTCGGCCTTGTCAAACACCTTCTGGGGATCGGTGAGCATGTCGCCGGGCTCAGGCTCGAGGGCCTTGGTGGAGAGCGAGATCCGACCGCGCTCGGCGTCGAGATCGATGATCATCACCTTCATCTGATCGTTGACATTGAGGACCGTGTGGGGTGTCTCAATGTGCTCGTGGCTGATCTCGGAAATGTGCAGCAGTCCGCTGACGCCGCCGATGTCGATGAAGGCGCCGTAGGGCTTGATGCCGCGTACGGTGCCGAGCACCACTTCGCCCACTTCCAGGCGATTCATCTTGCGCTCCACCAGGGCGCGGCGATGGCTGAGCACCAGGCGGTTGCGCTCCTCGTCCACCTCCAGGAATTTGAGGGGCAGGAAGTCGGCCACCAGCTCTTCCTTGGCCTTGCGGGTGCTGATGTGGCTGCCGGGTATGAAGCCGCGCAGACCCTCAACCCGCACCAGGGCACCACCGCGGTTGGTGGCGAACACTTCGCTGTAGATGGTGGCGTCTTCTTTCTGAAGCTGGCGCACCCGTTCCCAGGCACGCTGGTATTCGATGCGTCGCACCGACAGGGTGAGCTGGCCGTCCTCGTTCTCCTCGCTCAGGATGAAGAACTCACGCACTTCACCGGGCTCAAGCACGTCGGAGAGATGCTCAACCCGGTTGATCGACACCTCCTGCAGGGGCATGAAGGCGGCGGTCTTGGCGCCGATGTCGATCATGGCGCCCTTGGATTCCAGGGCGAACACGGTGCCGTTGACGACGTCGCCGGGCTTGAAGTTGTAGTCGTACTTGCTCAGCAGTGCCGCGAAATCATCGATCGTGAAGCCAACCCCATCGCCATCGCGGGCTGCAACCCGGCTACTGGAATCATCGGCGGAGGGCACATCTTCCGGAATGGCGAGATCCAGGGAGGAGTCTTCCTCCTGCAGATCGGCAACCACCACGTCGGTGGTCAGGGTTTCGCGTTCGGAAGAGGGGGTCACGGTCATGGATCAGGGGCGGTCTGCTCAAAGGCAGTGCGAAGGGAAGGGCCTCTCTGCCCGCCAGCAGCGGAGGCGCAATCCATAACTCTATCAACCGACAGGCCACGACCCTGCAATTGATCGCCCCCGGTGGGCGTCCTTGGCACTCTCATGAAGAGGCTGTGGCCCGCTTGCGCTTCTCCTGCCTTCGCTCTGGGGGTTCAGCCCACAATCGCCAGCCGGCCTTTGCCCTTGCTGCTGCGGCCCTGGCTGGGATGGCTGAGTCCCTCAAGGGTGGCAACGAAATCGCTGACGCTCTGGAACTGGCGGTAGACCGAGGCGAAGCGCACGTAGGCCACTTCGCTCATGTCGCGCAATTGCTGCAGAACCAGCTCGCCGATTTCACTGCTGGTGACTTCCCTGCCGTTGCGCTGCTGCAGGGCCAGTTCGATCTCATCGACCACAGCCTCCAGCTGGGCTGGTTCCAGCCCGGTTTTTTCGCAGGCCCGCAGCAGGCCATGCAGCAGTTTGGATCGGTTGAAGGTTTCGCGGGTTCCCAGTCGCTTGACCACCGTGATCGGCACGGTTTCAACCCGTTCATAGGTGGTGAAGCGAAAGTCGCAGTTGAGGCACTCACGCCGCCGCCGCACGCTGCGACCACTATCTGCCGCCCTGGATTCGAGCACCCGGCTGTCGGTGTGTTGGCAGGTGGGACATTGCATCCCCGGAGTCGCTCCGTGTTCGGTTTTCGCAAGTGTAGACAGATAACGACAGAAAGAAAAGGTTTGCTGCCATTTCGGGCTGTCTTGATGGCGGATGAACCACGGCAAGACTCAACGGTTGCCGTGATCGCTGGGGCAGCACGAACCGAAAAGGAAAGGTCTCGCAGCCTGCTGCCTGATCAACACATGGCTGTTATTCCAACAAAAAACCCTCGCCGTGGCGAGGGTCTTGGTTGGCGCTGTTGCCGTGGGAACGGCCGCCGGATCACTTGCCGATCTTCGGGGGATCGCGGAAGGCGATGGCGAAGAACAGGGTGGAAATGGCCAGGGCCAGAATCAGGATGTAGGCGAAGCTCTCCATGGGGAGTTCTCGGGAGATGAGGGATGGAGCCGGCGATCAGCTGAGGGTGGAGCCAGCCGGAGGTACGTAGCCCTCGGGCAGGCGGCGGGTCGACCTGTCGCCCAGTTTCTGGAACAGACCGAACTCCACCTGTTCGCCAAGATCGGGATCGATACCGGCGAAAACATCACGGTAGAGGGTTCTGGCACCGTGCCAGATGTGGCCGAAGAAGAAGAGCAGGGCGAAGGTGGCATGGCCGAAGGTGAACCAGCCACGCGGTGAGCTGCGGAAGACACCATCGGAGTGGTAAGTCTCACGGTCGAACTCGAAGCCCTCGCCCAGCTGGGCTTTGCGTGCCAGCCGCTTGACGTCGGCCGGATCGCTGAAGGTCTGACCGTTGAGAGCACCACCGAAGATGGTGGCCGTGACACCCTGTTGCTCGAAGGAGTACTTGGCCTCCGCCCGGCGGAAGGGGATATCGGCGCGAACCACACCCTCTTCGTCCTGGAGGACGATCGGGAAGTTCTCGAAGAAGTTCGGCAGACGACGAACCTGGAGGTCGTGACCTGCTTTATCGGTGAAGGCGATGTGGCCGATCCAGCCGGTGGGCAGGCCATCGCCGTTCACCATCGGACCAACCCGGAACAGGCCGCCTTTGGCAGGACTGTTGCCGACGTAGTCATAGAAGGCCAATTTCTCGGGAATGGCCGACCAGGCTTGCTCCTTGGTGGCGCCGTTATCGATGGCGGTTTGGACGCGCCGGTTGATTTCGGTCTTGAAGTAGCTCTGATCCCACTGATAACGGGTGGGACCGAACAGCTCAATCGGGGTGGCTGCGGCGCCATACCACATGGTTCCGGCCACAATGAAGGCGGCGAAGAACACGGCGGCGATGGCGCTGGCCAGAACCGTTTCGATGTTCCCCATGCGCAGGGCCTTGTAGAGGCGCTCCGGTGGTCGGGTGGTGATGTGGAAGATGCCGGCGATGATGCCGACGATGCCCGCCGCGATGTGGTGAGCCACGATGCCGCCGGGGTTGAAGGGGTTGAAACCCTCCGGTCCCCAGGAGGGTTGCACCGCTTCAATGTGACCGTTCAGCCCGTAGGCATCGGTCACCCACATCCCTGGACCGAATACACCGGTGAGGTGGAAGGCGCCGAAGCCGAAGCAACCGAGACCGGCAAGCAGCAGGTGGATGCCGAAGATCTTGGGCAGGTCGAGGGCGGGTTCGCCGGTGCGAGGGTCCTGCCAGATCTCCAGATCCCAGTAGGTCCAGTGCCAGATGGCGGCAAGAAACAGCAGGCCACTGAAAACGATGTGAGCAGCAGCAACGCCCTCAAAGCTCCAGAAGCCGGGGTCGACACCGGTTGCTCCGGTGATGCTCCATCCGCCCCAACTGTCTGTCACACCCAGGCGGGCCATGAAGGGCATGACGAACATGCCCTGGCGCCACATGGGGTTCAGCACCGGGTCGGAGGGATCAAAAATGGCGAGCTCATAGAGCGCCATGGAGCCGGCCCAGCCGGCGACCAAGGCGGTGTGCATGAGGTGCACGGCGAGCAAGCGGCCCGGGTCGTTGATGACGACCGTGTGCACCCTGTACCAGGGCAATCCCATGGGGGGTCAGATCTGGGTTGGGTTTGGCGATCGGCCAGGCCGATCCGTCTGGAGATGGTAGAGGGTGCGGATGGCCGCACGGGGCGCCAGGTAACGGACCGCAACTGCAGGCCTGGGGCGACGGTTCCAAAATGGCGGTTCCCGCCCTTGTTGCACCATGCCCGTGATCCGATTCGTGCGTGAAGGCCAGGATGTGGAGTGCTATCCCGGCGAAAATCTGCGCGAGGTGGCCTTGCGCGAGGGGATCGAGCTCTACGGCCTCAAGGGAAAACTGGGTAACTGTGGTGGTTGCGGGCAGTGCATCACCTGTTTCGTCGATGTGGAGGGGGCCAGCGACGCCGCCCTCACAGCACCCACGGCGGTGGAGGTGCAGAAATTGCGGCGCCGTCCCCAGAGCTGGCGCCTGGCCTGCCAGGCCCTGGTTCAGCAGTCCCTGGCGGTGGTCACCCGGCCCCAGGCGGGCCTGGCGGATCGGGAGGCGCTCCTGGCTGAGGCCCTCTCCCGGCCCCTGCCTGCCGGCCCCTTGGCTTGGCCCACTCCTGTGGAGCAGGAGTCGGAAGAGCCTGAAACCAGCACTGACCCGGCTGGGGAGACAGCTTCAGCTGCACCAACCGCAACGAGCGATGAAGCGAACGCTGATGGCCAACAGGGGCGGTGATACGTTCTCTGCATCTTTCCGACAGCCATGGAAACCAACGACCTCGGCTTCGTAGCCAGCCTTCTGTTCGTCCTGGTTCCGGCAGTCTTTCTGATCATCCTCTACATCCAGACCAGCAGCCGCCAGGGCGGTTGAGCTGCCACGTCGGCTGGCCTGCAGGCTGAGCAGACAGATTCAGTGGCGAGCAAGCCTTCCCGTTGGCATCCGTTCCAATGGGAAGGCTTGCTCGGATTGTCCGGGCAACCTTTGCCCATCCAGCCCAGGGCTCCTTGGCCATTCTTGGCGTCTGAGGGTCGGGATAGGGGCAACGGGATCCTGTTGGAAGCTCTCGGTGTCGGCATTGATCGATTCGAAATCATGGATTTGCTGCCCTGACGACGCAGCGACTACTTCCACTCCATAGGCTTATTTCCAATGTCGCCCCTGCCGTTGTTGTGACGTCACAGCCGCATCGGTTCTGGGGCTGGATCGGCGCAGCGTCCATCGCTAATCGATCTCAAGGCCCTTTCTGTTGAACCTTGAAGAAGCCCCGATCTGCCGCGCCGGCGAGAATGCAGACGCTGGCTGATCCGTGCCTTTCCTGATGACCGGAATGGGTGCGCCGGGGGTCGGGCCGAGTTCCACAGACCTATGGGCTTGAGTATTATATGTTGCCAGATCATCGGCCGCCCTGAGGCGATAGTCGTGCTGACGAACTAGGGATCCAAAGGGAAGTGGAACATGGATGCCCTCCCGCATCGATCTCGCTTTTCAGGCTGGATCCAGAGTGCTGGTGCCGCAATCGGCATGATGGTATCGGCACGCCTGAGGCATGAGCGCTGAAAGCTGCTTTTGGCAGGCTTTTGGTGTAGCAGGGGAGCAGGAGTTCTGGCTGCCGTTTCAGTACGACGCATTGGCCAACGGCAGGCTTCTGCTGTGTGTCTGCCGTTGCTTGCTCTGTCTGGTCAGGTTTGCTGTGGTTGTTGGTCGTCATGACCATTCCTGGTTGACAGCACTTGTGCTCGGGGGCTCGCTTCCTTCTCGACCAAGTTCCAGGCAGATTGCGGATGGGCGGATAGGCCGATTTTCCTGGCTCAAGCACGCGTGCCATGGAGGCCATCAGAGTGCCCTCCGCCTGACCAATGGCTCAGCTTTCAACCCGGTCAACTGTGGGATCTGATGCGTGGCGTCAAGCCCCAGCTTCTGCCTGAGGGGCGTCTCCGGCTTCAGCGGCTGCCCTCCGGTTCCCTCACCAGCAGCACCGGCGCCGGGGCATGGACACGGATGTAGTCGCTGACGGAACTGCCCAGCAGCCGATCCAGATCCACCAGGGCCTTGGCCACCAAGGGGCGGCGGTCCTGGGAGGCGATCACCAGCAGGTCGACCTTGAGCTCTTCGGCCACCTTGCAGACGGTGCGGCTGACATCGCCGGTGCGATGGATCGCTTTCATCTCCACGCCCATGGATCGGGCCCGCTGCACCGCCTTGCCCAGCACCTCGTCGGCGGGGCTCTTGCCGCCGCGGGAGGGGGTGATGTCCTGGCGGGTCACGTGAACGCCCGTGAGGCTGCCGCCGGGGATGCCGTTGACCAGTTCACAGGCCAGGCGAATCGCGTCATCGCCGACGCCCGTACCGTCGACGGTGACCATGACCCGATTGATGGCCCGCACGTAGAGGTCGTCGCGGACAAGCAGCATCGGCCGGGTCGAGAGCTGGAAAACGTACTGGCTGGCGCTGTTGGCCAGGATCGACTGGAGCCGACCCAGCCCCCTGGAGCCCATCACGATCAGGTCGGCGTCGATCTCGTCCGCCACTTTCAGCACGGTCTGCTTGGTGTCGCCCTGGCGCACGATCGTGGTGACCTCGGTGGCGCTGAGGCCGAGGCGCTGGATGGCTTCGTTCACCAGGGCCTCGCTGCGATCGCGGTGCTCCTGGAGGTCGCTGCCCCCCTGCTCCGGGATCACATGGAGCAGGGTGATCCGGGCCTGACGGCAAGGGGGAATGTCCCGCAACATGCGGACCATCTCTTCCACCTGGCTCTTGCCGGAATTGGCGATCAGAAGATTGCGGAACACGGGATGCTTTGAAGCTGGGGTTCAGCCTATGGCTGATCGGCGGTCAGGATCCCCAAGTGCCGCAACACCGTGATGCAGTCGCCACCATCCACCCTTTTCCCTGCGGAACCGGGCAGCGGCTGGTGTCTGCGCCGGCGGGTGTTGCCCCAGCACACCGACCATGCCGGCGTGATGTGGCACGGGGCTTACGTGGGCTGGTTGGAGGAGGCCCGCATCGAGGCCCTCGGGGCCGTTGGACTGCCCTACAGCGATCTGTCCGCCCGCGGCCTGGAGTTGCCGATCGTCTCCCTGGCGATTGATTACCGGCAGGCCCTGCTCCATGGCGATGCGGTGGAGGTGTGCAGCCTGGTGCTGCCGCGCCAGGGGCTGAAGCTTCCCTGGCACACCTCCCTGTTTGGGCCAGGCGGGGTTCTGGCGGCGACGGCCCGGGTGGAGCTGGTGCTGTTGGATCTCTCCGCCGGTCCGGCCCGGCGCCGGCTGCTGCGCCGTTGGCCCGCCGACCTGGACTGCGCCTTGGAGGCGTTGATCAAAAGGTCGCCGAGATAGTACATTTGAACCATTGCGAGGGTCGCGATGGGGGATCTGGTGCCGGGGAAATTTCCGTTGGCTGCGTCACCCGAGCTCCTGCTCTCGGCTTGTCCTGCCCCCTGGAATGCTCGTCAGCGGCTCTGGTGGCTGCTCTGGAGTCTCTGTCCAGGCATCGGGGTCAGGCGCCTGCGGCGGCTGGTGCTGCTGCCCGGTGGCCTCGAGGCGGCCTGGCTGCTCCCGGTGGAGCTGCTGGCGGCCCAGATGGGCTGGCCCCGGAGTCTGGGGCCGGCTGTGGCTCAGTTCCGCTCCCGCTGGGGAAGCGATCCCCTGTCCCGGCTGGTCAGAGCGGGGCAGGCCGGGCGGCGGGTTCTGTTGCCCGGGGATCGGCGCTGGCCCGAGGCGATGGAGGCCCTCGATCGTCCTCCCCCGGCGCTGCATTGGCGAGGGCGAGGCAGTCTGTGGGCGCCCCTGGCCGGTCGCCTGGCCGTGGCGGTGGTCGGCACCCGCCGGCCCTCCAGCCATGGCCTGCTGATGGCCAGCCGCATCGGCGCGGCGCTGGCGGCCGCCGGCTGGCCGGTGGTGAGCGGCTTGGCGGAGGGCATTGATGGCGCCGCCCATGAGGGTTGCCTGGCGGCCGGTGGTGCCCCGGTGGCCGTGCTCGGGACCCCTCTCGATCGCACCTATCCCCGCCATCACCGCGCTCTGCAACAGCAGGTGGCCCGCCAGGGGCTGTTGCTGAGTGAATGGCCCGTCGGAGCCCCGGTCCGGCCCGGTCACTTCGCCAGCCGCAATCGTCTGCAGGTGGCCCTGGCGACGGCCTTGGTGCTGGTGGAATGTCCGTTGGCCAGCGGTGCCCTCCATTCCGCCGATCTGGCCTGGGCCCAGGGATTGCCCCTCTGGGTGGTGCCGGCTGATGCCGCCAGGCTCTCGGCGCTGGGCAGCAACCGTCTGCTGGCCAGGGGAGCCACCCCGTTGCTCACGCCCTCCGATCTGATCGATCAACTGGGGCCGGGCCCCCTGGCCGGCGGACCCTGGTCCGCGGCCCCGGCTTTTGGTGAAATGGCTGTTGGTGAAACGGCTTCAGCAGCCAGTGCCGCCGCGATGGCTGCAGCGGCAATGACTGTCAGCGCGCGGTCCGCTGGGAGCCAGGCTCTGCCAGCCCGGGCGCCAGCGGCTCCGGTTGCAGGGGCGGTGGCTCGCCAGGGAAGGCCTGTGGAGTGCCGGTTCGACGCGGCCGGCCGGCGTCTGCTGGCAGCGGTGGGGGCCGGTGCCAGCCTGGAGCAGATCAGCCAGGCCCTGGGCCAGCCCGCCGAGCAGCTGGTGCCTGTTCTGCTGGATCTGGAATTGGCCGGTCTGCTCAGGGCCGAGCCTGGTCTGCGCTGGCGGCCGGCAGCTGTTCTGGTGCAGCAGGGGTCTGCCTAGGCTGAACCCCATGGTTTCGCTCACCCCGTCACTGGCTGGAGGATCGGGTGCCTGCCCGCCGCTGAACCCTGACCCGGGTGAGAACCTGCTGGGTGAGGTGTTACTGGCTTGGCGGCGTCAGCTGCTCGCCCAAGGGGGCGTCGCCCATGATCTGGACTGGCTTCTCGATCTGGCGGGAGGGGTGCGTTGGCCTGTTCTGCAGCGGCTGAGGCTTGATCCCAGCCGTTCCATCCGCCTGGAGCGCAGCCGCCAGGACCTTGAAGCCATCTGGTGCCGCCATCTGCAGACGGCCGAACCACTCCAGTACCTGGTGGGCCTCTGCCCCTGGCGGGATCTGGAGTTGCGGGTGGCTCCCGGGGTGTTGATCCCCCGGCAGGAGACGGAATGTCTGGTGGATCTGGCCCTGGCCAGCCTGCCCGCAGCACTGCTGGCCAGGGCGGAGCCAGGCTGGCCCGCTGCCGGGGGGCAGGCCGAGGCGTTTCTCTGGGCTGATCTGGGCACCGGTTCCGGCTGTATGGCCCTGGCCCTGGCCCGCGCCTTGCCGAGGACGCGCGGGCTGGCGGTGGATCGCTGCGATCAGGCCCTGGCTCAGGCGGCGCAGAATCTCAGCCGTTTTGGTCTGCAGGCGATGGTCAGCCTGCACCAGGGCGACTGGTGGGCTGGGGTGGAGCCCTGGTGGGGGCAGCTCGATCTGGTGGTGGCCAACCCTCCCTACGTCCCCACCGCCCTGATCGCAGGTCTGGATCCGGTCGTCCGTGATCATGAGCCCTGGCTCGCCCTCGATGGGGGAGAGGATGGCCTGGAGGCCATCCGTGCCATCGCCGCTGGAGCTGTCAGGGCTCTTGCTCCTGGAGGGGTGTTACTGCTGGAGCACCACCATGACCAGAGTGCGGCGGTGCTGGAGCTTCTCAACCAGGCGGGTCTGGAGCCTGCCAGCGCCCATCCGGACCTGGAGGGTACCCTGCGTTTCGCCCGCGCCTGCAGGAGCAGCGCCGATGGATGAAGCCAGGCTCGCGGCGCACGTGCTGGCAGGGGGCGCAGCCCTGCTCCCCACCGATACCTTGCCCGCCCTGGCGGTCCACCCAGGGGCGGCGTCCCTGATCTGGCAACTCAAAGCCAGGCCTGCCGACAAGCCCCTGATCCTGATGGCTGCCGATCTGGCCCAACTCCGCGAGGTTCTTGGCCACTCCTGGCGCCAGGAGTGGCTGAACCAGGCCGAGTCCGCCTGGCCCGGCGCTGTGACCCTGGTGTTGCCGTTCGAAGGCGCCATCACGGCGGCTCTCCATCCGGGAGGCAGCAGTCTGGGGTTGCGGGTCGCCGCCTGCGCTCCGCTGCAGGCCCTGTTGCGGCGCACGGGTCCATTGGCCACCAGCAGCGTCAACCGCTCTGGAGATCCATCGGCCCTGAATCATGCGGAGGCGTTGCAACAGTTCCCCGCCCTGCCCTGGCTGGAGCCCCTGCCCTGGCCTCAGGCCTCGGGCCAGGCCAGCACCGTGTTGGCCTGGATGAGTGCTGGCGAGCAGCCTGGCCGCTGGCAGGTGTTGCGTGCCGGCCCCGTGCCGCTCCCCTGGGGTTGATCCGCTGATGCAGGCCCTTCTCCTTCTGCTGCTGCTGACCCTGGCTGTGAGCCATTGGTTGCTGGAGCCCCTGGCCGCGCTGATCCGGCCCCTGCTGAGCCTCTCCTGGTTGGGCTGGGGGCTGCTGGCGGGAGTGATCTGGCTGTTCGCCGGCGATCGGCGTGAGGGATGAGACCGGGCTTCTGGTGCCAGGCTCGGGAAGGCCGCTCTGGATTCGTCAGTCCCTGGCTTGTGGGCTGGTGTTTTTACTGAGCGCCAGGATCCCCGGCCATCTGCTGGCCTGGATCAGCTGTCTGCGCAGCACTGGCGGCTGGACGGCAGCTGGCGAACCTCTATTGGTGCTGGGGGTTGATGGTTTCGGCCTGCTCTGTGCCCTTTATTTCACCCATCGGCGTATCCGGGGCCTGGCGCTGATGCGCTGTTACCCCCCCAACCGCCTGATTCCCCTCAGTAGCCATCTGATCGGGCTGCTGTTTGGTCTGATCAGCCTCGGCACTGGACTTTAGGAGCCTGTTGTTGATGGATTTCCGGTGATGATCTGAGGCTTGTATCAGTGGCCTACGGCGGAATTGAGGCCAGTATCGTCCTGGTCGGGAACGGATGCTCCTGGCTGACTTTGATTGCGGGCCCAGCAGGTGATCTGGGGCTGCAGGTTCAGCAGGGGTGTGCGAGCTCCACAAGATTCAGCTGCGTGACATCGGCGTTGGCCTTTGAGCCCGAGGCAGGGTTGTTGTCTCGGAACGGACCTCAGATCACGACAGGTTCCTGAGGCGTCGATCACAACATCACAGCTGCCAGCTGCTCGGGCTCGCCTAGATCGGCGCCCGACGGCAATCAAGGCACCACATCCCTATTCACGCGCCTGTCGAGGAGCGGCACGTCCTGACATCCAGGAGCCGGTTGGACGATCAGCCTGGCTGGCCCGGGGTCTCGGGAAGGGCCGCCACCAGAACCTTGTCGATCCGCTTGCCGTCCATGTCCATCACCTCGAAGCGCAGGCCATCCCAGCTGAAGTGATCTCCTGCCCGGGGCACTCGGCCGAGCACATGCAGCACGAAGCCGCCGAGGGTGTGAAAGCTGCCACTGACTTCGTCGGGCAAACTGGCACGTTGAACCAGATCTTTGAATTCACTGATATCAAGAGCGCCATCGAGTAACCAGGAACCATCTTCGCGGCGAATGATCTGTGGTTCATCGAGGTCTTCAGCCGAGGGCAGATCGCCAACGATGGCCTCCATCAGATCGGTGAGTGTCACCAGTCCTTCGATGCCGCCGTATTCATCGGTGACCAGGCCGATATGAACACCGGTCTGGCGAAATTGCTCGATCACATGCAGGGCCCGAGCCGATTCCGTGATGTAGAGAGGGAGTTGCAATAAACTCTTCAGGTCCACTGGATGGCCTGAAAGTTCGGCCGCCAGCAGGTTGCGGCCTCGCAGGATGCCGATGCAGTTGTCGAGGCTGCCCTGGGCCACGGGCAGGAGGGAATGGTTGCTGCCGGTGACCAGCTCCAGCTGTTGTTCGCGAGCGATGTTCAGATCCAGCCAGCAGATCTCGGTGCGCGGCGTCATGATGGCGCGGATTGAGCGATCCCCGAGGCGAAAGACCCGTTGCACCATGTCGTGCTCGGCCTCTTCCAGCACACCCGCTTCAGCCCCCTGGCGGATCAGGGCCTTGAGCTCTTCTTCGGTGAGGTCCGGTTCGCTCGAGCTGCGAATGCCCAGCAGATTGAGCAGAACCTCGGTGGAGATGCCCAGCAGCCGCACCAGTGGGGCCGTCCAGCTGGCGAGCCTGCGCATCGGCCGGGCGACGGCACAGGCCACGGCTTCGGGACTGTTGAGGGCGATGCGTTTGGGCAGCAGCTCGCCGATCACCAGCGAGAGATAGGTGATGACGCCGACGACCACGGCCACGCTGAGACCTTCGCTCCAGGCTCGCAGCAGCGGAATCGAGGCCAGCAGGGGTTGGAGTCGGCGCGCCAGGGTGGCCCCCCCCACAGCGCCACTGAGGATGCCGATCAGGGTGATGCCGATCTGGACAGCGGAGAGAAAGTCGTTGGGTGAGTTGGCGAGTTTGAGGGCAGCCCGGGCCCGGGTATTGCCCTGGTCGGCCAGCTGTTCCAGCCGGATCTTACGGGCCGAAACCACGGCGATTTCCGAGCCTGAGAAGATGCCGTTGGCAACGATGAGAACGAGGATCAGAACAATTTCGACGAGGACGGTGACCACAGGACTGGGGGCTCTGATTGGCAGCTTCCCGGCGGAGGTTAGCAGGGGAACACAGTGAGGAATCAGTCTCAGCCAGGAAAATGGCGATGGAAAATCCTTGCAAAGATGCCTGGTTTGATTGAATGGAAGTACTGAATCCCGTTGTCGGCCAAGCCAGCTCCGCAGCCACTCTCAAGCTCGAATCTCGTCGCCGGCAGCGATGGGGGGCGCTGTGCTGATCCGTCCCGCTGCGGGGGCTGCGGCCATGTCCCACCCAGCGGCCTGAGCGGCGATGAGCACTGCTGCCGAGTCCCTCAAGGTTCGCTTGTCCAGGACTTTGCCGGAGGCCGGGGTGTGTGAGACGGAGGCATGGGGCTCTGGAGCGGGCGCCGCGCCAGCCTCAGAGCTCATGGCCGCTGTCCTGGGGCCTGGGCTGCTCCGATGGATTGCCGACCTCATCAACCCGTGGGCGATGCAGCCACCTGGGTGGTCAATCTCAGTGAATTGGCTGCATAGATGTTGAAAAGGCGCGTCCCAGGGATTGGCGATTCGCCTCCGCGCTTGAGCTGACGCAAGCTCGTCAGGGTCGCCGGCGCTGTTGGCGCAGCACCTCCGAGGGCTTCTGGCCGAAGCGCCGCAGGAAATCGCGGCTGAAGGCGGCCTGGCTGATGTAGCCACAATCCTGGGCCACCTGGCTCACGGTCAGGCCTGGCGCGGGCTGGCCGAGGTTGGTCATGGCCCGTTCAAGCCGTTGGCGGCGCAGCCACTGGGTGGGGCCGCAGCCGTAGCGCTGGCGGAAGGCGTACTGCAGCGAGCGACGGCTGTAGCGGCTGCGGCTTTCGAGGTCGCTGAGGCTGATCGGTTCCTGCAGATTCGCCAACATCCACTGCACTAGTGCATCATGACTGAAGGGATCTTGCTGCAGCTCCCTGGGAGCAGGGCCCGATGCGGTGTCGAGCTCGCTGCCGTCACCCTGCAACAACTGCGGCAACAGCAACATCACCAACAGCCGGCGCACCAGATCGTCGAGCTGCAGCATCGGGTTGACGCTGCCGCTGGCAGCGATGGCGGCGTGGATCAGTCGCAGGCTTTGTCTCAGCAGGTTCTGGATGTTGCCGAGGCGCCGGTCAGCGCGCTGATCCAGCAGGGTGGTGTGCTGCAAAGCTGCCTGGATGGCCAGGGAGCCCCGTGCCGATCCGGCCATGGCGCTGGCCACCGTCTTCAGGCTCTCGGGTGGAAAGGTCACCACCACCGCAGCGCAGACGTTGGCGTGAATGCGCAGCTGGGATTGCTCCTGACTGAGAAACAGGCCGGCCTCCTGGAAGCGATAGGTCCGCCCTTCCACAGGTCGACAGCAGGCTGAGATCTCCCAGTTGCACCGCTGCGGACTTGTTGAAGAAGGGCTGCTGCCGGTCCAGGGCGTCCCAGGTGGCCACCTTCACCGGCAATACCTGATCCAACACCCCGCCGAAGATGCCGGCGTCGTGGGAGGTCATTGAAATGTGAGGCAGCTCCAGGAGCGGCATCCCTGAGGCACTGGCTGCAGCTGTGCCCCTGTCCGTGTTTGGGTTCGGGGCAGCGGTCACCCTGGCGCTCACGGCTGTTCTGGTGCTCATGCCTGCGATGTCGTTGCTTGCTGCTGGGTTGCGCAGGCCGATGTCCTGGGACTGGGCGGTGGCGGCTGACGGCGTGTTGTCGAGGACTGCGCCGTTGCCTGCTGATTCTGCGTGTAGCGCTATTGCTGAGCGCGGATTGACACGTTTTGTGGGTTGATCTGGGCTGGCCCCAGCTCTGCCTGGTTACAGCCAGTGGTGGGGATAGGGGGTGCTGGCTGGGATCAGCTGGCTGAAGGCCACGGCAACCAGCAACAACAGCAGCGATCCGGCCAGAACGGGCATCAGCACGAAGCTGGGCTTGGCAGCGAGCAGCACGCCCAGCAGGGCCACCGCTCCGGCGGGTGGATGGAGGCAACGCAGTATCTGGCCGCTGGCGATGGTCAACCCCACCGCCAGTCCCATCACCCAGGGAGCCGTGCCGAACAGCAGCACGCAGCCGACGCTGATCAAGGCGGCGAGCGTGTTGCCGAGCACCAGGTTGCGCGGTTGGGCGAGGGGGCTTTCCGGATGACCGAAGAGCAGCACGGTGGAGGCGCCAAGGGGGGCGGCGATCAACGGGTAGTGACTCCAGGCGCTCAGGAGGCCCAGCAGGGTGATGGCGATCAGGGCACCAACCCAGGACCTGATCACCTGGTTCGCCACAAAGCTGGGCTGGTAAGCGCGGCCCCGTTGGCGCTGATGAGCCAGGAACCAGCGAAGCCGACCCAGCACCATGCCAAATCTGTATCTAATCGAACAATCTAGCCGTTCGTGACGATCCGCTGAAACATGTAACCCATGCCCCGGGCCGTAATGATCAGCTCGGGATTTTCTGGATCTTCCTCCAGCTTGGCCCTCAGCCGTGAGACGTGCACATCCACCACTCGGGTGTCGGCATGGCGCTCCGGGGTATATCCCCAGATCTTGGTGAGGATGTCAGCGCGGCTCAGGGGTTCGCCAGAGCGACTCAGCAGCAGCTCCAGCAGGCCGAATTCCATGCCAGTCAGCCGGATCCGCTCCTCGCCGCGGAACACCTGGCGCTTGGCGGTGTTGATGCGCAGTCCACCCACCTCAATGCCATTGGAGGTGGCCGGTCGCTGGCCGCCGCTGCCGTTGCCATTGCCCTGCACCCGCCTGAGCACGCAGCGGATGCGGGCTTCGAGCTCCTTGGGGCTGAAGGGCTTCATCAGGTAGTCGTCGGCCCCCAGTTCCAGGCCCAGGATCCGGTCTTTCACCTCGGAGAGGGCCGTGAGCATCACGATCGGCACATCCGAGATCTTGCGCAGCTCCTGAATGACGCCATAGCCGTCCAGTTTGGGCATCATCACGTCGAGGACCACCAGATCGGGCTCGACGGACGCGAAGAGATCCAGAGCTTCCTCGCCATCGCAGGCGGTGGCGACGGTGTAGCCCACCATCGACAGGCGGGTTTCGAGGATGCGGCGGATACTGGCCTCGTCATCCACCACCAGAATGGTTCCCTTGTTGCCGGTCGCCTCACGTCCGTCGGTGCCGGAATGGGGAACGGATGCGGTCATGGTGACTCGACTCAGGGGGAAATGAAGGGCCTCCGCAGGCCTTTCGTGTCGTTATGCCGATCCTCTCAGATAGCGAGCCGGTTGGCAGGACCTTGAGTGTGGTAAGGGCTCAGATTGCCTCAGTATCCGCCGGCGGAGCAGGCTTGTCGCTGTCCTTGAGCGAGGGATAGGTGGCGCGGGTGAAGGCCGAGATCTCCTGGCGCACTTTGCTGCGAAAGCTGCGCGCCGTTTCGCCCGCCAGCACCGGGTAATCGGTGGCCGAGGCACGCTCGTCACCGCGCAGGTGCTTCCAGCTGGTGGGCTCCTGCAGCTTCAGGGCTTCAAGAGGGGCTGCGAAGTCGTAGTTGACGACGCGACCGAGGGCTGCGGCTTCGGCTGCCCAGCGCTCCCGCTCCGCCAGAAACAGCTTGGCTTTCAGGGTGTCCGGCAGGCCCAGCACTGGCTCGTAGTACTCCAGGGCTTTGAGTTCTTCCTCCAGCAGGATCGGCCAGGCTGCCTGCTCATCGGGCCGCAGACTCAGCGCATCGGCACTGGCCTGCATGGCCGCCAGATGGAAGCTCAACCAGCGGTGGTGCGCTTTCTCCTTGAGGGTTTTCCTTGCGGAGCCCCGGCCGGAGCTGGGGCGTTTGGGCAGGGCGGCTTCGGCCTTGCGCAGCAACACCCTTTCGTCCCGTTCGAGATTGATGGCCCCCCAGCGCTGCCGGTATTCCCAGAGTTCCTCGTAGACGCGCACTTCTTCAGCAGTCCAACCCAGCTCGCGCAGCTCTGCCGAGCGACAGCCTTCTTCCTTCACCATCGGGAGTCCGGTCAGTTATGGCTGGCACAGTAAACGTTGGCGCTGGGTGATCGGCTCTTGCCTCCCCGGCCTCAGCTGTATTCACCGGGGATATCCCGTTTGGTGACCGTCACCCGATCGAAGGTCTGACCGGAGGCCCTCAGCAGTTCGTCGCCGGAGAACTCAAAGCCCAGCCCGGCGGCGATCTGGGCGACATCGTCGGCGGTGGCGGCCGCCTCGATGGCGGCTCGCAGCGTCGGGGTGTCCTGAACCCTGGCGAGAAAGGCCCGTAGTTGTTCGCGGGACATGCGCTGGCGATGCGGCGACGGCGATCAGCATGACGCGGCCGCTCCTGGCCGTGGCCTTGGATCCCAGGGCCGGCTGGCTGGGGGCTGGGCGTTTAAGTTCTGAATCCCTTGCGGCCGGCGTTGAAGGTGCTGCGTTTCATCGCCAACGTCATCTGGTTTGTGTGTGGCGGTCTGGTGATGGGATTGGGCTGGTGGCTGGCCGGATTGGTGGCGGCCCTGACGATCATCGGCATTCCCTGGGCCCGAGCCTGCTTCGTGATCGGCACCTTCTCGTTCTGGCCGTTTGGCTGCGCTGCGATCAGCCGGGCCGAACTCAGCGGCAAGCGTGATCTCGGCACCGGTCCTCTCGGTTTTCTCGCCAACCTGATCTGGTTTCTGCTGGCCGGCTGGTGGCTCGCGGTGGGTCACGTGGCCTCAGCCCTCGCCTGCTTCATCACGATCATCGGCATCCCCTTCGGCCTCCAGCACCTCAAGCTCGCCGTGATCGCCCTGGCGCCGATCGGCATGGCGGTGGTGCCGATCCGGCGCTGAACGAGCCGCCTGGAATCACACCGTGGCGCCGAAGAGCTTGCCCACCGCAGCGGTCAGGCCCATGGCCAGAGCTCCCCAGAACAGCATCCTCAGGCTGCCTGTGCGGATCGGGGCGCCGCCGGCCCAGGCGGCCAGACCGCCCAGGACCACCAGAGCCAGCAGGGCCACGGCTGTGGTGATCGCACTGATCTGTGCCGGCGGACTGAGCAGGATCGTCAGCAGCGGCAGCAGGGCTCCGGCCGCGAAGCTGGCGGCGGAGGCCAGGGCCGCCTGAATTGGTCGGGCCCGCAGGATGTCGCTCAGCCCCAACTCGTCGCGGGCATGGGCTCCGAGGGCATCATGGAGGGTGAGCTGTTCGGCCACCTGGCGTGCCAGCGCCGGCTCCAGGCCGCGCTGCCGATAGATCTCGGTGAGTTCCGCCAGTTCTCCACCCGGGTCCAGTGCCAGTTCCTGTCGCTCCCGGGCCAGGTCCGCGGCCTCGGTATCCGCCTGCGATTGCACCGAGACATATTCCCCCGCCGCCATCGACATCGCTCCGGCCACGATGGCCGCCAGGCCGGAGAGCAGCAGGGTCTGGCGATCGGCACCGGAGGCGGCGATGCCCACCACCAGGCTTGAGACAGAGATGGTGCCGTCGTTGGCGCCGAGCACCACAGCCCTCAGCCAGCCCATCCGATGGCTGTTATGGCGTTCTCGATGGTGCAGGGATGGCATGACCGAAGAGTTTCAGGGTTTCAGGGCCCTCAGCTTGTCCACCAGTCGCAGTCGGTGCTGCTCCAGGGTGTCGATCGCGAACAGGATCCACATCAGCTCGAGATTGATCGCCGCCGGGAGTTGCTGGCTCTGGTACGACGCCATCTCATGACGATGGATCTGACCTGCTTCCAGCTTGGCGAGGAGTTCGGCCTGCACAGGATCCATCGCTGTTCCATCCCCCGGGTCGGCGTTGCCGTCAGGTTATTGGGCTGGTTCGTGCGGACGTGACAATGGTGTCTCCTTCGCCCTGACAGCTGCGTGCAGGGCCCCAGCAGCGGATCCTTGAACGTCGCCTCCAGCCCTCAGGGCTCGTTGCTGTTGGCTGGCGGTGGCCACAGCCATGCCCTGGTGCTGCGCCAATGGGTCATGGCGCCGTCCCGCCGTCCCGCCGGCACCTTGATCACTCTGGTCAGTCGCGCCAGCACAGCCCTCTATTCGGGCATGGTGCCTGGCCTGGTGGCCGGCCTCTACCAGCGGAGCGAGTGCGCGATCGATCTGCGTCGGCTCTGCGGCCTGGCCGGCGTGAGCTTCGTTCAGGCGGAGATCACCGGCCTCGATCTTGGCCAGAGGCAGCTGGAGCTGGCGGGGCGAGCGCCGCTGCGCTTCGACAGCCTCAGCCTCGATGTCGGTGCCCTGACCGGGGAGGGTGCCCCGTTGCCTGGGACCAACGGCTCCCAGCTGGACGGCAAGAACGCGGACGGGATCAGCGAGCTGGCGGTCAAGCCGCTGGAGCCCTTTCTGGACTGGAGTGAGGCCCTGGAGCCTGGGCGGAGCGTGCGCATCCGGGGAGGGGGCGCCGCGGCCGTGGAGGTTGCCCTGGCCCTGCGCCATCGCGGTGTGGCCGCTCGCCTGCTGCTGCGAGGCGAGGAACTCCATTTCGAGTCCGCCGCCGCCCGGCGGGCCGTGGAGCGGCTGCTGGCTGCGGCGGCGATCCCGATGGAGCGCCAGGGATCCGGGCAAGCCGCTGTTCAAGCAGCGGCGGATCTGGCCTGCACCGGCAGTCGGGCTCCGGCCTGGCTGGCCGCCTCCGGGTTACCGGTGCAGGCGGCCAGCGGCCGGGTGCTGACCGAGCCGACCCTGGCGGTGATCGGTCATCCCCAGGTGTTCGCCTCCGGCGATTGCGCCCTGATCGCCGCCTCGCCCCGGCCGCCGGCGGGGGTCTGGGCGGTGCGGGCCGCACCGGTGCTGGCCAGCAATCTGCGCCGCCAGCTGGAGCAGCCGGGGGCGTCATTGCAGTCCTGGGCGCCCCAGGCCTGGGCCCTGCAGCTGCTGGGTGTGGGTGCGGCTTCCGGAGCCGCCACTGAGCCCCAGGCCTTCCGGGCACTCGCCTTCTGGGGACCGTTCGTGCTCGGACCCCACCGCTGGCTGTGGCGCTGGAAGCAGTGGATCGACCGTCGCTTCATGGCCCGGTTCACGGACCTCGCCGCGGCCATGGCCCCGGCCAACGCCGCAGGCCCGGCCGGGGCCATGGCTTGCCGGGGCTGCGGTGCCAAGCTGGCGGCCCGACCCCTGGCCGGTGCCCTGGCCCGGCTCGATCCGCACGGACAGGCGCCGCCGGCCGAAGACGCCGCCGTGCTGGCCGTGGCCGCCGATGGTGAGCTGCTGCTGCAGAGCATCGACGGCTTCCCGGCCCTTGTCGACGATCCCTGGCTCAATGCCCGCCTCACCACCCTGCACGCCTGCAGCGATCTCTGGGCCTGTGGTGCCTCGGTGCAGTCGGTGCAGGCCCTGGTGACCGTGCCCCAGGCTGCCGCGGCCCTGCAGGAAGAGTTGCTGCTGCAGACCTTGGCGGGGGTGCGTTCGGTGCTGGAGCCCCTGGGGGCGACCCTGATCGGCGGCCACACCCTTGAGGGCAGGGATGGGGCTGGCCTGGCCCTGGCCCTCACGGTCAACGGTCGGGTGCCGCCGGCGCGGCACTGGCCCAAGGGTCCCCTGCTCCCCGGCGATGTGCTGCTGCTGAGCCGGCCCCTGGGCAGTGGGGTGTTGTTTGCGGCGGCGATGGCGGGGGCGGCGCAGCCGCAGTGGATCGATGCGGCCCTGGCGGTGATGCAGGCCAGCCAGGCCGAGCTGGTGCCGCTGCTCGCCGCCCACGGGGTGCGGGTCTGCACCGACGTGACCGGCTTCGGGCTGCTGGGCCATCTGGGCGAAATGCTCGCCGCTGCTCCGGAGGTGCGGGTGGCGCTCGACGGCGAGGCGATCCCGGCTTTACCGGGGGCCCTGGAGCTGCTCGAGCGGGGGTATGCCAGCAGCCTGGCCCCGGCCAATGCCAGTGCCCTGGCCTTGCTGAAGGGGGCTGTGCGCTTCTCCAGTGGCGGCCCGCTGGCGGCGGCCCGTGAGGCCCTGTTGCTCGATCCCCAGACCTGCGGCCCTCTGCTGGCGGCGCTGCCGGCGCAGCGGGCGCCGGCGGCCCTGGCGGCGATGCGGGCTGCCGGCTTCAGCGAGGCGGCCCTGATTGGCCAGGTGCTGGCCGGCGAAGCGGTTTAGCCCGGCGCCATCAGGCCCCGATCCAGCAGCTCCTGGGCCGCCGCCGCTGGGCTCAGCTGGCCCAGCTCCACCGTCGAGAGCCGATGCTGGCTGAGTTCGTGGTCGTAGCAGCGGTCGTAGTAGTCGAGCATCTGCAGGCAGGCGCTGGCCCAGTCCGCCCGTTCGATCGCCTCCAGGGCGGCGGCCGTGCGCTGGGGGCCGAGCCGTCTGGCGATGCGGAGGGTGGCCTCCGCCAGGGCCTGCGGTTCCTGGCTGCCGTAGATGGTCACCAGGTGGGCCACCCGCTGCTCGATCGGCCGTTGCACCTCCAGCACCGGCGCGGCCCGCATCTGGCGCCAGAGGCCCGTGGGGATGCGGCAGCGGCCCACCTGGGAGCTCTCCGCCTCCAGCCAGATTGCCGGCGCGCCCTCCAGGCGGCACAGGGCTGCGGCCAGCCGGTTTTCGTAGTGCTCGCTGCTGGGCTGGGGTGGCAGCCCCAGGGCGCCGAAGCTGCTGCCGCGATGGTGGGCCAGACCCTCGAGGTCCACCATCGCCACGCCCCGTTCGGCCAGGGCCAGCAGCAGTTCCGTCTTGCCGCAGCCGGTGCGTCCCCCCAGCAGCCGCAAGGGCCAGGGCCGCTCGAACAGCGCCAGCACCCAGCGGCGATAGGCCTTGTAGCCCCCCTCCAGCAGCAGCACCGGCAGGTCGAGCTGGCGGGCCAGCCAGGCCACCGAGGCCGAGCGCATGCCGCCGCGCCAGCAGTGCATCCGCAGGGGGGCGCTGTCGGTCGCGGCCTGGGCAAGGGTCCCAGCCAGGGCTCCCATGCGGGGCCCCACCAGGGCCAGGCCGCGCAGCACGGCAGCCTGGCGGCCCTGTTGTTTGTACAGGGTGCCGATCTCGGCCCGCTCGGCGTCATCGAACAGGGGCAGGTTGACGGCGCCGGGGATGTGGCCCTGGGCAAATTCCGCCGGGCTGCGAACGTCGAGGATCGCCCCCTCGCCCACCAGGAACTCAGTGATCGGCAGGGATGGAATCATGGCGGCTGGGGCCGCTGCGGATCGTGTTCCCCCCACGCGGCAGGGCAACACGATTCGCAGCTGGAGAACAACTGACGCGCGGCCAGCCTGGCGCCAACTCTGGGGCATGGCCGGGCTGCTTCACCATGCACCCAAGTCGCTGGCGTGGACTGAGCTCTCGTGGCTTCAGTCCAGGATGACGAGGCGCGTAGCCAGCTGCCGCATCCCTCGCCCTTCATCCTGTCCCCTGCGCCCGCTCCGTTCCAGCGAGCCCCGTCTCCGTGATGCACTTCACCCTCTCCCTGGCCACTGAGGCCGCCATCGCCTGCCACGACCTCACCGCCGAGCTCAACGCCCGTCTCGAGGCCAGTGGTCTGCAGTCGGGGGTGCTGGTGGCCGTGGCCCAGCACACCACCACGGCCCTGGTGATCAATGAGGCCGAGGAGCGCCTGATGGCCGATATCGCCAGCTTCTTCAGCTCCCTGGTGCGCGCGGATCATCCCTGGCTTCACAACGATCTGCACCTGCGCGATGTGCCCGCCGATGAACCGCGCAATGCCCACTCCCATCTGATCGCCCTGATGCTCGGCAGCCAGCTGAGCCTGCCGATCGTGGACGGCCGTCTCGGCCTGGGGCGCTATCAATCCGTGATGCTGGTGGAGCTGGATGGGCCGCGGCCGCGCCAGGTGCTGGTGCAATTGCTCGGCACACAGACTTAACCCCCCGCCTTTTTCATGACGATTCGCAGCCGCACCACCGCCATTCTGGCCGGGCTCAGCCTGGCGCTCACCCCCTTGCTGGCACCCTTGCTCAGCGGCCCTGCCATCCTGATGAATCAGGCAGCGGCTGAGCCGGCCCAGACCGCCCGGGTGCTGCGGATCGGCGCGATCCCCGATCAGAAGCCTGAGAAGCTCAATCGCCTCTATCCCCTGGTGGCCAGTGAGCTCAGCCGCCAGCTCGGGGTGACGGTGAAGTACGTGCCGGTGGTGGATTACACCGCCGCTGTGAGCGCCTTCCGCACCGGCGATCTGGATCTGGTCTGGTTCGGAGGGCTCACGGGCGTTCAGGCGCGGCTGCAGAAGCCCGGGTCCAGGGTGCTGGCGCAGCGGGATATCGATGTGGCCTTCCACAGCATCTTCATCGCCAACACCGGCAGCGGCATTCAGCCCTTCAGCCAGCAAAAGGGTCTGGCCCAGTTGAAGGGCAAGCGCTTCACCTTCGGCTCGGAAAGCTCCACCTCCGGGCGGCTGATGCCCCAGTATTTCCTTTCCCAGGCTGGTGTGAAGCTCACGGATTTCGCCGGTGGTGCCCCCGGCTTCAGTGGCAGCCATGACGCCACGATCGCCCTAGTGCAGAGCGGCACCTATGACGCCGGCGTGGTGAATGAACAGGTGTGGCGCACCAGCCTGCACGATGGCAAGGTCAAGCGCGCCAAGGTGGTGGCGATCTGGAAGAGCCCCGGCTACCAGGACTATCACTGGATTGCCCAGGGGGATCTCGATCAGCGCTTCGGCAAGGGCTTCACCCTCAAGCTGCAACAGGCGATCCTCAGCTGGCGGCCCAGTGATCCGCAGCAGAAGCAGATCCTCGGCCTCTTCGGTGCTCAGCAGTTCACCGCTGCCGAGGCCGCTGCCTACGTCAAGATTGAACAGGTGGGTCGCCAGATCGGCAAGATCCGCTGACCATCCCAGCGCCTGATTCCCCGTGAACTTCAACGGTTCCATCGACGAACTCAGGCAGTTGGTGGCTGCCCTGGGGATTCCCTGTCGCTGGCAGTCCAGGGGGGCCTTCCAGATGGTCGTCTTCGAGGATGGGGTCAGCAACCTCAAGCTCAACTGGTGGCCTGGGGAAGGCCGGCTGGAGCTGGTCGGCGATCCGGCCCAGCGGGCCGATCTGCTGCTGCGGTTCCAGGCCCTGCTCGAACAGCACCCCGATGGTGAGGCCTGAGCTGGCGGCAGCGGCTCCCTTGCTTGAGCTCCGGCAGATCAGCGTTGCCGGTCGGGGCCGGCCGCGGCTGGAGCAGCTGGATCTGCAGATCCGCCCGGGCGAGCGGGTGGCCCTGCTCGGCCCCAGCGGTGCCGGCAAGAGCACCCTGCTGGCGGTGGCCAATGGCTGCCTGCGGCCCGATGCGGGCCAGGTGCTGTGGCACGGGCAGTCACCGGAGCGCTCCGGCCGCAAGCGCCGGCGCCAGCAGGCCCGCATCGGCACCCTCTGGCAGGACCTGCGCCTGATCGAGGAGCTCAGCGTGCAGCAGAACCTCAATGCGGCTCGACTGGCCCACTGGGGCTGGCCGAAGGCCCTGTTGAACCTGTTGCTGCCGCTGGAAACCGAGGCCTGTGCGGCGGCCCTGCGGGAGATGGAGCTGGATCCGGCCCTGCTGCCGCAGCCGGTCACGGCCCTCTCCGGCGGCCAGCGCCAGCGGCTGGCGATGGCGCGGCTGTTGCGCCAGCAGCCCAGCCTGCTGCTGGCTGATGAACCACTGGCCAGCCTGGATCCGCGCCTGGCCTCCCAGCTGCTGGCCCTGTTGCTGCGCCAGGCGCAGGCTCCTCGGGCCCTGCTGCTCAGCCTGCATCGCCCCGATCTGCTGCAGGGCTTTGATCGGGTGATCGGCCTGCGGCAGGGCCGGCTGCTGTTCGACTGTGGGGCCACAGCGGTGACTGGGGCCAGCCTGCGCGAGCTCTATGGCAGCGAGGCGGGAGGTCCATGAGGCCTGCGGCGCCCTTGCTGCTGCTGCTGCCGGCCCTGGTTCTGGTGCCGCTGTTGCTGGCCCTGCCGGGACTGCTGCACGGTGGCGGCTGGGATCTGATCGCTGACTTCGCGGCTGCGGCGCTGACGCCGTCGCTCGATCCGCTGGTGCTGCACTCGCTGCTGAGCGGCCTCGGGGTGACCGTGGCCATGGCCCTGCTCGGCTGGGGCACCAGCCTGTTTGCGGGCCTGGTGCTGGGCCTGGCCAGTTCGCGCACGATCTGGCGCACCTTGCTGGGCCATGAGCTGCCGGCGCAGCTGATCCGCCGGCTCCTGGCACTGCCTCGCTCGATTCACGAACTGCTCTGGGGCCTGTTGCTGTTGCAGGTGCTCGGGCTGCAGCCGGTGGTCGCGGTGCTGGCCATTGCCATTCCCTATGGAGCCCTGGTGGCCCGGGTCGTCAGTGATCTGCTCGATGCCCTGCCCACCGCCAACCTGGAGGCGCTGCGCGCCAGTGGGGCGCCTGCTCCCGCTGCTTTGCTGACAGCCCTGGGCCCGCCACTGTTGCCTGGGGTTCTGAGTTACGGCGGCTATCGGCTCGAATGTGCCTTGCGCAGTGCCACCTTGCTGGGGGTTTTCGGCCTGGGTGGTCTGGGCACCGAACTGAAGCTCACCTTGCAGTCGCTGGAGTTCCACGAACTCTGGAGCGGGCTGTGGCTGCTGCTCGCGGTGATGCTGGCCCTGGAGACCGGCGTGGGGCTGCTGCGCCGGCGCTGGGCGATGCCACGCCGCCTTGGACTGCATCAGCTCGCTGTGGGAAGGCGGGGCCGGGAGATGGTGCTGGCCCTGCTGGCCCTGGTGCCGCTGCTGCTGCTGCTGGGGCGGGCCATGGGGGTGGAGCCGGCCGCCCTGGCCCACTGGCAGCCGTTACCGGGGCTCGCCTCCGGCCGTTGGCAGGCGGTGCTCAGCCTGCCCTGGCCGCAGTTGGTGAGTGGCACCTTGCTGCTCACGGTTCTGGCGGCTGGCCTGGCGGTGGGCTTGGCTCCGCTGCTGCTTCTGGTCACGGCTCCCTGGCCCTGGGCACGCAGGCTCCTGGGTTTCGGTTGGATGCTGGCGCGGCTCTGGCCGCCGCCGCTGACGCTGCTGCTGCTGTTGTTCGTGCTCAAACCCGGCCTGATCACGGCAGCCCTGGCCCTGGGGCTGCACAACCTGGGCATTCTCGGCCGCCTGCTGCGGGAGAGCCTCCAGGACGGCAGTCCCGCTGCTGAGCAGGCACTGGTCGCTGCCGGCAGTGGCCCCCGCCTGGCCCTGCTGTATGGAGGGCTGTCCGGGGTGGCTCGCCCCTATCTGGCCTATGGGGCCTACCGCAGCGATGTGATGCTGCGTGAAACCGTGGTGGTGGGGCTGGCCGGTGCGGTGGGCCTGGGCAGCCAGATGCTGGAAAGCCTCAGCAGCTTCGCCTGGGATCAATTGGCGGCGCTGGTGTTGGTTTATGCCTTGCTCACCCTGGCTGGAGAGGATCTCAGTGATCGCTTGCGCCGCAGACTTCTGCGGCAGGCCTGAGAGCGCACTACGAGGCCAGAGAGTGGCTCAGCTGGAGAGTGACACCGAGCGGGTGAGGTATTCCTCGATGTAGCGATGGGTCTTGATCGAGGAATCAATAAATCGCAGGCCCGCCTTGCTGCTCATCGCCATGGGTGTCACCCAGCGCACCGTGGCGGGGAAGGAAACTTTGAGCTGAATGTCGTCATTCCAGACCTCGATTCGCACGAGGTCAGATGGCTTCAGCGGCAGTGTTCCCGTACGGACAACACAGCAGCCACCCTTGCTGATGTCATGAAGCGTGACGAAGATGCTCTGTTTGTCGGGGAGGGTCATCCGGGCAGGAGTCCCCGATGGCATGCGGCTGCGATCGTTGCTTCTGGGATGGAGGGTTGGCTCTTCTGCTTCGCTTTCGGGCTGGCTTGGGGGCACTGACTCGGGTGAGGCCACGGTTGATTCATCTAATACTTTCTTTGATCATTGCACAATCTCCTCACATACTGGCCGCTGCCGAGGCGGGCTCTCGCCATGTCTGGCGCGGGTGGTTTTGTTGTCACGGGTGCCGCAAGCCAGCTCCTCTGGCTGATCCGTCTGTGGCCATGGGGAAGGGCTCCATCGAGCGGAGCCCAGATTCGGTGGCCTGCGGCGGCCGGATCCCAGGTCGCTGGATGCAGGAGTCAGCTGTGTTCCCGCAGGATCTCGGTGCAGGTGGTGATGCACTCGCCGTCGTCTAGTGAGCAGGTAGTGATGCACTCAAAGTAGGCCTCGACCGCATCCATTGGTTGATGCTTTTCGTGCCCAAATAGAGTCTTGGAGCCCAGGGAAGATTGGGTATTCATACCCAAGTCGCGATCCCGAGAGTTTGCCGGCCAGTTGTTCATGGTGTTCCTGTCTCACTGCTGTTCTGACCGTACGACGAATTCCTGGTTTCGGTCACGGTTTGAGCATGAATGCTCATGGTTTTGTGATGAACTATGAAGAGTCTCCTCTTTCGGCTGGCGCCCCCTGGGCTCTCTGGCGCTGGCGTGTTGGGCCCTGCGCTGTCAGAACCTGGGATGTTGATCCATGACGTTGATCCTCGAAGCTGATCGGCTCCGGCGAGGCTCGGTTCTGAGGGATTGCCCTGGAGGTCGTTGGAGTACTGCGCCAGATCCTGTTGTCCTTTTCTAGGCCGTGGCTCAGCAGGCCTCGGCTGCACTTGCCGCATCAGCGCAGGCAGTCTCAGGGGCTGTGGCGTGAATGCCGAGCCCGGGTGCGGGCGATGAAGTCGCTGGTGCCGATGCTCGTGCTGGCTTTGGCAAGCCTTCTGGTGGCGATGGTGGCCCGGGCCATCGCTGGTGAGGCGGTTGCCCTGACCCTGTTCCTGACGCTCCTGGTCGGAGGCGGCATGGTGATGGCCATCAATCGTCGCTGAGGCTGCCGACGGACCGCCGTCGACCCTGGCCTTAGGATAATGAGCATCATTCGCAATAAGCGGCCCTGGCTCGCCTTCTTCCCTCTGTTCCTGTCCGTTTGCGGCTGGTTGATCTGACTGCCGGCGAATCCTGCATGGTCACGGTGCTTGGGGTGGAAGCGGGGCTGCGTCATCGGCTGGAGGCGCTCGGTATCAAGCCCGGCCAGCAGGTGAAAGTGCTGCGGCGCGGCTGGTGGTCGGGCCCGATCCATCTGCGCGTCGGCATGACGGAGTTGATGCTGCGTCGGGTTGACGCTGCCCGCGTCGAGATTTGCGCCGTCGATCCCGGTCGGGTGGCCCCATGACCCATGGCCTCGATGCCGCCGGGCTGACCCTGGTGCCTGGTCAGGCCACGGTGGCGGTGGTGGGCATGCCCAACACGGGTAAATCCACGCTCTTCACCCAGCTCACCTCAGCCCATGCCCATATCGGGAACTGGCCCGGGCTGACGGTGGATTTGATGCAGGCGGAGCTGAATCTTGAGGGACGCAGCGTCCAGCTGGTGGATTTACCGGGCATCTATGACCTGCGCGGCCACTCGGAGGATGAGGCCGTTGTGCGTCGCTTTCTCGAGTCCACTTCGGTGGATCTGGTGGTGGTCATCCTCAACGCCTCCCAGATCGATCGTCAGCTCAGACTGGCCCTGCAGGTGCGGCAGCTGGGCCTGCCGGCGTTGTTGTTGTTGAACATGGCCGATGAGGCCAGGCGTTTCGGCGTCGGCATCGACCTCGACCAGCTCGCTCGCCAACTGGAGCTGCCGGTGCTGTTGATCAGCGCCAAGTACCGCCAGGGTCTGGCTCAGGCCCGCCAGGCCATCGCCAGGGAGCTGACGGCTGCCGTGCCTGGCGCGGCTTGCCCGGTGCGGGATCTGGAGATCAGGCTGGCCGCGGCGGATGACGACCTGGCCGGCTCGATGGAGTCCATCCTCCGGGCCGCTGTTACCTTCCCGGCCCAGTGGCGCGACGCCCTGACCCGCCGGCTGGATCGTTGGCTGTTGCATCCCGTGCTGGGCCTGCCGATCTTCTTTCTGGTGATGGCCCTGATGTTTCAGACCATCTATGCCCTGGGGGTGCCGATGCAGGGGGCCCTGGGCACCCTGATTTCGAATTTCAGCCAGTACGTTCTCAGCCCCTTGCTGGTCAGTTGGCCGCCCTTCCTGCGGGGGTTCATCATCGATGGACTGGTGCTGGGAATCGGCACGGTCAGCGCCTTTCTGCCGGTGATCTTCCTGTTCTTTCTCGCCATGGGTGTGGTGGAGGACAGCGGCTATCTCTCGCGGGCTGCGTTTCTGATGGATGCCTTCATGGAGCGGCTGGGGCTCGATGGCCGCAGCTTTGTGCTGTCTTTGATGGGCTTCGGCTGCAATGTGCCGGCAATTCTCGGCACCAGGGTGATGCGCTCGAGTGGATTGCGGCTGCTCTCGATGCTGATCATTCCCTTCTCGCTCTGCTCAGCTCGCCTCAATGTCTTTCTGTTCATGGCGTCGGTGTTCTTTGCGCCGCGCCAGGCTGCCCTGGTGATCTTCGGGCTCTATCTGCTCAGTTTTGGCGCTGCGATTCTGACGGCACTGCTGTTCAAGGGACGCTTTGCCAGTGAAGAGGCCCTGGTGCTGGAGCTGCCTCCCTATCGTCTGCCGACGATCCCCCAGGTGCTGCGCCGGGCCTGGGCGGAGGTGCGCCATTTCTGGTTCTGGGCCCGTCGGTTCATCATCTTCGGCGTGGTGAGCATCTGGTTGCTCAACAACCTGCCCCTCGGTGTCGCCCCCGCTTCCGCCCAGTCCCTTTCCGGTCACCTGGGCGAGCTGCTGCAGCCCCTCCTGGCACCGATCGGCATCAATCCCAGGTTGACGGTGGCGCTGGTCTTCGGCTTCATCGCCAAGGAGATTGTGCTGGGCGGCCTGGCAGTGATCTATGGCCAGACCGCCAGCAGCGGTGCACTCGGACACGCCCTGGCCAGCGAGGTGAGCTGGGTGCAGGCGGTGAGCTTCATGCTGTTCACTCTGCTCTACACCCCCTGTCTTTCCACGGTGGCGGTGATTCGAACGGAGTCAAAACGACTCGGCTTCACTATATTTTCCGTGCTCTGGTCGCTGATCCTGGCCTGGTTGGTCAGTTTTTGCTTTTATCAACTGGCCTGGCTCGTGGGTTGGCGTTGAGAGTTGGTCGCGTCGGTCCATGCTTGATCCAGCTTATGTATTGGTGGTTGAAAGGCGTCGGCGATTCGCGTCAGCGGTGACATTGGGGCAGGATTTTTGATGTCCTGAAAAGTCTCATAGGCTGTTTGCTGAGTGGATTTTGTGGTCAATATGCTTTTCTGGGATAGCATTGATTGAGCTTGCTTGCCGAGTCGCTTGTGTGACTATCGGGGTGTTTTGGCTGGCGCTAGGTTTAATCTTTGGTAAAAATCTAGGGGCATCCATGGCTTTTGTTTCTCAATATGCTCTCTTCTTGATTCGTCGGGATGCTGGAAATCGGGGTTTCGGGGTGATGGAAGGGTGACTTCTTTTGCCGTGGAGGAATGGTCTGTTCTGCTGCTCAATGGCAGCTGGATTGTGACGGCGAGTTGCGCTTGGCTGCCGTTGTATTGCTTCCTGGGTCTTGGCCTGCAGTTCTGGGCTGTAGTGACTCAACGTTTTTGCTCAAATCTGGGGGAGGGGACACCGTCTGCGCAACCGCTATCTGCTCGGTTGAGGATGCTGTTATCAATGCTTCTGTCCAGGTGTGTCTGTTTTTATGGCTGATTCCTGCCGTTCTGTGACAATCGTTGCTGTCCTGGTCGAGGTGCAAAAAACACAATCAGCGACTGAGTGTTGCTTTCGATTTGAAGGCTGTTGGCTGGTTTGGCGGCGCTTGTGCGGCGCTTGGACCCCTATCCCCCTTCTTCCGCTCCATTGGTCTTCGCAAGTTGGCTGCTTGCATGGACTCGGCCTTCTCTGTGACTGGTCTCAAGAGTGTGAGCTTGGTAGTCTGCGCTGGTACCGCTAGAGCACAGTCCGTGCTTTCTCCTCCCATGCGATTCACGCTTCCCCTTGCCATGTTGGCCGCGACTTTAATCGCGATTCCCGCGGCGTCAGCCAAGGTGGTGGCCCAGGGCAAGCCCAGCCCTGGTGGTTTCTTCTGGCAGAAGAATGAGAAGGCCGATGGCAGTATCCAATTCCTGTGTCGATCCACCAAGACCTCAGGCATTCAGAAGAATGCCCAATGCGATGGAGCCAGGGCCGTCAAGCCACGCTGAAGCCAAATGTCCACCTGGCCTGCCCGCAGTTTCCTGTTGATATGGGTGTCCTGTCGGTCCAGATCCGATAGCCCGTGGCGTCAAGGCGGCAGCTTGGAGTGTTTGTCAAACCATGGATCACCCAACGCTGAGATGCTGAACATGCAGGCCGCAAACCATGGTGCAGACCCTTGATCGACCCGGTCAATCGTTGGCTCTATTGCAGGATCTCTGCGAGAACACCAGTGATCTGATTCAGGTTATCGGTATCGATGGGGGCGTCCAGCTGGTGAATCCTGCCTGGTACCGCAGCCTGGACTATGGCCCTGAGCAAGCCTTGGTGCTCAATGTCTTTGCCTTGATTGCTCCCGATCACCTGCATCGCTGTCAGCTCGTCTTCCAGTCTCTGACGGCAGGCCAGCCCAGTCAGTCAATCAGCTGTGCCTTGATCACCGGTGCCGGCACTCTTATTGCCCTGGAAGGCCAGCCGGATGTGCCTTTTGATCAGAATCAGCCGGCTGCCGTGCGCCGCATCCTCCGCGATATCAGCGACCGCCAGCAGGTCGAGTATGCCGTGCGTCAACTGAATGCCACGCTTGAGCAAAAGGTGCACGAGCGCACGGTTCAGCTGCTGAACAGCGAGAAACGGCTGCACGAGGCCCAGAGGGTCGCCAATGTCGGCGATTGGGATCGAAATCTGGCCAGTGGCACTCTCGTCTGCTCGGATCAGATCTGTCGTATCCATGGCGCTGACATCCTGCGAGGCCTGGGGGTGGAATTGGCCCAGGGGTTTCTTGCTGTCCCGGCCATGCCGGAGCCGGAGCAGCGCTGCCGGGCAACGCCGGTGTGCAGGGCAAGGCCGATGGGCTGGGCAAAGCCGATGGGCTGGGCAAAGCCGATGGGCTGGGCAAAGCCGATGGGCTGGGCAAAGCCGTGGCGAGCGGGGTGGTTGAGGTGCCTGGGCAGTGCTGCCCTGATCATGGCCACGTCCATCGGCCCCGCGAAGGCGGCAGATCCCCAGACGCCGCTGGTTACAGCTGCGGGCCCGCCCCAGTCGGCGCTGCCGGTCAAACCGCTGATCCCAACAGCGCCAGCTTCAACAGTCCTGCCCCCGTCCGTGGCGTCAGCGGCAGTGGCAGCCTTGGCAACGGCAGCAGTGGCAACCGCGGCAGTGGCAACCGCGGCAGCGGCAGGGACGCTGCCCCCATCGGCCCAGCCCGAGCCGCCCCTGGCCTTGGCCCAGTCCTGGCCCACGCTCAATGGGCTGCTCAAGCTGCCGTCCTGGATCAATCTGGCGCTCAGTTACCAGGCTGACGGCTTCCTCAATCCCAGCGGCGGCCTGGTTCAAGGCCGCAACTCGATTCAGCAGACCACGCTTGATGCCAGCTTCAGCAGTGGCTTCGGCAAGGAGCAGCAGCGCTGGAGTGAGCTCGATCACTGGCGGGTTCACGGGGAGCTTGCCCTTGTCAGCGGTGTTGCCGGCTATGGCCAACGGATCGGCGCGGCCTTCCCGCTGACAGCCCTGGATAGCCCCACCGGTTTCTGGATCACCGAGGCCAGCATCGAGCGGCTTGGTGAGGCCGTGGATGTCAAGGCGGGCCTGTTTTCACTGGATCCTGGCTTCGTCAACGCGCCGGTGTTGAACAGTTATCTGAATACGGTTTTCAACGATGTTCTCAATCTCAATCAGCCAGGCTTGCCGATCAACCCCTATGTGGCGCCGGGGCTTGAGCTGCACTGGCGGCCGGCCGCCGCCGATCCGACCTTGCCCGGCGATAGCGGTGCCTTGGGCGAATGGCATTACGCCGCCTATGTCCTCAATCCCAGCATCCATGTGGCAGCCCTGCTGGGGGTCGTGCCCAATGAACCGAGCTTTGCGGGCCATTTGCAGGTGCTGCAGTGGCGCTTCGATCGTCTGCCCGGGGCCCGGCGGCTGGTGGCGCCGATTCGCCAGCGGGGCCAATCCCTCACCCGCATGCTGCCGGTGCCCTTGTTACAGCTGGGTGGTGGTTATGTCGCCGATGACAGCAGCGGCGTGATTCTGCCGATGCTGTTTGGCTCGCTCACTCTGGCGCCCGAGTTGCCGATCGGCCTGGACAACCGGCTCTGGCTCGGACTCAGCGGCGGCAATCAAGCGGGCGGCAATCCCGTCACGCTGTTCGGCAGCGGTGGCTGGCTCTGCCAGGGCCTGATTGCCGGGCGCCCCTTTGATGTGCTGTCCCTGGGCTTTGGTCGCAGCAGCTTCAACCAGCAATTGCTGGCGGGCCTGCGGCCGCAATCGCTGCTGGAGCTCAACTACAGCTTCAATCTCAACAGCAGCCTGTCGCTGCAACCGGTGCTGCAGTGGATCCAGGCTCCGGCAAGTATTGGCTCGATTCTGGCGCTGGGCCTGCAGCTGCAGCTGCAGTTCTGATCAGCCGGCCGCGCTGCTGCCGGGGTTCAGGCCGAGGCGTTCGACGATGCGATGGCGATAGGCCAGCGCTTCGGCATTGATCGCCGGTTCATCGAGGGTGAGCAGCTGGCGATCGCGCAAGACCACCTGACCCTCCACCACCAGGGTGCGCACGTCGTTGGCCTTGGTGGCATACACGAGCGCCGAATAGATGCTGCTGAGCGGCAACTGGTTGATCGCCTCCATGTCGAGCACCGCCAGATCGGCCCGTTTGCCCACCTCCAGCGACCCCACCTGGCTGTCGAGGTGCAGGGCTCTGGCGCCACGGATCGTGGCCATCTCGAAGGCTTCCTGGGCCGAGACCACCTTGGGATCGGCGCTGATCAACTTGTGCAGCTTGGCGGCGGTGTCGATCTCCTCCCAGAGACTGAGATCGTTGTTGGAGGCGGAGCCATCGGTGCCCAGGCCCACTGCCAGATCCCGCCGCAGCATCGCCGGGATCGGCGCCACGCCGGAGGCCAGCTTCATGTTCGATTGGGGGTTGTGGACGATGCCGACGCCGTGCTGCAGCAGCAGGTCGAGCTCGTGCTCCTCGGCCCAGACCACATGGGCGGCCACCATCGCTTCGCTCAGCACCCCAAGGGCGGCCAGGTGTTCCACCGGCGCCGCACCTTTCAATCGCCGGCTCTCCTGAACCTCATGGCGGCTTTCGGCCAGATGGATCACCAAGGGACAGCCGTGGCGGTCGGCGAAGGCCCGCGCTTTGACCAGATGCTCGTCGCAAACGGTGTAGGGCGCGTGGGGCCCGATCGCCGGGGTGATCAGCGGATGGCCTTGCCAGGAGTCCACGAAGCGCTCAATGCAGGCCATCGCTGAGGCGTGATCGGCATTGTCGGGGGCTGGGAAATCGATCAGGGCCTGGCCCAGCAGGCCGCGCAGGCCGGCGCTGGCCATTTCTTCGGCCACGGCCTGTTCGAAGTAATACATGTCGCAGACCGTGCTGACCCCACCGCGGATCAGTTCGGCCAGGGCCAGCCGGGTACCGGCCCGCACGAACGCTTCATCGACATTCATGGCCTCGGCGGGGAAGATCGTGTGCTGCAGCCAGTCGTCGAGGTCCTGATCGTCGGCCAGACCGCGAAACAGGGTCATCGGTACATGGGCATGACCGTTGATCAGGCCAGGGATCACGGTCCGCCCGGTCGCGTCAATCCGTTCGCTGGCGCGATGGCCCGCCTCCACCTCAGCCCTTGGGCCCACCGCCACGATGCGTCCAGCGGCGATGGCAATGGCCCCGTCGGCGAGCACCCGGCGGTCGCCATCCATGGTCACGACGATGCCGCCCGACACCAGCAGATCCACCGGGCGCACGGGCTGGTTGGAGGGTTCGGCCTGCATGGATGGAGCGCAATCTGTGAGGGCTCTCAGTATCTGTGACGCGGCCCGCAGCCTGATTTCGCTCTGCCGTCACCATGTCGGGCGCGGTCGGTCGGAGTCTGCCGCTCTGCGGGGCTGCTCAATCGGCCTGAGAACGGCCCGATCGATCTCGCTGCGGTGAGGATGATCCGCGGCAACATGGCCTCTGATCCAGCGGCCGGCACCGCTGCTGTTGCCGATCCTTGACTCAAGCCTGAATACACGCCGGCCTTCCTGCGGCGAATGCAGATTCGGCGCCAGGAGCCCGTGATCATGCCGGTGGCAGCCGTCGTGGCTGGCGCGATTTCCATCCTTTGCCCAGCTCAGGCCGCTGGGCTGGCGGCCATTCCAGGGTGTTGCCTTCAGGTTCCCAGGCAAGGCGATGCGTGGATCGACGACTGACAACCGGATCACCGGCTGCATGGCTGATTCAACGATGGCGCGGACTGCTGTTGAGCCAGGGCCCACAGCAGCAACTGGCTGCGGCTGCGGCAACCGGTTTTGGCCAGCAGGCTCGACACGTGGCTTTCGACCGTGCGCGGACTGAGCACGAGTTCGGCCGCGATGCTGCGGTTGCTGCCGCCGCGGCGGACCAGCTGCAGAACCCTGTCTTCAGCGGGGGTGATCGGGCTCAGGAGCCAGAGGGGACAGGCCTGCGCCGTTGAGGCCGAGCCAGGGGACGGGGACACGAGCAGAGCCACGGATCTGTCTGAAGTCTTCCCATCGGCCGACCCTGGAGCCTGCAGGGCTCACGGCTGGCCAGGGCGGTGGAGTGCCCCAGCCCGGAGATCCCTCGGTGAGGGCGCAGCTCAGGGCTGGCTGGCCGCAGAGGTTTCGCCCCTCTCGGCGGCGCTGCCGTCCTGCAGCGCATCGGCCCCTGGCGTGACGGCCGTGGCTGGTGGGCTGGCCGTGCCAGCTTCGGGGTTCTCGGCGGCATTGTCGAGGCTGGCTGCGGATTCCTTGGCTCCGGTATCGGGCCCGCCCGGCTTGCCGCTGCCAATGGGCAGCGGGAACTCCCGGGTGCGCTTGATCGGCAGGTTGGCCAGCAGGGCTGTGACCCGATCCTCGGTTTCCAGACTCACATCGCAGCTCTCGATGTCAATTTCCACGTAGCGCTGCACCACTTCGAGAATCTCGCGGCGCATCTGCTCCAGCAGCTCGGGGTTCAGGTCGCTGCGGTCGTGGGCCAGCACCAGCTGTAGCCGTTGCCGGGCCATGGTGCCGCTGGGCTTCTCTCGTCCCAGCAGGCGATTGATGAAATCGAGCACGGTCATGGCCGTCAGAAGAGTCCCGTGGTTTTCCTGAGCTTGTTGAGCAGCCGTGCTCGCAGGCCGTGGCGTTGCTTGGAGGGATCGATCAGCGGGATGTCCTCGCCGCAGAGACGGCGGGCGATGTTCAGATAGGCCTGGCCGGCCGGCGAGGGGTTGTCCTCCAAGGTGAGCGGTTCGCCCCGGTTGGTGGAGATGATCACGCGCTCGTCCTCCTGCACCAGTCCCAGCAGCGGCAGGGCCAGGATGTCGGTGACGTCGTCGACGGCGAGCATCTCCTGGTTGGCCATCATCTTGGGGCGCACCCGGTTGAGCACCAGCTGCACCGGCTTGACGTCCATGGTGGACAGCAGGCCGATCACCCGGTCGGCATCGCGCACCGCCGAAACTTCCGGGGTGGTGATCACGATCGCCTCCCTGGCTGCGGCCGCCGCATTCTTGAAGCCCTGTTCGATGCCGGCGGGGGCGTCGATCAGCACGTAGTCGGAGCGTTCGGCCAGCAGACGGGCGATGGTCTGCATGTCCTCGGGCGTCAGCCACTCGAGCATGCGGGGATTGCCGGCCGGCAACAGGGCCAGGTTGGGCTGCTGCTTGTGCTTGACCAGCGCCTGGTCGAGCCGGCAGGTTTCGGCCAGCACCTCCTGGGCGGTGTAGATGATGCGGTTTTCCAGACCCAGAAGCAGGTCGAGGTTGCGCAGACCGAAGTCGGCGTCGAGCACGGCCACGGTTTTACCGAGCCGGGCCAGGGCGACACCCAGGTTGGCGGTGAGGGTGGTCTTGCCCACTCCCCCCTTGCCGGAACAGATCAGGATGATGCGGGCGGAAGCTGTCGTCACGGCGTCCATCGGCGTCGATGCACGGTAGGTCGGCGGTGCCGATCGCGCTGCCTGGTTCGCAGCGCTGATGCTGGCTTGCTCGACAGGCCCGAGCCCCCTCACCTAAAACAAGCTCTGGATCTTGATCCCCCTGATGGCCGAACTTCTTCATCTCCATCAGCGTCTGGTGGTCATGCCCGACGACGGCTGTCGCTCCGTGGTTGAGCTGATCGATTCGGCCCGCGAGCAGCTGCTGCTCAAGCAGTTCAAGCTGCAGTCCGAAGACATCGAGCAGGCCCTGCAGCGGGCCCGGGAGCGGGGGGTGCAGGTGCGGGTGATGCTCAACCCCCACACCTCCGGCGGCGATCGCTGGAATGATGAGGCCTTCGCGCGCCTGCAGGCCGCGGGCATCGAGACCGCCTGGACCTCCGAGGCCTTCCCGGTCACCCATGAGAAGTCGATGGTGATCGACGAGCAGGCGGCTCTGATTGCCACCTTCAACCTCTCGGACAAATACTTCACCGAAACCCGCGATTACGGCATCGTCAGCCAGAATCCGGTCGTTGTGGCCCAGGTGATCGCCGGCTTCGAGGCGGACTGGAATCGCACCTTCTTCGCCCCCGCCCTCGATGTCGGCCTGGTCTGGAGCAGTGCCCACAGCCGCGGCCAGATGGCCCGCATCATCGATGCCGCCACCAGCACCCTCTGGATTCAGCACCCCAAGTTTGTCGATGCGGTGATCCTCGAGCGGATCGTCTGCGCCCGTGATCGAGGCGTCAAGGTGCGGGTGCTCTGCGGCGGCAAGCACGGCATCAGTGACTGGGATATCTATGACACGTTCTCGTCGCTGCGGATCATGCAGCGCTTCGGCGTCAAGGTGCGTCGCCAGCAGCATCTCAAGCTGCACGCCAAATTGATTCTGGTGGATGGTCTCTATGCCCAGACCGGCTCGATGAACATCGATCGCAGCGCCTTTGATCTGCGCCGCGAGCTGGGTATCGAAAGCGATGCTCCCGAGGTGGTTGAGCGTCTCAAGCTGGTGTTCGAGGCCGATTGGAACGAAGCCAAGAAGTACAACACCCCCGATCCTCTCGATCCGAGCATGCATGAGGACGGGGAACTGCCCCCGGATCCCCACTTCGTCCATGAATGAGCAGCCGCCCAGCCATCGGGAACTGTTCATCGGCATGCTCCAGGTGGCCCTTTCGGCCTTCGGTGGTGGCCTCTCGGCCTGGAGCCAGAGAATCGTGGTCGAACAACGGGGCTGGCTCAGCAACGAGGAGTTCCTCACGGGCCTGACGGTGGCGCGCCTGTTCCCCGGGCCGAATCAGATCAACATGGCCGTCTACATCGGCGCCGCCTTCCATGGCCTCAGCGGCGCCCTGGTGGCGATGGCGGGGATGTTGCTGGTGCCCTTCACGCTGCTGATGCTGCTGGGTGTGGCCTACTTCTCCTTCCACACGTTGCCGGCGGTGGACCGCGTGCTGGCCGGGGTGGTGGCCGCCGCCGCCGGCATGGCCCTGTCGATGGGCTTCAAGATTCTTGATCAGTACTGGAAGGATCCCGTGGCCCTGTTGCTGGCCGCGGCCACTTTTGTGGCGATGGAGTTCTTCCATGTCCGGCTGGTGCCGGTGGTGCTGATCGCCGGGCCCCTGGCGATGGCCTGGTACTGGCCGCGCACGCCCAGGTCCCCGGGTCAGCCATGACGCTGTCGTCGCTGCTGACCACGGCCATGGCCACCGTCTCAGCCACTGCCACTGTCACTGCTACGGCTGCTGCCACGGTCACTGCTGCCACGGTCACCGCTGCAGCGGCTCCGGCCGTCAGTGCCGCCGCTTCAGCCCAGTGCACGCCTACCTCGCTCACGGATCTGGGCCATCTGCTGCAGGTGCTCGGCACCTTCCTGGGCCTGTCCCTGTTCTCTCTCGGCGGCGGCAACACCCTGCTGAGCGAATACCAGCACATCAGCGTCCATCAATTCTGCTGGCTCAGCCCCTCCCAGTTCGCCAATCTCTATGCCCTGGCTGAAGCGGCACCAGGCCCGAGTTCGATGCTGGTCGGCCTTCTGGGCCTGGGGGCCGCCTGGCCGGAGGGCCCCTGGTGGGCCCTGCTCAGCGGCTACGGCGCCGAGCTGGCGATCCTGTTGCCCTCGACGCTGCTGATGGTGGCGGCCTGCCTCAGCTGGAACCGGCTCAGGAACTCCCCCTGGCGCATCGCCTTTGAGCGCGGCCTCGGCCCGATCACCCTTGGCATCCTGTTTGAGGTCGGCATCAAGATCCTGCATACGGCCGACACCAATGCCGCCGGTGTCGTGGTGTCGCTGGTGGTCTGTGTGCTGATGTTGCGCACCCGCATTTCACCGCTGTGGTTCATGGCCATTGCCGGTCTCCTGGGGGGGCTGGGGGTGATCAATCGCTGAGTCCTGACCGCGCCTGCCGGCTGGCTTCGGTTCGCTGGCCCGCCGGCAGGCCACCGGACAGCTCAACAGGTCAGCAGGCAGAGCGGGCTTCATTCACCCAGGGGCCAGCTGGGTGAGGCCGGATCGATGCGGATCTCGCCATTCACCAGGTGCGCTGTTTCGGCCTGACCCGCCGCCGGCGGGTCGGCCGGCCCCCGGGCCACCGCATCGGCGATGCGCAGCTGCAAGGGCCGCAGATGCAGGGCCACGATCCGGGCGTTGCGATCACCCCCCACGCCCGCGTGGGCCACGCCCCGCAATCGCCCCCACACCAGCACATGGCCAGCGGCACTGATCCTGGCTCCAGGATTCACATCCCCCAGCAGCAGCACCGAGCCCTGACTCTGCAGATGGTCGCCGGAGCGCAGAGTGCCGCGGTGGATCGTCAGGCCATCGTCCGGGGTGCTCGTGTCGTCCGGGTCTGGGGCCAGCGCCGCTGGAGCGGGCGCTTCGGTCTCCAGTCCGAGGGCCGCTGCGGCCACCAGGGTTTCGGGTCGTTGGGCGCGCACGCGAACCAGTTGCAGCTGTCGGCGCAGCAGCAGCTGCCGCAGGTCACGCAACTCCGGCAGGCGCAACAGCCAGTCGCCGGCGTCGAGCAGCAGGGTGCCCTGAAGCTTCTGGCCACCGAGGGCGTAAGTCACCTCCTCTCGGGCGCTGGCCACGCCTGTCCCGCAGGGCAGCCTCAGCTCGTGGCACTGCTGCGGGGCCAACGCCGGGATCAGTACGGCGGCCATCGTCGCAAGCTGCGGTCGAGCGAAACCTAGGCGGCCCGAAGCGTCCGTCCTCAGGTCAATCCTGCAGCAGCCGCTGCGCCAGGGCCTGGCTGACTTCGACGGGGTGAATCAGCCAGGCGCTCTGCTGGGCCTGGGCCAGGGTGTCCACCAGGGCGGAACGCTGCTCCAAGGCCTCCAGCCGCCGGCCATCCCAGAGCCGCAGGCCCCCCTTGTAGACGTTGTATCCCCGGCTGGAGCGCTGTTGCAGGCCGCAGCAGCCCTCCGGCTCCAGGCCCGCGGCCGATGCCAGTTGCCGGGCCACGGCCAGCAGCTCCAGCCGTTCGCCGCTGGGTCGATCGCTGACATCGGTGGCGCGCAGCAACTGGCGATCCAGCAGGCGGCGGCAGGGATCGGCCAGCTCGCTCGGTCCCTCTTCGCGCCAGCGGGCCAGGTGGTACCCGGTGCGGATGTCGTCGTTGGCCAGGAAGTCCTCGATCGTCAGCGATTCCGCCTGCCAGAGCCAGCGGCCCATCGGCCCATCGGCCCAGACCAGGGCCGCTCCCAGCCGTCTGGCCACGCTGACGGCACGGATCAACAGCCAGGTGCTGACCACGTTGAGCCGGTGGTTGTACACGGTGCGGTACATCAGCTGCCGCACCACCAGGTAGTGCTCCACGGCCAGGAGGCCCTTGGGGTGCACCGCCAGATTGCCGTCGGGGGCAAGGGTGAGGCTGGCCAGGATCCGCTCGAGATCCAGCTGGCCGTAGCTGGTGCCGGTGCTGAGGCTGTCGCGCAGCAGGTAGTCAAGGCGATCACAGTCGAGCTGGCTGCTGACCAGGGCTTTGATGGCACCGCACGGGTGGCGGCCGTGCTCGAGCAGATCAGCCACCTCATCGGCCAGGCCGGGCCGTTCGGCCTCGAGTCGCTCGCGCAGGGCCGGATGCTCCCGGATCAGTCGCCCCGACCAGGTCTCGTGGCGCAGGCCGAACATCTCCTCACCGGAATGGCTGTAGGGAGCGTGGCCGACGTCATGGAGCAGGGCGGCCGCATAGAGGGCGCTGCGGTGCTCCACCAGGGTCGGCTCCAGGCGCAGCAGACGGTCGAGGGCCAGCCGGGCCAGGTGCAGCACCCCCAGCGAATGGGTGAAGCGGCTGGATTCGGCCCCCTGAAAGGTGAGGTAGGCGGTGCCGAGCTGGCGGATCCGCCGCAGCCGCTGGAACGGGGCGGTGTCGATCAGGTCGATGGCCAGGGCTTCGGCCGGTTCGGCGTGATCGAGGCTGATCGCCCCGTGCAGGGGATCGTGATAGGTGCGTTGACTCATGGTGCCGCTGCCGCCTCGATGGTCTTCACCAGCAGGGTTTCGGCCTGCTCCAGCCAGCTGTCGTCATCGCCACCGGGGTTGAGGGGCTCCGGATCAGGCAGCTGCAGATCCGGTTCGATGCCCAGGTTCTGAATGTCGCGACCGCTCGGCGTCAGATAGCGGGCCACCGTCACGGCCAGGCCGCTGCCATCGCCGAGGGGGATCAGGGTCTGGATCAGACCTTTCCCATAGGTGCGGCTGCCGGCCAGGGGCGAGCGGCCGCTGTCCTGCAGGGCTCCGGCCAGAATTTCGCTGGCGCTGGCCGTGCCGCCATTCACCAGGGTCAGCATCGGGCCGGCGTAGAGGCTGCCAGCTCCGGCCACCTGACGATCGCTGATGCCGCCGCGGTCCTTGGTTTCCACGATCGGCTCCGTGTCCAGCAGGCTGTTGGCCACGGCCAGTCCCGCCTGCACCAGGCCACCGGAGTTGTTGCGCAGATCGAGCAGCAGGCCTTCGATCGGCTCCTGGCCAGGGCCCGCCGGCTGGCTGAAGGCCATCAGGGCATCGCGCACCTGGACGGGGACCGGTTCACTGAACTGGGTGATGCGCAGCACCCCGAGCCGGTGACCATCCCGGATCACCTGGCTGGGACGCACCGGCTGCAGATCCACCTGCCGCCGTTTCAGCACGGTCTCCTTCGGGCGCTCGTTGCCCGGGGCGATCAGGGTCACGATCACCTCGCTGCCGGCATCCCCGCGCAGGGCGGATGCGGTGGCCTCCAGTCCCAGCTCCTTGCTGTTGCGGCCGTTCACGCTCACCAGCTCACTGCCGGAGGCGATGCCGGCCTCGGCCGCCGGTGAGCCAGCCAGTGGGGCGATCACCACGATCGCCTGATCGCTGGCCCGCAGGCCCAGCTGCAGTCCCACACCACAGACGGTGCCGCGGGTGTTGGACTGCAGGCTGCCGAAGTCGGCGGGCCGCAGCACCCTGGTGTAGGCGTCGCCGATCGGCTCCAGCATCGCCTCGATCGCGTCGTAGGCCTGGGAGGAGCTGACGATCGACTTTTCGAGAGCTTTCTGGCGCAGCCTCCGCCAATGCACCGCCTCCAGCTGTGAGGGGTCGACGTAGCTCTGGTTGACCAGTCGCCAGGCGTCCACCACCAGCGCCTGAACATCGCTGAGGGCCAGGAGCGGCCTGGGGGCCATGAGGGCTGGGCCAACAGCGACGGGCAATAGCAGCCCGATCACGGCGAGCAGGCTGAACAGGCGGCCCAGCCGCCGGCGCGCCCCTGTTTCAAAGGGTTGAGCAGGGATGGGAGGTGGGGCTGGTTCGCTCACAGGGGGGTCAGGACGATCGGTAGACTCTCGCAACCCAAGTCCCAAGGCTGCATGGCGAACTCGTCTCCTGCCGCACCCGACGCCAAGAATCCGGTTTTCAACTGGTTCGACGAACGTCTGGAAATCCAGGCCATCGTCGATGACGTCTCGGCGAAGTACGTGCCCCCGCACGTCAACATCTTTTATTGCCTCGGCGGCATCACCCTGGTCTGCTTCCTGATCCAGTTCGCCACTGGCTTTGCGATGACCTTCTACTACAAGCCGACGGTGGTGGAGGCCTACACCTCGGTTGAATACCTGATGACGGATGTCAGCTTCGGTTGGCTGATCCGTTCCGTGCATCGCTGGAGCGCCTCGATGATGGTGCTGATGCTGATCCTGCACGTGTTCCGGGTGTACCTCACCGGCGGCTTCAAGCGTCCCCGCGAGCTCACCTGGGTCACCGGCGTCACCATGGCGGTCATCACGGTGTCCTTCGGCGTCACCGGCTACTCCCTGCCCTGGGATCAGGTTGGCTATTGGGCCGTCAAGATCGTCAGCGGCGTACCGGCAGCTGTGCCCGTCATCGGCGATTTCATGGTCGAGCTGCTGCGCGGCGGTGAGAGCGTCGGTCAGTCCACGCTCACTCGCTTCTACAGCCTGCACACCTTTGTGCTGCCCTGGCTGCTGGCTGTGTTCATGCTGATCCACTTCCTGATGATCCGTAAGCAGGGCATCTCCGGTCCCCTCTGAATCACCGTCAGTCCGCCTACGCTGCATCCACGCGCTCTGAACCATGCACATCCTCAAGAAGCCTGATCTCACCGATCCCAAGCTGCGCGCCAAACTGGCCAAGGGCATGGGTCACAACTATTACGGCGAGCCGGCCTGGCCCAACGACCTCCTCTACATCTTCCCCGTGGTCATCATGGGGACCTTCGCCTGCATCGTCGGTCTGGCGGTCCTTGACCCGGCCATGCTGCTCGACAAGGCCGATCCCTTCGCCACGCCGCTGGAGATCCTCCCCGAGTGGTACCTGTACCCGGTCTTCCAGATCCTGCGGGTCGTTCCCAACAAGTTGCTGGGCATCGCTCTGCAGACCATGATCCCCCTGGGGCTCATGCTGATCCCCTTCATCGAAAGCTTCAACAAGTTCCAGAACCCGTTCCGTCGGCCTGTTGCCATGGCCGCCTTCCTGTTCGGCACCTTCTTCACCATCTACCTGGGCATCGGTGCGGCTCTGCCGATCGACAAGTCCCTCACCCTGGGTCTGTTCTGAGTTCCACCGTTTGATCGGGATTCGTCCCCAATCCATCAGGCCGCGGCTCAGTCCGCGGCTTTTTTATTGGCGCTGCACCTGTCGCGGTGTCGGGAGCAGACCAGACCAGGCTGGCTTGGATGTGCCCAGGCTGGCAGCGCCGACAGACTGGGCGATCAGGAAGCCAGGTCCCAGGCCCCGGAGGGTTGTGGCTGAGCCCAAAGGCGCCCGTACGTCCTGATCGACAGCCTGGGGGCTTCACAGCGGATTCCGCCAGTGCGAACTTTTGTTCCCCTGCCCCATCGTGCTGGGAGCTGGTTGTAGCCGCCTCCATGAGCTGTTCGTGGGCACAGGGCCGCTCGTCATGGCCCCAGGCCCTGGTCAGGGCGGGATGCATCTGGGCTTGATCGCCTCTCTGTCCGCAATCACTCACCTGTGGGGCTGGGTGGAGGCATGCAGGTTCCGATCGCGAACATCGTTGCGCTCCCAAGGCGTTTCCAGACGCAAGAATCAAGCTGTCACTGGGCTTTGGAGCGATATCACCAGGCTGTGATTGCGGTTTTCAGGCCGATCAAGCGCTGAGATTGCCCCAACGGGGAAAGGCGGGCGTCCGGATCGCAGGGAATGGGGCCCAAGGGGTGGTAATATTTTGGACTGCGCGGGAAACCGAGCAGCCGTCCGACCGGAGGGTTCAGAAGGGTCGAGAGCCGAAAAGCCTCGAACTGGAAGAGACCAAAGGAGAGGCGGAACGGGTGAGCTGCTAGGTTCACCAAGTCTCAAACGGAGCGGCTGAAGCCGCACCCAAGAGGCGATCTACGACGAAGGA
>CAIJRN010000045.1 GCA_903823115.1 uncultured cyanobacterium
AGGCCCTGGAAGAGTTCCTGAGCGACGACGAGGACGAAACCGAAACCGAAACCGAAGAGGAGGAGTGACGGCAACATAGGCAAACGCCGCACGCACCATGGCCCGCTCCTATCGCCGCGACAAGAACGGCAGGTTTGCCGGTGGCGGAGGTAGTGGCGGCGGCCGTGGTGGTGGCGGTAGTAAGGGCGGCGGCAGGGCTAAAGGTGGCGGGCCAAGGCTTGGCAGCAAGGCACCGGGCGTCTCGGCACCAAAGGGCACGATCGCCAAAGGGAGCGCGAATGTTCGGGGTTCCATGAGTCGCACGGCAGGTGCCGTGAAGGGTTACGGCAAAGGCACCAAGGTGGCCGGTTCTGGTAGCAAAAAGCGGACGGGGACACGGTTAGGTGTCGGCCCCAACAGCATCGGCACCTCGGCACCAAAGGGCACGATCGCCAAGAAGGGCTTTGATCGCACGGCAGGTGCCGTAAGGGGTCAAGGCCATGGCACCAAGGTTGCGCCCAAGGCCGGCCCCAAGACCAGCACCGCCAGGGGCAGGGCCAAGGCCAAGGCAGCCCAGGCGCGGCAAGCCATGAAGGCACCGGGCAACCAGGCCAAAGCCGCTCGCAGCCTGTACATCGCGCAGAAGGCAGCTGATCACTACAAGGCAGCAGGTACCGGCACCAAGCGCAGCGCCAACAAGGGGGCAGCAGCGCCCAAGGCAACACCGAAGGCTGCTCCTAAGGCCACGGCCAGGCCCAAGGCCGCACCGAAGCCGAAGGCCACGCCTGCCAGGACCAATAAGGCACCAGCCAATAAGGCAAAACAAGCTTACAAAACTGCAACTAGCCAGGTTCGTGAGCTGAAAATGGTACGAGGCGGTAAGACTGACAAGGTGGTTAAGAATGCGCAAGCCAAGGTGTCGCGCATGGAAGCGAATCGTGGACGCAAAGGAGGCGCAAAAAAAACAGAAGTAACGCCTAAGGCAGCACCACCAAGGCGGCCGGTTGCTAATGGCATGAAGAAGCCGCCCCTGCCGCCGCCGTTACCAAAGCAGGCGGCAAAGGGTAGGGCAGGAGCTGCCAACAAGATCGCGCCTTCGCCTCGGCGGTTAAATCCTGCTGAGCAGGCCTACATGAAGATCAGAGCGCAGAAAAGCAAGTTCCGATCCGACAAAAAGGTGAGGGAAGAAATGCAGCGCCAAGGATTTTTGAAAGGGGCTGATCCTCAAGGGCAGTTGATCATGATCGCTAGCAAGGCCCGCAGGAAGAAAGGCGCGAAATATTAACCGCCGGCACCAAAGCCCAAGCTCCGTGATCGGCTGAGCAGCACCAAGGGCACGGCCAACGGCATGAGGGCCAGGCTGGACCGTGGCGCAGCCCGTGACATTGCCAACCGGCTCAAGCCAGGCATTGACGGACAGCTGGCAGGGATCGCGCTCCAGCACCAGGGCCGGCGGCTGAATGCCGGGGGGCAGAACGTGATCAGGCGCAGGGCAGCACGGGCCACAGCAGCGGCAGCACGGGGCAGTAAGCCTGCTGCCAAGGCCCGCGAGATCTACGGCGCCCAGCTGGCCAGTACAGGCGGCAAAGGCCGCAAGGTGGGCCGCAACAGCATCCAGCCGGGGCCAAGCAACACCAAGGGCAAACCCCGCAAGGCACGCAAACCACGCAAGCCGAAGGGGTGACGGAAAACTAGGGAAAGGCACCGCACTGATGGCACGCACCTATAAGCGAGATGCACGGGGCCGGTTCGCTGGCAGTGGCGGCAGCAGCCGGGGCACTAGCGGGCCAGGCTCCAAGCCTCGCGGCAGTGTGACGGCAAAGGGTCGTGGCACTGCTGCAGCACGCAACCGCCTGGCCAAGAGTCAGCAGAAGCTGGCAGCTAATGCCACGCCGGCTCAGCGGGGAGCGGTGACACGGGCAAAGAACAAGCTGCAGACAGCAAAGGCAAATAACACCAGCAAGCTCAACATCAAACCCAGCACGAAGGGCGGGGTGATGAAGGGCAGGGTGGCGCGGAACCCGCAGGCGGGGGCGAAGCTGGCGGGGGCGGGGAGAGTGAAGGTGAATCGCGAGCCAAAAACGAAAGCGCAGATCCTTTCTCAGACTCGGAGAATCGTTGAAAAGGCATCCGCAAGAAAAGAAAAATCTCTACTTTCCCATGTCAGGGTAAAGAATGATAGGCGTATTGCAAAAGCTACCGCTGTTCGGCAGGCAATTATTAACCCACCGAAGCCAAAGCCTAAGAAGAGAGACGCAAATAGACTGACACCAACGCAGATTGTAAATCGAAGGATGCTGGCATCACAGGACGCATGGAACAGAGGCATGCGCGGCCACTAACCCGGCAACCTATCGCGCCCCTACCATCGTCACCATGACCGTTCCCATGAACCGCCGGTCTGGCATCATCCGCCGCTTCATTATCCCCATGGTTGGCACCATCAAAAAGCCGCAACCTAAGGCATGAACAGTTATATCACTGCGCCCGCCACCCTCAGCCAGCAGCTCAGCTCCACCAACCTTCGCGTTTACCAGCCGGGTTTTGCCTGGCAGCGGCAACAACCGCGCTGGACGCTGATCGAGGCGTTGCTCGGCGGCACCCTGCAACTGCAGGCCGGCGGCAAGCAGTGGCTGCCGCAGGAGCCGCGAGAGGCTGATGAGTCCTACAAGGTGCGGCTGGCCAATAGCGTCTGCGCCCCCTACTACGTCCGGCTGGAGGCGTTGCTGGCCGGCATGCTGACCCGCAAGCCGGTGCGGCTGGAGAACGTGCCCGATGCGATCACCGAGCACCTGTTTGATGTGGACCTGCAGGGGAATGATCTCAATGTGTGGTCGTTCCAGTTCGCCAAGACGATGATTCGCTACGGTCATGCTGGTGTGTTGGTGGACTACGGCCGAGAGGATGGCGTCACCACCGACCGGCCGTACTGGGTCACCTACAGCCCCCGCGACATCCTGGGCTTCCGCACCTCCATGGTGGACGGCACCCAGAAGCTCACCCAGCTGCGGCTTTATGAGCGGCTGACCCTGCCGATCCCCAATAGCGAGTACGGCGAGGAAGTGGTTGAACAGGTCCGCGTGCTGGAGCCCGGGGCGTTCAAGCTCTTCCAGAAGCGACCCAGCAAGACCTCAGGCTTTGAGCTGGTGGATGTGGGCACCACCACGATGAAGGACATCCCGTTCGCTATCGCCTACAGCAACCGCACCGGCCTGCTGGAGTCGCAGCCGCCGCTGGAAGAAGTCGCGCACCTGAACCTGCAGGCCTACCGGCGCAGCAGCGACCTGGCCAACCAGCTGCACATCGCCGCCGTGCCACGGCACTACCTGTTCGGCGTGCCGGCTGAAGTGGATGAGCTTGAGGCTGGCCCTGAGTCGGCGCTGGCCCTGCCCGTCGATGCCCGGGCTGAGTGGAGCGAGCCGACCGGCACCAGCTATGAGTTCCAGTTCAGGCATCTGGCCGAGATTGAGCGCCAGATCAGCCAACTGGGCCTCGCGGCAGTGCTGGGTCAGCAGACGTTCCAGGAAAGCGGCGTGGCCAAGGCCATCGACCGGTCACAAGGTGACAGCGCCCTGATGTCCGTGGCCCTGCAGCTGCAAGACCTGATCGACACCTGCCTCGACTTCCATCGGCAATACCTGGGCCTGCCCTCCGGTGGCAATGCGATCGTCAACCGTGACTTCGTGTCGCAGCGGCTCGATCCGCAGGAAGTGGCCCAGCTGATCGCGCTGGAAGGCGCCGGCAAGATCACCCAGGAACTCCTGCTGCAGCGCCTGGCTGACGGTGAATGGCTCGGTGAGCTGGATGTTCAGGCTGAGCTGGATGCGACGGCTGCATTGCAGCAGGCCCGGATCGACGCGCAGGCCGCACAGCTCCAAGGCGCCATGGCAGCCATGCCAGGCAGCAAAAAGCCCCCGGCACCTGGCCAGGGGCAAGCAGTGCCGCCGGCAGCCTGATCAGGGCAGCTTGGTCTTTGCCAGTTGCAGGGCAGCGCCTGCCACGTCATGGGCAATATCCACCCGATCGCCAGGGTTCAGGCCCAGCAGCAGGGCATAGCCGGCGCTGAGGATGACACTGCCATTCTTCTGACATTTCACGTTGAAGCTCAGCGGCTTGCCGGCAGTGCGGGCAGGCTTGGTGAATGACAAGCCGTGAGCGAGGAGCAGGGCCTGCTTGAACAGGTTGATCTTTGCCTTGCCATCGCCCGTGCAATAACCGCAAGCCAGCGCGGCAACGGTTTCGGGCACATGGCCCAGTGTAGCGATCTTGGCCAGCAGTTCGGATCCTGTGAGCATGGTGGAAATGATGGAAGCGAAAGCACCATAGATGCAATGGTTGCCAAATCGCAATGGCAGGCCCTAGGGTGGCAATGCAGCTGGGTACAAGCAAACCCTGCGGTCTGTTTGGTGCTATGTCATGGGCGCCCAGCTGCAACCCTTTCCACCACCGGCACATGAGCGACGAAACCACCGCAGCAACACCACCGGCCGATAACTCAGAGCTGGAAGCGCTACGGCAATCAGTCGTCAAGCTGGAAGCGAAGAACAAAGAGCTGAAAGCCGAGAAGGACAAAGCGCGGGAAGCTGCCGCTGAAACCGAGGCACTGCGCACCTTCAAGCAGGAGCACGAGCAACAGCAACTCGAAGCGCAGGGTGATTACACCGCTGCGCGGCAGCGACTACAAGAGCAGTTCGACACGGCAGTCAAAGCCCGCGATGAGATCATCACCACCCTGGAAGCCCGCGTGCGGGAGCTGGAGGTGATGACCCCCGCCTTCTCGGCCCTGGCCGACATCGTGCACGACCCCCAGCTGGTGATCACCAGCAAGCTCGGCGCCCAGCAGATCGAGCGCGAAACGGACGGCTCCGTCGTCGTGGTAGACGGCCTGCAGCGCACCCCCGTGGCCGACTGGGCCCGGAACCTGCCGGCCTGGATGCTCAAGGCACCAAAGCCGCAAGGCAGCGGCGCACCGGTCGGCAATCGCGGGTCCAGCGAAATCCCGCCCGGTACACGCAACCCCTTCAGCAAGGATCACTTCAACCTGACCGAACAGGGCCGGCTATCCAAGACCAATCCCGCCCTTTACGAACAGCTCAAAGCTGCGGCAAGATAAGCAAAGGGAAGGCAGCGCCGCACCCTGAGGCCAGCGGCCAACTGCAAACCATTCCCAGAGAGCAATGAGTTTTCTCTACAGGGCGGATACCAAGATTTACGATCCGTTCTCGAACTACATCGACGAGCAGAGCACACTCCGCTCTAAGTTCCTGGCAGTCGGCCTGGTTTCCAATAACCCGATCATCGCCCAGAACGTCGAGAAGGGCGATAAGTTCAAGATCCCCAACTGGAGCCCCAACCTTTCCGGCTCCATTCAGGTGCCTGCGGAAGGTGTGCCGCTGAGCGTCAACAAGCTCGGCAGTGCTGAACAGGTCGGCGTCATCTTCCACCGTGCCAACGTCTGGGGCAGCTCTGAGCTGGCCAAGCTGGCAGTCGGTGCGACCAATGACCCGATGGCTGCGATCGGCCGCCGTGTCACCGACTACGTGCTGAATGCTCAGCAGGCTGACCTGTTGGCCACCCTCTCGGGTGTGTTCGGTGCGCTCGGCTCCAGCAACTCTGGCGCCGCGTTTGAGACCATGTGCGTGGATGCGACCGGCTCGGGTGAAACCGATCTGTCGCCGCGTCACATCGTCTTGGCCGATGCCATCCTCGGCGAAGATCAGGACCAGTTCGGCAGCATGGTGATCCATCCCGATATCTACGCTTACCTGCGTGTCCGGGAAATGATCAATTATGTCAATGCCAAGGAACTGCCTGGTATCACGGCCAGCACCATTGCAGCCGGCAGCATCACCGACAGCAATGCCGTAGATGGTGACTTCAGTAATGCCTTTGGCACCAATGGCCAGGTGCCGATGTTCGGCAGCAAGGCCGTGATCGTCTCTGATGATGCACCCCGCACCGGCAGCGCCGGCAGCTACAAATACGGGGTCTACATCTTCAAGCAGGGTGCGATCGGCCAGGCCTACCAGGCTCCGGTGCGTTCCGAAGGCGATCGGGACATTCTCACCTCCGGTGGCGAGGACATCCTGAAGGTTCAGTGGGACATGTGTTACCACCCGCTCGGCGCCAGCTGGGGCGGCAGCACCAACCCAACCGCCACCGACCTGGCAACGGCTGGGAACTGGTCGAAGGTCTTCGATAAGAAGAATCTCGGCGTGGCCCGCATCACCTGCACCTGCCCCCTTTATATCTGAGGCTGAATCATGAGTAACTTTCACCTTGATGCACCCAATCTCGGGCGCATGAGCAGCACCAGGACGGTGGTTGCTGCTTCCAACGCTGACACTGTGCTCACGGCAGCCCAGTCGATCGAAAGCGTCATCACCATGACGCCGGCCTCGACTGATAAGGCCATCACCACGGCGACCGCATCGGCCATCCTCACTGCTCTTGGTGATGGTGGGCGGCTCGGCAGCTCCTTTGAGATCACCATCGTCAATGTGGCCTCGGCCACTCGGGCGATCACGTTCACGGCAGGCTCTGGCATCACCCTCGGCGGTGCCACGGCTATGGCCACAGTGGCAGCAGCCACCAGCTGCACCTTCGTGGGCGTTGTGACTGCAACCGGCACGCCGGCCATCACCTTCTACCGGAAGGGCGGCTGATGGGGATGTTCGCCCATCGCTGGCGGACACTGCGGGAGGCTCTGGCTACGGCCGGGGCCTCTCCTGGTGAAGAGCCAACCCCACCACCGCAACGATCACAGGAGCCGGCAGTGCGTCGGATCGGCAAGTTAAGAAAGCTTCCCATTCAGCAGAGTGACCTACAAAGTGAACTACGCACCTGAGTTTTCCAACTTTCGCTATATCGCCAACACCACTGCCGTGACTGGCCGCTTCGTTGCCCTGCGGGCCCTGGAGGCCACGGTGCTCGATACCGCGACAGTGTGCCCCAGTTGCCCCGATAGCCTGGCCTCAATGCCGATCCCGGCCGGTGCCCTCGTGACTGGGTATTTCACCACGGTGAAGCTGACGAGCGGCAAGGTCATGGCCTACAGCAGCTGAACCGGTGGCCTTCACTGATCAGTTCGAGGCATTTCTGCGCAATGCGTTGAAGCAGAAGCAGCTGGAAAACCGGCTGATCAAGGAAGCACTCAAAAGCTTGAGGCCGGTGCTGATCGCCTCAGAGCGGCTGGTTTCCGATAGCAATGTGCTCTCGGCCGTGGTGGATCGCGAGATGATGATTCGTGCCATCACGGCCAGTGTGGCCCGCTCAGCGCAGGCCAGCTGGGGGCAGCCGATGCTCGAAGCCCTGCAGCAGGAGCTGGACCCCTTCATCAGCTCACAGATGGCCTTTGCGCGCCAGATGGTCGAGGCGACGGGAGGCAGCCTGCCGGGGCAGGGCCTGGTATCGGTGCCGGTGAAGCAGGCAGTGAGCCAGGCGGTGGTCAATGGCAAGACGCTGGCCGACACGCTGACCACGGTGATACCCAGCAGCCTGGCCGATCAGGTCGAGCGCTACATCAGGCTCGGCCTGGGTGATGTCGGCGGCCATGTCGTTGCCACCTATCAAGATGCGGTGGTGAGCGTGATCGACCGCAATGTGGTGGCCTCGATCAGGACCGGTATCCATGAGGTTGGCAGCCGGGCGCAGTCGGCGATTTATGCGCTGGAGGCTGACCCGGCCTGGCAGACGGACGGGTTGGTGTGGACGGCCGTGCTGGACAGCCGCACCTGTCCGACCTGCGTGGCCCTCGACGGCAGGGAGTTCCCGACTACTTATGAGAAAGTATCTCCACATTTACAATGTAGATGTTATCTAATACCAAAATCATGGCGTGCCCCGGGCCAGGAGCGGATCGTCACGGGCGACAGCGGCGAGGCACGGGCATCCTTCAAGCAGGACGCAGGCACCTGGGTCAAACGCAACCCGGACACGGCGCGGGAAATCTTCGGTGCCACCATCGGCAGCCGCCTGGTGGGTGAATGGCCCGATACCGCATGGGGCCGGCAGCAGCAGGCACAGCACGGGCCGCCGGAGCGGATCAGCTTCGATCAGGCGGTGAAGCTCTGGCCGGCAAGTTAAGGGAGCACCGCACTACCCATGGCCGTTTCCAGCATCGAAGCCACCGCTGGCAGCAGCTCAGCCAACAGCTACCTGACGATCGCCGACGGCGACATCCTTGCCGAGGATCGCCTCGGCACACTGAACTGGACCACCGCCTCGGCCGACGATCAGGCGCGGGCATTGCTGGCAGCCACGGCCCGCCTCGATGAGCTGCAATGGGTCGGCAGCCGTGCCACCACCACACAGGCCCTGGCCTGGCCACGGCTCGATGCCAGCTGCTGTGAGAAGAGCTACGACAGCGAAACGATCCCGGCGGAGGTGCAGGCGGCAACCTTCGACCTGGCGGAGCTGCTGCTGGGCAATGCCGGGGCCTTCAGCACCGTGGCCCAGGTCACGGGCGAACTGGTGCCGGGCATCCCCAATGCCAACCTCAGCAGCGCATCCCTCGGTAATGGGGCGCTGAGCCTGAGCTTCAAAAACAGCACCGCACCGGTCTACCTGAATGCTTTGAATGTGCTGCCATCGTTGCGGCAGCTGCTGGGTTGTCTGTGCCTGAGCAAGCCTGCATCATCTATCGGAAGCATTGCTGTGTTGAGGGCATAGAATTGCAGCATGGCCAGGAAATGCCGCGATCAGCTCACCCTGTTGGTGCCTCTGGGGTATCAGGAGGATCGGGTGCCGGCAGAGCCGATCCTTGCCACCAAGCTGAGCCGCATTGAAGAGCGCCGCATCGGCCGGCTGTATGTCGAAAATATTCGACTGGTGTACAAATGCCAAGCTGAAATGCGGCGGTCCTATCGCTCAGTGGATCGCGAGAACATCAACAGCTGCGTGGATTTGGCGTTCATCAAAGCGGCACGGGTGCTCAATGCCGATAAGGGCAAGCTCTCGACGGTCTTCTACCGCTTTGCCCATGGTGAGGTGCGCCACTGGATCCGAGACAGCAACTGGGCCATCTCGGCACCGCCCAAGGTGCGGCAGCTGGGGCAGAAAGCGCGGGCCCTGGCTGGCTATGGGCTGACGTTTGAGCAGATGTGCCAGGAGCTGGGTTGCACGGCAGAAGCGCTCCGTGATGCCCTGGTGGCTACCGAGGGCCTCGCGCACGAGACGATGAACTGGGAGCTACATCAATGCCCCCGGCCGACACCATGGGATCTGCTGGAGGCCGAATCGGCAACCTAGGGCACACTGAATCAGACCCATGGCTTCCGGTGAGTATTTCCTGGCCTTCGATTATGAGCTGTTCGTGGCAGAGGTTAATCTGACCACCAACCCCACGGCGCCGACAAGCTCGACCAGCATGACCAAGGTGTACAACCTCACCAATGCCAGCCTGTCGGGCAGCAGCAACCGGACGGCCGTATTGGATTACGACTCTGACCCTGGTGCCACCAAGGAAGCAGTCACCTCAACCAGCTATCAGCTGCCTGCTGAGATCAACCTCAGCCCTGCGGATCCGGCCTATCAGCTACTCAAAGATGCCTGGCTTAATGCCACGTCTGGCGCCGGCATCAGCTGGTTCAAGACGACCCCGGTGAAGGATGGCAGCGGCGATATTGCCGAGTATCACTCTGGCATTGCCACCGTGTCGAGCTTCAGTGAGGCAGCCGGTGTTGGTGGCGTCGCCAAAGTGACCTTCAACTGTGACGGCTACGGGGCCATGACCTGGAGCGCTCAGCACGCGGATTGATCAGAGGCCCTGAGTAGCCAACCGGGACCATTCGTCTTGGAAGTAGCGCTCTAGGGGCACCTTCTCAAGGGCCGGCCGGATCCAGTCGCGGGCAGGGTAGCTGGCACCTTTGCCCTGAAGGATGTAGCCGGCATAGGTCACGCCGCCCGTGCCGCCCCAGGTGAACGTGACCTGTGTTGGTGAGTCGCGGCGGCGGTTCTGTGATCGCAGGAAGGCGCCTGTGTCCACGATGTCGCGTGGTGAGCCCTCGATGGTGCCGTTGCGCCGGTACGTCTTGCGGTTGGTCCAGGGGAACTGCACCAGCTTGATTTCCTCTTTCAGCTGGGTATCGAGCTTGGCCGCAAAGCCGGTAAGGATGAATGGCACCCTCCGGCGCAACTCATCGCCGTTCCAGCCCTCCAGCTGCCAGGTAGCGCGAACAACGACTGTCATCGCTGGCGGTAGCGGATGAGCCGGATGCGATCACCGAGCACCTGTTGCAGCGTGCTGCCGAGCAGGCCTGAGGTGCCGAACGGGTCGCGGGCCTCGCCAACCTCACACGGCTGCTCCGCGTCACCGGCCCAGGTCAGGGCGCCACGCACGCCACGGCGGACGCGGGCATCGAGGGCCTGCGGGGTGATGGCATAGCCCTCGAACACATCGGCATCAACATCAACGCCAGGCAGATCATTCGGCGAGAGGCTGCCTTGCCTGAGGTATAGCGAGACCTCGATAGTTTCAGTGACGGGTAACACGTTACCGGTCACAGGATCGACGGTGGTGCCGACTGTTGCGACGTTGAAAACCGCCGTAGCGTTTGCCAGGGCGATGAGTGCAGATGCCATGGCATACGTTGCCCCCGGCAGCTGGCAAGCTATCCCATGGCGGAATCACTGGGCACAGCAAAACTTACGCTCGCGGTCGATGACCAGCAGTTTCAAGCGGGCATGGCTGGTATCAAGCAGAAGGCCGAGGGTGGCGCCAAGGCTGTGGATTCCATCACCAATGCGGTGCGCGGACTGGTGCCCCAGCTGACGGCGCTGGGCACGGCTGCTTTTGTTTTTGATCAGATCAAGAAGGCCGATGAGGCTGGCGCAGCGGTTCGGACGCTTGGTGTTGATTCTGCGGAACTGTCGAAGCGACTGGATCTACTGAGCGCCAGCCTGGACGGCAACTATAGCAAGGTCGAGCTGCTCAAGGCTGCGTACGACGTGGCATCGTCTGGCTTTGCCAGCGCAGCCGACACCACCAATGTCCTGCGTGGCGCGGCCCTGGCTGCGACTGGTGGCTTTACCGACCTGGAAACGGCATCGGATGGGATCACCACGGTGCTCAATGCTTATGGCATGTCCAGTTCTAGGGCGACCGAGCTAGCGGATAAGTTTATTCAGACCCAGAACGATGGCAAGATTACCGTTGCTCAATATGGGCACGAGATAGGCAGTGTCGCATCGGTTGCGGCAACTGCCAACATTAGCATTGATGAGCTGAATGCTGCGATTGGTGCCAGCACGGCTAAGACTGGGCAGGTAGCTCAGACCTTTACCGGCCTTAGGCAGGTTATCAGTAGCATTCTAAAACCATCATCTGAAGCGACACAGCTAGCCAGCAGCCTAGGCATTCAGTACAACCTGGCAGGGCTGAAGGCCAAGGGTTTCGCCGGACTCCTAACCGAAATCGCTCAGAAAACGGGCGGCGCCGCTGATAAAATCGCCGTACTGACTGGTTCAGTTGAGGCACAGGCAGCCATTCAACCGCTGCTCAACGATCAGCTGGCTTCCTATAACAAAGCGCTGGAGAATCAAAAGAACTCTGCCGGCCAAGCGGCAATGGCCAGCAGGGAAAACTCAAATACAATAACGGGCGGCATCAATCAGATCGGTAACGAGTTCTCCAATCTTGCCACGTCACTAGACAAAACGCTAGCGCCAGTATTCAAAGGGATCATCAAAGATCTTGACAATGTCCTTAAGAAGCTGATTCAGGTCAACAACCTCAACCCTAAAACGGTTGCGGATGCAGAAAATAAAGCCTTTGCGGCTGTCGAGTCTCAGTCAGGCGCACTTCAGAGAACTGGCTTCTTTGGGAAGCTATCCGTCAACTATGGCGGGAAGAAGTTCGAGGGATCGGCCACTGGCATCGCAGATGAAATCACGAGATACATACTGCAAGCTGCCATCGAGAAACAGGTTTCTGCTACTGATGCAACCAATGGAGCAACCGCAGGCGCGAAACCAACGCCAAAACCTACCGAGCCCCCACCACCACCGCCGCCGGATCTTAGCACCCTTGGAGGACTGCAAGCCAGGATCAGCGCACTGCAGGAAGCCAACAAAAAGCTAAAGTTTGATAGTAACGATTACCTGGAAAATACCAGGGAGATCAAAGACCTAGAAGGCACCCTTGCCAATGCAACCTATGATCGAGCAAAGGCACAAAACAGCATCGTTTCCGCCAGCCGTGAGGAATTACTGGCAGCTACGGAGCTTGTCGGTATGCACGGGGCTGAACTGACTATTGCGCAAAGCAGGGTAGGCATTGCGGAGAAGATTCGGGCTGTCGCTGCTGCTGAGCGTTCGCTGGGCGCCGCAAGGAGTGGTAATGATTGGGCCAAGATTGATGCCGCATCCGTAACCCTTGGTGATGCCGGTGACAAGTTACGCACGGCACTGATCAAGGGTTCAGATGCCGCGAAGCAGTCACTGAAGGAAGCGGCGACGGGCTTAACAGATGCCTTCAAAAGCCTGCAGTCCGCCAGGCAGAATGCCTATGATCTGCTGCCGGATTATCGGCAAGAACAGCTGAGGCGCCAAGCCGAATCTAGCATTAACAAGGGGATTAATAGCGGCGAGCTTGACCGCTTTAAGGTTGACGCAGCATTGGGGCCAGGCTTCTACAGAAATGCCGATCCACAAAAGCTCTTCGGTATAGCCGGCCAATCGGATGCCATCGCTCAAGCACAGAAAGCACTGACACTGGCAACCCTGGACCAGACGAAAGCGCAGGTTGAAGCCACCAAGATCACCGCTGAGTTCAACAAGGCATCGGCAACCTTGGTGGGAGTGCTCGTGAATGCCATCCTCTACCGCCAGCCGCCCCAGGCATATCTCCAATGAGCTTGAGCATCGGCGACTTCAGCACCAACAGCCTCACCGCCCAACCACTGGGCTATGACGGCGACTCCCGCGAGGGCCTGACCTCTCGCCGCTGGCGCATCGCGGGCCTGCTCACGGCTGCTGAATGGGATGACCTGATCAGTGAGTACGACACCTGGCGCAACCTGCGGATCACTGATCCCGATTCGGTCACCGCCAACAGCATCGGCAGCACCGTCAGTTTCAGCGGCTCCGGCTTTGGAAGCGGCTCCTGGACATCTGTTGCCTGCTGGTTCTCATCGCCCCCCTCGGCCGAGCAGGTCGGCGCCTATGTCTCAGCATCGGCTGAGCTGGTGGATGCCACCCAGGCGCTACAGGTGCTGCTACGGCAGAAGGAAAAGCAGAAGCAGGCAGCGGAAGACCTGCCGGCCCTCGGCACCATCACCCTGGGCAGCGTCACCCTCACCCTGCTCGATCCCCCGGACGGCCGCAGCGATGTGCCGACCCCGACGCTGACCGCAGCAGGGCGGCACTACCTCAGCGGCACGCTGGCTGCCACCAAGACGCGCCGCGTGCGGGCTCATGCCGATGGCACCGACTACGCCACCCTGCGCAGCTGGTTCGACACCACCGTGGCAGCAACCCCGGCCGTGGGCGATTGGTACCCCACGGCATTCCCTGAGCCGACTGCTGAGGTGACCGTGACCGATGGAGTCAAGGCCACCCGCTACACGGTGGAGATCTCCCTGGTGCAGATCCGATGACAGCGGCGATCGACATCAGGGCCAGCGTCTATTGCAGCCTCGGTGAGGTGCTCAGCGGCAGCTTCTCAGACACCTATGCGCAGGGCGCCGGCCTGATCAAGACGCGGGGCCAGGTGGTGTTGGCCGGCATCTATCGCCCCGAGACGGCCACCGTGGTGGAGTTCGCCTGGACGCGCGACAACATCGCCTCGAGGCTGCCCCGCCGGCTCCGGGTGCTCAGCAGCTTCAGTGACCCCTATGCCCGCACCACCACGGTGCAGCTCGGCTGCCTGCTCAGCTACTACGACAACCGCAAGCCTGCCCCGACCGTCAACCCAACCAGCCAGGCGGCCAACCCTGATGTGACCTGCGAGGTCTGGCAGCAGGCCAATATCGGCATCAGCGCCAGCTATGTGCTCACGCAGTGCCTCACGGCGCTCGGCATCACGGCTGTCACCAACCCGCTCACCAACCATTTCTCACGCTCGGAGTTTGACCTGGGTGCCGGCTACGTCTCGGTGATCGACAGCCTGCTGCAGTCCGAGGGCTACCTGGGCTACCTGAACGAATCTGAGCAGCTGGTGATCCGTGACCTGGCCACCAACGGCATCGAGACCGGCCCGGTGGTCAACAACAACAGCATCATCACCCTTGGCCCGATCGGTGTCGGTGAACTGCCAGGCGATGGGGTGTTCGTGCGCTACAACTCCCTGCGGTTGACGCCACCTGATCCGGCAGCCTCCACCAGCGACACGCTGAAGCGCAACTGGGAGAGCGAGATCAATTACGGTGCCCGGACTGAAGTCAGCGCCTCTTATGTCAACGACACGGGTGAATCTGTTACCGAAAATGCCACCTACTACCCCTACAGCGCCACCTTCACCACCTACGACTCCTGGGACCGCGTCATCGAGTCCATCAGCTATGTGGGCTCATCGGTAGCCGAGTGCAACGGCAAATGGGCCGGCGACCGCGCCCGCGCAGGCCAAGCCATCAACGCCCCAGACGGCTCCCTTTTATACGAGCGCAACACCTACAAGGTTGCTGCTCCCTCTTCCCCTGCCGATAAGATCAACCTTCGCGCCCTCCTCTGGTCACTAGGTGGAGATGGCGTACGCGATGCCCTCGCCGATCTATATGGACCCAGTAGCGACTCCGGCACCGGCTGCCTCATCGCCAACAAACCCCCCGAAGACTACAGCGACATCACCCAAACGTACCAAGAGCAGTATGTTTCTGAAGCTGCCATGGCCAGCTCCCTTAGCGTCGAGTCCTTTTCCTATAACACAGGTAGCGGCTGGGCAGGCCCCGTAAGTTTCAGCACTGCCTGGACAAAGGTGCAGAGCGAAACTCTGGTTCGCTATGATAAAGATCCTGCATCAGGTATCACCAAGACCATCACCGAATCATGGGTATGTGCCGGTCAAACCGTGACCGGTGGCCAAGAATTAGCCGTATTATGCGCCAATCCCCCATCATTTGAAGTGGGCGGCGTGTTCTTTTTCGGGAGCTTCAAAAACTGGATCGACGAGCTGGTGGGCAGGGCTTCCCGGCTACGCTTCAGGGGCACCGAAACCCGCATCCGCACCGAGCGACAGTTCGGCCTGCAGCGCCGGCCGTCGCAGGTTGACCGCAACACGGCCAACAGCTTCAAGGCACCGCCGACCGATCAGGTGGCCGAGCTGGCATGGGTGACCGGCAGCAGCGAGAGCAAGAATGCCGTGGAGTTTTCAGTGCCTTATGCCCCGGATGATCGCCTGGTCTGGGGTGGTGGGTCGGTGTTCACGGTGGAGCGCAGCGATGCCCAGGCCAAGGCCTTGCGGTACGGCCGCATTCAGAATGGGCTGCTGTTGGGCAACCGCAATGGGGTGTCACTGCAGATCCCGGTAGAGCTGATGCCGGCCGCACCGTTCGATCCGATCTATGTGCAGGCCTCCGGCTACATCGGCCAATACCGCACCAACGGCACGTCCTACACCTTTGATGCCAACGGCATTGTCGCCACCACCGATGCCCTGTTCTGGGCAGGAGCTGCCGCATGACCCACTCAGCACCCAGCTACTTCTGCTCGATCCCATCCACCGACATCTGGTATCCGGTGGCGCCTGGTGTCACCACGCTGCCGGCAGCACCGACGCCAACGGTGAACAGCTCCCCGGTACCGGTCAATGCGGCCGAGCTGCCGGAGGACTGGGATCCTGCAGCGCCTGATCTCTGCTACCTGTTTCAGGACATCCTGTCCGCATCGGCCCCGGCGGTCTTCCCCTTGGTGGTGACGCCTGGCAGCATCCTGCCGCCCTATAGCGAGACGGTCACCGTGCTGGCCGTGACCCGCACCCGGCTGGTGGTCAGGACTGTGCCCTATGCGCTGGTGCTGCCTACTACTGAGGTCTCACTGGTGAGCCGCACTCGGCTTGTTTATCTTGATCCAACTATTACCGTGAGTGAGATTACATATTCTCAAAGCAGCGTCTACACTCCATTCAACGATCCAGCCGATAATGCCACCATGACGAATGGTGTCTATGGCGAGGCAGCGAGGACTGGCACTAAGGGGCTCGCGATATTTGGGGCTACCGGAGGAGCTGAAGGAAGCTCCTCCTGGGTGCAGATGGACCTCGGCGGACCCAAGACTGTTGCCACCGTCTATGTTGGCACCGACTTGGATAGTGTCATGCCTGGTGCCTGGAGCCCCACCTACACCGAAAATTGTGACGTTGAAGAATCACTGGACGGCTCAACGTGGTCAGTGTTGTTCAACGTTGGCACCTTCACCACCGGTATCCAGTCCTATACCGTCTCCACAACAGCGCGTTTCCTACGCATCGTGCAAGACCAAAGCTCGACGGAGGGTTATCTCTGCGTCACGGAGTTCTATGCCACATCAACCTAAGGCAACCTAGGGGAACGCACCTGCGCTCCCCACCATGGCCAGTGTTACGACCGTCTCACAGCGAGAACTGAAGCGGCAGGCAGGGCTATGCCTGGAGGGTAAGACGTATGTGATCTTCCTGGTGGACAACACCACCAGCATCAGCACAGAGACGGCTGTTGCGACATGGTATGCAGAGGTGATCAGCGGTGATGCGGCCTATGCCGATGTGACCGGCACCCTATCCACGGGCTCATGGAACGGCACCGATCTGCGGTATGACTTGCCATCAGTCACGGCCACCTTCTCAGCGGATGGGGGCGGCACCGGCTACACCTACAACACGGTGGTGATCGGTTTCGATGGTGAGACCTACATCCATTCGGTGATTGTTGAATCACCGGCCATCACGCTGGCACCGGGCCAGTCCAAAACCTACACCTTGACCTTCGCGCAAGATGACTGAAGGACTCTGGCGCCGTGGTGATGCGTTGCTGGCCCAGGCGAATGCCGATCAAGCCGCCAACCGTGCCACCTTGCTGCGGGCACAGCAGGAGCAGATCGACCTCGGGGCAGTTGGACGGTTGAGCGATGCCTTGAATGCAGCGGTGGGAAGGGCCACTACTGGTGGCACACCATTGAGGCCGAACATTGCCACAGGTGATAGCCCCAAGCGCCGCCCCGAACCCCCCACACCAGCGCCAAACATTGCCAAAGTCAAGCACAATATATTGTATTTTAGTTATGAGCTAGAAGAAATACCATCTAACGATTTTTTAACACAAAGTTTTTATGTTACTGTTAAACTTTTCTCTGGGTCACTTAACACAAGCATAACATTTAGCTCTCCTTTAGTTAATAATCCAGCTTCGCTTTATAGCGAAGTGTCCTCAGATAGAGTGCTCGACTTGACACGGGATAGCGGGACTATTATTGTTGTGCTGCCTATTACATCATCTAGCTGCGTAGTATTAGTGGGCTTTGCGGGGCGCGGCTATGCCTCTTACTTTGGCGGAACCGTAACCAACGACCCACCATACAACATTGCAGTTACATGTAATAGCATTGATTTTACGCAGTATAAAGCGTACTACATTGATAGCAATACAGCCAAAGAAATAAACATGCCTACTAATATGGCAAACAAACTGCAAGTAGTAGCAATACAAAACCATATAGTAGAAGGATATAGTTACTATTTAGCAAGACCCGATAAGTCAAAATACGATGGAACTATTAGCTTTAGTATAAATAGCTCACTAGAAGGAGCCACCTTAAAATTTTCTGATATATCTGCTAGAGATTACTACAAATACAACGATCCTGAGGTAATGCTGAATGATAGATTTTTTAGAGGAGTTTTTTACCGAAGCATTGGACAAAGAACATTACAAGGAGTTCCCGCGTCAGGCCCCGGCATTTATGGCTGGCTAAACGGAACCGACGATACAACATATCAACCCAAAACAACGCTTTCACCATCAGGTATTGATGAATCAATACTGGTAAAATATACAGGAACTATCTCCGCTGAAAGTACTGTTTACTACCCTATTGATGGAGTAGAAAACCCAGTTTGGCAAAAAGTTAGCCGCAATAGCCGCATAGCCCAGCGGCCTACCTATGGTGATCCTGGAAATATAAACGATGCCAATTCGTATGCCCGCAAGCGTTATCGCACCTTTTACACCGACTGGGGCAAACCCGCCTATTGCCGCCAGCAACTGCTAGCCCTCGGCTTCACCGCCGCCGACCTTGCACCATGAACCAGCCACTCTTAGATGCAGCCTTCGCCCAGCAACAAGCCAACCGCGCTGCCCTGTTGCGGCGTGAGCAATCCAGCCGCACCGTGGCCAAAGCGGTCGCGGCAACTACCACCACCACCAAATGAACTACGTCTCCGAGCCCACCGCACCAACCCTGCGCACGATCGGCAATCGCCGTTCAGGCATCATCGAAGTGCCAGAGTATGGCTACCTCACCACCGATGAGGATGATCTGATCAATGAGTTGTTGGCCGATGAGCCCAACCCATTCGTGGCAGCGGCCAAGCTCTCGCAAGCCATCTCCGTAGAAGAAGAGATCGACATCCTGGAGGCCTACCAGGTGGTCGAGCGCAGCGTCACTGGCCAGGACATGGAGCCGGCTGCTGAAGCGATCAAGGTCAGGCATGCCGAACGCATCGAGGGGATCGTTCGCATCCATCGCGAAGCCGGCGGCCATCGGATCCGGGCCTCGGTCACGGCGATCCTGCGGCAACGGCTGAATGTGCAGGAAATCCCACCCAACTGGCCCCGGGCGCTCTACCAAGGCATCTATCAGCTGGTGCTCGATGAGCAGGCTGCCGAGAACCAGCCGGCTGATGAGGTCACCAGCGATGGCCTGGGAAAGCCGCCAGAGATGACGGCAAGCGGCAGCGAACCGACTGGGCCCGCATCTTCTGGGAGCTAGCCGCAGCATTCCCCGGCCAGTTCCACCGCGGCACGTTCGGCCGTGAGTCGCGTGCGCTGGTGATGCGTGCCCATCAGGAGCTGCAACGCATCCGGCGCGATCGGGCATTTCTCGCTGAGGTGCCAGTGGCACAGCTCACGGCATCATTCATCAATGCGAACAAGAGCGAAGGCAAGGCGCTCGGCTGGCGGGATTGTGCCTTCTTCGCTGACCCGGCTGAGGATGTCGGCATCCTGCCCGAGGTGGCAGCCGCGATCATGGCCCTCCACCATGAGCAGAAAGCAGCGCCGATCCTGCTGGCTGCCTGGCCTGATGTGGTCAAAGCCGCCACAGCAGAGGCCAAAGCACCAAGCGTGCGGGCCCTGGTGGATGATCGCCGTGAGGTGTGGCTGATTGCGCCGCAATGGGAGAACGGCTGCATCCGGGCAGGCCTGGCAGCAGTCGGCAGGATGGTGAGTGGGCCGCTGGTGTTGCGGGACATTGACCGGCCGTTGGTGAGCTACACCGTGGAGATGCCACCGCGGCAAGTTGCCGGCTGGATCGAGGGGCGCGTGCTGGTCAAGGCGGCAAGGTAGAGCATGAGTGTTCTCCTGGGGCTACGGGCATCGCTGGAGCAGATCCTGGACGGACAGCTTGGCACCTACACCCTGGCGAATGGTGCGACCACGCCGGCCGTGCGGGTCAGTTCACCCGATGACCGGCGGCTGCCTGGTACCACCGTCAATGGCGTGGAGCTGGTCATCCTGAAGGAACCCAACCTGGTGCCAGTGCGGCAATACGAGCAGGAGCGGCCCCTCTCGGAATGGACGCTGTACCTGGTGGGCTGGGACATGGACAGCGACATCACGCACTGCTCAGCGTTGATTCAAAACGCTTTTGCAGGTTGCACCACGGAGCGGGTCACGGTGCCTGATGGTGTGGGCCCGCAGAATCAGATCAAGGTGACGCTGCTGCAGGGCAGTTACCTGACCGATACGACGCTGCCTGATTTCAACGGGCGGCAAATTAGCCTGTCCGACCTGGCAGATGTGGACATCACCGACGCGCAACCTGGGGATCTGCTGGTTAAAGATGCAGACGGGAAATGGAAAGACGGTGCGGATGATGTTGGTTTGGCTGCCGGCATTGCGTTGAGCTGATGGCAAAAACTCTCCTGACGGATTACGCATTCACTCCCGGCGGGGCTGGTGTCGGCACAGTCACGGTGCCGAGTGAGTATGTGCTGGAGCAGTTCCTGCTCATCACCAACGTCACGGCTGGCGTGGTGGTTTACCAGTTCAACTCGCCATCGAAGGGTGCGGCATTGGCTGTCGCTGGTGGTGATACGACTCTGACGCTGGAGTTCAATACCGGCGGCATGAGCAGCAGCGACGCACTGCAGATCTTTGCCGATAGCGGGGCCGGTGCAACGGCTCGCACGGTGCTCAATGGCAGCGGTGCGCCAGCGGTGGGCACGGGGTCAGATGGTGATTTCTACATCGACACGGCGGCGATCAGCATCTACGGGCCGAAGGCCAGCGGTGCATGGGGATCGGGCACCACCATGTTGGGCCCGACCGGCGCGACGGGCAGTGCAGGTGCAACGGGCGCCACAGGTGCGGCCGGCAGCACTGGGGCCACCGGGGCGGCCGGCGCAGCCGCCACGATTGCAGTCGGCACGGTCACCACAGGCGCCGCCGGGTCATCGGTCAGCGTCAGCAACATCGGCAGCAGCAGCGCAGCGGTCCTGGCATTCACCATCCCCAGAGGCGATACCGGGGCCACAGGAGCGACGGGAGCGACGGGCGCGGCTGGCACGACCGACTACAACGCGCTCAGCAACAAGCCAACGCTCGGCACAGCAGCGGCTACGGCCACCACCGATTACATCTCGGCCACCACGACCCGCGTGGCCAATGCGTTTTTGGCTGGCCCCACCAGCGGCAGCGCAGTAGCGCCGACGTTCCGCGCCCTGGTGGCTAGCGACCTGCCGGCGACGGCAGTGACGGCCGGCATCTACGGCAGCGCCAGCGCAGTGAGCCAGCTGACGGTCGATGCAGCGGGCCGGCTGACCTCGATCAACTCGCTCTCGATTGCCATTGCCAGCGGGGCCGTTTCCGGCCTGGCCGCAGTCGCCACGAGCGGCAGCGCCAGCGACCTGGGCAGCGGCACCCTGCCATCAGGCCGACTTCCCAGCACTGCAGTCAGCGCCGGGAGCTACACCTACGCCGGCTTTACCGTTGATGCGGCGGGAAGGCTGACGGCAGCGAGCAGCGGTGCGGCTCCAGTCACCAGTGTCAGCGGCACGGCGCCGATCAGTAGCAGCGGCGGGGCCACCCCAGCGATCTCGATCACAGCAGCCACCACCAGCGCGGCCGGCTCGATGTCGAGCGCGGACAAGACCAAGCTCGACGGGATCGCCAGCGGGGCCACGGCCAACGCCACTGACGCGCAGCTGCGGGATCGCGGCACTCACACCGGCACCCAGGCCGCCAGCACCATTACCGGGGTCAAAGACCAGATCGGTATTGCCTGCTCGGATGAAACCACCAACCTGACGACAGGCACGGCCAAAGTGACGCTCAGGATGCCCTACGCCCTGACGCTGACGGCAGTGCGGTTGAACTGCAACACGGCACCGACTGGCTCGGCCCTGGTGGTGAACATCAAGCTGGGCGGCACCACGATCTTTTCAACGAAGCCGCAGATTGACGCAGCCGCCAAGACCAGCGTCGGCAGCGGAACCACAGCCGTGATCTCCACCAGCGCACTCACGGATGACGGGGAGATCACAATCGACATTGATCAGATCGGTAGCACCATCGCCGGCAAGGGCCTGAAAGTTTGGCTCGTCGGGACGAGGGCTTGAGATGCTGATTAACTCCTACAGGTTTGGTGTTACTGACCCGAGCTTTGCAAGCGTCTCACTTCTGCTACACGGCAGCGGTACTGACGGCAGCACCACGATCATAGATAGCAGTCCATCGCCCAAAACGGTAACGGCGGTTGGCAATGCCCAGATCAGCACGGCGATTGCAGATCCGTTTGGCAATAACACACGGGGAGTTCTGCTATTTGACGCGACTGGTGATTATTTGTCGGTTGTCAGTGGCACCGCTGATTTTGCTTTTGGCACGGGTGATTTTACTATTGAACTTTGGTTAAGGTTGAATGCTGTTGTTGGCACTAGCAGTGCACTTAGCCTTTACGATCAGCGCCCGCAAGGAGTACAAAACGACAGCCCAGTAATTTACATACAAAACTCGACTCTTGGCGGCGGCCTTACCTATTATACTGGTAATGCAAATCGAATAGTGGGACCTGCTTTGCTGGCCAATACTTGGTATTTTATTACTTTGTCAAAAGCCACTGGCAATACTAGATTATTTCTTAACGGTACTCAATTCGGCAGCACATATGTCGATACTATCTCATACGTCAATTCGGCTAACAGGCCGTGGATTGGTGGATTTTCAGATAATGCTACCCCATCTACTCAAGCCACAATAAATGGCCGCATCTGCGAGTTACGCGTCACCAAGGGCGTCGCCCGTTACACCGCCAACTTCACCCCGCCGACCGCTCCATTCCCCGACTCATGAAACTCCTATACGACCTCACCAGCGACACCCTTGCCCCCTACCCCCGCGACGATGACGGCCCTGTGGTCGGACTGGATCCTCGCTACCTGGAGCTGACACTCATCCAGGCCGAGCAGCCCGACTACGACCCGGCCATGCATCACCTGGAGCCCACCGAGGCGATCAACCTCACCGCCCGCACCGTCACCCGTGGCTGGCAGTTGGCCGGGTTGCCCCCGCCTCCCCCACCATCCCCGGACTATCAGGGCTTCTATACCGCCCTGCTCAGCAGCGCGGCCTATGCCTCAGTGCTGCAGCAGAGCATGACCAGCGACTCCCCGGCCCTGGCCACGCTGATCGCCATTTTCGTCTCGGCCATTGGTGAAGCCATGGCCGGCCGGGTCAATCAGGCGGCACTGCAGCAGGCGGTGTGGCTGTTGCTGGGCAACGTCACGGCCACCGAGGCCGACCTGGTGGAGCTGCAGACCCTGCTGGTGGCCAGCCATCTGGATGGCATCTACTCCCTGCAGCCGCCAGCGGAAAACTAAGGCAGCACCAAATGCGCCGATGAAATGTCTCCAACTCCGCCCGGTCCGCCCCGGCAGTTCTGGTTTGTTGTTGAGCAACAGGTTGCCGCAGGGTTGATCTTATCTGGCGCGGCGATGCTGTGCTTCATCACCTATACCATCCCACGGCAACTGGATCAGGTACTGGCCAATCAAAAGGCGATTGCTGATCGTGCTGCAGCAATTGAGTCACGCATGGGAAAGGCCGAGGATTACATCCAAGATGTTGACCACCGTGTTACCCGTTTGGAGGCAAAATGAAGCTTACTCTTCCTGTTGCGACCGTTACTGCTATGGCAGCCGGTCAAATCGCGTTCGGTGTGCTGTATGTCGGCACCTGTGAAATGCGGTCCCATGCGGCCGGAGCCTGTGAGCCCCAGTGGCAAACGGCACAGGCTTTGATCTTCGGCGGTGCCTCGACCGGCATCGGCTTGAACACCCTCAACCCGATGCTCCGCGCTGGGGGCACCACGCGCCGCAGGGATGAGCACGGCCGCTTCACTACCGATACCGATGGCTGACATCCGCCTCGCCACGGCTGCGAAGTTCACGGTTGACCCACCACTCTCACACCAGCTGGCAGCTTGGAATCAACTGCAGGAGCGGATCGCCAAATCTGACCCCGGCGCCATCGTCGAGTTTGAAGGCACCTTCCGCGCTGATCCGCCACCCAAGCCCGGCCTGTTGCCGCCGCTCACCAGTGCGGATGGCAGCATCGAGCTGCCAGGGTTCCCCTATTTCTCCCAGAACGACGACGGGCCCGAGGGGTGGCGGCACTGCCAGTCGAGTTCGATCGCCATGTGCCTGCGCTACCTCAAGGTGGGCGGCATCCGTGACGATCTGGACTATCTGCGCCTGGTGGAGCGCCACGGAGACACCACCAGCCAGGAGGCTCATGCGGCAGCACTGAAGGAGTTGGGAGTGAGGGCACGGTTCAGCACCACCATGACCGCAGGCCAGCTGTTGGGGGAGCTGAAGGGGGGCAGACCCTGTGCCATCGGCGTGCTCCATCACGGCCCCTATCAGGCCCCCACGGGCGGCGGCCATTACATCGCTGTCTACGGTGCCACGGTCAGCGCCTGGCGCGTGATGGACCCCTACGGTGAGCTTGACGTGCTCAACGGCGGCTGGACAACCCAAGGCGGCAACAGCGGCAGGAATCAGCTCTACAGCCGCCGGGGCCTCAACCCACGCTGGCTGCACCCAGGACCGGCCAACGGCTGGGGGTGGCTGTTCAGCTGAGCCGGCAAGTTACGGCATGACACTCGAACTCCGGCTAGAGGATCAGTTCCATGCCGCGTCCAATGCGACGCACCTCCGCCAGCTTCATGCGGCAGGCGACCTGAACGGCCTCCTGGAATATGCGCTCCTGCTGAGCGAGGCTGAGGCCTCGGGCCGCGCCAAAGTGCGATGGCTGATCAGTGAAGCGCTGGCCCGTCCGCCCCTGGTGGAGGCCAAGCACGTGGAGTGGGCAGCCCAGATTATGGGCGAAAAATGAACCACCCCTGAAACCCGCTGCAGTGACTGGGTTGGAAATACGACATCCGGGAAATCCCGGAAGATTTGTACCTTGCCGTTCTCGCCTGTCGTAGAGCCGAAATCGGCCGTGCTGCAGCCGATCTGGGCTGATGCACGTGCATCGGGCAAACGACAGGAACCGCCATGAAACGCCTCTGAACCCGTAGGTTATGCACGCCCCGTGCATCGGGTGCAACTCGGCAAAACGTACGCGTCGTATTCCCTCCATGGCCAGCGTGAACGCCCAACGGGGCCGGCTCTACCTGCTGGCCAAGGTGCCACGGCGTGACGGTGCCCCCGGCCTGGCCCAGACCCGGATCGCTCTCCGGCTCGATGACACGCCGGTCAACCGGCGCACGGCCGACAAGCAGCGCCAGACCCTGGAGCGGCAGCTGGCTGAGGGTACCTTTGAGTGGACTTACTGGCTCGATGACGAGAACCACGGCATCACATGGCGCGAGGCTATCGCTCGCCTGCATCGGGCCCGCGTGATCCTCGGTCGCACCAGTGCCAACACCTGGGAGATCAACTACATGGGCCGGCTGCGGCAGATCCCGCCCACCAGCCCATGCACCACGGCATCGATGGCTGCGGCGCTGCAGCGGTACGACCGGGCAACCTGCAGCTACAAGGAGCTGTTCTATTTGCTGAAGCACTTGGCCGCACTGGTGGCGGTGCCGTTCCCAGAGGTGCCGCTGCCCACCTACAGCACGGCCGAACTGGTGGCAGTGCCGACCGATGACGAGATCCTGGCCTGGGTGGCAGCAGCAGGGCCAGCGCCGGCCTGGTATTTCGGCATGATGGCCACCTATGGCCTACGGCCTCACGAGATCGAGGGCAGCGCCCTGGTGGAGCGGGATTACTGCCAGGTGCAGGAGGGCACCAAGACGGGATTCAGGACCGTGGTGCCCCTGCCCCGTGACTGGGTGGAGCGGTTCAACCTGCGGGATCGGCGCCTGCGGCCCACCATGGGCAGCCCTGGTGATCGGCCTGACAAGGTGGCGAAGTGGCTCAGCAAAGAGCTGGCCAAGCAAGGCACACCGTGGCGGCCCTATGCGTTGCGCCATGCCTATGCCGGCCGGCTGTGGCGGCAGGGCGGCAGCAATCTGGACATTTACACCGCTTCACGGCTGATGGGTCACAGCGCACAGCAACACGCGAAAACCTACCGGGCCCACATTCAGCCGCATCACGTGGCAGAGGCCGCCGAGCGGGCCCTGCTAGGCGGGTAGCTCCAGGCCCGGCACTACAGCATTGAGATTGATCCGCACCGTGCGCCGTTGGCTGCCGAGTGGTGCGAGGTCCACCAGTTCACGGCCGAACCGCCAGCGGCTTTTGCGGTTGGCGGTGGCCTCTTCAATCAGGCGCTCGATGTGCCGCTTGGACACACCGAGGGCCTCGGCGGCATCGGCCACGGTGAGCAGATACCGCCGGGTTGCCAGGCTGCTGTCAGCCATCGTCCAGCACGATCTGGGGGATCCGTTTCACCCATTGAATGCTGGCATCAACTTGCTGCTCCCTGGTGACCCAGACGTAGCTGCAAATGCGGCACTTACGGATTCTCAGCACCGTCAACTTATCCGCTTGCCGGGTGGTGGTAATGCTGATGTGGCTGGCGTGGCAATCGGGGCACTTCATGCCGCATCCTCCAGCTCAGCCGCAATGGCGTGAGTGTCGTCGGCGGCTGCAAGCAGCGCAGCGGCAATGGCGCGGTAGGGAGGCCCCAGCACGCCGTCCTCCAGCCAGTTCAGACGCGCATTGAACGCTTGGACCACAGCCTGGGCGGCGGGTGATAGCTCAGCCATGAGGATCCTCTGGGTTGATGGCCTTGAACTCAGCGAGGGCCTCGGAACCGTCCCGATACCAGCAGAAACCCTCCAGGTCTTCGTGATCGCCGAGCCGTTCCGTGAGAACGTCCATGCAGTACCGCAGCTCTACGGCCAGCCGTTGGGCCAGCTCCCGGCAGTCCTGCTGCTGCCTCAGGAAGTTGTGGACGATCTGCGCCGATGGGCCCGCCAGCTGACGGGCTGCCTCGCGGGCTTCGGCCAGGCTGGTGGCCACGATCGGCTGGCGCTCGATCAGCGCAGCATGTTGGTGGGTGCTCATGCCAGTGCCCTCGCCTCGCGCTTGCCCAGCACCCGGGTGCGGGAGTGGTCGGCATTGGGGTGACGGGCCAGGGCGAACCGCAAGGCCTGGCGGCTGGTGCGGGCCCTGACGGTGCAGGTCATTGGTGGGCCGGCGATGAACTCAACCCGCACGGGGAACAGCTCAGTGCCAACTCCTGAATCCCTGGTGATGCCTTCCCCTGCCAGATCGGGGTCGTTGTCGTATCGGGATGTGATCCAGCTCATGCGGCCTCCGGCGGTGTGGTTGGGGGTGTGATGGTGATCAGATAGCCCTCGGAGGCCAGGCACTGGGCCTGCCCCATCAGGCGGCCCAGGTCGGCCTGGATGAATGATTCGCTGCCGACCAACAGCTGCTTACGGCCGGGGCCGCTGCGGACCGTGCGCTCGTGCCAGCTCAAGATGAAACGGTCAGATGGTGGCTTTCTCATCGGAGGGCCTGCAATGCCTGCCGCTCCTGCGGGGCCAGCTGCTGCTCACGCTGCAGGGCGGTGGCTGCCATACCGAGGGCCAGCATCAGGAACAACCCGCAGGCCACGTGGCCCATCAGACGGCAACGGAGATAGGAGGCCTGCTCCTGCTGCTGCCGTGCCCGCAGTTCACAGGCAGCATCCAGATCACAATCCTGCTCCCAGCGCTCATGCCGGCTGACGGCCCGATCACAGAAGCGCGGCAGCTGGACTGGTGAGGTTGATGATGCTGAGGACCGTGGCGCCGGGGTGGCGACGTTCAAAGCACGCACGGGTTTGATCGGTTGACCACCCAGAGGGCGTGATCCATTCGAGGCTTTGGCATTCATGGCTGGCAGAGCGGTAGTGGATGGCAAACAGGGGTGAGTTCATGCAAGCTCCAATGCAGAGACCTCGGTGAAGCTGGGAAGCTCAAATGACGCGGCGGCGGCAGGGCACTGCGAGGCGCTGATCAGCCTGTAACCGATCTCACGGGCCTCATCAGCCAGTGCAGATGCCGTCAGCGACGGGACAGGGCGGGAGTCATCCCAGGCGTTATCGCTGATGGCGGAGGCAACGGCAGTGGCCGCATCAATCAGGCAATCGAGCAGGGCCAACAGGGGGCGCTGCTTCTCGCCGGCAACATTGAGCCAGGCGCCACGATCGCCGTAGCAGCCATCCAGATCAGCCGGCATGGCTGCCCGTGCAGCCTGAAGCACCAGGTCAGAGAGGGCGGCATCGCATTCGATGGGTTTGGTCATGGCTTGAGGTGGGGCGGTGGTGTGGTGGTCCAGCTTGCGCTGGTTCCCAAATAGTAGTGGCGCTTTAGGAAAGGAGCGCCACTATCTCGGAAGGGTTTACAAATCGCAGCGGATCAGGCCAGCTTCCAGCTGCGGCGGTTCACCAGGTGAGCGCCGTCAATGGTGGTGCCGGCCTTGAGAGCAGCGGCCAGAGCGGTGCGATCGGCGCTGATGGTGGTCTTGGTGCGTTGGAACTCGGCCGGCAGGTCCATGGGCTCGATGTCCAGCTCGACGGCGGTGGACTTGCGGCTGCTGAGCTTGTGGCTGGGCAGCTCAAAGGCGGTGGCATCGGGGGTCAGGGCCAGCAGCTGCTTCAGGAGCGTCTCCTGCAACGCATCAGCCTTGCGGGCATCAGCAGCAGCCAACTCAGCGAGCCGGCCGGCATGGGCCTGGCGGGCGGCAGCCTGAGCGCGGATGCGGTCGATCGCCCAGCACCAGGAATCGGCCTTGGCTTCAATGGCTTGGCGGGTCTGGCCCTCGGCACTGATAAGCCCCTCCAGCAGGGCAGCAGCAGCGGCAGCCTCGGCCGGGTCGTCGCTGAGCAGGCCCTCAGCCGCGTCATTGATGGCGCGGTCCAGCTGGATCGCATCGCTGGCCAGATCGAACAGGGAGGCAGTGGGCCGGGAAAGTGTCGTGGTCATGGTGGGCAGTGGTGTGGTGGTTGGGGCATCGCCCCATGTGATTAGTGTACTCCTTTCGCAATCGAAGCGGCAGGGGCGGCAGCCTAATCAGGTGGGAAGCCTCCCCCCGGTGTGGTAGCCGGGGGCTTTTCTGCGGGGTGGCGCGGCGGGCTGCCTGTAGGGGCACCAGCAACCCGCTACGCCAGGGGCATCAGACGGCCACCTCCGGGTAGAGGCGGGCGATCAGGCGGGCCAGGGCCTCACGCAGGGCCTCGATGCTGGCGACGATCGGGGCCAGGGCCGGCAGCGGCTGCTCTGCGGTGAGGGCAGCGGCACGATCGCTCAGGGCGAGCAGCTGGCGGCGGGTCCAGCGGCCGGCGCGGTAGGTGAACTGGGCGGCGACCACCAGGGCAGCGAAGACGCGGATGGTGGTCTGCTTGATCTGTTGGCGGTGGGTCCAGGTCCAGCGGCCGGCAGCCATCAGGGCCAGGCCGGTCATCGTGAGCAGTGTGGCGGTGAAGCGTGCAGCGATCAGTGCGCGGGTGCGCAGGGTGGTGGTGTTCATCAGTTCAGCTCCATGTGCAGATCGGTGATCAGGTCATCTAGGTGATCGAGCGTGGGGTATAGCGCTTGCTCGTCGAGGGTCAACAGGAGATCCAGTTGATGGCGTAGTGCCTCGATGGCAGCCAGCCGTTCGGTGGTGTTCATGGTTGTGAATGCTGTGGGTATCAGCCGGGGGCAGCGCCCGCTCCGGTTGACTGCTTCATCATAGCAGTAATGTGGGAGCGGGCAAGGGTGGTTCCTGCCCTCACGGCCTGATGGCTGTGGTGGTGGGGGCCTCACGGCCCCCTGCACCGCAAGCGGAGTCAGCCCAGTGCCTGGTGGTAGAAGGGCTGCGGCCAGCCGTCGCGGCGTGCTTTGTTGCTGTGCATTCGCAGCGTCAACAAGGCATCGAGCATCATGGCCTCGGCCGTCTCGAACAGCTGTGCTTCGGCCGCCTGTGGATCCACCGGCAGAGCCGGGGCAGGTGCTGGGGTGGGCGTGACGGCAGGTCGCTGGAACTGCTCCAGGAACCAGCCGTCCATCCAGACCGCGAAGGCCGGGCTGATCCAGCGGGCCAGGTCAACGGCGAGGCGTGGGTGGATCCAGGTTCCCTGCTGATCGGGGCGGCCGCCGTAACGGACATCGATCAGGGCAGCAGTGCGCTCCGCGATGCTGTTAGGGAGCGTTACCGGATTTCCGGTAACGGCTGCGCCGCAAGGGCTTTCGCCGTCTAGGTGGCGCTGGAGAGCCACGATGTACTCCTCGGTGCGCTCGGTGACGGCGTAATCGTTCCACCGCTTGTTGCCGGCCTTACACATCGCCGTTGCATTGATGAAGCCATCGGACTGGCGGCGTTGGATGGTGACGCCATTCCATTCCCGGCCCTCAATCGCCAGCGGTGCCGGCTGCAGGTTCAGTGCTGGCTGGTGCTGCTGCGCCGGCATCGGGCGCCGGCGAGCGCGGTAGTAGTGGGCCTTCTGCCGGCAGGGGGAACTGCAGTATTTGGCGTAAGGGATGACGGCAATGAACTCGTTGCCGCAGACAGCGCAGTTGATGAAAAAAACGGGCTTGCCGTCCTGACGCAGCAGGGCGCCAGGAGCCAGCCGGTTGGCGTGGGTCATTTTGGGGACTGTTAGGTGAACGCCCGACACCTCTGCCGGACTTGCCGAACATAGCGCATGGGAAAGGGGCCGGCAACACTGCCAGCCCCCACCGATAGAAACCGGGCCTTCGGTACGGTTTCAGGTGCCGCACCTACAACAGCACCACCGCGTCCGTCCTTACGGATGGGACCGACCCGGCAAGCCGAGGCTAAGCCTCAGGCTGCTTCGCGGATATGAATGACGATCGCCCCCGGCTGCAATGTCCGCAGCAGCCAACCTGCTGCCCATTCGCTGCGGGCTGTGACCCGCACATCACGCGATCGGTTGTGCTCTTCCAGCACCGTGACCCACCAGTCGCGCATCAGATGATCGTCTTGGTGGGGTCAGCTGCTGCCTTCCCTGGCCGGACGTAGCCGTGCTGCACCAGCCAATCCCGCAGGGCCTACCCGGTTGGCGTGCCATACGAGGCCAGCCGCGACACCGTGGCCAGGTCATCTCGGAACTGTTGAGGCATCAGCTCCAGCTGCTCCGCGTCACTCGGCCCCTCCGGCACCGGCTGCGGCGCCAGTTGCTCTAATGCGCGGCGCAATACATTTTCGTGAGCAGCGTCCAGTTGATCTGAAACATCATCGAGAACGCTCAGCGCCTGCTCCTTTGAGTTCGGCACCTCGGGCACCTCCCCATCGGCGGGCCTGGGTGGGGTGGCTTTCGGTTGGAGTAGATGCTGCGCCCACCCGATCGCCACACAGAGCGGCATGGCGCCAAAGTACGCAGACCCGTGGGTGTCTTGATACCAAGCGCGAAAGTTGGCCTCTAGCTCCGCCACCTCCCCATCAGCGGGCGGCTCCGGCTCGGCCAGGGCGGCGCGGGCGCGGAGGCACAAGCGGTTGTTGAAGCGCAATTCATCAAGCTGGATCTCAAGAGCTGCAAGCAGCTCAGCGCAGAGGGCGCGGAAGTCGGGGGTGGTCATGGCCTGCCCTCCCGGATGCGCTGCCGCAGGCGGCGGCTGAACCACCAGGCTGCGGCGACACCAGCTACCGGCAATGGTCCCGGCGCTGATACGGGCCTGGGCGGCACCGGCCGGCAGTCTTCGCTGTCCTCTCGCTCCCGTCGCAAGAACGATGGGCACGGGTTATGAAGCGTGGCGATCAGGGCTAGCGAAATCATCGGGGCACCTTGGGTAACGATTGACAAAGCACAGCAAACGAGATCACAAAAAGACCGGCCAGGCAAAGGGTGCCGATAGTGGCCCACAGTGCAGTCATCACGGCATCACCAACTTGTGTGGACTGGTTCCCTTGACGTTGTCCATCAGTTTGCGGGCCTCAATTGCCATCAACTCAAGCTCTTCCAGCTCGACGCGGATGCCGCCGTTGGCATCGTTATTATCGTGAATAGTGAAGAATGCACCGCCGCCTTCATCTGCCAGCGTTAAAACCATCACTTCCCCATAGACTGGGTGCTGGTTTGCTCTAGCAATCGACACAGACAGGGGAACAGTGCGGTAGTCCATGGGTTCAGGTAAAGAGGCTAGGTAATAACGCTGTAGCTCAATACGTGCAAAGCGGTGAGGATTCATGCCCCGGCCACCGCTGAACGCAAGCTTTCCAGGCTCATGGTGTTCATGCTGGTGCGCTTATGACAGCTCAGATGGTCATCAATGAGGGCTAAGCACCGGCCGCGCTCATCGCTGCGACCGTCCCGATAGGCTGCCTGACAGGCACCGTCTTGGCTGAGGCTTTCCAGGGCACTGGCCAGCTGCTGCTCATGGGCCAGTCGCTCGGCATCCAGTTCGGCAGCAGCTTCAGCGATGAAAGCATTGAAGCGCCGATGAAAGTTATCCAAAGTGTTGCTACTCATTGGGCCTCCAACTTGTTGATCAGTCGGTTGAGATACCACTGCGCTTTGCGGGCATCGGTTAGAGCGTTTCCTTTTAGCCATAGGCGATTCAGGTACTTCAGAGACTGCCATTGCAAGCCGCCGACAACAGGATCAGGGGCGTGCCTGACGGCCTGCTCAAGTAAATCGATCACTTCAACCGGGTTAGCTGTGTAGTGACTGGGATGATTGACTGGGTCGGTCATGAGAACACCACGCGCTTGAAACCAGTGCGGCGCTCCAGCTCACCAGTGCTATGCCTGTGGGCCACGGCGCCCTTGGGCAATTCCACCTCGACGGTGTGCCAAGTGAGGTTGCAGGCTCGGCAAACCCTGAGCCGGACGACGGATTCCACCGTGTCGCGGCGGGTGCAGACAGTACCAATCTGGCTGTGATCGCAATGCGGGCAGTTCATCAGAACGGCACCTCACTGTCATCAAAGCCACCGGTAGAGCTACCCCAAGCGGCAGCAGCAGCAGCAGGGGCCGGCGCTGTGGCGCGGGCTGGGGCAGCAGGTTTGGCAGCCTGGCCACCGATCGGCGCCCACTGCTCGACCTTCACCACCAGATCGGTGACTTGCTCGCCGTTGCGGTTGGTCCAGGTGTCGGTGCTGATCCGGCCGGTTACATCCACCAGATCACCCTTATGGAGGGTGTCGGCAGCAGATTGGGCCTCGTCACCCCAAAGCTCAGCCTTGAACCAGTCGGGTTTTTGGCCGTCATCCCTTTTGGCGCCTGGCTTATTGACGGCAACGCTCAGCTGCAGTTTGCAGGTGCCGGACTGAAAGAACTTCAGCTCGGGTTCGTTACCGATTCGGCCGATGATGCGGTGCTGCGAAGCCCGCAGCAGTTGGGCAATCAGGTCATTCATGGGCGTTGTGATTGGGAAAGGCGGGCAAAATCAGGCAGTCCAAGCAACGGGGAGGTCATCCTCCTCAGGCTCAGCGTCGGGCTCAGGCTCAGCTGTGGCAGCTTCTGCAGCAGAGTTGCAGCGGGCCACGGTCGTGGGCAGCAGGCCGTTTTTAGCCAGCCTGGCCAGGACGTTGAGCGGCAGCTCTTCCAAGGTGCTGACCTTGCCATGGCTCAGCTCAGTGACCATGGCCGTGATGCCGCCGGAGGTCAGGCCGCAGGCCGTGGCAGCCTTGAGTGCTCCAGCAACCAGCTCGCTTTGCGTGGTGAGCATCGACGGGCCGGCAGGGGCCGGGGCCTGAGCCGGGGCCTCGTCGCGATCGGGATCCTCGATCGGTTCCCGCGCCCACAACTGCCAGGCCAGCCCGAAGGCCGCCGCAGCAGCGGTGCACAAACAACGGCGGTGCGTGTCGGTCAGGTCACGGGCGCTGATCCGGTCCAGCGCTACCGGGGCATTGCGGTTGTCCATGACGGCCTGAGGGAAGTCAGGCGTCGTCTGACCATCGGGGCCAGAGAAGTGGCCGACGACATAGCCGGTGTTATTCGGCGCCGCCCAGATGTGGCTGCCCTCGGCCGTGGGCCGCAGATGAAACTCCCAGCCGGGGGCGTGCTCCCGCAGGAGCTGCGCCACGCGGCACCAGTTCACATATTCAGCTTTGTAGTTGCCGGTCCCCTTGGTGGACACATCATCCGAGGTGATGACGCGTCCGAGGTTCGGCGGGCCCGCAGGGGGCGAAAAATCGGTGGTAGTCACGGTGGGTTGGTGGGTGGTGGTGCAGCTTGCGCCGCTTCCCACATAGTAGCGCCTCTATTGGGTTTGCAAACCGCAGCGGATGGCGGTTATTTACAGTTGGTTCGCATTCGTAGCGAAACCGAATCAAGGGGGGGGGGGGGGCTATGACTAAACAAATGCAATTACAAATGGCCACTCCTATACGCATCCAAGTCGCCAGCCATACACAAGCTGATCAGGTCTGGAAAGCCTTGTTACAACTCGATAGCTTCAGTGATATAGAGCTTCACCTTGACGGCCACGGCTACCTCTATACCGTCACCCGTGACGGCGAAGGCCAGCAGTCAACTCATCGCGCAGGTCTCCTGGCCCATAACATCCAACAGGCAGCCCTCGTAACACCCTGACGGTCTCAGCCAGGTTCAGCAGTTCATCATCAAACTCACCAGGGCTATAGCTGGCCTCCCCCATCACCACGGCCCGCAGCTTGGTGATTTCGGCCGTGGCGGACTGATCGGGGTAGCAGCTCAATAACCGTTCGATCGCATTGCGCGGCGGCAGGTTCAGCCTCACCAGGTCAGCATCGAGCATGTCGGCCAGCGCATCGCTCATGCGGGTGGCATGGCTGGTTTCTGACGCATGGACGCCGGGGATCGGCAGGTTGAGATAGCCGGCGAAGATGTCGCAGATGTCTGCAAAGAGCAGCGGATCTGCAGGAAATCTGGGGTCTGAAATCCACACGGCCTTATCGAGCCATTCTTCCTGCACGCCATAGGCTGATGGCGGGCCCCAGCGTTCACGGGCAGCATCGGGGCCGTCAACCTGCCAGGCATGGATCACCAGGTTGAGGGCTGCCAGGGCATCGAGGTCGCGCAGGCTCGGTTTTTTGACGTTCGCATTGCGCAATTGGGAAATCTTGCTGCTCTCCAGCCCGTTGATCTGCCCGATACCCCAGCTCACCACTGCAGAAACCTGATCCTGGCTCAACTGGGTCTTCGGCAGCCAGTACTGGATCAGCGAGGCGATGCGTTGCTTGCCAGCTTCGTGCTTGGCATCAAAGGGTTTGTCGGTATCGGGTGCCACGGTTTTGGTGGGGTGATCATTGCGTTTCCATACCGTAATGCAATGAGTGCCATTTCTGCATCACCAATCAGGGGGAATCCGCCCTAGGGCAACCGCAGCAGGGCGCGGGCATCCTCCACCGATCTGGCAACGCCCGCAAGGCCGCCGGCACCGGCCACGTGCGCCAGGAAGGCCTGTTGGCCTGGGGTGAGCCGGCCTTTGGGCGCCTTGACCTCCACCGCAGCGAACACGGCAACGGACTGGCCCACCATGTCGGCCGTGATGGTGACCGTCCGGTAGCCGATCAGATCAGCGCTGCCGGGGCACAGGCCAAAGGTCACCGGCCGGCCGTTGGCATCCCGCAGGGTGCCGGTGTTGTTGCGCCACAAGCGGACGGGGCCACTGCCGAGGGCCAGGCGGATCTGCTGCTGGATCGCCTGCTCGCTCATGCCACCCGGCTCCACTGCCCCTTGGTTTGCCGGGCAGCCAGCACATGCCGGGCCCAGCCACGGGGGTTCTTCATGCCGCGCCGCTTGCCGACCTCGATGAGCGTCTCCAAGCTCATGGCCATGGCCTGCTCAGCGCGCCGCTCACGGATGGCCTGCTGCTCCAGCTCCTGCAGCTGGCCGGCGACGTGCTCAAGCTCGCGGCGCTCGGTCGCAAAGACGTGGCCGCATTCGGGGCACTCGCTCTTGCCGCTGGGCATCGCCGCGAAGCATTTCGGGCACACCTTCACCGACGGCGCCGCTTCCCGCTGGCGCTTGCGGATCCCTTCCAGCGACCACTCCCGATCGTCCAGGTGGTGGCCCAGTCGCACGCAATTGCCGACGTGATCGAGGATCACTGCCCGCTTGCCGTCCTGCGGCCGCAGGCAACGGCCGATCATCTGCAGATGCAGCGCCACCGACTGGGTGGGCCGCAGCAGGATGCAGCCGCTCACGCTCGGCACATCCACACCCTCACCGATCAGGGCGCAGCTGGTGAGCACCTTTAGCTCGCCGCTGCCCAGCTGCTCCAGCAACCGGCGGCGGGTGGCCGGGTCCATGGTGCCGTCAATACTCGCTGCAGCGATGCCCTCACGCTGGAAGAGCTCCGCCACCGCCTCGGCATGGGCCACGCTGCAGCAGAAGGCGATTGCCGTCCGCCCGTCGAGGTGCTGGCGGTAGTGGCCCAGTGCATCGCCCATGGCCTGGCCCTGCTGCAACAGCTCACCGGCCTGGCTCAGGTCGTAGTCACCCATCCGCTTGCGGACACCGCCGAGGCTCACCCCTGGTGGCGCCAACACCCGAGCCGGTGCCAAGTAGCCCTGCTCCGTCAGCCAGGCCGGCGACGGACCGAGGATCAGCTCTTCGTACCACTCGCCGAGGCCTCGGCCATCGCAGCGGATCGGCGTGGCCGTCACCCCAAGGATGCGGGCGGTGGCGCAATGGCTCAGCACCTTGCCCCAGGTGCCGGCATTGCTGTGGTGGGCCTCATCCACCACCAGCAGCTGGAACAGATCGGCCGGCAGCTTGTGGAGCCGCCGGGCCAAGGTGGCAACCGAGGCCACCTGTACCGGGGCGGACAGGTCCATGGACCGGTTGGCAGCGATCAAGCCATGCCGCACCCCGAGGGCCGCGAGGCTGGCGCTGGCCTGCTCCAGCAGCTCGACACGGTGCACCAGGATCCCAATCCGGTTGCCTTTGGCGGCAGCCTGCTCGGCGATGTGGCTGAAGACCACGGTCTTGCCACCACCAGTGGGCAACACGAACAGCACGCTGCGGCGGCGATTGGCAAACGCAAGCCTTATGGCCTGAACGGCTTCGTCCTGGTACGGGCGGAGGGTGGGGCTCATGGCTTGCTCTCCAGCTCGCGCCGGATCAACTGCCTGGCCCAGACGGTGATGGGCGTGTCAAGCGCCTTGCAATGTGCACGGATTTTCTCGTAAAAGTCGGGTTGCATTGTGAGCTGAATCAGGCGGCGACCGTCGTCTCTGCGGGTAGGCATGGGTTTGTTGGTTAATAGGATCAGACATGCATCCAATTTTCCCGATCTTCAGGCTCTGAAGCTTGAATCTTTGGCGTTGATGCATCTGGCTTTTTTGGTTCATCCCATGGAGGCTCAGGGATTCCGGCATCACTAAGGATTTGTGTCCAATTGATGCCGAAAGCTTGCCTGGACGGCTTGTCAGTCACGATCGCGTCTCAACAGTCACGGGAGAACTAAACCCAAGAGGAAATGTGATCACCCGTTCAATGACGCTTGTCTTGTGATGGCGCCGATAAGGCTCAGGCGCAAAATTGTCGGGATGTAAATTGAACAAAAGCAAAGACTCAAGCGTTGGCCGATCTACCGGCTTCCAGTTGATTGCCGCTGCCTTACCAAAGCGGCCCCATCTCATCATAGCGGAGTTTTCCGGCGTGGTGCCTGAGAGGGACAGGAATGAAACACCATGATGCGTGACTGAGTTTCCCTTTTCGCGAATCCTCCTATTTGTAGTGCTAGAACACCTATGCTGAAGCCACATTGTGTCAAGTTGCGCAAAGCGCGGCTCTCCGTTTCTTGACTTGACCTCAAGGATCATCAGAGCCTGAATCTCCCTTGTACCTATTCCATCCACAGGGTTTTTGTACCTGTGAATCACATAGTCGCAATCAGTCGCAACTACAAGTGAAGATGGAATATTTTGCTGGCGCCTAAGCCAGCCACTGAACTCTGTATCCTCACCAAAGATGCGATCCCTGGTCATCGCGCCACCTCCCACACCACGATCTCGCGGGTGAGCACCAAGCAGCGTTTGGCAGCCTTGGCCCACTCCACCATTTGCGCGGTGCATTGCTGCGACTCGTAGGGGACCGAGTACCGCATGTTCACCGGTAGCTTGACCGCTCGCAGCATGTCACCAACATGATCAGTAAATTGACGCTCTGGCGCCTTCCATTGCGTCGGTTGGATGATCAGCGCGATGTAGGCCGGCTTGTCGCTGGCGGAATCCTTGAGTTTCTTGGCAAAGCCGTTGATGATCCCGGCCAGTTCCTTGTTGAACTGCTCCAGATCCATGTTGGCAAGGTCGGTCGGGTCGTCGCTGTACTGGCCTTCCGCCTGCTTCCAGTACGGAGGATCCAGATAGACCAGATCCACATCCTTCCAACGAACAGAAGGCATCCCGGTGGTGAGATCATGCAGCCTGATCTCATGCTCACGCGCCACGATTGGCTTGCGATCCGAAACGTGGTAGCGGCGGCTCCACTTCTTGCAGGCGTCAATGGTGGAGCCACCACCACCGAACGGATCCACCACGATGCCGGCTGGGTTGGTGTACAGGTACAACAGGTTCTCGACCCAGCGGGTTTCGCTGTTGCCGAAGTGGCTGACGGCATTGGTCTTGGCTTGCTGCTTCCAGACGTTGTAGATGGGTGGCTCGAAGCCGGGGGGAATTATCGGAAGTCCATCCTCTGGACTTTCAATAAAATCATCAGCCCAACCCTTGATGGTTGGCTGTGGCACTCCAACAGCCTCGGCGATCTCTTCCTGGGTGGCACAGGCCAACCACATCTCGCGCGCCTTCTTTTTCTTGGTCTCCCTTTCTTCCTTGATGGTGCGGGAAAGCCAAGCCGAGACGGTTTGCTTTGAGACGCCAAGAACCTTGGCAATGTCGGCCTGGCTTTGATCACCAAGCGCATAAAGCCGCTTGGCGCTGGCCTGGCGATCGTTGGTGTTCAGCGCAAAGCCGCGGTCCTGAAGCTCGCAGGCAAGGCGGAACGATTCAAGCGGTGAGCTGATCGGATACTGGTAGACCGAAACAACAGGATCAGCGCCATCGGCACGGGTCTTGTAGGCGAGCATCCGGTGCCGGCCGTCCAAGAGCACGCCATCGGCGTTGATCGAGATCAGCTTCCCGGCCGCCTCGATCTGCTCCAGGTCGCGCACATAGGTCTGGACCGTGGCCGGGTCATGGCCTTCAACCCGTGGATACAAGCCCTCGTCAAAGACAATGCTGGAGAGCTTGATGCTTTGACGCGTTGACTGAATAGATGAACTATTCATATGAGAAAATACCGGCAACTGCGGCCGGCGCTGGAGAGCGGCTGGCCGCAGCCAGGGGCGGGCGGGGTTGCACCCCCGCTTGTTCCGCACTCCAGGATCATAGTCCGTTGATTACGAAAGCGCAACCACGTTGGCATCGGGAAACCGTAGCGGTATGCTTGCCCTGTGCTTTCCCAACCCTACAGCTTATGTCCTATCCGTCCGCCGTCCCCCCCAGGAAGCAGATCAACTTGGACATCCCGCTGGAGCTGATCCAGCACCTCGACCGCCGCGCCGCTGAGCGCATGTGCTCCCGTGCGGCCCTGGTGCGGGCTCTGATCCTCGACGACATGGACCGGGCGGCCGCACGATGAGCCATCCCCTAGATGCTGCCCTCGGGCGTTGGCCCGAGCTGTTGCAGTCGCTCGCCCATCTATCGGCCGATCAGCTCACCGATCGCCACCAACCCTGTCCAGCCTGCGGCGGCACCGATCGCTACCGCTGGGACCGTGATGAGGCCGAAGGCGGCTGGTATTGCAACCAGTGCGGCGGCAAGGACCATGCAGGCGGCGCCGGTAGTGGCATGGACCTGCTGACCCGCATCACCGGCTGGAGCTTTGCCCAAGCGGCCGAGCGGGTGGCCCAGCACCTCGGCACCGATCAGCGCCGGCCTGACCCCTTGGTGGTCGCCGATGCCGAACACATCTGGCACTACACCGAGACCTTCGCGGTCAGCCGTCAGCCGGGCAAAATCATCCGCCCCTGGTCATGGGACGGCAGCCGCTGGCAGCAGAAAGCACCCCCAGCCCCCCGGCCGCTGTACTGGGCCCGCCGCAATGCCGGCGCCCCCGTGCTGGTGGTCGAAGGTGAGAAGACCGCCGATGCAGCAGCCAAGCTCTTCCCCGATCACGCAGTCTGCTGCTGGTCCAGCGGCTGCAAGAGCTACGGCAAAGCCGACTGGTCAGCCCTGCGCGGTCAGACCGTCACCCTCTGGCCTGATGCCGATGATCCCGGCTGCCAGGCCATGGCCAAACTGGCCGGGATGCTGCTGGTGCTCGATTGCACCGTGGCCATCATCAGCAACGACCCCGGCGTGCCATCCGGCTGGGATCTGGCCGATGCGCCATGGACCCAGAAGCAAGCCGCCAGGGTGATGGCCAGCCACTCCCGCACCCTGCCGCCCTTACCGGTCAAGCCTGAGCCGGCCACCGCTGACAAACCCCCGCCAGCGCCACCGCTGCCGGCCAGCAATGCCCACTTCACCTGCCTCGGTTACGACGACAGCGGCAACCGCTACTACCAGCCTCACAGCTCCGGCCAGGTCGTTCGCCTGCCATGCGCCAGCCATTCCGGCACCAACCTGGTCAGCATCGCCCCGCTGCCCTACTGGGAGGCATTGTTCCCCAGCAAGATGGGCGTGTCATGGACAGCGGCTGCATCGGCACTGTTCGAGCAGCAGTGCAGGGTCGGCATGTTTGACCCCGACATCATTCGCGGCCGCGGTGCATGGTGGGAAGCTGGCCAGCCGATCCTCCACCTCGGTGATCGCCTGTTGCTGGACGGCGAAAGCCACAGCCTGCAGCGGCCTGGCTCACGGTTCCATTACCAGCGCCTCACCGCCATGGAAGGCCCCGGCGATGCCCTGCCGCTCAGTGATGAGGAAGCGGCCCAGGTTTGGCACCTTGCCGAGCGGTTCCATTGGGACGTTCCCGCCTCTGGTCAGCTCATCGCCGGCTGGGTGGTGCTGGCGCCGATCTGCGGCGCACTCCGCTGGCGGCCCCACATCTGGCTTGCCGCGGCGGCGGGCTCCGGCAAGTCCACCCTGATGGAGCGGTTCGTTGGCACCCTGCTCGGTGACATGTGCCTCATCCCCATGGGCAACAGCTCCGAAGCCGGCATCCGCCAGAAGCTGCGTTGCGATGCCTTGCCGGTGGTGATGGATGAGAGCGAGGCCAACGAGCGCATCGACCAGCAGCGCATTCAGTCGATCCTCACCCTTGCCCGGGTGGCCAGCAGCGAAAGCCGCGCCAGCACCTTCAAGGGCAGCCCTGGAGGCGTCGTGTCGTCGTTCCGGGTGCGCAGCATGTTCCTGCTGGCCTCCATCGCCACGGGGCTGAAGCAGGGGGCCGACAGGCGGCGCTTTGCCCAGCTCACCATGCGCAATCCCGCAGATATGCCCGACGACGTCCGTGCGGCCCACTGGCAGGCCTTAGACCGCGACCTGGATGCCACCATCACCCCAGAGTTTGCGCAGCGGCTGCTGGCCCGCACGCTGCGGCTCATCCCGGTCATCCGGGAAAGCATCAACGTGCTCACCGCCGTTGGCGCCCGCGTGCTCGGCAGCCAGGCCCTCGGTGATCAGTACGGCACCCTGTTGGCCGGTGCCTGGCACCTGCAGTCCAGCGAGGTCATCACCGAGCAGCGGGCTGAAGAGCTGCTGAGCGCCAGCGACTGGGCCCCCTATCAGGAAGAGCTGGAGATCCCTGATGAGCGCCGCTGCCTCAACAAGATCCTCCAGCATCAGCTGCGGCTGGACGTGGACCGCAGCGCCACCACGCGCACGGTGCTGGAGCTGGTGCAGGCCTGCCACCTCGGCATGGATGCCGCCAACCCCACCAGCCCGGTGCCACCCAGCACCGCAGCAGCCGCGCTTGCTCGCCATGGGCTGAAAGTGGTCGAGGGCCAACTGCTGGTCAGCAACAGCGCCGAGGCCCTCGCTCGCATCCTCGCCGACACGGCCTGGGGCAACAACTGGTCAGGCGTGCTGCTGCGGGTGCCACAGGCCAGCAAGCAGGCACCGCAGTGGTTTGCAGGCATTGGCATGAGCCGGGCCGTGGCCCTGCCGGTCGAAGGGCTCTAGGGCCACCAAACAAGCTCTCAAAAGCAGAACCCTTGCTACGACTGGGTTCCAAACGCCGCCAAACGCTCTTGTTTGGCGGTTTTTCTTTGGTACGACTGGGATCTGGGCGATTCCAAACAACAAACGGGGGGATAGCCACAGATACATGTGCGCGTGATGCGGGCGCGTGATGCGCGCGCGCGTCGCGCTGGGGGTATCTATACATCTCTATTTTGTTTGGAATTGATTGAAAGGCAGGCAGGCACTGGGTTCTCGGCCAAACAAGCCTGTTTGTTACTGTTTGTAAAGGCTGGTATGACTGGGTTTCTGCCAAACAAGCTTGTTTGGTGGCCGTTTGGCGGCCCGATCCCGCTCCCCTGGTGGTGCTCCCTGCGTTGATTGGCAAACCACCACGACGCAGCTATGCTCTCGTTATGGAGTTCGCTGTCATCGCTGAGAACCCGCTCAAGTCTGGCCACATCGTTGGCCTTGGTATCCCCTCGCGCCTGCTCGATCGCGATCAGGCCACCGACTGGGCCTTCGCCATGTTCAACTCCTACCAGTTTCTCGGTGCCTGCATCGCTGGTGATGTCTCCGGGCAAAAGGATTTCCTCTTCGTCTACAAGCACCGCCGCACACGCCTTACGGTCATCTCTGCTGCATCCATCGAAGAGGCCTGCACCTTCATGGACACCCTTGCCGCAACCGCTGAGCTGATCTGCTCCAACATGCACACCAGCTGATGGCAGCACAACGCGATTCAGCAGAGTTTGAAGCACGCTCTCAAATCCTTGCCAAAATCCTCATGCGAGGTGGCAAACGTTCTGATTGTTGTCTTTATGCGTCGGAAAACTGGGGAGTAGGGGATCGGCAAGCTGAACGCTATATCTGCCGCGCACGGGACATCATTCGCGCTGACTGGTCTGATGTGCAACGCGATCAGATGATGGCCGAAATCCTCAGCCAATACAGCAGCCTGCAGCTCGCAGCCCGTGAACAGGGCCAACTGCATGTAGCCCTCGGCTGCATCCATGGGGCCGCCAAGCTGGCGCAGCTGGTGGTGTGAGCATCCTCGCGGCGGCAGCGCCTGGCAGCGTGCTGCAGTCGCTCACGGCCGGTGATGCCATCCAAGATGTCGAGAGCCTGCTGCAACGCATCCAGGCTGGTCTGCATCCCCGCCAGCTGGACTTTGTGCAGGATCAGGCGACCGACATCCTCGGCGTGTCCGCAGGCTATGGCGCAGGCAAGACGCGGGGCCTGTGTGCCAAGGCCGTGCATCTGGCCATCGCGAACCAGGGCTTCATCGGCTGCGTGATGGAGCCGACCGGGCCATTGATCCGGGACATCTGGCAGAACGATTTCGACAACTTCCTTGAGGAATACGAGATCCCGTACAGCTTCCGGGCTTCACCATTGCCTGAGTATGTGCTGCACCTCCCTGGTGGTGACACCAAGATCCTGTGCCGCAGCTTTGAGAACTGGACGCGGATCATCGGTCTGAACCTCGCCTGGGTGCTGGCAGACGAACTCGACACGGTGGAGCCCCGCATTGCCGATCGGGCCTTCCCGAAGATCCTCGGGCGCCTGCGCTCGGGCAACGTGCGCCAGTTCGGAGCGGTGAGCACCCCCGAGGGCTTCCGTTGGATGTGGAAAACCTTTGCCAGTGACGATGCGCAGGGCCGCACTGATCGCCGGCTGATCCGGATGCGGACGATCGATAACCCATACCTACCGCCGGACTTCATCGAGCGGCTGCAGGCCAACTACGACCCGCAACTGTTGCAGGCGTACCTCAACGGGGAGTTCGTCAATCTCACCACCGGTCAGGTGTACGGGCGCTTCAGCCGCGAGCGGCACCTCCAGCAGCTGCCGATCCTGCTCGATCGCTTCGGCAACCTCCGCACCGAGGGCCAGGAGGGTGTGCCGGCAGCTGATGAATCCATCCTGGTGGGCATGGACTTCAACGTGGGCAACTGCAATGCCGTGCTGGCCGTGCGTCGGGGCCGGCAGCTGTGGGTGTTCGATGAGGTGGCCGGGGCCAGCGACACCGATGCGCTGGCTCAGGAGATCCGCCGCAGGCATCCTGAGGCAAGGATCCTGGGCTATCCCGATGCGTCCGGCGCCAACCGCAGCACCAACAGCGCCCGCAGCGACATTGCCATCCTGGCCAGCTACGACATCTCGAACATGTCACCCAGTGCCAACCCTCCCATCCGTGATCGGGTGGCTGCTGTTCAGGCTGCTCTGGAGAACGGCAACGGCGAAACCAGGCTCTGGATTGATCCACGCTGCAAACGCACCATCGAATGCCTGGAGCTGCAGAGCTACGACGACAAGGGCCAGCCAGACAAAGCCAGTGGCTACGACCACATGAACGACGCGCTCGGCTACCTGGTGCACCGCCTGTTTGAGATCGGCCGTGCGACCACCGGCAAAGCGGTCAGCAAGGTCAGGTTGTATTAGGCTGCGATTGCCCAACCACAGCACCACCATGGATTTCGCCTTCTTTGAGTACGTCAAGGGCCTGGAAGCCCGCATCGAGGCCCTGGAAGAGTTCCTGAGCGACGACGAGGACGAAACCGAAACCGAAACCGAAGAGGAGGAGTGACGGCAACATAGGCAAACGCCGCACGCACCATGGCCCGCTCCTATCGCCGCGACAAGAACGGCAGGTTTGCCGG
>CAIJRN010000046.1 GCA_903823115.1 uncultured cyanobacterium
CTTTTTGTCCTGGAGCTTTGTGACTCTTTGCTGTTCGTCCCAGAAGCCTCTCTGACCCACTGTTGGCATGATAATTGCTCAACCAATCATAAACGAGATCACGCCGGAATCAAGTGCCTTGTTAATTTTTCGAGGTGCCCAGAAGTCGTCGCAGCAAGTCAGGGTGGAAGCTCAGGCGACGAGAGCCAATCAAGCCACCATCTCCATGTAGAAATTCCAACCAGACGAACAAAGCGAACAATCCAATCGGCGAAGGCTCGTCAACCACAATCAATACAGAACCGAATCACACAACCAGGACCAAGCACATGAAAGAAACCAAGACGACCAACCACCAGCACATCTGGCCTGGCGGCACCTATCAGAGCGCCACACAGGCTCTCGATCCCTCCCTGATTGAACTGGCGGTGAAGAGCTCGGGCCAAAGCATCAAGCGGACCTGTGCCTCGCATCTGCATCGCCTTCATGCCAACCTGTCCCAGGAGCAACTCCTCAGCATGATCTGCCAGGATTGCCCGGCAAGGATCTACTTGGCGAGCCAGACTCAAGCCAGGGAATAGCCCAAGAGCAAGCCAGTGCTGATGATCGCCAGAGGGGAATGCGCAGGCCCCAACCCAGCCTGGAGGGAGCTATTGAGCCAGGATCAGAAGATCAGGCCACGATGAGAGCATCAGCCTCCCAAGGGGTTTCCAGGGCAGGGCAACGTGTCGCGGCCATTCGGATGACCCTTGACACCTCCATGGCATCACGACATGGTCATTCAAGCCAAGGCACCACCGACCTTCAAGCAGCATGAATGCCCATACCGAGAAGCCCGGCAAGGGACTTGGCAAACAGCTCAGCGCTGTTGGCAGCATCGGCAGGGCGACCATAGAGATACCCCTGCAGATAGTGACAGCCAAGCCGCCGCAGGATTTCGGCCTGACCAACAGTCTCCACACCCTCAGCTACCACCTCAATCCCCAGGGAACGGGCCATACGAATCACGGTCTCGACGATCACCTCATCCTCCTGGTCGTGGCCAAGACCATCGACGAAGCTGCGGTCAATCTTGAGGATGCCCACGGGAAATCGCCTCAGATAGCGAAGGGATGAATAACCCGTTCCAAAATCATCGACCGCCAGCCGAATACCCAGGGTCTTGAGTTCGGCGATATTGGTGAAGGCGGAGGCCACATCCTCCACCAAGGTGGTTTCGGTGATCTCCAGAAACAACTGTTCGCCAGGAAAACCCGAACTGGCGAGCACCTCACGCACCCGCAGGGATAACAGGGGATCCGCCAGGCTGGTGGCCGAGATATTCACCGACAGCCGGGGCAGCAGGCCATCGCGAGCCCCGCTCCAGCCACCGATCTGCAGGCAGGCATCTCTGAGCACGGCGGCATCCAGATCCCGCAGCAGCCCCGCCTCCTCGGCGATGGTGATGAACACGGCGGGCGCCAGCACCCCTCGCTGCGGATGCTGCCAGCGGGCCAGGGCCTCGAAACCCACCACCGTGCCATGGACAGCCGAAATGATCGGCTGGAACCAGGCCCTGATCTGGCCAGCCGTCAGCCCAGCTCGCAACTCCTCCTCAATGCGGGCCCGTTCCTGCAGTTGCTCGCGCAGGCTGGCATCAAAGCAGGCATAGCGTCCCGATCCCCGCTGCTTGACGCTGTACATCGCCAGATCAGCATTGGCCAGCAGCGTCTCAGGGTCATCGCCGGCCTCCGCAATGGCGATGCCGATCGAGCCCGAAGACGGCAAGGCTCGCCCCTGCACCTGCAGGGGCAGCTGCAGCTGCTCGAGGATGCGGTCCGCCAGGGTCAGGGCATCGGCCTGTTCCCGCACCTCCGCCACTACCACGAACTCATCGCCGGAGAAGCGGCCCACCAGATCCCCACCCCGGACCAGGGCGCTCAGGCGTTGCCCCACCTGGCGCAGCACCTCGTCGCCGGCGGGATGGCCGTGCAGATCGTTGATCTGCTTGAAGCGATCGAGATCAATGAACAACACCGCCGTGTGGCGATCGACCGAAGCAGGCGCCTCCAGCCTGGCCGCCAGATGAGCCAGCAACAGCCGGCGATTGGGCAACCCGGTCAGGTGATCGCGGGTGGCCTCGTGAATCGCCTGCTCCTTGGCGACCTGTTCAGCCCGCAGCGCCTCCTGTTCAGCCTTCACTGCCGCCAGCACCTGGGTGCTGAGCTGGATGCAACGCCCCATTCCCCGCAGCAGGGCCCGCTCCTCGAGGTCAAAGCCTTCGCGGAAGCGACCGACAACCAGCAGCTCGCCGTTGTTCAACGGGGCCCAGAACAGATGCAGCAGACCGGCCTCCAGCCGCAACTCGGTGGCGGCCGTGGCGGCGATGGCCTGCAGCGCCGGCTTCTCCTGCCGGGTCAGGCCGCTGCAGAGCTCGAACTCACCACCCTGCAAAATGGCGATCACTTCGGCGTCAACCGACTCCCCAACCCGGCTCACCACATCGCGCAATGCCGTGGGGCTCTCCAGCGTGAAGGCAGCCAGAACCTCCGACAGCAGATGCAGCGACCAGGGCGCCGAGCTCATGCAAGCGCCAGCGCCACCACGGTTTGGTTGTGCAGACCTCCGGAGCCCTCGGTGCGGGCAATCTCGCCATAGGTGTAGAAACCACCAACGGACACCCCCTCCTTGATTGTGGGCAGCCGCAGACTTTCATCCAACAGACCGGCCTGATCCAGCAGAGATTTGCGGGCTACACACTCCAGCAACATGAAGCCGCGAGCCGGCATCCCATCCAGTGACTTCTCGGCCAGGGCACAGACATCGGCGGTCGCCTCCAGCACCGAATGACAGCTCCCCTTCATCAGGTAAGCCATCGCACCCTGGGGCACCTCAGCAAAGATTGTCAAGGTACGATTCTCATAGTCCGCACCGTAAACATAGCGAATCTCGGTGCGATTGCGGCGGGCAATGCCAATCGGCCGTGTGTGTGCGAAGGAGAAAAAGGCCTTCGGATCCTGGCGAACCTCCTCAGGGGCCTCATAGGCGTCCAGATAGACGTCGAGAGCGGGCCGATCGTCGAGGCTGACCAAGGTGGTGCCGCGGCTGCCGGTGACCAGCATCGGCTCACTGAGAGGCTCCCAGCCGTGGGCGATGCCAATGGCCATCGGCGAGTCAGAGGTGATCGCCGCCGCCACGACGGCATTGGTCAACAGATCACCCTCATGAATCTGACGGGTGGACTGCAGGGCCATATCATCCCCGGCGCAGCCGCCCATCAGTGGCACCTGAGCTCCACAGGCATCGTAGGCGCCACGCACCACCTCCATCTGGTCGCCGCAGAGGCCATCGGCCAACAGGAACAGAATCGTGTGCTGCTTGCGTTCGAGTTGCTCGATGCACTGGGCCGCCTCAAAGGCGGCGTCGCGCAGGCCCTTCTGGGCATCGCCCTGGCCAAAGCCGGTGGTGACCGCAAAACCCTCGCCCCCCAGGGCCCAGATCAGCAGGCCACCCGAGAGCGCATGGTCGCGGATCAGCTCACCGGCGGTGGAACAGCCGATCACATCGCCATCACCCAGGGCCTGCCTGACCCGGCGGGAAATGGCGGCCAGATCGTGGGCGGGGGAGCAGAAGATGATCGCCAACCGGGGAGTCCCCATCGCCAGGACCGGAGCCAGGGCCTCCTGCACGGCCCGATCGGGATCGTGGTCGGTGGAGGTGCCGACCCGAATCCAACGATGACGCTCAGGGTCCTGAACCACGGCACCCGGGTCTGCAGCGACGGCGCTGCCAACTTGATCAACAGGAAACATGCCCGGGCCGCCCAGTGAAGACGAACAGCCTGACGGAAAGGCGCCAAATCCGCGCAGAAGAACAAACGAATCGTTAACAGCAGCGGGCCAGAACCTGGCCCGACAGATCCCTGACACCCCAGTCCGCAGAGGAGCGGACCCGGTCGAAACAACCAATAACTCACAGATCAATGCAAAGGGCTGAAAAACAAGCATTCAATCAACCAGAATTCAGCCGATCACACCACTTGAACAGCGACCAGATCCAAGCAATCACCTTACGCAGAGCAGCCCAGAGAGCACAGCGGAATCCAGCCAGATCCTGATCCATCATGATCAGCTGAGCACGCACAGAAAGGCGACACAGCTCCGTTAACAACGCCTCCTGCATCAGCGATCAAGGCCATTCTCAGCCAGGCTGATCCCCCAACGATCAACCCTGAAGTTGCCTGATAGCACGACGGCGATCAAGTCGATTGAAGTCCACAATCCCTGAGCTGGCAGCCCCCCCCCCCGACATACCCCTCCGTTGGTCCAGCCAACATCAACTTGACGACGCAAGGAACAACCACGATCAGCAGCGGCAAGGAATAAAGCCAGGTAAACAAAGTTCCAGAAAGCATGGTGCCAACGAAGCCCAATCAAAAACGGGCAAATATGCATCACAATCAATCCCAGCCGTTCAGAACCTCCATGATCAAATCTGTCAGGCACCCAATGCTCCAATCTATTGAATCAATCGCTCCGGCTCCATGCGTGCTTGCCCCAGCCCTGGGTGCCGGAGATCCCCAAGCTGCTGCTCGAGAGCACCTGCGATGTGCTGTTCCATCTCGTTGGCGACCGCCTGGACTGGATCTCGGATTCGATTGAAGCCCTGCTGGGCTGGCGCCCTGAGGAGCTACGCCATCAGTCCCTCGAACATCTCGCTGCCCCGGGCGATCTCGCCGCCTTGCAGGCTTTGGTGCTGGCTGCGGCCAGCGGCAAGCGGGCGGAAACCAGTACCAAACTGAAGCACCGCGATGGCGATTGGCGCTGGGCCCATATCTCCCTGGCCCCCCACTGTGATCCGGCCGTCGAAGCCGGGGCCATCGGCTGGATACGGGACATCCACAGCCAGGTGGAGCATTGCCAGAGGCAGGAGGCCAGCTTCCGATCCCTGGCCGAATCGGAGGCCCGCTACCGGTTGTTGGCTGAGAATGCCACGGATGTGGTGTTTCAGGCCGATCCCCGCGGCGTACCCACCTGGTTCTCCACCTCGCTCACAGCCCTGACGGGCTGGCAGCCCGAGGAGTTGATCGGCCAACCCTTTGAACGGCTGGTCCACCCCGATCACCGCCTGCGCCATCGCGCCGCCTTGGCAGCCCTGCCCAGCGAAGGCCCTCAGCAATTGGAACTGAAGGTGCGCTGCAAGGACGGCCACGACACCTGGATCGCGATCAACATTCGCCAACTGAATGCCGCTGACGGAACCAGGATCGGCTTGGTGGGGGGCTGGCGGGACATCCAACAGGAGGTCGAGATGCGGGAGCTTCTGGCGCAGGCCCACCGCAAACCACCGGAATCTGACGCGCTGCTGCGCCAGGTGGAGGAGCAGGCGGCGATTGGCTTCTGCCTGATCTCGGCAGCGGATGGACGTTTGATCAAAGTCAATCCAGCGATGTGCAACATGCTGGGGTGCGATGAGCACACATTCCTGCACAGCACCTGGGCCGATTTCACGCACCCAGAAGATCGCGATCAGGATGCTGGACTTATCGAAGCCATCAAAGCCAATCTGATTCCCTCCTATCGGCTGATCAAACGCTTTCTCAAATCCGATGGCGAAACCATCTGGGGCGACCTCTCCGTCTCCTGCATCCGTAACAACGATCAATCAGCACAACTATTCATTGCCCAGGTTGTCGACGTCACCGAGCAGAAAGAAGCCTCACTACAGACCACGAAGAGCCTGACACTACTCAAGACGATCCTTGACCGCATCGACGCCCATATCCATGTGAAAGACCAGGCCGGACGTTATCTGTATGTCAATCGCACAGTTGCAACCCTGATGGGCCGCCCAGCCGAGGACATCCTGGGCAAAACCGACGCAGAGCTTCTACCAGCTGATGTCGTCAGCATGATTTCTGCATCCGATCAGGAGGTATTCCACTCTGACTCCTCGATTCGCCGAGAAGAGGTGATCGTGACGGCATCAGGAGAAGAGCATATCTTTCGATCAGAAACAATGATTCTTCCTCGCCAGGGTGAAGCAGACTGCTTGCTTGGCTATGCGACCGATATCACGGATCACAAACGCGCCGCAGCGGCCCTGCGCGAATCGGAGCAGCACTTTCGCCTGCTCGCCGAAAACTCCTGCGACGTGATGCTGCTTCTGGCGGCTGACGGACGGGTGAGCTGGGTTTCGCCTGCACTGGAGCAGACCCTGGGCTGGCAACCTGAGGACTGGATTGGCCGCTACGGCGCCGAAGTTCTCAGTCAACAGGGCGAAGCAGCCCGTCTCCAACAACACTGGGAACAGATTTGCCGCGGTGATGCCATCGTCGTCCGCGAACAGGTGCTGGCCAAAGACGGCCGGTCTCACTGGATCGAGGCCCATGCCAGCCCTTATCACAATGACAGCGGTCAGTTTTCTGGCAGCGTGGCCAGCTTCCATGTGATTGACGACGAAGTGGCAGCCGAAGAGGCCCTTCGCTGCAGTGAAGAACGCCATCGCCTGCTGGCGGACAACGCCAATGATGTGATCTGGACGATGGAACAAGACGGCAATATGAGCTATATCAGCCCAACGGTGGAGAAACTTCGGGGCTTCACAGCCGAAGAAGCCCTGGGCCAGGCGATTGAGCAGATCATGAAACCGAAGTCTGCACTCCTATGGACCAACTACCTCCAGCAACTGCAGACCGTCATGGCCAGAGGTGAGCAGCCGGACAATTTCCATGCAGAGCTCGAGTACCACCGCAAGGACGGCAAGACCACGTGGTGTGAAGTGCTGGCCATTCCCCTGCTTGATCAACAGGGCAATTTCGTGCAGCTGCTTGGCATGAGCCGCAACATTCAGGAACGGAAGCTGCATGAGATGGAGCTACAACAGGCTCGCGATCAAGCCCAGGCCGCCCGGATTGCCTTGCTGGAAGCCAACAACGCCCTCTCAGCCGCCAACAGCGAACTACGGCAATTGGCCACCACGGATTCGCTGACGGGTATCTCCAATCGCCGCACGCTTGAGGCGAAGCTGGATGAAGAAATTGCGCGTTCCCATCGCTACGGCAGTCAGCTGACCCTGGTGATGTTCGACATCGACCACTTCAAATCAATCAACGACACCTATGGCCACCAGGTCGGTGATGAAGTGCTGGTGCAGATCTGCCAGCGCATCAACCGGCAACTGCGCATCACCGACAGCCTGGCCCGCTGGGGCGGCGAAGAATTCATGGTGCTGATGCCCCACTGTCGGGGCGACAAGGGCCGGCAGCTCGCCGAAAAACTCAGGGCCCTGATTGCCAGCCTTCCCATTGGGCCGGTGCCAACCGTCAGCGGCAGCTTCGGCGTGGCCCAGCTCCTGGATGCCGAGGATCGCGATCATCTGCTCCAGCGCCTGGACGAGGCCCTGTATCAAGCCAAGGCCCTGGGACGGAACCGCGTCGCATGCGCCAAAGCCACGGTTAACAGTTCTTCACATTAGGCTGGCAAGATCTGTTGTCAGGCTCAGTCGCGTGCTGTTCTCGCTTCTTTACACGATCAGCTTTGCGGTGATCCTTTGCGGTGCTTTTGCCTTGATGCGCCAGGGATTTGTTGCCCGGAACAGCGGGCCTGGCACCAGGGCCAGCAGGCATCCCGAGGCCCCGAAGCACGGCGAAGCCGTTCTGTACGTGGACCTGAACCGCGAGCGTCTGGAGCAGCTCTATCACCAGCCTTCCTGAGCGCATCCCAGACGTACAGCTGGGTAGTTCACGGCCGGCAGCGCATCAACCTGCCGCCTGACCTGATTTCAGGTGCACCAACAGAGCCGCGGGGAACCCGGAGCTGATGCACAAAAAAGCGCCGCCTCAGCGACGCCTTTTCTCCCTTGGCCAACCGACAGGAGCACTGCTGGCCCTATCAAGACTATCCACTCGAAGACCCGAAAAGCAAAGCCGTCGCGTTACAACTGTGTAACTTCCATCATCTCGATTTGGGCGCAGATGTTGCATTTGATGGCGATAAGCATCGAAGTGTAAGAACTCTGTCTAGGTCCTTGCCTCCCATCTTCGGCAGCTCTAGGAAAAGATCACGATGGAGCGGAGATCCCAATGACATTGCAATTGGCGACACGTCCCGTAGCCGAGGCAGATCAGAAACCCGACACCGACCGACATCCTGGATCAGATCAGGGCTGCAGCGACTCTTCAAGCGACTGCCTTCTGCTGGTTGGCGAAGCGCTGAAACTTTTTTCGCACCATTTTCGCCAACCCCTGCCCTTGGCTGAACTGGCCCGGGGGCTTGGGGTGAGCGAACGCTGCCTGGTGCTCTGCTTTGAGCGCGCCCGTGGCATGACACCGAACCAGGCGCTGCTGGAATTCCGTTTGAACCGCTTGTTTCAGACGATCCGGGACCATCCCGACCAGGGCCTGCGGCGCTCGATTCGTGACTGCGGTCTGGGCCATACCGCCCAGATCATCCAGCTGTTTGAAAACAGCTTCGGCATCGCGATGGCCCCGTTTCTACTCACCTGCAAGCGGGCCCAGGAGGATCGGGCCTTCCGCCGCCGGCATCCGCTGCGCCAGGAACTGGTGCTTCCCTGCCGGTAGTGCCAATTCTGTAAATCTGGCCCAGGCCCAGGCCCCGGACGCGACGGAAGCTGATCGCACAGCGCCAGGCCTGGCCAGCCAGCATGGACAACCCCCTCGTTCCCATGCTGCTCCCCAATCCCTTCTGCCCCCTGAGCGCCGCCAAAATTGCCGGCTTGCAGGGCACCGTGTTGCTGCTGCTGGGCCTGTTGATCAAAGCCAGGATCCAGATCAAAGCGTTCTCGGCGCTGGGACTGGTGTTGCTGCTGCTGCAGACCCTCGTGTTCCTGGCCGCCGGTGGCGCCCTGGGACTGGGGGCACTGGCTGCTCTCGCCTATGGCTTCAAGCGATCCCGGGCGACGGCCTGAGCCAGCCGCGGACCTGCTTCTGCTTGCACCGATGTCGTCGGCTTTGAGCGCACCTGGCTCGGCAGCGCGGCCAGGCTGGCTGAGGAATCGCGGCCAACACAGATCAGCAGCAGATTGGACCCGGGTCCAGCCCGGCTCAGCCGAGCGCCATACACTCCAATGGAACGGTGAAGCTGGGACAAGCTGATTCACCAACAGCCGCCCCATCCGACACCCCTGGAAGGCGACGAACCGTTGCAGGAGTTCTGGGCACAGCGCTGGGGATCGGGTCGGGCATCGGGGCTGGTCTGCTCTGGCGAGGCCTGGCCCTCGGTCTTTTCGTCCCCAGGCACCAGGGCAGTTCCGAACACCGACCCGCGCCATCTGGCACACCTCTCAGACGGATACCCACCCAGCCCGAGAGGGAGCTTCCGCGTTAGGTTTTGTACCGAATCCATCGACGGGCGTCCCCATGTTCACTCTTGACAGGGCCACACGGATCTTTCCCGAAACCCAGTCGGCTGACGTCGTGCCGGCCCTCACAGCTCGATACAACTTATTGAGTGCCGAAGATCAACTTGCCTTGATCTGGTACGCCTACCTTGAAATGGGCAAAACGATCACGATTGCGGCCCCGGGAGCCGCTCGCATGCAGTTCGCCGAGCCGATGCTGAACCGCATCCGCGGCCTGAACTTTGCCGAACAGAGCCAGGTGATGTGCGATCTGGCCAATCACGCCGACACCGAACTGGCCCGCTGGTACGCCTCCTGGTCGGTGAACATCAAGCTGGGTTTCTGGTATCAGCTGGGCGAATGGATGGAGCAGGGCATCGTGGCTCCGATTCCCGCCGGCTACCAGCTCTCGGCCAACGCCGCTGCCGTGCTCGAATCGCTGAAAACCATTGACAAAGGTCAGCAGATCACTGTGCTGCGCAACTTTGTCGTCGACATGGGCTTCGATCCCGGCAAAAGTGCTGGTGTCGAACGGGTGAGTGAGCCGATCGTGCTCCCCACCGCTCCTGAACAGCGCAGCAGCGTTGTGATCCAAGGCGTGGATAACGCCACGGTGATTGAGTATATGAACCTGCTCAATGCCAACGACTTCGACAATCTGATTGAGCTGTTCCTGCCCGACGGAGCCCTTCAACCCCCGTTCCAGCGGCCGATTGTGGGCAGGGACGCCGTGTTGCGCTTCTTCCGCGAAGACTGCCAGAACCTCAAGCTGCTGCCTGATCAGGGCGTCACCGAACCCTCCGATGGCGGCTTCACCCAGATCAAGGTGACCGGCAAGGTGCAGACCCCCTGGTTCGGCGCCGGCGTCGGCATGAACGTGGCCTGGCGCTTCCTGATCGATCCCCAGGGCAAGATCTACTTCGTGGCCATCGATCTGCTGGCTTCACCCGCTGAATTGCTCAAGTTCGCCCGTTGATCGGCAGCACCTGCCAGCCCGTTTCGCCACTGCAGCCACAGCCCCCCCTTCGGGGGCTGTGGCTTTCTCTTGGCATCATCGGGGCCTGGGGGGCAAGCCTGCTGCTGCTGCTGCCCCTCGACAGCGCCGGCCTGCCGCCGTTGCTGCTGGCCCTGGCCGTGCTGATTCGAACTTTCCTGCAGACGGGGCTGTTCATCGTCGCCCACGACGCCATGCACGGCTCGCTGCTCCCCGATTCGCAACGCTGGAACGATCGGCTCGGCCGCCTGGCCCTGGGGCTCTATGCCTGTCTGCCCTGGGAGCGCTGCCGCCACCACCACCTGAGCCACCACCTCGCCCCCGCCAGCCCCCACGACCCCGACTATCACGACGGCCAGAACCGAGGAGCAGCGGCTTGGTACCTGAGCTTCATGGCGAAGTACCTCACACCGGCCCAGATGAGCGGCCTGCTCAGCTGCTGGCTGGTCAGCGGCCTGCTGCTGCATCCAGTCACGAACCGGCCGCTGACCAACCTGCTGCTGTTCTGGATCCTGCCGCTGCTCCTGAGCTCGCTGCAGCTGTTTGTCTTCGGCACCTACCTGCCTCACCGGGAAGGAGCTGAACCCGCTGGCGATCGCCATCAGGCCCGCAGCCTGCACCTGCCACAGGGCCTGTCCTTGCTGAGCTGTTACCACTTCGGATACCACTGGGAGCATCACGAATATCCGGAGTTGCCCTGGTTCCAGTTGCCCCAGCGGCGACGCTTCATCACAGATCACCGGCAGGGTCCGGCTGGACTCGCACTGCCGCCCGCCAGCCGATAGCTTCACCTGGGAAGCATGAGGCCGATGGAAACCGAAGTTGCCGGCTGGACACTCGAAGAGCAAGGCGTGGCCCATGCCGTCTTCGAGCGGGCCATGGCCCGGGATATGGAATCGTTAATCGGCGATCTGCGCAGCAGAACTGAGACTCTCGGGAAGCCCGAGGATGTCTGGAAATTGCACGATTTCCTCAGCATCCGGCGTCATGAGATTGAAGGGCGATTCGACTTTCGTCTGCCTGGATTGCTGTTTGTCTTCGCCGATTTCGTCAAGGACGGCTTGGTGAGTTTCGAAGAGCTGGAGGGTCTCTCCGAAGACAAGTTGGCCAAGATCAAAGCCATGGCGCGGATGTAAGGGCCAGCCCTGCTGGTCATGGGGCCGGCAGGCAGGTTTCAGCCACCAACCTCGGCAAGGGGGAAAGCAGAGCACCGCTGGCTCCGCAGACCTCGGCACCCAGATCATGGCAGCTGTGTTGAACAGCGCGAATCTCCACTGGAGCTTATGGCCACAGCGCCGAGATCACCGGTTTGGCCAAGGCTCGTGCCGCTCCGATGTCCGCGGCAGCAGCAGAGCAATCGGGGCACCAGGAAGCACCTGACGGCAGTAGTCGTGCCTCAACGGCACAACATGTCGCGCGATCTCCGCCAACGCCTCCCCACCGAGGCGATCGCAACTGTGGCGACGAATCAGCTCGGCCAGCTCCAGAGCGTGGGCTGCGGTTGTGTTCAGTCATCACCGATGGGTTGTCAGCCGATATCATCTGGCGCCCCGCCTGCCCCCCTGGATGTTCCCCGCATCACGGTTGTTCAGCAACAACGGCAGCGCTGTGGCGATGATCCAGGATCGGCCCCAAGTCTCTCTCCAGCAACAAGGGCTTGGTGCGGTTCGATCCTGCCCCCCCCCGGCGCTGCAAGCAGGGCGGCTCACCAGCCCAAGGCCTTCAACGGAACAGCCAGGGCACCAACATCAACACCACCCCGATCCCCAGCTGGGGCCAGACGCCGCCGACGAAGTAGGGGAACACCATCAGCAGCAGCCCGCAGGCCAACGCCACAAAGCGTCCGTTCTTACGTCCATAGACGAAATAACCCAGCCCGATCGAGCCCATGATCATCCCCACAAACAGCTCCCCTGGGGTGGGCACGGCGCAGCGGCGGCAACTGCCTCCCTTCTAAGCGGAATCACGAACCCCACCAGCTCAGCGCCAGCCTGCCTTCACAACCCCCGCCAGCAAACCCCCGACGATCGCATCGAGCAGGTCGCTGAACAGGGGGCCTGTTCAGCTCCGATCCGAGCTCAGCTGTGAAACCGCGGTTCGCTCCAGAGCGTGGCCAGCAACTCCGCTTCCAGTGCCGACAACTGCCGCAGTCGCTCCACCAGCACCGGCCGCGAAAACCGTTCCTCGGCCAGCAGCCAGTAGAGGCCGAAATGGCGCGCCTCACTGGCCAGCAGCTCGCCGTAGAGCTGCCGCAGTTCCAGCTCGGGGCTGTGGGCCGCCAACAGGGCCATGCGCTCGTGGCTGCGGGCCTCGATCAGGCCGGCCACCAGAAAGCTGTCGAGCATGCGCTCCGGCTCCTGGCGCCGCACCAGCCTGGCCAGGCCCGCGCCGTAGGGGGGCGCCGCCAAGGGGCGCAGGGCGACGCAGCGACGCTGCAGCAACTGCAGCACCAGCTCGAAATGCTCGAGCTCTTCGCGGGCCAGGGGGCTGAGCACCGCTCCCAGGCCGCCATCGGAGGGGTAGCGGAACATCAGTTGCAGCGCCACACCAGCCGCCTTGCGCTCGCAGTGGGCGTGGTCGATCAACACCAGATCGGCATGGGCGATGGCCTGCAGCAGCCAGGCCTCACTGCTGGGGGCCGCCAGCCATTTCACCCGCGCCACCGAACTGGCGGGCGCGGCGCGGGGGCTCGCTGGCTGGGCCGCTGGAGGAAATGGCGGCGGCGGATCCGACCGATGCACAGGTTTGGGCTCGAGCCCCGTTCCTGAATCGCTCAGCCTCCCCGGGGAAGACGCAGAGGGAGTCCCCTGCCATGAAGGCTCCTGAACCTGGCGGCCGGCGCTCATGGCCGTGCCCGCAGCTGCTCCACGAGCCCCTGCAGGGCCAGGCTGTAGCTGCCGGCGCCGAAGCCGCAGATCACCCCCAGCGCCTTGTCGGCCAGCAGGGAGCGATGGCGGAAGGATTCGCGGGCATGGGTGTTGCTGAGGTGCAGTTCCACGAACGGGATCGCCACCGCCAGCAGGGCGTCGCGGATCGCCACGGAGGTGTGGGTGTAGGCGGCCGCATTGATCAAGATGCCGTCGACAGCTCCCCCAGCCGCCTGCTGGATGCGATCCACGAGGGCCCCTTCGTGGTTGCTCTGGAAGCAGGCCAATTCCACCCCGAGTTCGGCGGCCTGCTGGGCCAGGGAGCCATTGATCTCGGCGAGGGTGCTGGAGCCGTACAACCCAGGCTCCCGCTGGCCCAGCAGGTTGAGGTTCGGACCGTGGAGCACGAGCAGCTGCATGGGGAGGGATCGTCGGCTGGTAGGTTCTGAAGGTGTGGTTCGGGTCGGTGCCCGAGTGGTTAATGGGGGCGGACTGTAAATCCGCTGGCTCTGCCTACGTTGGTTCAAATCCAACCCGGCCCACCTTTCCACATGCCCTTGTAGCTCAGTGGTAGAGCACTCCCTTGGTAAGGGAGAGGTCACGAGTTCAAATCTCGTCAAGGGCTTTCTTTCCACACTCCAGGTTGTGAAACCCTGGCGTCCTGGCATCGACGCGCGGTCCACTCCCGCCAGGCGGTGATCTTCTGCATGACAGGGAGCAGCGGTGTGCACATGGCCACCAGGGCCGGATTCAGCAGCGCCAGTCATCTCTCATCAGTGGCGGCTGGTACAGGCACCCGGCTGTCTGCAGCCGCCGAGACGGCAGCGACGCCCCATCCTGATCGTCGCTGCGCCAGCCACCAACGCAACCCCCAGTGGACTTCTAGGGTCAGACAGTCAGCTCCCCAGGTGATGGCCGCCCGGCTGCTCTTCTTTGCCGTGCTGCTCCCCGGGTTGCCGTTCACTCCTGTTCAGGCCCAGCCCCAGGGAGCCAAGGTCCTGGAGATCTGTCTGCTGACGCCGTCGGCCCGGGTGGAGACCAGCGGGCTGGTGCGGGCCGTGACCCCCGTGGCCGAGCCAACGATCTTTGCCCGGGGTCAGTTTGAAGCCATCCGCCTGGAACGGGGCGGGAAGCTGCTCTGGAGCCGCCAGGCCAGCGCCATCGAACCGATCGCAGGGCCGATCGCCTGGCCCCTGGCGGCCCTGCGCCCCGGCGAGCGGCTGTGGCTGCGGCTGAGGCCCCTCGGCGCCGGTCCGGCGGACTTCGCCAGCATCGAATTGATCGGCGGCAGCGCCGCCACGATGGAGCGGGGAGCACGGTGGCGGCGCTCGCTCGGCCACGATCCAGCCGCCTGGCTGCGTTCGGTGAAGGCAGCGCTGCTGAGCTCCCAGCCCGAAGAAGCCCTGGGCCTGCTGTTCGACTTCCGCGGCCCCGCCAGTCCGGAGCTCGACGCTCTGCGACAACAGGTTCACGACCAGGCCTGCGGCTCCGCCATCGTGGCCCCAGATCCGGACTCCAGATGACCAGCCCCCAGGCGCCTGCAGCCCCAGCCCTGCCCGTATCGATCGCCACGATGCGCGAACCGGTCAGCCGCGGCAGCACCCGCAGCCTCGCCTGGCGCCTCGAGCAGCTGGATCGCCTCAAGGCCCTGGTGGATGCCGCGGCAAAACCCCTGCTGGAGGCGCTGGCCCTGGATCTGGGCAAACCGCCGGTGGAGGCCGCCTATGAGCTGATCGGCGTCGGCCAGGAGCTGCAGGTCGCACGCCGCCAGCTCAGGCGCTGGATGCGGCCCAGCTCCGTCGGCCTGCCGATCTGGGCCTGGCCGGCGAGCGCCATGCTGCGGCCCGAACCCCTGGGCTGCGTACTGATCATCGGCCCCTGGAATTACCCCTTCCAGCTCTGTCTGATTCCCCTGGTGAGCGCCCTGGCCGCCGGCAATACAGCCGTACTCAAGCCATCGGAACACACACCCCACACCGCGTCCCTGATCCGCACTCTGGTGCAGCAGCACTTCCCGGCCGAGACGGTGCAGGTGGTGGAGGGCGATGGCGCGATCGCCGCCCGGCTGCTGCAGGAGCGCTTCGACCACATTTTCTTCACCGGCGGGGCCCGGGTGGGCCGGCTGGTGCTGGCCGCCGCCGCCCCCCATCTGACACCGGTGACCCTGGAACTGGGGGGCAAGAGTCCGGCCATCGTGCTGGACGATGCCGACATCGCCACCAGTGCCCGCCGCCTGGCCTGGGGCAAGAGTCTCAATGCCGGCCAGACCTGCATCGCCCCGGACCATCTGCTGGTGACGCCGGCGCAGCGACAGCCCCTGGTGGAGGCCATCGCCAAGGCGTGGCGTGACTTCCACGGCGACGATCCCCTGGCCAGTGACGACCTGGCGAGCCTTGTCAATGCGGCCCAGTTCGAGCGGCTTGAGAGCCTGCTGGCGGGCGCGCGCGAGCGGGGCCAGGTGCTGGTGGGGGGGCGCAGTGATCCAGCACGGCGCCGCATCGAACCCACCCTGTTGGCCGTCGATGACCCGGACCAGGATCCCTTGATGCAGGAGGAACTATTCGGTCCCCTGCTGCCGCTGATCGTGGTGGCGAATCTGCAGGAGGCCCTGGAACGGGTGCGGCGCGGCAGCAAGCCCCTCACCCTCTATCTCTTCGGCGGCAATCGCCGGGAGCGCCAGCAGCTGCTCGATCAGACCAGCTCAGGCAGCGTCAGCTTCAACGATGTGGTGCTGCAGGGCGGCCTGCCCCAGCTGCCCTTCGGCGGCGTCGGTGAGAGCGGTATGGGCACGTACCACGGTGAAGCCGGCTTCCGGACCTTCTCGCATCAGCGCAGCGTGCTCCAGCGCAGCTTCTGGCTCGATCTGCCGCTCCGCTATCCCCCCTACGCGGGCAAACTCGCCCTGATTCAGCGGCTGCTGGGCTGAATCGACCAGCTCCCATCACCGGAAAGGATTCAGGAAGGGGACTGGATCCCAACCGGAATGCTCCTTATGGTGCCGAAAGACTCCCATCCATAGCGCCCATGCGTCGCTCACTCGTCGCCCTGGCCCTTGCCCTGGTGTTGCCCTTGCCGGTCCTGGCCGGTCAGGTGACCGTCAAGGAGGGTGAAACCCTCTCGGAAATCGCCGATCACTACGGCTTGACTGTCAATCAGTTGATGAAGCTCAACGGCCTCAACAACGCTGACCACGTGGAAGCCGGCCAGACCATCAACGTGCCTGGAGCCTCGGCGGGCCGTTCAGGCTCCCGCGGCAGTGGCGGCAGCGCCTCCGGCCATGTGACCGTGCAGGACGGCGACACCCTCTCGGAAATCGCCGATCGCCATGGCATGAGCATCAACCAGCTGATGAAGCTCAATGGCCTCGGCAACGCCGATCATGTGGAAACAGGCCAGACGCTGCTGGTCAACGCTCCCAGCAAGTCCTCCAGCACCGGCTCCGGCTTCCGCAAAGGGGCCAGCGAGCACGTGGTGCGCTCGGGCGAAAGCCTTTCGGTGATCGCCGATGGCTACGGCATCGGCATGAACAAACTGATCGCCATCAACGGCATCAGCGACCCTGACCATGTGGAAGCGGGCACCCACCTGAAACTCAAAGGCAGCCCGCCGGTGCTCAAGCCTGCCAGCACCAAGCCTGCGGCCAGCAAACCAGCCATCGCCCAGCCCGTGAGCCAACCGTTGGCGGCCAAACCCGTCGCCCCCAGGCCCAGGCCGGTCGCCAACGTGACCAGGCCAGTGCAAACGGCGGCCGTTTCGACCCCAGCCCCAGAGGCCTCGGCCGCAACCACGGTTGCCTCGGCCCCAACCAGAGTCGCCCCAAGCCCAGCCCGAGCGGCCGCCGTGGCTGAAGTCGAATCCCAGCCCAATTCTGAGATCAAGCCCACCAGCAGCATCCGCACGACCCCGCGCAACACCTCACCTCTGGGCACCGACACTCGCCCCACCCCGACCACCACAACCGCCGCGAGCGTTGAAGTCGCCAGGCCGGTGGTCAACAACACGTTGATCGCCACGACCAGCAGCACCAGTCGGCCGGCGATCAGCGACCGCCAGACGATCAACCCCAGCGCCACCAACGCCATCACCCGGCCCATCAGTACGGCCGTGACCCGACCGACCGTCACCAGCAAGCCCGTGGCCACGGTGGCCACCGCCAGCCGTTCCGCCACGACGGCCGTAACCGCGGCCTCCGGCAAGCCTGACTGGCGCACCTATGGCCCCCTCCAGGTCGACTGGACCGGCTGGCAACCGATGGGCGGCAGCATGGTGGCACCGACGCTCAACGCCCAGGGCCAATCGCTTTACCTGGCGATCAACTGCGGGGCACGCAAGCTCAATGGCACCACCCAGGCCGGTGACTGGAAGACCTGGGATGACCCCAGAGCCGATTTCGAACTGCAACTGGTCAACGACTACTGCCGCAGCCGCGGCTGACCGCAGCCGGCGCTGATCAGGCAGGCAGCGAATCAGGCGGCCCAGCGCAGCGGCCACGGATCCTTGAGGTAATGGCGGCCCGTGGAGCGCAACCAGAGCCGCTGGGCACCGTCGTCGCTCTCGCTGATCAGTTCCTCCTGAACCAGGCGCCGCGCCAACCAACCCCAGGGCTCTTCCCCCTCGGAGCCATGGGCGCTCGACAGTTCCTCCACCAGGGCCCGCAGATCCCGACCGCTGCGCTCCGCCAACGCGGCGAGCACCAAGCCCACCTGCTCGGACCAGTCGCGGCGGGGACGGGCAGCGCGGCAGTGATCACAGCGGCCACATGGGGCCTCCAGTTCCCCCACCGCCAGGAGCAGCGCCTGCTCACGGCAACCATCCCCCTCGGCCACGGCCTCCATGCGCCGCAACTGCTTCTGGGCCAGTTCCAGCCGCTGTTGTTCCTGGCGCCGCTGGCTCTCGCTGAGCTGCTGCACCGCCGCCCGCATCGCCCAGCCAAGGCTGACGCGATCGGCCGGATCGAACAGCACCAGGCAGCTGGCCGGGCGGCCATCGCGGCCAGCCCGACCCGATTCCTGCAGGTATCCCTCCGGACTGGCGGGCAGATCGAGGTGCAGCACCAGGCCCACATCGGCACGATCCACCCCCATGCCGAAGGCCACGGTGGCCACCAGCACCGGTGCCGGATGGTTCTGAAAATGCTCCAGGGCCAGCTGACGGCTGGGGGGATCCATCCCGGCGTGATAGGCGATCGCCGGCACCCCGGCCCGATCGAGGCGCGCCGCCCACTGTTCCACCGAGCGGCGCGTACGGGCGTAGATCAGCACCGCCCCCCGCGCCCCGGCCACCGCCTCCAACACCTCGTCCAGGGGCTCGGCCGGCCGCAGGCGCATCGTGTACTCCAGGTTCTGGCGCCGGGCGGAGCGGACCTGCACCAGGGGCCGACGCAGCTGCAGCAGCCGGATCACATCCGCCCGCACCTGGGGGGCAGCGGTGGCACTGAGGGCCACCAGCGGCACACCGGGGCAGAGGCTGCGCAACTGGCCCAGGCGCCGGTAATCGGGGCGGAAGTCATGGCCCCAGGCACTGATGCAATGGGCCTCATCCACCGCCAGGGCCACCACCTGACCGGCCTCCAGCACGTCCTCGAGCAACTGGCGGGTGGCCTCCACCTGCAGGCGCTCAGGGGCCAGGTAGAGCAGCCGCAGGCGGTTCTGCCGCAGCCGCTCCAACAGCGCCCGGCGCTCGGAGAACTCCAGCCCCCGATGCAGACAGGCGGCGGCGATGCCCCGGGCCTGGAGCTGGCTCACCTGATCCTGCATCAGGGCCACCAGCGGCGAGATCACCAGCACCAAGCCCTCGCGCACCAAGGCAGGCAGCTGATAGCAGAGAGATTTGCCGGCACCGGTGGGCAGCACCGCCAGACAGTCACGGCCCGCCAGCAGCGCCTCCACCACTGGCCGCTGACCAGGCCGGAACTCGTCCCAGCCGAAGTGGCGCTTGAGGGCGGCGGCGAGCGGATCCGATGCCAACCTCACCCCATCTGTGGTGCGAAGCGACCATAGCCCGCACCAGATCTGGAGCGCAGCCCACCTGCCTGCGGCCCAAGCTCAAGTCAAACTCGGTGGCTCCAGCTGGTCCGGGGCTTCTTCCACCAGCTGCAGCCGCACGCGCTTGCCGCCGGAGAGCTCTCCCAGGGACACCCGCATGGTGGGGCCGCTGAGCGTCTGCAGCGCGGTCAACACGTCGCGCAGGTGGGGCGTGCTGCTGCCGCTTTCCACCCAGAGCCGCTCCTGCAGGCCGCCCAGCCGGCGCCAGCTGGTGTGCAGCTTGAGCACGGCGCTCTCCACTTGCTGGGCTTGATAGACCGCATCGGACAGGAGGCCGAGAGCATCGAGCCGCTGGGCCTCCTGGATCGCCTTGTCGAGATCGAGATCGCCGTTCTGGAACGCGCGCACCGCCAGGCCTGCTTCGCTGGTCTTGCTCAACCAGCGGGCTGTCATGGTGACATCCTTGACCCGCTCCAGCTCCGGCTCATCGCGCAACACCCGGCGCAGATCCTCTTGCTGGCCCTCGGGCAGCTTGGACAGCTCCTTCACCAGGGGGGCCACGACCCGGGGTGGCAACAGATTGTCAGCCGTGCGCTGGCGGATCTCCTCGGGCAACAGGGGGCTGGTGGCGGCGGTGAATTCATCGGTCAGGCGCCGCACCTGCTTGCGGGTGATCTGTTGGCCGTCGTTGGCGGCCTCGCCGATCATCTGCTGTACCTCGGGGTCAGCCTGGGCCGTCTCGAGAAAGGCGCGCTTGGAGAACTGATTGACGCTGTCCTGCTCAAGCACCCCGTCGCCGAGCATGCGATCGGCCGATTCAGCCAGCTGGATCAGCGTGTAGGCACGGGTTTTGCTGATCTCGCGTTCCCTCAGCCACTGCAGGAAGCCGGTGCCCCTGCCCTCACCACCACGTTTTTCACGATCGCGCGCGGCCACCAGGATGCGACCACGCCAGATTTCGGTCTGAAGGTCGAAACGATCACAGACAGCCCAGGCCTCCTCCAGGAGGGACAGGAACTCCAGGTTGCTGATGGTTTCACTGTCGGGATCAGGAAGCTCCAGGTCGAATGCGGGCGCCTCGTTCTGACTCATGGGGGCGACGCCGAAGGCGAGTGGAACAGCAACAGGCCGATGCTGCCACGCAGACCCCACCGAGCCAGCGACGACGAATCGTGACACCTGAGCGACCTGAGCCCTCGGTCACAGGTAGGGTCTCAGCGAAAGCCACCCGATCCCTCTCCAGCAGCGATGGCCATCTCCCGCGGCGACAAAGTACGTATCAAGCGTCCAGAGTCCTACTGGTTCAACGAAGTCGGCACCGTGGCCACCGTTGACAGCTCAGGCATCCGTTATCCCGTTGTCGTGCGCTTTGAGAAGGTGAACTACAACGGCTACAGCGGTTCCGAAGGCGGCATCAACACCAACAACTTCGCCGAAGCTGAGCTCGAAAAGGCCTGAAGCTCGCTGAGCCGCAGTCCACGCCCCGTCCAGCAAGTCTGGTCACGGGGCTTTACGGAATGAGCCCCTCTCTCAGCAGCGAGAGATTCGGGCTCTTTTGTTGTGTCTGCCCTGGATCCTGTGCCGGAGCTGCCTGAAGTCGAAACCGTGCGACGGGGCCTGGAGCAACGCACCAAAGGCATGACCATCGCCCGCGTTGACGTGCTGCGCCCGCGAGCCATCGCCGCTCCAGACGATCCCAACCTGTTCGCCCTGGCCCTCAAAGACACCCAGCTCCAGTGCTGGCGGCGGCGAGGCAAGTATCTGCTGGCCGATCTGCAGCATGGCGCCGATGCCGAACCGGCCGGCCAGTGGGGGGTGCATCTGCGCATGACCGGCCAGTTCCTCTGGCTGGAGACAGATCGGCCCCCATGTCCCCACACCCGGGTGCGGATCTGGTCCGCCCAGGGCCCGGAACTGCGATTCGTCGACACCCGCAGCTTCGGACAGATGTGGTGGGTGCCGCAGGGCCGCGCCACCGAAGCCGTGATCAAGGGCCTGAGCAAACTCGGCCCGGAACCCTTCAGCGAGGCCTTCCATGCCGAGCATCTGCAAGCGCGCCTGAAGGGATCGAAGCGGCCGATCAAGAACGCCCTGCTGGATCAGAGCCTGGTAGCCGGAGTCGGCAACATCTATGCCGACGAATCCTTGTTCGCCGCCGGGATCCGCCCCCACACCCCCAGCCAGCAGCTCGGCCTCACTCAACTTGAAAGGTTGCGCCAGGCCCTGATTGAGGTGCTGGAGATCAGCATCGGAGCGGGGGGAACCACCTTCAGCGATTTCCGTGATCTCACCGGAACCAATGGCAACTACGGCGGCGTGGCCTGGGTCTACCGCCGCTCCGGCCAGCCCTGCAGGCGCTGTGGCACAACGATCGAACGCGATCGACTGGGAGGACGAAGCAGCCACTGGTGCCCTACCTGCCAGTCCTGAACCATCAACACCCAGACTGAACGCCATGAACTCGCACGTCGACACCGTGCTGCCCAACGACCTCGCATCAAGTCTCTGCAACGCCATGGCAGACATCCATCGGCGCGGCTGGTGTGATGGCACCGGTGGCAACTTCAGCTGCGTGCTCAGCCGAGAGCCCCTGCAGTTGCTGATGGCCCCCAGTGGAGTCGACAAGGGCAGCGTCGAACCACACGATCTGATCCAGGTGGATCGCCAGGGAACGGTGCTGCAAGGCATCGGCAAGGCCAGTGCCGAGACCCGACTCCACATCACCATCGTCGAGGAGACAGCAGCCGGAGCCGTGCTCCACACCCACTCCCAGGCCGCCACCCTGATGTCCCGGTACGCGAGTGTGATCCACCACGATGGGCGACAGGACCCGGCGGGAGCCAAAGACGAAGATCGATCGGTACGTCATCTGGTGATGGGAGGGCTGGAAATGCTGAAGGGACTTGAGGGCATCAACAGCCATCATCAGGACATTTCCTTACCGGTTCTGGCCAACGATCAGGATCTGGAACAACTCAGTGAGCGCGCCCGTCCCCATCTACAGAACGCTCCCCATGGCCTGCTGATCTGCGGCCATGGCCTTTACGCCTGGGGGAATGATCTGAAGACTGCCCGACGCCATCTGGAGATTCTGGAGTTCCTGCTGGAGCAATACTGGCGCCAGCTGCTGCTTGTGGCCGCAACCGGAGCCGGAGGCCTGCCATGAACGAGCCGATCAGTCATATTTTGCTGGATATCGAGGGAACCACCTGTCCGGTGAGCTTCGTCAGCGGCACTCTGTTTCCCTATGCCGCCAGGGAGCTGGGACCTTATCTGGAACGCCACCGAGACGATGCTGAGGTGCGGACTCTGGTGGATGCAGTGATTGAGGGTTGGCAACAAGATCCCGAGCCTCAGGCCCAACAGCTGCTCAAGGACGCTCGCCAGCAAGCCAGCCAGCGAGAAGGGAGCAAATCAGCGGAAAGATCAACACCCCGACTGGACAGCGAACTGATCGCGCCCTATCTGCAATGGCTAATTGCTGTGGATCGCAAGTTCACACCGCTGAAGGAACTGCAGGGAATGGTGTGGCAGGAAGGCTATGCACGGGGAGAGCTGATAGGCACTTTGTTTGATGAAGTGCCCGACGCACTGCGGCAATGGCATCGGCAAGGGTTGGTACTCGGGGTCTACTCCTCAGGCTCCGTAGCAGCCCAAAAGCTGCTGTATGGACATAGCCAAGCTGGAGACCTGCGCCCGTTGTTCAGCCACTGGTTCGACACCCATATCGGCAGCAAGCACGACTTCAAGAGCTACAAACGGATCTGCGAAGCCATGGGCACAAAGCCCCAACAGGTGTTATTCGTCAGTGATTCCGAGGAGGAGTTGCAAGCAGCTTCAGCAGCCAAACTCCAGCTTGCCTACAGCAATCGTGAAGATCACCCAGTCCAAGGACAGGAACCCATCCACGAACACACCATGGATATCGAGGGAGTCCAGCAAATCAACAACCTGACGCAATTAAAACCAGGGAGTGCCTGAAATCCCTGCGTCATGATAACCAGAAGACAACCCCCGCACGAAGCGCACTAAAGCAAGCAATTCGCCACAAGCCCGGGAGGCCATTAAGCCCGGGAGGTCAATTTCAAGGCCATTGAAGATCATCAACAATTCCGTCACTGTCAGATAACCAAACCGGAAACAGGCCTCCAGCACAATTTCGGCACAACTGGAGAGCCATCCATAGCCCAGCTCGGCGGGGCCGCGACACGCGCTATTGGCCGAGAGATGCAACGCCCATGACAGCTGCGCGGGCAGCGGGCGCCACTGGTATCTGTCCCAGGCAGCCCC
>CAIJRN010000047.1 GCA_903823115.1 uncultured cyanobacterium
CCCACCGGTCGCAGCAGCTCCGGCAGGGCCGTGAGCACCAGGCCGCCGAGCACCGGCCCCAGCCAGGTGCGCGAACCGCCGAAGACGACGAAGGCGAGGGTGGTGATGCTGGCGTCAAAGCTGCCGAGTTTGGCGTTCCAGGAGTTGAGGAAATGGGCGGCCAGGGCCCCGGTGAGCCCCGCCAGCAGCGCACTGAGCACGAAGGCGTTGAGCTTCACCGCGGCGGTGTCGATGCCGACGCAGCTGGCGGCCAGCTCGTCGTCGCGGATGGCGGCCATGGCCCGGCCTAGGCGCAGCTGCTCCAGCCGGGCGCAGAGCCAGCAGGCCAGGGCCAGCAGCACCAGGGTGAAGCCGGCATAGCCGCTGGCCGTGGCGAAGGGCTGGGGGATGCCGAAGATGCCCAGGGCGCCACCGGTGAAGGGCAGGTTGAGCGTGATCACCCGCAGGATTTCGACCAGGGCGATCGTGGCGATCGCCAGATAGATGCCCCGCAGCCGCAGCACCGTGTCGCCGATCGCCAGCGCCAGCAGGCCCGCCAGCAGGCCGGCCAGAGCCATCTCCAGCAGCAGCGCCGGCAGGGGCGAGGTGGCTCCCGTGCCCGCGAAGATCGGCACCCGGGTGGAGAGCAGGGCCGCCACGGTGCCGCCGATGGCGAAGAAGCCCGGGGTGGCGAGCGACAGCTGGCCGCAGCGCAGGGGCAGGTACACCGACAGGGCCAGCAGGGCGCTGATCAGCATCTGTTCCAGCAGGGCCGCATCCATGGCTCAGACCTTGGTGACCTGGGGCTTGCCCAGCAGTCCCTGGGGCCGGATCACCAGGATCAGGAACAGGAAGCCGTAGGCCACGGCGTCCTTCCAGCCGGACCATTCCGCCGGCACGAACGCTTCGGCCAGGCCGATGATCAACCCGCCGAGCATGGCCCCCGGCACGCTGCCAAGGCCGCCCAGCACCAGCACCCCCAGGGCCTTGAGGCCGTAGCTGATGCCGAAGTAGGGCCCGGCGATGCTGACACTCAGGCCCACCAGGCCGCCGGAAACCCCGGCCAGGAAGCCGCTGATGCCGAAGGCCAGGCGGATCATGCCGTCGCTGTCGATGCCGAGCAGCTGGGCGGTGAGCGGATCCTCGGAGACGGCCTGCAGGGCCTTGCCGCTGCGGCTGCCCTCCAGCCAGAGGCTCAGCAGCACGAGCAGCAGCAGCGAGATCGCCAGCAACAGCACCTGCACGGTGCGCACGCGGGCGCCGGCGATGCTGAGGGCGGCGGGCAGGGATCCGAGAGTGCCGATCGGGATGGCATAGCTTTCCGCCCCCATCAGCAACTGGATCAGATTGACCAGGATCACCCCGGCCCCGAGGCTGGAGATCAGGGCCAGCAGGGAATCGGCGCCGCGCTGGCGCAGGGGACGGAAGGCCAGCCGCTCGATCAGCAGGGCCACCAGGGCCGAAGCCAGCCCGGCCAGCGGCAGGGCCAGGGCGAAGGGGAGAGCGAAGGGCAGCTGCAGCCCGGAGAGCAGGCCATTGGCACCGGCCTGGCCGCCGATCAGCAGATAGGTGAAGTAGGCCCCAAGGGTGAAGACAGCGCCGTGGGAGAAGTTGATCACCCCGAGCACCGAAAACACCAGCGTGTAGCCCAGCGCGAACAGGGCATACACCGCCCCCAGCGACAGACCGTTGAGCAGCAGCTGGATCAGCTCCATCGCCAGCTCCCTGGGGCCATCACGTCAGCGTCAGGGACCATGGCGTCAGGGGCAAGGCATCAGGGGAGGAGCGCGAAGCGCCCGCTCTTGCCGCTGGCATCCATGCGCACCTGGGCGACGAAGAAGTCCTTCTGGATCACTTCCCCCTCAGGAGTGAAGCGGATCTCCCCCAGGGGCGTCTGATAGGTGCCGGAGAGGAGTTCCGCCATCAGGGCCTTGCGGGCTTCGGCGAGGTTGGTCTGCTGCAGCGGTTGGCGCCGATCCAGCCGTTGCAGGGCCTCGGCCAGCACCTGCAGGGCCGTCCAGGCCTGGGCCGTGAGCTGGGGCGGAATGGCGCCCCCCTGGCTGGCCTGGAAGCGCCGCAGGAAGGTGGTGTTGGCGGCTGAACGCAGTTCGGGGCTGTAGGCCTGGGCGATCAGGATGCCGTCGCAGTACTTCTGGCAGATCGGATAGATGTTGGGCGTGTTCATGCCGTTGCCCACCACGATCACGCCCTTGTAGCCCAGCTCGCGCAACTGGCGAATCATGTTGCCGCCATCGACGGCCTGCAGGGACAGCACCACCAGATCCGGTTTCTGCTGCAGGGCGGCGCTGATCTGACTCTGGAAGTCCTGGTCGTTGAGCTGGGTGCGCTGCACCGTGACCGGCTTGAGCCCCCTGGCGGTGAGGGCCTTCTGGAAGATCGTCGTCTCGGCGCTGCTGTAGGCGTCGTCCTGGGCGTAGAACACGGCCGCCCGCCGGATCCGGGGATGGAGCTCCAGGGCCTTGGCGATCGAGAGCGGCGCGATCACCGAGCTCTGGGCTGAGACGCGGCTGATGAAGGGGCCGATCTCGGGAATGCCGGTGGCGGTGTTGGAGGGGGCCACCACGGGGACGCCGCGGCGCTGGGCGATCGGATCGGCGGAGAAGGCTTGCTGGGACAGGGTGGGGCCGATCAGGGCCAGCACGCCCCGGTTGATCTGCAGGGTGAAGGCGGCGTTGGCGCCGGGTTCATCGCTGCCGCTGTCCTCGATCTTCAGGGCCAGGGGTTTGCCGTTGATGCCGCCCTTGCCATTCAGCTCCGCCAGGGCCAGCCTCAGCCCCGTGTTCTGGTCCTGGCCATAGACGTTGGCGTTGCCGCTCATCGCCAGCACCGCCCCCAGGGGCACCCCCTGGCTGAGATCGACCGGTTTGCGGGCCGGGTCGGGGCCGCCGCAGCCGCCCAGGGCCAGGGCCGAGCCCAGCACTCCCAGGCCGAGGCCCCAGGCCGCGGCACGGCTCACCCCAAAACGGAGAACCTCAGAAAGGCGGGCCTCAGTAAGGCGGGCCTCAGGCCCCAGGTTGGCTGGGGAGCTGGCGTTGGCGCTGTGGCGAAGCTGAGAACCAGACCCCATCAGGCGATCTGGGCGAAGGCGCCGCGGAAGGCCGCGAGCGTGGCGTCGATGTCGGCGTCGCTGTGGGCCAGGGAGGTGAAGCCGGCCTCGAAGGAGCTGGGGGCCAGGTAGACACCCCGCTCGAGCATGGCCCGGTGCAGCTTGCCGAAGCGGGCGCTGTCGGTGGCCTTGGCCTCCTCGAAGTTGCGCACCGGCCCCTCACAGAGGAAGAAGCCGAACATGGCGCTGATGCTGCCGCCGCTGTAGGGCAGGCCGGCGGCGCGGGCCGCCTCGCCGATGCCATCGCTGAGTCGCTTGGTGATCGTCTCCAGCCGCTCGTAGCTGCCCGGCTGCTTGAGCAGCTCCAGGGTCTTGATGCCGGCGGTCATGGCCAGGGGATTGCCGCTGAGGGTGCCGGCCTGATACATCGGCCCGGCGGGGGCCACCATCGCCATGATGTCGGCCCGGCCGCCATAGGCCCCCACGGGCAACCCGCCACCGATCACCTTGCCGAGAGTGGTGAGGTCGGGGGTGATACCGAACTTGGCCTGGGCGCCGCCGTAGCTGATGCGGAAGCCGGTCATCACCTCGTCGAAGACCAGCAGGGCGCCGTTCTCCTTGGTGATCTCGCGGATGCCTTCGAGGAAGCCGGGCTCCGGGGTGATGAAGCCGGCATTGCCCACCACCGGCTCAAGGATCACGCCGGCGATCTCGCCCGGGTTTTCAGCGAACAGCTGCTTGACGGCCTCGAGGTCGTTGTAGGGGGCGGTGAGGGTGCTGGCGGCGGTGGAGCGGGGCACGCCAGGGGAATCGGGCAGGCCGAGGGTGGCCACGCCGGAGCCGGCCTTGACCAGGAACATGTCGGCGTGGCCGTGGTAGCAGCCCTCGAACTTGATCAGCTTTTCGCGGCCGGTGAAGGCGCGCATCAGGCGCAGCACCGACATGCAGGCCTCGGTGCCGCTGTTGACGAAGCGCACCATCTCCACTGAGGGCACGGCTTCGATCACCAGTTCGGCCAGCTGGTTCTCCAGCTCGCAGGGCGCGCCGAAGCTGGTGCCCTTGTCGAGGGCCGCATGCAGGGCGGCGATCACGTCGGGATGGGCGTGGCCGCAGATCGCCGGCCCCCAGCTGCCGATGTAATCGATGTAGCGATTGCCATCCACGTCCCAGGCGTAGGCCCCTTGGACGTGGTCAAAGACGATCGGCTGGCCACCGACGGATTTGAACGCCCGCACCGGGGAACTCACGCCGCCGGGCATGAGCTTCTGGGCGGCGGTGAAGATCTCCTGGGAGCGGGTGGTGTTGAGCACAGGAGTCGATACGGGCGCTGTGGGAGAAGCCGACAAGACGGGATCCGCGGACGATGGGCGGGCAAGCCTGGATCATCTTGACCCAGCGACGGACAGCTGGGGCCGCCGGGTCAGATTTCGTGCCTGAGCCGCGGGCCCACGCCGGGCTGGTCCCAGCGGTTCCGCCGCCGCCGCCTCAAAGCCTCAGGGCCAGCCTGCCCATCCGGGCGCTCCTGGTGCCTGGGCGCGGTCTCCCCAGTCCGCACCTGGCGCCCCAGCGGCAGCAATCCCTGCTTCTGCCCCAGCGGCTGCCGGGCGATGGGTCTGACTACTGAAGTTCCCCAACCCCCCTGGGCTCGTGAGGGGCCCCGTCCTGGCCATGGGCTGGGGGCGTGCCCCCCCCCCCCCCGGCGGGGTCAATCTTCACGCCCAGGGCCTTCAGGAGCCGCTCCTTGTCGCCCAGGTCGCCGATGAGGCGCCGCACGGGCAGCGGCAGCCGTTTGATCAGGGTGGGGATGGCCAGGATCCGCTCCCGGATCAGAGCCTCGGGATTGCTGCGAATGTCCACCACCTCGAGTTCCACCTGTCCCTTCAGTTCGCCGGCACAGAGACACTGAATGTTGTCGAGGGCGGCGCTGGAATGGGGGCACATGCCACTGATGTAAAGGGTCAGAAGATAGGTCTTCTGCTGGGCCTGTTCCTCGCTCACGCACCTTCCCCGCGGTGCTGTTCCATCCACAGAAGATCGCTGGCTTGCTTAGCCAGAAGCTCCTGCTCCAAGGCGATCGCCGCTTCCCGTTGGCTGGATTCCCGGTTGATCTGCTTCTGCATCGAGGCCATCTCGGCCTCGACTTCCGCCACATGTTGGTCCAGATCCTGGCGTTTTTGCTGGATCACGGCCAGCTGCCGGGCAGTTCGCTCGAGCATCTTTTGCTGGTAGACCGTGCGGGCCGAGCCGGTGAGAATTCCGGCAGGACCGATCACCACGTCCTCCAGGACGGGCCCATGGTCGGTGAGGCGGAATTCACGCATCTGGTTCGAATGGCTGGTGCCCCGGCTCTTGACCACCACCAGCAGGCGGGTGCGTTCGCCGTCGGCTTCGACGTTCTTCAGCAACAGCCAGGTGTCGAGGATCGAGGAGATCCCGACCACAGTGGAATGCTCGTGGTCGGCTTCGGTGAGGACACTCATCAACATGGTGATCCCCCGATTTCTGACCAGATCGATCTCGCGGATCAAGATGGTGTTGGTTGCTTTTTGATTTCCAGCATGGATCAAAGAACCGATGGCATCGAGGGCCACCAACTGGGGCTGGAACTCCTCGAGTACCAGCTCCAGTTGTTTGAGGCGCTCTTCGAGCCCCTGGCTGGTTGTCCGTTCGGCCCAGATGTGGAGCAGCCCCGCATCAATCCAATGCTGGAGATCGAGGCCCACCGAGGTCATGTCGCGGATCAGCTGGGAGGGGGATTCCTCCGAAGAGACCAACAGGGACCGTTCGCCGCGCAGTGCCGCCGCACTCACGATGCTGGCCATCAGGGTGGTCTTACCGTTGCCCGTATTGCCGGAGATCAAGGTGCAAGAGCCTTTGTAGAGGCCACCGCCCAGCATCTGATCGAGCTGCTCGATACCCGTGCCGATGCGCTCGCTGCTGGCAATATAATCGAGCCTGACCGATGTGATCGGCGTTATCTCGATACCACGACTGGATATAATGTAGGGAAATTCGTTGGTTTGATGCTGGGAGCCGCGATACTTCAACAGCCGTATGTAGCGGGTGCTGATCTGATCCTCCACCCGATGATCCAGCTTGATCACGCAATCCGAGACGTATTCCTCGATGCCGAAGCGGGTGAGTTCCCCTTGCTGGCCCGTTTCGCCGATGATCACCGAGCTCAGGCCGCGCCCATGCAGCCATTCGAGCAGTCGCAGCAGTTCTCCCCGCACGATGTCCGAGTTGCCGAAGCGCGTCAGCAGCGTCTCGATCGGGTCAATCACCACCCGCCGGGCGGCCACCGCATCGATCGCCAGCTCCAGGCGCAGGAACAGGCCATCCAGATTGAAGCTGCCGATGGTCTCCGCATCATTCGGGAAGGTCTGGAGATACTCCACCGCCAGCTGCTTGCTCCGCACCAGTTCCTCAATGTTGAACCCCAGAGAGGCGGCGTTCTGAACAATCGACTGCCTCGATTCCTCGAAACTCAGCAACACTCCGGCTTCCTGGAACCTTTGGGCGCCATTGATCAGGAACTGGAGCCCGAAGATGCTCTTGCCCGCCCCCGCAGAACCGGTGACCAAGGTGGAGCGGCCCCTGGGCAGGCCGCCTTCGCTGATGTCATCGAAGCCCTGGATGCCGCTGGGGGCCTTCTGCAGCGGCATCAGGGCGCAGCTCTCATCAGACTCCCCAGCGCTGACAGGGTCGGGCAACATCGCAAGCTGCGGCAGTTGGTCTCAAGCTAGGAACGTCCGGCCGCCGGGGCCACACCGGCAGCGCCCCATCGGCTTTGCCACCTCTGTAAGTTCGTGTGGCAATGGCGTGGCTTGATGGCCTCCAGCCTGGCCGATTCCGGAGTCGCTGCTCAAGGCGCAACGATTGACTGGCAGCAGCTGGCCAGGCAATGCCGGCGGCTCCTGCCCAAGCGGGCCGTGATCGCGGCCCGCCAGGAACTGCTGGCCTACGACTGCGATGGCCTCACCCTGCATCGCTACCAGCCGCCGCTGGTGGTGCTGCCGGAAACCACCGAGCAGGTGGCTGCCGTGGTGCGGCTCTGCCATGACCAGGGCATTCCTTTTGTGGCCCGCGGCAACGGCACCGGCCTCTCCGGTGGCGCCCTGGCCGAGAACCCGGCCCTGGTGATCGGCACCAGCCGTATGCGCTCGATTCTGTCGCTCGATCTGGCCAACCGGCGGGTGACCGTGCAGCCGGGGATCATCAACAGCTGGGTGACCCGGGCCGTGGCTGCTCAGGGCTTTTATTACGCTCCCGATCCCTCCAGCCAGGTGGCCTGCAGCATCGGCGGCAACGTGGCCGAAAACTCCGGCGGCGTGCACTGTCTCAAATACGGCGTCACCAGCAACCACGTGCTGGGGCTGGAGGTGGTGTTGCCCGATGGCACGATCACCACCCTGGGGGGCGAGCTGGCGGAGATGCCCGGCCTCGACCTGCGCGGTGTGTTCATCGGCAGTGAGGGCACCCTCGGCATCACCACCGCCGTCACCCTGCGGCTGTTGCGCAACCCCGAGAGCGTGGCGGTGCTGCTGGCCGATTTCACTTCGATGGAGGCCGCTGGTGAAGCGGTCACCGCCGTGACGGCGGCGGGGGTGCTGCCGGCCGGCATGGAGATGATGGATCGGCTCTGCATCGAGGCGCTCAACGCCTACTTCGGTACCGATGAATATCCGCCCGATGCGGCGGCCGTGCTGTTGATCGAGCTCGATGGTCAGGAGCAGGAGGTGGCGGCAGCGGTGGCCCTGGCCTCCGAGTTGTGCCGCCAGGCCGGCGCCCGCACGATCCGCGAGGCCCGCGACCCCGAACAGCGGGCCCTGCTCTGGAAGGGACGCAAATCGGCGATCTCCGCCCTGGGTCGCCGTTTCCCCAACTATTACCTCCAGGACGGAGTCGTGCCACGGGGCTGCCTGCCGCGGGTGCTGGCGGCGATCGAGCGGCTCAGCGCCAGCCATGGTCTGCCGGTGGCCAATGTCTTCCATGCCGGCGACGGCAATCTCCATCCCTTGATCCTCTACCGGGCCGGCGAGCCGGGGGTGGCGGAGCGGGTCGAGGCCCTCGGTGCCGAGATCCTGCGGCTCTGCATCGACGCCGGCGGCAGCATCACCGGAGAGCACGGCGTCGGTATCGACAAGCGCTGCTACATGGACTGGATGTACAGCCCGGACGATCTCGCCACGATGACGCTGGTGCGCGAGGCGTTCGATCCCGATGGCCTCGCCAATCCCGGCAAGCTGTTCCCCACCCCAGCAGGCTGCGCCGAGTCGCTGCGGCGGCGCGATGGGATCCCTGGTGGCCAAGCCCTTGAGGTGTTTTAGGAGCCGGGCACCTGGCCGTGCCGCGATCGGGCCATGACGGTGCTCAGCGGACTCGATCTGGTCTGGCTGGCCCTGGCCGCCGTGGCTGCGGGCCTGGTCAATGCCCTGGCCGGCGGCGGCTCCCTGATCAGCTTCCCTGCGCTCACCGCCGTGGGGCTGGCGCCGCTGCTGGCCAATGTGACCAACACGGTGGCCCTGTTCCCCGGCTACCTGGGCGCCACCCTGGCCCAGCGGCGCCAGCTGGCTGGCCAGGGCCCGCGCCTGCGCCAGTTGTTGCCGATGGCCGCCCTCGGGGGCCTGGTGGGCGGCCTGTTGCTGCTCAACACCGGCAGTCGCCTGTTTGACCAGCTGGTGCCCTGGTTGATCCTCAGCGGCTCGCTGCTGCTGGCGATCCAGGGGCGGGTGCGCGCCTGGGTGGTGGCACGTTCCGAGCGCCATGGCGGCAGCCCCTCGGAGCGCTGGGCCAGCTTGCCGGTGTTGGTGGCGGCGGTGTACGGCGGCTATTTCGGCGCCGGCCTGAGTGTGATCGTGCTGGCGGTGCTGGCCATGACCCTCAATGACGATCTGACCCGGCTGAACGGCCTCAAGCAGGCCATCGCCTTCGTCACCAACCTGGCGGCCGCCGCCCTGTTTCTGTGCTTCGGCCAGCTGTCCTGGCCGGCGCTGCTGGTGATGGCCAGCGGTTCCCTGACCGGAGGTGCCCTGGGGGGGCGCCTGGCCGGACGCATCGATCCCGACGTCCTGCGCGTCGTGGTGGTGAGCGTGGGGCTGGTGGTGGCACTGCTGTATTTCCGGCGCTGAAGCAAGCCGCTGAAGCCAGCGGCTTGAATCCTTGGCGTGAACCCGTCGCCTGAGCATGGATCTCAGCGTTGTCCGGCCCGTGGACGGTTGCCATCAGAGAGAGGCGCAGGGGACAGGGGGAGGTGGCGACCAATACGGGAACAAGGCAGTCGATGTAACCAGAAATACTCCGAGCGACGACGAGCAATCACCGGAAAAGACTTGATGAGCAGTCATAATGCGACAGGTTTATCTGTTAATGAGTTACTGAGATTACATTGGCTGTCATTGGGGTGACTCTTTGTTAAGTGCGCGAAGGTTCGTGTGACTGAACTGGACAGGATTGGTGGGTGCTCATGCACGTGGGCTGCCCCAGGCCCTGATTCCTTCACATCAAATCCACGACATTATCTGTCGAGAACCGGAGACGATTTCCCATGACCTACGACGCCTTCACCAAGGTTGTTGCCCAGGCTGATACCCGCGGCGAGTTTCTCAACGCCGGTCAGATCGATGCCCTGTCCGGCATTGTGGCCGGCAGCTTCAAGCGCCTTGATGCGGTCAATCGCATCACCTCCAATGCCTCCACTCTTGTGACCAACGGAGCCCGGGCTTTGTTTGCCCAGCAGCCCGCCTTGATCGCTCCTGGCGGCAACGCTTACACCCATCGCCGCGTGGCCGCCTGCCTGCGCGATCTGGACATCATCCTGCGCTATGTCACCTATGCCATCTATCTCGGTGATGCCTCCGTGCTGGAAGATCGCTGCCTGAATGGGCTGCGTGAAACCTATCTGGCCCTGGGTGTGCCCGGTGCATCGGTTGCCGAAGGTGTGCGCAAGATCAAGGACGCCGCCATCGCTCTGGTCAACGACAAGAACGGCATCACCCCTGGCGATTGCTCCGCCCTCGTTTCTGAGATCGGCACCTACTTCGATCGGGCCGCAGCGGCTGTTGCTTGATTTCAGGCGTTGCTTGAAAAAAGCAGTTGGTTGAATCCAGTAGTTGCTTGAATCCTTCTCTTGGTTGAATCCAGCTGTTGCTTGAATCTGACTTTCGGTTCGATTCTGGCGTTGATCGAATGCCGCCCTGAGGCCGCATTCAGGTTTCAGCTGACCCTTGTTTCCACCTTCTTTCTTTCCTCCCATGTCCAAGACTCCCCTCGCCGAGGCCGTCGCCGCCGCCGATTCCCAGGGCCGCTACCTCAGCAACACCGAGCTGAACGCCGCCTTCGGCCGCTTTGAGCGCGCCGGCAATGCGCTCGAGGCCGCCAAGGCCCTCACCGCCAAGGCCGACCAGCTGGTCAACGGTGCCGCCCAGGCCGTGTACAACAAGTTCCCCTACACCACCCAGCTGCAGGGCTTCAACTACGCTTCTGATGAGCGTGGCAAGGCCAAGTGCAGCCGTGACATCGGCTACTACCTGCGCCACATCACTTATTCCCTGGTGGCTGGTGGCACCGGCCCCCTCGATGACTATCTGATTGCCGGTCTCGATGAAATCAACCGTGCCTTCGAGCTCTCGCCCTCCTGGTATGTGGAAGCTCTGAACTACATCAAGGCCAATCACGGCATCGCCGGCGACCCCGGTGTCATCGCCAACAACTACATCGATTACGCCATCAACGCGCTGATCTGATCACATTCGCCTGAATTCTGGCTCGCTTCAGGCCCCGCAAGGGGCCTTTCTTGTCTCACAGATCGGATGCTCCCTGGGCTCAGGGCGCCACCGTCATCCACGGCTGGCAACTGGTACCCGGCTGGTGGTGAGCCCCAAGGTGGATTCCGCCGCCTTGGCCCAGCACTGCCGCCTGGGCTTCTTGGCGGTGACGCCCTCAGCGGCGCGCATCCTGCAGGGGGCAGCCATAGGCATGAAACGCCGCATCGGCGCTGACCAGCAGCAGCGATTCACTGATCGACTGGGCCACGAGCAGGCGGTCAAACGGATCGCGGTGATGGAGGGGGAGCTGCTCGAGCGTCAGCAGATGGGGGAGATCGAGGGGGAGGAGCTCGAAGCCACATTCCTCAGCCCACGGGATCGCCTGGGCGGCCGAGAGCGGCATGTCGTTGCGGGCCAGGGCGTGCTTGATGGTGATCTCCCAGAGCGACACATGGCTGATCAGCACGCTGCTGGCCTCGTTGGTGATCAGATCGCGGCTGCGGGGGCCAAGCCTGGGTTCATCGCTGATCGCCCAGAGAAAGGTGTGGGTGTCGAGCAGGAGGCGCATCAGGACTGCTCAAACAGCTCGGCGATCAGCGGATTGGCGGCATCGATCGATTCCGGAACCGTGAACTGGCCGCGGGCCACCCCCAGCCGCCGCGGCTGCGCAGGCCCCTGCAGGGCGGTGAGCCGCGCCACCGGCCTGCCGTTGCGGGCGATCACCACCTCGGTTGCCTCACCGCTTTCGATGGCCTCCACCAGGCGCGAGAGGTGGGTCTTGGCCTCGAGCATGTTGACCGTGCGACGTTCACCGCCGCCCGCGGCCGCTGCAGCTGCCATCTCGCGCAAAACGCAGGAACCAATTCAAGCTAGACCAGACCAGACCAGGTGAGCGGCCCCCCTCCCTTCAGCCCACCAGCACCTTTGCCACCCCGACCAGGGCAGCCACACCGATCAAGCGCAGCACCCCCCACTGCCAGCGCAGCAGCAGCAGCAGGCTGACCCCCAGGATCACCAGGGCGGCCGGATCGGCAACACCACCGGGCCACAGCGCCGGCCCGGCGAACAGCATCGCCAGGCTGGCGATCACCCCCACCACGGCGGCGGTGATCGCCGTCAGCGGCGGTCCCAGCCGCAGATCCTCGCGGCTGGCCTCCACGAAGGGTCCCCCGGCCAGGATGAACACAAAGGACGGCAGGAAGGTGAACCACACCACCACCAGGCCTGCCAGCAGGGCCTGGGCCAGGGAGCCACTGCCGTGCCAGCCGCCCATGAAGCCCACAAACGCCACCACCATGATCAAGGGGCCCGGGGTGGTCTCGCCGAGGGCCAGGCCATCGAGCATCTGGTGAGCCGTGAGCCAGCCGTGGGTCTCCACCGCCCCCTGGGCCACATAGGGCAGCACCGCGTAGGCGCCGCCGAAGCTCATCAGCGCCACCCGGCTGAAGAAGCGCGCCATCGTCGCCAGGGGGCCAGCCACGCCCCCTTGCCAGCTCAACGCGGCCAGGGGCACGGCCAGAGCCAGACCACTGATCAGCAGGGTGACGGCCAGTTGCCGTCCCTGGACCAGCGCATGGCTGGGCGTCGGTGTGTCGTCGTCATGGAGGATCCGTGCTCGGTCGCTGCCGTCCCCAGCGGCTCCAGCGGCAGGACCAGGGCTGCTCGGACCCCGGCTGGCGAGCTGGAACCAGGCCGGCCGCAACCGCCCGCCGATCCAGCCCGTCAGGGCCGCCGCCCCCACCAGCAGCGGATAGGGCAGCCGCAGCCAGACCAGCCCGAGGAAGGCGGCGACGGCGATCGCCAGCAGCAGCGGCTGGTGCAGGGTGCGCCGCCCCAGCCGCCAGGCCGCCTGCAACACGATCGCCAGCACTGCCGGTTTCAGCGCCCAGAACAAGGCCACCAGTAGCGGTAGCTGACCCCAGAGGGCATAAAGGCAGGACAGCCCCAGCAACACCACGACGGAGGGCAACAGAAAGAGGCCACCGGCGATCAGGCCACCGGGGATGCCGTGCATCAGCCAGCCCAGATAGGTGGCCAGCTGGGTGGCCTCCGGCCCCGGCAGCAGCATGCAGTAGTTGAGGGCATGCAGAAAGCGCCGCTCGGAGAGCCATTGGCGCCGCTCCACCAACTCGCTGTGCAGCAAGGCGATCTGCCCCGCCGGTCCGCCGAAGCTCACCAGTCCCAGCTGCAGCCAGAAGCGGGCGGCGTGGGCCAGGGAAGGGGAGGCAGTGGTCACGGCGGCACTGGGCACAGCGGCAGCGGGCAGGGGGGAGTGTGCTGGCGTCAGGGCCTGGGAGATCGGCTGCATCATCGGCCTCCCCTTCACACCTCCTGGTGGTTCCAACCACATGGGCACGGGTCTGGGCTCGGTAGGACAGGGGCATCCCTTCGGCTGCCCAGGGCCCATGAACCCATCGCCGCCGCCGAACAACCTGGGGCCGACCCTGCTGCTCGCCGTCGGCCTGCTGTCGTCTCCCCTGGTGGTCGGCGTACCCCTGGTGATCGTCGCCCTGGCCGCTGTGCGCACGGCCGCCGGTGAGCCGGCCCTGCCGCAGCTGACGCGCTGGCTGCAGCGCCGGGCGCGGATCAGAGGCGATTCGCCTTCCCGTGGTTGTGGTCGAAGCCGCAAGTGCCACGGCTTGTCGACTCCCCGTCGATGAGCACTACCCTGTGGCCAGGATTGAAGCTGCTGGCCGCAATTGAGGCTGCCGGCCGCGATGCCTCACCGCTGGGGCGCCTGGAAGTGAATCAGTAGAATCAGCGCCGCAATGGTATGGAGTCATGGTTGTCGGGCGTCCGCTGCCGCCTCTGGCACTCAGTGAAGACCAGCTTCAGCAGCTGCAGAGCATCGCTCAATCCCGATCCAGGTCCCATGCAATTGTGCAACGCTGCCAGATCATCCTGGCCTGTGCTGCTGGTGAAACGAACACGGCCATTGCCAGGCGGATGGGCCTCACCGGCATGACGGTCGGGAAGTGGCGGAAGCGTTATCTGGAGCATGGAATCGATGGGCTTGATGATGAACTGCGCCCCGGTCGGCCCCGCACCTACCAGGATGACCAGGTGGCTGAGGTGATCCACCAGGCTCTGCAGACACCACCCGCCGATGGACCTGCTCAATGGACGGCACGGTCTTTGGCGGCAGCGACCGGGATCTCGAAAAGCACCGTGCATCGCTGGTTGCAAACAGCCGCATCCAGCCAGGCGAAGCGGTAGTCAACGCTCTGGAGCAGGTTCGGACCTTGGTTCGTCAGTCGGTGCACCTGGAACAGGCTGCTCCCTTGCTCACGTGCATCACCTTGCTGGCGGTGCCCGTCAGCCCAGAACCCGGCCCAGGATCGGTCGCAACTGCTCCAGTTCCTCCAGGAAGCCGTCATGGCCCAGGTCGCTGTTGAGGCTGGTGTAGCTGGCACCGCCCGGGATGGCGGCGGCCAGCTCCTGCTGGCGGCCGGGGGGGAACAGGCGATCGGAGCTCACCGAAACCACGCTGACCTGGGCGCTGATGTGCGCCAGGGCCGCCGCCAGCCCGCCACGACCCCGGCCGATGTCGTGGCGGTTCATGGCCCGGGCGAGGCCGATGTAGCTGTTGGCGTCGAAGCGTTGCACCAGCTCCTGGCCCTGGCGCTCCAACAGGGCGGTGATCGCCGCTTCGGGATCCGCAGGCTTCGGCTTGTCGCCGTGCTCAAGCTCCTCCCCTGCAGCACCGAGCTGCCGCTCCATTTCCGTGGCGCTGACATAGGTCTGCTGGGCGAGGGCGCGGGCCAGGGCCAGCCCCGCTTGGGGACCGCCGCCGGGCTGGTCGTAGTAGTCGCCGCCGCAGAAGTGGGGATCCTGGCGGATCGCCTGGATCTGACAGGCGTGAACGGCGATGTTGTCGGCGCTGCAGCTGGCGGCGGTGGCGATCAGCAGCAGGCGCTCCAGCCGCTGCGGTGAGCCGATCGCCCACTCCAGGGCCCGCATGCCCCCCATTGAGCCACCGATGACGGCGTGCCAGCGCTCGATGCCCAGCAGGTCGGCCAGACCCCGTTCGGCCGCCACCATGTCGCGGATCGAGAGCAGCGGGAAGCGGCTGCCGTAGGGCCGGCCATCAGCCGCCGGACTGGCGGGGCCGGTGCTGCCCTGGCAGCCGCCCAGCACGTTGGGGCAGATCAGGCAGAAGCGCTCGCTGTCCAGCGCCTGGCCGGGGCCGATCAGCCGATCCCACCAGCCGGCGCTGGCATGACCGACACCGGCGGGGCCGGCCGCGTGGCTGTCGCCACTGAAGCCATGCAGCAGCAGGATGGCGTTGCTGCGCTCGGCGTTGAGCTCGCCCCAGCGCTCCCAGGCCAGGGTGATCGGGCCGAGGCTCTGGCCCGATTCCAGGATCAGGGGCTGGTCGCCGAAGGGACGGCTGAACAGACGCTGGCCGGCAGGATCCCCCTGTCGCCAGCCGCCGTGGCGGCTGCTCGCTGCGGCGGGAACCATCGAAGCGCGCACGACGGCGATCATTGTCCCGCCCGCTCAGCAGTGGCGTCAGCCTGGCTGAGCGGGATCCGCGAGGATCGGGCTGGGCAACGGGCTGTCATGGGCTTGTCTGCGCCGATCACGCCTTGGCCCTGCTCTGGCCCCAGGGCCGCAGCAACTGCCGCAGCGCCAGCACCAGGGGGGCCAGCAGACGACTGACAGCGGCGATCAGCAGCGGGGCACCGCTCAGGGGGCGCAGTTCCGTGCGGCGAAGGCTGCGGCCTACCGTCTCATCGGCCTCCAGCGGCAGCCCCTGTCGCGTCCAGCTGGCGACGCCGCCATCAAGATATTGAATCCGCCGCGCATAGCCATTGCGGTGCAATTGTTCGATCAATTCGAGGGCCTGTTGTGGCCGCTCGCTGATCAGGATCAGGTCGCCATCGGGGAGCTCGCTGCTGATCAGCCTGGCGGCGGGAATCGAATGGCTGCCAGGTCGATGACCTTGACGGAACTGCCGTGCCGAGCGCACATCGATGATCAGCGCCGTGCCATCAATGCCGCCGAGGCCAGGGCGCCGGGTCTGGTGGCAGGGCATCACCCCAACCTGAATGGCTGTCCCCTCGGGGATTGAGATCCTGACGGAGCTGGAAGATCCTGCGCCTGAAGACACTGAACCGGAAGAAGCAGACTGGGCCATGGCAGCGAACCCGAAGAACTCCATCGTGCGCCGCCAGCCGTTGATCCACGGTATTTCGGGCGACAAACAGTGGTAAAGGTGGGTTAGGGCGGCTTTGTGTCGGGATCGCCAATAAAAACAGGCTCCGCCTTGTGGCGAAGCCCGCAGGGTTGCCCATCCTCGATGGCGTGCTCCGATCAGGCTGGGGACGGCACCGCTTCGGCCAGGTGCTGGTGCAACAGCTCGCCGCGCCGCAGCAGCACGGCCTCCCCCACCTGCAATCGCAACCAGGTTTCGTCGGTGGTCAGCGGTTCGGTGCTGATGATCGAAACCACGTCCTGGGGGCCGGCCAGCTGGGCGAAATCAACGCTGAGATCGTCGTCGGCGAGGGTGGCGGTGCGGAAGGGGGCGCGGCGGGTGAGCCGGTGCAACTTGGTGCCGGCATAGGCGAACAGCCAGCGGCCGTTGCTGATCAGGCAGTTGAAGATGCCGCGGCCGGCCAGGGCGTCGCCAGCCTGCACCAGTTCAGCGAACATGGCCCTGTCGTCATCGGCCGTCAACCGCCCCGCCGTCCGGGCGTTTTCCAGTTGTTGCAGCAGCCAGCAGAAGGCGGCCTCGCTGTCGGTGCTGCCCTCGGGTCGGAAGTCAGCTGCCAGATCAAAGCTGCCCTCCAGATCGCCGTTGTGGGCGAAAATCCATTCCTGCCCCTGCCAGCGCCGGTGGAACGGATGGCAATTCTCCAGGGCCACCACGCCGCGGGTGGCCTTGCGGATGTGGGCGATCGAGCAGTGGGCCTTGAGATCGAGGGCCGCCACTTCCGCCGCAATCGGCGAGAAGGCCGCCGGGCCATCCTCCCGGTAGATGCGCACGCCGCAGCCATCGGGATCAAAGCTGGCCAGGCCCCAGCCATCGGCGTGATCGCCGGTGGCGCCCCCCCGACGGGTCAGCCCGTGGAAGGAGAAGCGCATGTCGGTGGGGGTGTTGGCGCAGAGGGCCAGCAGTTCACACATGGGGCCAGGCTCCTACCGGGTGGAGGCGAACAGTTGATCCCAGAGTCCACCCTTGCTGAAAAAGGTGGCATTGATCTTCGCCCAGCCACCGAAGGCAGCGGCGCCATACAGGCTGGTCACCGGCGGGAAACGATCCTTCACCTGGGCCCAGACGCTGGGGTTGACGGGGCGGAAGCCCTCCTCGGCGAAGATCTTCTGAGCCTCCGGACCGCTCAGATAGGTGGCCAGCGCCTCGGCGGCCTTGCGCGTGCCGCGGCGATCGACATTGCGATCGATCACGACCACCGGCCCTTCGATGCGGATGTTCGGTGACGGCACCACGAACGGACTTTCGAGCAGGCCCTGGCGCTTGGCCAGGATCGCCTCGTTCTCGTAGGTGAGCAGCACATCACCCTGACCACGCTTGAGGAACAGATCGGCGGCCTCGCGGGAATCCTTGGGCAGATTGTCGACCTTGCGGTAGACGTTGCTGACGAACACCCTGGCCTGGGCTTCACTGCCGCCGTTCTGGGTCACCGAACCCCAGAGTCCGAGGAAATTCCAGCGGGCGCCGCCGGAGGTCTTGGGATTGGCGGTGATGATCGCCAGGTCGGGCTTGGCCAGATCGGACCAGGTCTTGACGCCCTTGGGATTGCCCTTGCGGGGCACGAAGACCACCACCGACTCGGTGATGGTGCTGTGATGGGGCAGCTCGTCCTGCCAACCGGGCTGCACCAGCTGGGCCTCCTGCAGTTTCTGCACGTCGCCGCCCAGGGCGAGGGTGGCCACATCGGCTTCGATGCCGTCGATGATGGCGCGGGTCTGCACGCCGGAGGGTCCATAACTGGCGCGAACCGTCAGCGTCTGCCCGGTCTTCGCCTTCCAGTCCGCCTCGAACCGGGGCAGGATCCGGTCATACGGTGCCCTGGTGACGGCATAGCTGACCAGCAGCAGCTCCTGGGAGCCTCCCTTGGATCCGGCCTTGCCACCGCTGCTGCTGCCTGGGGATTGGGCACAACCCCCCAGCAACCCACCACAGATCAGAACAGCCAGCAGGGATGGGCTCAGGCGACCGGGGACGACCACAACGGCTTTAACCACGCAAAGTCGATTGACAACTTGTGTTTATCCTAGTCCCGTGACGGGCGGGCCCCCTCCGTTCGTCGCTGCGCCGGCTGGTTGTGTCTGGGGGCCGGCATTGAAGCCGGCTCCGGAGTCCTGGCCCGTTGAAGCCGTGGCGTCAGCCGGAGGCGCCACGGCTTCAACGGTGCTGCTGCAGGCTCAGCGGCTCTGGGAGAAGATCTGATCCCAGAGGCCGCCCTTGTCGAAGAACTTCTTCGACACGGCTTTCCAGCCGCCCAGATCGACCACCTTGAAGGTCTTGACCTCGGGGAACTTGCCGGCCGCGTAGGCCTTGCCCTGGGGGGTCACGGGGCGGAAGCCCTCATCGACGAAGATCTTCTGGGCCGTGGGGCTGAACAGGTACTTGGCAAAGGCCTCGGCCACCTTGCGGGTGCCGTGCTTGTCGACGTTCTGATCGACCACCGCGATCGGTCCTTCGATCAGGATGTTGGGGCTCGGTACCTTGTAGGGAGTTGTCCATTCGCCGGTGCGCTTGGCCAGGATCGCTTCGTTCTCGTAGTTGAGCAGCACGTCTCCCTTGCGTCGTTTGACGAAGGTGTCGGTGGCTTCGCGGGCATCCTTGGGCAGCACGTCAACGTTGCGGTAGACGTTGGTGATGAAGCTCCTGGCCTTGGCTTCCGTGCCGCCGTTCTGGGTCACCGAGCCCCAGAGGCCGAGGAAGTTCCAGCGGGCGCCACCGGAGGTCTTGGGGTTGGCGGTGATCACGTCGACGGACTTGTTGTCGAGATCATTCCAGCCGTTGATCTTCTTGGGATTGCCGGGCCGGGTGAAGATCGCCACCACCGAGTTGGTGATGATCGAGCGGTAGAGGAATTTGCCTTCCCAGCCCTTCTTGATCAGTCCCTTGGCCTCGATCTTCTGAACGTCGGCCCCCAGGGACAGGCTCACCACGTCGGCTTCCAGACCATCCAGCACGGCCCTGGTCTGGCTGCCGGAGCCGCCGTAGCTGGTTTTGATGTCAACGCTCTGGCCGGTCTTTTTCTTCCAGTCAGCCTCAAACTGGGGAATGATGCGGTCATAAGCCGCCTTGGTGACGGCGTAGCTGACCAGCAGGATGGACTGGGGAGCCCCCTGGGCAGCGGCCCGCTGGGGCGCCAGGGCCTGGACGCTGAACAAGGCGACCGGGGCAGTGGCGAGGCCTGCCAGGACCAGGCCAGCTGCTGCGCGCCCGCCAGGCCGAGAAGAAACGAAAACCACGGTTAGCCGATTGGGGTACTCGCCAAACTTATGCAGCGCCCCGGAGCGCCGGTTGTATTCCCGACTACATCGATGGGGATCCGGTTTTCTCTTCCGCTCGAGGGGGGGTGACTGCCACAATCCCCGCATTGCTGCCGGGGAACTCCGTGGCCTTCAGCGCCAAGACCGAATACGGGATCGTCTCCCTGGTTGAGCTGGCGGCCATCTACGAGCAGGGCGGTGTGCTGCAGGTGGCGGAGATCGCCCATCGCCAGAGCATCCCCGATCGCTATCTGGAACAGATGCTCACCAGCCTGCGCCGCGCCCGCATCCTGCGCAGCATCCGCGGTCCGAAGGGGGGGTATCAGCTGGCCCGGCCGCCGGCCGACATCACGATTGCCGACGTGGTGGGCTGCCTTGAGGGCGAGGCGGCCGCCAGGGCCGCCGCTTCGCGCGACACCCCGGAGTTTGAGGTGCTTTCGGCCCTGCAGGAGCGCCTGGATCAGGCCCGCGCCGCGATCCTCTCGGGCACCAGCCTGCAGGATCTGCTCGAGCAGCGGGATCAGCTGGCCCAGGCCCAGGCGATGTACTTCATCTGAAGCGTCAGCGGTGATGGCGGAGCCGTCTGAATCGGCCCCCGAAGCCGGCCGCCGGCCATGCCCTGGGCCGGGCCGAACAACGGCGCCACCGGTTGGAGCTCTTGCCGGCAGCGCTTTGCGCTGCAGCGTCCTGCCAGATCCTCAGGAGCCTGGCTGCGCCCTGATCAGCGGCCTGCCGCCTCGACGTCAGCGATCGCCCGGCTTCCCCAGCCCCGACTGACCCAGCCCCGGCTGACTGACTAAGGACACTTGGCCGATGGGATTTGCGTGCTACGGTCTTGGGACCTTGCGCGGGGCCTCCCATGCCCGGTTCACGCCCGAGCCCCAATCGTCGTCCGGTCCGCGGCTGTTCTGGGTGGACCGGCTGTTCTCGGTGGAACGGCTGTTGTTGCCAGGTCAGCCGTTTGCAGCCGATGAGCTGTCGCCGAATGCCCACCGCCAGCGCTGCGCTGGCTGTTCATTCCCTCTCCATGACCAACGACATCCCGCCCCGCTTTGATCACCATGACCACCTCCCGCCAGCCACAGACACTCCGCCTGACGCTGCTGCCCAATGATGTGCTGCCTGAAGGGCTGAACTGGAAGATCCAGGACGGCTACATCCGCTCGGCCGCCTGGGACGAAGAAGGTGAATCGATCACCCTCGGCCTCTGGGGCCCCGGCGACTGGGTGACCAATGCCTATTCCTCGTTGCATCCCGTCGAAATCCAGTGCCTCTCCACTGTTGTGGTGGAGCAGTACCACCCCAGCGAGCAGGAGGTCGTTGACTTCCTGCGCCATCAGATTCGCAATACCGAAGAGATTTTTCAGATCAACCGTATTCGCAGCGCTGAGCATCGGCTGTTGATGCTGCTGCGTTGGATCGGCAGCCGCTTCGGCCAGGTGAGTAGCAAGGGCTATCGCCTGTCGCTCAAGGACATGAACCTCACCCACAAATCTCTGGCTGATATCTGCGGCCTGACCCGGGTGACGGTGACCAAAAATCTCAATCGCTACAAAGCCCTGGGTCTGCTGCAAAGAGTCAGTGAAGCTGACCTGCTGATTCCGAGTGAGCCGCTGGTCGCTGGATTCTGAAGCATCGCAGCACTGTTGCTCTGCTGATTCCAGGCCTTGTTGCCTGCTCCCTGTCCTCCATCGTTCTCTTTCGTTGCCGCCATGACCGCCCAGTACGTCCGTTCGCGCCTTGCTCAGCCCCAGCTACAGCGCTATACGCTGGTCTTCAGGAATGGTGAGCTCCTGCGCCATCAGGACCCTCTCGCCGTTGCCCAGTATCAACAGGATGCTCGCCTGGCCTGTGTCCAGATTGAAGCCTTTTCAGATTGAAGCCTATTCAGGTTGAAGCCTATTCAGGTTGGTGTTGGTTTCGATTCAGGTGTGACCTGCTGATTCATCTTGCGACCCCTCGTTAGAGGGGTCTTTTTTCAGGTTGGCTGCCAGGCTTCCAGCCCGAGTTGCCGCCGCATCTTGCCAGCATCAGCATCGGAGAAGGGCGGCCGAATCAGGCTTCATGGCTGGATTCAAGACTCTGAAGATCGGCCAGAGTGGTGGCGGCCAGCTCCTGGGACCAGCGCTGCGCCACCTGCTGCAACCAGATCTCAGCTTCGCCAGCCCCCAGCCGGCTCTCCTGCTCAGCCTCGCCATCTTGACTGGAGCCTGCCAGGGATCGATGGAGCATCAGCAGATTCACCTGGGTGAGATCGCAGCTGAGCCGATAACCGCCGTGCTTGCCCTTCTGGCTTTCCACCAGTCCGAGTTTGCGCAATTCCCTGAGCACAACGGAGAGATAGTGCTGGGACAGGTTGAATTGGCTGGCAATCGTGCTGGCCTGCCTGAGGCCCTGGCTGCGGGAAAGCTCCATCAAGCTGATCAGGGCGTAGCGAAACGTGGTTGAAAACACGGGATATCCGGCATGGCTCCCCGAACCAAGTCGACCTGAATCGATCGACCCGCTCTGGATCAGCAAAGCGTAGCATCGCTATCCCGCTCGGCCTACCGTCCTTTGTTGGCTCGCTGGGGGATTCGAGGCTGATTCATCCTGTTGTTGCCGCTACATGTCAGTGTGATCGTGGGACTCTTTAGGCGAGTGTTTCTTGGTTTGGCCTCTCTTGCTGCCGTGACGCTCTTTACCTTTGAAATCGCAGGTTTGTTCTGTTGTGATGGTGTCAACGCCTGCATGCACAGCGCGCGCAGGCGCTGAGCAGCTGCAGAATCGTGGATCTCGCTGAAGTCGATCAGCTTCCCAGCAGCGTGGATGTCACGCCTCGGCGCTGGGGCAGCAGCGCCAGGTCGGCGCCAATCTGGCCGGCGCTGCTGGCAGGCATCCAGCCGAAATCTGGCGTTGTCCCGAACCTGAGCCAGGTCTCGAGGATGTCAAAGCTGCTGACGTGCCCGTAGACAGCACGCCAGGCCTGAAGTCGGCTCAGGGGATCAAGGTTGGGGCGCTCGGGGGCGGCGCCGAGGACTCCCGTGAGCGCGTCGATGCATGGAAGGGCGGCCAGATCGAAGTGGAAGGGCCGAACCCGATGCTGCTCGGGCAACTCGGGCTGCTCGTCGCCCATCTTGGCCATCAGCAGCTCGGCGGCCTGGCCCAGTTCTGTCACGGTGGTGGTCACCTTGTGGGAGCCGCTGGTGCTGTAAGCGTGGGAACCGCGCACGGTGTAGGTCGTTCCGGAGAGGCTGATGCTGCCGGTGGACGTCTTGCCGTCGCCCCAGTTGATGATGGCGCTGAAGGCACCGGTGGCCTCAATGCCGCCGGCATGGCTGAAGTTGGCCACGGCCACATTGCTGTTGTTTCGGCCGGTGATCGTCTTTGGCGCCGAGACGACGATCGTTGGTTCGCTCACGGTGGAGGAGGCGGTGGCCAGGTTGTTATTCAGATTGCCGTCGCTGGAGGTGGCGGTGACGGTGGTGGAGTTGGCGACCGTTCCCTCCTCGATCGCCCGGGCTTTCACCAGCAGATTCACCACCCCGCCAGCGACAATCGTGCCCAGGCTGAAGGTGATCACGTTCCCCGAGCGGCTGAAGCTGCCCTGACTGGCTGTGGCCGAGACGAACTGGAGATTGGCATCCAGGGTGTCCGTCAGCACGACACCGGTGGCCGCTGAAGTGAGGTCATTGTTGACCACCCGGACGGTGTAGGTGATCGTGTCTCCCTCGCTGGCTGTGACGAGGTCGGCGACGTTGCTGACGGCCACATCACCGGCCGCCAAGCCGCCGGTGATCGAACCGCTGGCCGTGGCTGTGTTGTTGGCGGTATTGGGATCACTGGTGCCGCTGCCCGAGCTCACCGAAGCGCTCACCGCAAAAGTGGAGCCCGTCACCGCACTGGCCGAGGCGGTCACCACCAAGGTGAAGCTGTCGGAACTGCCGGAGGCGATGGCCGCCGCGGCCGTTTCGGTGATCGTGCTGCCCGACTGGCCGAAGCTGAAGTTGTCACTGCCACTGATCTGGGTCATGGAAACCAGGGCGGCTCCAGTGGGCAGGAGGTCGGAGAGCACCACGCCACTGGCGGCCGTGGGACCGTTGTTGCTGAGGGTGATGGAGTACGAGGCATTGGCGCCGGCGGCGACCGTGGCCGGCCCCGTGACGCTCACCGCCAGATCGGCGGCGGGAGCGGGGCTGCTGGGCCGGAAGTTGACGATTCCGGTACCCCAGTTGGCCGTGGTCTGGGTGTTGGCGTATTCGTTGACCGCCCAGAAACTGCCATTCACTGGATCCACATTGATGCCGCTGAGATCGCCCGCCCGGTGGCCGGAACTGGTGGCGAAGTCGGTGTAGTTGGCTTGCCCCGTGGCGCTGGGGACGACCACGGCTGTTTGCATCGTGCCGAGCGGATCGCCGGCCACTCGCCCCGTCACCCACATCGACATGTAATCCGTACTGGTGTCGGTGCCGGAGCGCACGAAGCTCATGCCGATGGCACTGGAAAGATTGATATCAATCCCGGGATAGGTGAGGTAGGTGTTGTTGCCGGCGCTGACACGCCCCTGCTGCTGCAACGTCGGTGTGCCACCCGCCAGGTTGATCGCATACCACTGGACCACATCCTGGGTCGCAGATACGCCAACCGAGTGGGCGGCCACCAGGGTGTTATTGGCTTCGGCAGACTTGTCGATGCGGGAGTCGATGTTCTGGGTCAGCGTCACACCGTTGGGGCTCTTGGGAGCCACCGGAGCTGAATACGCTGTGACCGCCAGATTGGTGTAGGTGTAGGTCGGTGTTGTGGTCAGCTCCCCCTGCATGCGGATGACATCAATGGAGCGATTGTCTCCATGTTCGGTCACGAACCACATCGGATCGCCGGTGATCGAATCGTGCATGGTGGTGGGTCGCACCGAAAAGTCGGCGAGGTCGTTGCGTGCGACCAGAGGCGAAGCCACCGCATTGGCCAGATCGGAGGCCTGCACGGAAACAATCTGGACGTGCCCACTCCCCGAGCTGACGGGGAACATGTTGAGCGTGAAGACAAAGGCGTCAGCGTTGTAACCGAAGTTGCCGGGATAATCGGCATCAAATCCACTTTCAGTGGTGTTGATCTTGTAGAACTTCCAGTCTGCTGCCGTGAGTGAAGTTGGATTATTGGTTTTGGAGACAGCCAGATCGAAGGAGCTCAGATGGGAGCTGAAATTGACATCCTGATCGCCGATGATGTAGCGGCTGTTGAGTTCGTCGTAGCAAACGATCGGATCGGAGAGCCCCGAGCCTGAATCGGTGCGGCTCAGGCCCCCAGTGCTGAAGAAAAAGTGCGACAGACTGTCGGTGAAGGAGCCAGCACCGGTGTCTTTGGGGGTGTAAAGAGCAACCGCCTGGTTGACCGTCTCCACATAGCCGAAGGGGCCGGCGGCGCCACAGGTGTCCGGCGGTACATAGCCGCCGCTGCTGTTGAACGACAGTCCCGTGTAACCGTTGCCATTGTTGTTGAGGAGTTCGAGCATGACGGGTTGAGGTTATGGGATGCTTTCCGGAGCTGGAGCGGGTGGCTGGCGACTGGATACGTGATTGGCCGAAAAGTCAGCACAATTGCGTTAACTCTGCAGCGATCTGGCGATTCTGGGGTTGACAACAGGCTGGCACAGAACCTTCAACGCACCCCCTTTGGGGCCTGGACGGCAAACCATCCGTAAACCAGCCTGAGGATCAGGTTCCGGCCGGTGCTGCCGGCCCGTTCAGATGCTGTAGTCCGGCACAAAGGTGCGCACCTGGCGGCTGATCACATGCAGCTCGTCGCCCGCCTGGATTTCGCGGTAATTGATCTGCTCCCTCGGGAACTGGGCCACCAGCACCTCGCCGCTGTCGAGTTGCAGCTCGGCCTGCAGATCGCGGCCCATGTGGGTCAGTCGTTTCAGCCGGGCGGGCACGGAGCCATCCCGGGGGCTGGCATAGACCTCGACGTCATGGGGGCGAATGAAGATCTGGCCGTCGCCCTGGGCGGTTGCTCCGGCCTGGCTGCCGCCGGCCAGCCCGGGCTGGGGCAAGGGCATGGCCCCCTGGGGCAGCACGTTCACCGCCCCGACGAAGCTCATCACAAAGGGGGTGGCGGGATGGTCATAGATCTCGGCCGGGGAGCCGATCTGCTCGATCCGGCCCTCGTTCATCACGACGATGCGATCGGCCACCTCCATGGCTTCCTCCTGGTCATGGGTGACGATCACGGTGGTGACGTGCATCTCGCTGTGCAGATTGCGCAACCAGGCCCGCAGCTCCTTGCGCACCTTGGCGTCGAGGGCGCTGAAGGGTTCATCGAGCAGCAGCACCCGCGGCTGCACCGCCAGGGCCCGGGCCAGGGCCACCCGCTGGCGCTGGCCACCGGAGAGCTGGGAGGGATAGCGGCCGCCATAGCCCTGCAGTTGCACCAGTTCGAGCAGCTCGTCCACCCGGCGGCGGATCGCCTCCTTCTTCCAGCGCCGCAACTCGAGGCCGAAGGCCACGTTCTGGCGCACGGTTCGGTGCTTGAACAGGGCGAAGTGCTGAAACACAAATCCCACTTGCCGGTCCTGCACGGAACGCTCCGTGGCCTCCTCGCCGGTGATCCAGATGCGGCCGCTGTCGCTGCCTTCGAGGCCGGCGATCAGGCGCAGCAGGGTGCTCTTGCCCGAACCCGAGGGGCCCAGCAGCGCCACCAGGGAGCCGGTCTCCACGTCGACGCTGACATTGTCGACGGCGCGGAAGTCACCGAAATTCTTGCTGACGTTGGCGACGCGGATACCCATGGGCTCTGATCGTTTGGACCATTCTGATCACCGGCATGAATCGCTCGCCGCTCAGGGGCCTGAAAATACGGAAGCACGCTGTGGAACCGGCCAATCTGCCGTATCGTGATGATACCGTCAGGTTTCCAGCTCGAGATCAGCCATGGCCGTAGCTCAGCCTCGCCTGCCGGGTCGGTTCCAGCTGCGATTGCCCAGTTGGCCCTGGCGTTTCACCTGGGCCTACCTGGTGCTGGTGCTGTTCCTGCCCCTGGCCGGCATGTTGCTCAAGGCCGCCGGCGTCGGCCCCCAGGGCTTCTGGGAGATGGCCACCACCCCGGAAGCTCTCGCCGCCTACAGGGTGAGTTTCGGTGTGGCGGCCCTGGCCAGCCTCGTCAACGGCGTGTTCGGCCTGCTGGTGGCCTGGGCCCTGATCCGCAGCCGCTTCCGCGGACAGCGCCTGCTCGATTCCCTGATCGACCTGCCCTTCGCCCTGCCCACGGCCGTGGCGGGCCTGGCCCTGTCGTTTGTCTACGGACCGGAGGGCTGGCTGGGTAAGCCGCTGATGCAGCTGTTTGGACTCAAGGTGTCCTTCACCGTGGTCGGTGTGGGTGTGGCGATGGTGTTCATCTCCCTGCCCTTCGTGGTGCGCACCGTCGAGCCGGTGCTGCGCTCCCTGGAGAGGGAGCAGGAGGAGGCCTCCTGGTGCCTGGGCGCCAGTCCGGTGCAGACTTTTTTCCGGGTGGTATTGCCCCAGCTGATGCCCGCCATCCTCGGCGGGGTGGCCCAGGGCTACAGCCGGGCCGTGGGTGAGTACGGCTCGGTGGTGATGATTTCCAGCAACGTGCCTTTCCGCGATCTGATCACCCCCACCCTGATTGTGCAGAAGCTGGAGGAATACGACTTCGAGGCCGCCACCGTGATCGGCAGCGTCATGCTGATCTTTTCGCTGATCAGCCTGCTGCTGATCAATCTGCTGCAGGTCTGGGGGCAGCGTTACCAGGGCTCAGAGGCCAACAACTAAGTCCATAAGCTTCGATTCCTGGATCAGTGGACCCGATGTCGCTGGTCAGTCCAGTCGAGTTGATCAGCGAATCTCGAGCCAGTCTTCCACTCCTTTCATCCTGAAGCCTTCACCCCAACCCAAGCCATGGCCTTCACGATTCCGCCGCTTCGCGACATCAAGCCCCCCCGTTGGGTGAAACCCTCCTTTGACTTCGGCGATGGCAATTGGGTTCCGGAGCTGATTCCGATCGTCGCCTGCCTCTATGTGGGTGTGGTGATCCTGGTGCCGGCCCTGGCGGTGGTGGTGCAGGCCTTCGCCAAGGGGCTGGGTGTGTTCCTGGCCAATTTCCAGTCGGTGGAGCTGCTTTCGGCCCTGAAGCTCACCTTGATCGTCACCGCCATCGTCGTGCCCTGCAACACCGTGTTCGGCCTGGCGGCGGCCACGGCGATCGCCCGGCGGCGCTTCCGCGGCAAGGCCCTGCTGCTCAGCATCATCGACCTGCCGTTCTCGATTTCACCGGTGGTGGTGGGTCTGATGCTGGTGTTGCTCTACAGCCCCAGCCACGGCCTGCTGGCGCCGGTGATCAACAGCCTCGGCTGGAAAATCATCTTTTCCTGGCCGGGCATCGTGCTGGCCACGATCATCGTCACCTTCCCCTTCATGGCCCGGGAGGTGATCCCGCTGCTGGAGGAGGAAGGTTGGGAGCAGGAGGAGGCCGCCAAGACCCTCGGTGCCACCGACTGGCAGGTGTTCTGGAAGGTGACCCTGCCCTCGGTGCGCTGGGCGGCGCTCTATGGCCTGATTCTCACCACGGCCCGGGCCCTGGGTGAGTTCGGTGCCGTCTCGGTGGTCAGTGGCAACATCCGCGGTGAAACCCAGACCCTGCCGCTGTTTGTCGAAGATGCCTACAAGCAGTATCAGACCGAGCTCGCCTTCGGGGCGGCGATGGTGCTGGGTGGAGTGGCGATTGTGTCGCTGCTGCTGAAATTGCTGGTCGAGCAATTGTTGGAGCATGATAAAAAAGCAGCCCGACTCGATCAGGAAGGCTGAAGCCCACCAAACACCGTTCAAGCACCCCATTCGTCAACGCCGACTGTCGAGCTTGGTGTCAGTCTTCACGAGAGACTTGAGACCAAGGGATTGAAGGCTCTCGCCGCCGATCACGAACGGCTGGCGACCATTCCATTGTTCGATCGTCGTCCGCAGCCGTGTCGGCGCCTGGAGCTGGCGCAGCCAGGCCCGCAGTTCCTTGCGCACCTTGGCATCGAGGGCGCTGAAGGGTTCATCGAGCAGCAGCACCTGGGGCTGTAGCGCTTCGATCAATGCCGCAGCTCCAGGCCGAAGGCCAGGTTCTGGCGCACGCTGCGGTGCTTGAACAGGGCGAAGTGCTGGAACACGAAGCCCACATGGCGTTCCTGCACCGCCATGGCGGTGGCTTCCTTGCCGTTGATGTCGACGTGACCGGCATCAACGAACTGCTTGCTCACATGGCTGACACGGATTCCCATGGCAGGTGATCAGCGATTCGGCTGGGGGGTGATGCGCAGATAGGGACGCACCTCGGTGACGCCTTTGGGGAAGCGGACCTTGGCATCTTCGGTGGAGATCGAGGGAACCACCACCACGTCGTCGCCGTCCTTCCAATTCACCGGTGTGGCCACCTGGTGGTATTCGGTGAGCTGCAGGGAGTCGATCACCCGCAGGATTTCATCAAAATTGCGGCCGGTGCTGGCCGGATAGGTGATCTGCAGGCGCAGTTTTTTGTTGGGATCGATGATCAGCACCGAACGCACCGTCAGGGTGCTGCTGGCGTTGGGATGGATGAAGCCGTACAGCTCACTCACCCGCCGGTCGGCGTCGGCCAGGATCGGGTAGTCGACCGTGGTGTGCTGGGTTTCGTTGATGTCGCCGATCCAGCCCTTGTGGCTTTCGGCTGTGTCAACACTCAGGGCAATCGTCTTGATGTTGCGCTTCTCCCATTCGGGGCGCAGGCGGGCCACCTCGCCGAGTTCGGTGGTGCACACGGGCGTGTAGTCGGCCGGATGGGAGAACAGCACCACCCAGCTGTCACCAGCAAACCCATAGAGGTTGATCGGGCCAAGCTGGGAGTCCTGGCTGAAATCGGGGACGACATCACCGAGCTGCAGGGCCATGGGAGCTGGAGGGTGGAAGGGATGGCCCCACCCTCAGGCCGGCGCCCCCGGGCGGATGTGGCTGCCGCCAGCTCCGGATGTTCCTCTGGACACATCCGGGCCCTGCTGCAGCCCAGCCGAGCCCCCCCCAGCCTGGGCAGAGTCGACCGGTGCGACTGTGCCGGGCACGGCCAGCTCCCGCTCAGTCCCGGTACTGGGCATCCAGCCAGCAGCGCGGCAGGGCTTCGCCGGAGGGAAAGCTGAGCTCGGCCTTGTTGAAGTGGTGCGGATCCTGCAGCTCCTCGCCGTTGTGCATACGGGCCTGAACCGCCGTGGCGAACGGGTCGAACAGCTGTTTGAGATCAAGCACTTCCACCACAGCCCCTTCGGTTTCGTGCTGATGCAGGGTCAGAAACATCTCGGTGCTCCGCCAGGGGATGGCTCAAGTCTGAGGCCGCCGAGAGCATCTGAACCGCTTGTCGGCGCAGGTCTTCACCGGGGTTGATCGCCCCTGAACCCAGGGCCCGGCGATGCCGGTTTCGGTAACGGTTCGCCAGCGGATGGACACCGGCGCTGACGCCGCGGGTTCGCGGGTGTAGATCCAGGGAATCCAGATCAACGTTTGCACCGTCAAAGGCGCTATGGCCCATCACCAGATCCTGATTGTCGGCGGCGGCGCAGCGGGCCTCACGGCAGCCAGCCAGTTGAAGCGGGCCCGGCCCCAGCTGGAGATTGCCATCCTCGAGCCGGAGGCCGATCACTACTACCAACCGGGCTGGACCCTGGTGGGAGCCGGTGTCTTCAGCCTGGAGCAGACCCGCCGCGACGAAGCGTCCCTGATCCCTGCCGGGGTGCACTGGATCCGGGAGGCGGCCGCGGCTTTTGATCCGGCGGCCAGCACGGTCACCACCAGTGGCGGCAGCAGCCTCAGCTACGACGTCCTGATCGTGGCCACGGGCATCAAGCTCTGCTGGGACCAGATCAAGGGCCTGCCCGAAGCCCTCGGCAGCCAGGGCATCACCAGCAACTACCGCAAGGATCTGCTCGATTACACCTGGAAGACGATCCAGGAGTTCCAGGGAGGCAATGCCCTGTTCACGTTCCCGCAGACGCCGATCAAGTGCGCCGGGGCACCACAGAAAATCATGTATCTGGCAGACGACGTCTTCCAGCGCTCTGCTGCGGTGGCCGCCAGAACAACGGTGACCTACTGCACCGCCACCCCCGGGATTTTCGCCATCCCCACCTTCGCCGTACCGCTCCGGCAGGTGGTGGCCCGCCGCGGCATCCAGACCCGCTTCCTGTACACCCTCAAGGAGATCCGGCCGGTCAGCAAGGAGGCCGTGTTCGACGTCAAAGATGGCGACAGCAGCCGCGAGGAGGTGATTCCCTTCACGATGATCCACGTCACGCCGCCGATGGCCGCCCCCGATGTGGTGGCGAGCAGCCCCCTGGCAGTGCAGGGCCCAGGGGGCTGGGTGGAGGTGGATAAATTCAGCACCCAGCATGTGCGCTATCCCAATGTCTTCTCCCTGGGCGATGTCTCCTCGCTGCCCAACTCCAAGACGGCGGCGGCGATCCGGGGACAGGCGCCGGTGCTGGTGGCCAATCTGCTGGCCTTCCTTGATGGCCAGCCCCTGAGCGCCCGCTACGACGGCTATGCCTGCTGCCCGCTGATCACCGGCTACGGCCGCGCGATCATGGCGGAGTTCAACTATGACGGCCAGCCGATGCCGTCGTTCCCCCTCGATCCCACCCAGGAGCGCACCAGCATGTGGCTGGTGAAGAAGAATGTGCTGCCCTGGCTCTACTGGAATCGCATGCTCAAGGGCTACGAGCACGAACGCCGTTTCATTCCTGGCCTCAGCAAGGTTGCTCAGTAGGCCCAGCTCATCCAACACGTCGACCTGGTGCTGCAGGCTACGCAGCGTTGGTTTGTCGATCAGCAGAATCGAGTGCTCCAGGGTGAGGTTGATCAAGGGCTTCCAGAACTTCAGGATCAAAGGCATCGGCTCGGTTCTGATCGAGAGCCTGCTCAAATCGCTGGCGATTGACCAGCAGCCTGGCTTCATTCCCACTGAAGTCTCCAGTTCACCTTGGCGAAAGCGCGTCAGGGCTTCGGCCTGAGGTAGAGCCAATGGTTGAAGATCGAGATAGGACAGGCCCACGGACTGCAGGGCCCGAATCAAGACATCGTCGGCAGTGGAGCCCTCGTCGAAGCCGATGTGGCGGCCGCGCAGATCGCGCAGATTTTGGATGGCTCACTTCTCCGGCACCAGAATCACATCTCACTCGAGAGCGGGATACTTCGCCCGTGCCACCCCTGCAAACAGGTGTTGGTTCCCCAGGAGAAGATGCTGGTGGTGCCGCCGCCAGCACAGAAATCGATCTGGCGGTCACTCAGCGCGGCCAGCAGGGTAGAGACGGATGGACAGGGTCTTCCAGCCGATGCTGAGGCCCAGGGGGGAGAGTCGGGCTACCAGGTTGTTTCGATGGTTGGGGCTACGAATTCTGGTGTCGTGCGTTGGTTGCTGCTGTGCTGGCCATTGCTATCTGGAACTTGATTGACCACCAGATAAGATCAAGCCTTAGTCTGTATGGATTTAATTCGCGGCACTGAATTGTCATTCACATCCGGTTGCGCTTGCCGAAGCCGCACTTGGTGAAAGTATTATTTTAATCTTAATAAGCGCGAGGGCTGTCTAGATTGATGCATTCACGCTAATGGAATACCTCAATCTTTGACAAAACCAATCAGGCCGGCTTGCTCTGATTGAGCAAAGATTTTTCGCCATTTGTGCTGGCATTCAAGGCAGGGGCTTGCGGGCAGGTTGGGCGGCTTAACAGCGAGGATTCAATAAGATAAGCGGCTAGATTGCTGATCGATCGCCCTTCATTCTGGCTTTCATTGATCAGCCTTTCGTAGGTGATCCATGGAATCGTCACCGAAACCCTGACTGGTGAGCGAAACTTTTGAGAGGCCATGAGAATTCAGTAAATATTCAAATAATATACGGCGCGCCAGGTTCCTGGTCAAGTCTCATGGGGTTGCTTTGCATTTTTTGCATGAGCTTTGCGCTAGTTGCATGGGAGCAGAGAGTCAGCCGTGCAGTCAGCACGTATCAAGAAAAAGTGCACGCAGCCTGCCACCCCCGGAAAGTCAATATGTGCAAAATCATCTATTTCTGCCCATGACGTGCGCTGCTCAGGTCGCCTGAGGAATCAGTAGTTGGCGTGGACGCTGGGCTCGATGGGCTCGGGCTGCGATCCCCAAGTCCCAGGGGTGCGGCAGCTTGCCTTGAGGACATGATTGCCAGCAGCCAACGAGAGGCCTGGATCTTCAGGATTTCCCTGTGTGTTCGGCTGGGTTGCTGCTCTCCAACCACTCCGGTGGGATCTCTATGGGATCCCTTCGACCCAGTCCCAGATTCTGCAGCACCAGGATCGGGCTCAAGACCAGGGCAAGTGGTGATGGGCTCCGTTGGCTGGCAGCCAATTGATTTCGCGTGCTGCCCAGTGCCCAGAAGGCCATGGCATAGGCAAAACTGATCACGGCTTGCTTGAACCACAGCGTCATACCCTTCTCGAGGCGAAGTTTGTTAATCAGATCAATGCGGGTCTGCATCACAGGGATTTGGCGGTTGAGCTGGCGCAGTACCTGGGTTTTCACTATCGCGAAGGGTACGGTAATTTTTTGCATTTGAGACTTTGGCGCCCCAGGCAACAGTGCCAGGCCTTTGATCAGGGCAGTTTCACTGTTAGCTATGCTGATCAACTCAGTGGCCTGTTGCAGTTGGTTCAGTTGGCGTTGGATATCGCGGGAATCATCATTCAAGACTGCAAGCCCGGCGATTGTCTGCACTGGAATCAGCAGCAGTAAGAGAAGCGCCACCAAGTGGGCCAGCCCGCGGATGCCTTGTTGAAAGCGTGACAGTGGCAACACCTTGGGATCAAAGTGGAGAGCAAGTACCAGCAACACCACGCCAGTCAGTGCCAAGGCTCCGCCACCGAGAACCTTGCCACTGAATCGAACCAGCCAGGCAGGCTGAAGCAAGGCGATCGGCATGATATCCATCATAACTGTGACGCCATAGATCACGATCAAGGCACAGCCGGCCCATTGCAGGAAGCTAGCTGTATCGTGGCTGCTGATTTCATTGTCCATAACTAAATTCTTTTGTATTCAATGCTGAATGCTGGCGTGGTGGCTTTTGCTTGATCGGGCCTGAAGCGCTATCACTGCAGAAAAACGGCATGTTTTCCTCATCCAGCCGTCTTGTTTACGCTCGGTAGCACGACGGCCCCAATTGGCTCAGCCAGTTACACCTTCTGGATCCAATCAACAGGAATAGCGGTTGTCGATGCCTGAATTGACGCCGGGTCTCAATGGCCTCCCCTTTGTCAGGACTGTTGACGCCCTTGCTGCGGATCAAGCATCCAGCACCCTGGAGTTGGCCTGATCGCCAGGATGGAAAGGATCGGGAAAGGGACGCCAATCTGATGGCCAACAATCTTCCAGCGTTGGCCTGGCTCTGCCCTGGCTGGGATTGGTCTGCTGATGGCCAGGATAACAGCTGAAAAGCTATAGCTGAGTTATGTATTTCCCTTCAATCGACTGCCGTTGAATTGCTTGCTTTGCTGATGCTTCTGAATGGGTAGGTATTTTGTATGCCATTGTACTAGTTTGGCCTCTTGTTGGCTGCTGCAGGTGACAGTCACGTGCTGTGGCAAGTTCTTGAATCTGATTCATCTTTGACGAGAATGATCATTGGACATGCATCAGTCTGCGGTCTTCAGAGTCCAATCCGAGCTGAATTCAAGGCAGACCTAGTGTTTCTGCAGAAGCGATGCAGATTCGTGCCTTAACGCTTTTACAAATCCAATGCAGTGCTGGCTGGCCAGATTAGGTTGGCTTGTGACTCTGTTGATCTTGATGATTTCTTTTGATCGGCGCAATGCCGGCGGGTCTGTTCAACAGTTTGTGCTCAGTAGCCCTGCTTTCTTTGATGGAGAGGATTTGCCACGCATCTACACCGCTGACGGCTCCGATCTTTCGCCACCTTTGCACTGGGATGGGGTTCCCAATAATACCGACTCTTTTGTCTTGTTCTTTGAGGATCTTGGTCTCGATCGGGACCGTTGGGTTCATTGGCTGCTGTTTGATATCCCAGCCGATCTGCGTAGGCTTCCTGCTGGCATTCATGGCAGTCCTCATCTTGCCAACGGCTCAAGGCACGGACTCTGCTGCGGAGTGGATGAATGTCGTCGTCTAGGTTATCAAGGGCCGAGCCTATCGACGCCCCAATTGTCACTGAGCTCCGGTCATCCAGTGTCCAGGCATCGGTTCTCTTTCACGCTGGTCGCTTTGGATCACAAGCTCTCCTTGCCCGAGGGCTCAAGTCCTCTGTGCATCCGTCAAGAAATGAAAGGACATCAGATCTCTGCCGCCAGCTTGACCTGTTTTTATGGTGCTGAAGTTGCCCAAATGATTTGCAGCTAGAGTGCTGCAGATTGGCGCCTGATTGGTGGTAATGTGTGCAGATTTCTCGCTTTTCTTTCATGATCGCCGTGGCATTGGTCGCCTGATTTTCCTATGTCGGAATCCCTTGATTTTTATCTGAAGAGCATCGGCAAGATTCCGTTGATGACTGCTGACGAGGAAATTCATCTTGGCTCGATCATTCGTGAATGGCGCCAGCACGGGGACCCGCCAGCGGCGCTTGAAAAGCGTGGGCGTCGAGCGATGAACCGTATGGTCAATGCCAATCTGCGGCTTGTGGTTTCTGCCTGCAAGCACTATCACGCCCGAGCCGCTCATTTGCAGATTGACAGCTTGGATTTAATTCAGTCAGCGAATATTGGCCTGATTCGGGCTGTGGAGCTTTTTGACCCTTGTCGTGGTTATAAGTTTTCTACCTACGCTTATTGGTGGATCAAGCATGGAATCACGCGCCACTTTCAGGAGCACGCTGGTCCAATTCGCCTGCCGGCTCATCTTGTTGACACAGCGATCAAGGCCCAGGCCATGACGCAGGAAGCCGGAGATTCTGCGCCACTTTCCGTGGTCGCAGATCGACTTTCTGTTAGTTGTGAGCGCCTCACCTTTGCTCTGGATCGCTATTCGCGCTGTCGGCCATTATCGCTTGATCAGAAACTTGGTGGACCGGATGGTGACGGTGTGCTTGGCGATATCGTTCCTGCCAATCAATCTGAGGGACTGGAAGATGACTATGGCTGGGTTCATGGAGAAATCGCATTGCTGGACCGTCATCAGCGCATGGTTTTGCGTTGTCGTTATGGCCATGAAACTGTCTTGTCCTTGGCTAAAACAGCTGAACAGCTGGGGATCAGCAAGGCCAGAGTTCAGCGCATTGAGCACAAGGCTCTTCAGCAACTTCGCCGACGCCTGATGCCCGTGGCTTGACAGGCTGGCCTTCTGCCTTGAAGAAGCCCCAGAGAGCGCTTGGGATGTTCAACCCTTGAAGTAACGTCCTATCCATGTCCCTGTCGGGTCACATTCTCCGGCAACGTGTAACTACGGCTAAAGCTTCTATCGATGCGCTCAATGCGGTGGAAGTGTTTGTTTTCCTCTTCCTTGCCCTCTGAGTCCCGTATGTCTGTTCTGCCGCCCCTCTGGCTTAACCGCCATCAGGCAGGTCTGGCCCTGGCCAAGGCCTGCGCTGCTTGGTGTGACCATGACTCGGACAGCCTGCTGCTGGCTCTGCCGCGGGGCGGGGTGGCGGTGGCGGCGGCCATGGCTTCGCTGTTGCGATTGCCCCTGGCCTGCTGGTCGGTGCGCAAGATTGCTGATCCCGCCATGCCGGAGCTGGCCATTGGTGCCGTGGCAGCCCATGGTGTGGTGGTGTGGCGCAATGGCGACGCGGCCAGGCGACGGGCGCAGGCGGCCCAGCAGCAGGGCTGGCTTGAGGGTGAGCTGCAGGAGCTGGAGCGGCGACGGTGCCTGTTCGGCGATCCCGAGGACGATCAGCTGCGCCATCGCCATTTGATCGTGGTGGATGACGGCATTGCCACCGGCATGACCGTGAAGGCCGCCCTGCTGTCGCTGCGCAGTCTGGCGCCGGCTTCTCTGTCTCTGGCGGTGCCTGTGGTCGATCGCTCTGTGGCCGGCGAGCTGGAACCTCTGGTGGATCGCCTGGAGGTCCTGGCTCTGGTGGACAACCTCAGGTCTGTAGGGCTCTGGTATCAACACTTCGAGCAGCTCCAGGACCAACAGGTGTTGGAGCTTCTGCATCACCAGGCCTGCGGTCCTGAGCCCTTGCGCTCCGTGCCTCTCGCAACAGATCCGAGGGCTTGAGGTGAAAACGCTGTTGGAAATCGACGCTGAACAGGCTGAGAGAGCGATAGCCGCTGGCCATGGCGATGCTGGCGACGCTGTCTTCGGGGCGGGGATGTTCCAGTAGCTGACGGGCCAGATCCAGGCGCTGGCTGCGAATCCATTGGGTGGCGGTACAGCCCAGACGCTCACGGAAGGCATATTGCAGGGCGCGGCGCGAATAGTGGCTGCGCGATTCCAGCAACGTCAGGTTGAGCGGTTGATCGAGATTGATCTTGATATAATCAAGCAGGTCATCAAAGGCATCCCGTCCCTGGCGTCCCCTGAGTCGCACACGATCAAAGGAGCTTTCCTGTGCCAGATCTGGCAGCAGCATCACTGCCAAAAGCCGATAGATCTGATCATCCATCTCTAGTTTTTGTGGCAGAATACGGCTGATGTCAAGAAGCTGACTGGCCTTTTCAATCGCCTCACGCATCATCGTCTGCAACACATTCTGCTGTTGACTTGTAGGTAGAGATATGCAGGAAACGTGGTCCAGTGGCAGGCTGTCAGCCATCGCTCCTGCGGTTCCGACTCCCATCCGTTGCACTGTCTGGAGCAGACGTTGGCGATCAAGGCGAAAAGTTACAGCACTATAAGAATTGCCGGTCCAGCTTACGGGCTGACTCTGGGCTGAATCCAGGCCCGAGAGTACGAGGCAATCGCCGGCGTTCAATCGCCAGGTGTGTCCGTGATGCTTGAGTATCGCTTCGCCGTCGTAGCTGAGCAGTACTGTTGGTTGCCGCTGAGTGTCAATAAAGGCGGCTGCTGATCCGCCGATACTCGCCTCCATCTCAAGGGAACCGATCGAAAGATGGCATCCATAATGCCAGTCGCTCCTGGCCGTGTGGATGCCGTTGAGGACCCTCGGCGGAGCAGTTTCATCACCAATTCGATCAACCCCAAGACTGGGATCAATCAGTCTCAGATGTTGCTTGAATGGATTGCAAAGTGACGCGGCTTCGGGATGTTGCTCAAATCCCATTGGTCATCGCCAGCGCATGGATGGCAAGCTGAAAAATATCTCGATAACTTCCTCTGCAATCTGGACAATTGCTTGACTGGACGTTGCTTGACTTTCTGTTGGGCACCTCGAAAAATTAACAAGGCACTTGATTCCGGCGTGATCTCGTTTATGATTGGTTGAGCAATTATCATGCCAACAGTGGGTCAGAGAGGCTTCTGGGACGAACAGCAAAGAGTCACAAAGCTCCAGGACAAAAAG
>CAIJRN010000048.1 GCA_903823115.1 uncultured cyanobacterium
CCTCCATGGCGACCTTGGCCTTGAACTCGGGACTATGGGTTCGGCGCTTGCTCATGGGTGGGAGCCCCCTTCAAGGGGCGGTGCCCCGCCTCAGAGGTTAACGATGGACCCTGTCCAGAAAAGCCAGACCAGCTCAGGGTGAGGGTCTGACGCCGGGCGGGATCGAGGCCAGCGCAGAATTCGCCCAGCAACTGTTCGCTGCGCCCCTGCAGGCGGCCCGTGCCATAGGAATCCGCCGTATCGAAGAACGACAGCCCCAGCTGCACCGCCCGCTGAAATGTGGCCGCCAGAGTGGCATCCTGCTGCGGGTCATAGCCCCAGAGAAACTGGTTGCCCCAGGCCCAGGTGCCCACGCCGATGCCAGGCCCCACCACACTCCCACCAGCCACCCCAGGACCAGAAGGCTGCTGCACCATGGCGATCGCGCTGCGGGAGGCTGGTCACCATGATCGATCCCCAGCCATCACCGGCAGCGGCCGGCGGTCCCGGCCGTCAGGGCGATTCGAGCGCCGCCGGCCTGCAGCCCAGCGGCAATCCGAGCGACGCCGCCAGTGCAACGCCACCCCTGGCAACGACGACGCCTTCAACACCAGCGTCAACATCACGACCAGCCAGCTCGCCGCCGCCGCCGATGTCATCACCACCGATGTCGCCATCAACCCCAGCACTGTCGCCCCTGCCCAGCGCCTCCCTGTCCGTGCCACCGGTCTCAGCCAGCAACGCCGCCAGCAGCGACGATCCAGTGCTCTGCGGCCATTGCGGTCGCACGGCCAACAACGGCATCAGCTGCCAGGGCATCTGCGTCGCCGATTCCGGCTACTGATGGCCCGCCAACGCCAGGTCTGGCCCGGGGCGGCGGCCTGGCTGCTGGGCCTGGCCTGGCTGGCGGGCCAGCAGGCCCCGACCTGGGGCCAGGGCCTGGAGGGCCCGGAGGATTTCGGCCGCTGGCAAGCCAGTCCCAGCCACTGCCAGCTGCAGCGCTCCTCCCCATCAGAGCCCAGCGGTCTGCGCAGGACCTGCCACAGCGTGAGACTGGAACAGCAGTTGCCCGGACTGCTGAGCCTGCGCCTGAATGAAAGCGGCAGCGATAGCCACCTGGTCAGCCAGCAGCTGACCCTGGCGGGCGTCCTGAAAGCCGGCAGCCGGGCCATGGCGTGCCGGGACGGCCGCTGCCAGCCCCACTGGCCCCTGTTGTTACAGGTCAGCGCCATGGCCGAGCGCGGCTTCAGCCCCCAGGCGGGCCTGAGCCAATTGCCGCAGGCCCGGCTGGCCCGCGGGGATTGCCGCCTGGACGCCGAGGGGGGCCGCTGCCAGCTGGACGACAACGATGGCCTGCATTGGCAGGTGGACGTGACCTGGTGAGCCAGGCTGGCGGTGCTCAGCTCACCGCTGCGTTCCGTCACAACCGCCACCAAGGCCCTACAGATTTCCTTTAGGATTCGACCACTTGACGCCCTCGTCCATGCCTACTTCCGCTTCGCTGCTGGCCCTGGTGGGCGTGGTGGGATTTGCCCTGATCTCGATGCTGTTCGGCGCCTTCAGCTGAAGCGTGCGCCATTCAGGCCCGACTCGAGTCCGCTCAGGCCCAGGCAAAGGCCTCTCAGCCAACGTCTTCCTGGGCTGAAGGCCTGAATCGATCCGGTGCCTTGAAGCCTGAGCAGCCCAAGGGACCCGGTTAGTGGGCCGTCGCCTGGAATCCCGTCAGAAATCACTGCAGACGAGCCCTGAAGGGCTGAGCAGCGCCCAGGCCAGCGAACGGCGCACTCGCCTCGGTCCCAACAGCCTGGCCAATGCATCCGGCTGGAGGCAGCGACGTTGCTGCTGCGTCAGTTCAGCAGGCCGACCATCCTGATCCTGGCCGGGGCGGCCTGCCTCTCCTTCCTGCTGGATTCACCCACCGACGGGGTGATCATCCTGCTGCTCGTGCTGATCAGCGGCCGGCTCGGCTTCCGGCAGGAAGTCGGCGCCGCTTCCGCCGTGCGGCAACGGCTTCAGGCGCTGGAAGTGCGAACCCGGGGGACCCTGCTGAACAGTTCCCCCTCGCGGCCCCTGGTGCTGGCCACCGTGGCTGTGGTGATCGTGGTGGTGATGATCGCCACCCTGCTGCTGCCCAGTACGCCGCTGGGGGCGCTGCTCGGCTTCGTGCCACTGCTGCCCTTCTTTCCGCTCTGGCTGCTGCTGATTCCGGTGGCTTATGTCGTCAGCGCTGAGCTGGTCAAAGGCTGGTTCTATCGCCACCATTTCGAGCAGGACTGAGTGAAGCAGGCGATGCACGGGGCTGATGGGGACAGCAAGCAGGAAAGCAGCCCTGTCGGAGGCGCGAATGTCGGGCGCCGGGAACACTGGCAACACAAGTCGGTTCGGTCCCACAGGCCCGCATCGACCGAGCCCGGCGCCTTCGGCATGAAAACGGCTCTCACTCTGTTGCTGCTGACGATGACCACCACAGGTTGCGTTCTGCCCCTGAAGGTTGTGCAGACGCTGATGCCCCCACCCAGACCCGAACCCGACACCACCCCTTATCCCAAGACGATCCTGCGGGACATCGTGCCCGGCCAGAGAATCGACTGGATCGGCAATGACACGGTGGTGTTTGCGGGCTATCCGGTTCACACCCAGGCCAGATCATGGCTGTATAGCTGGAATTTCAAAACACCTCCGAAACAATTATTCGAAGGCCCAACAAGCTTCTGCGTGAACGGGAACAGCATCTTACTGGCAATTCGAGAGCAAAATACAAATTTAGCCAAAGGTTATCGCATCACGCTTCCTGGCAAGAGAATTGAATACCTGGGGGCAAAGGCGCCCATGGAAGGGCATGCCTACGTCAGCAGATATACATGCGACAGCCACCCGATACCGACTGCACTGCACATGCATCACTGGGAAGAGCTGCGACCTGGCGAGGGCTATCTCGACTTCGGAGTCGACGACATTCAACGCGGCTACAAGGTGACCCATCTCGATGCGAATCTCCAGCGCCGTCAAGACACGGGCATCCGGGTGGATCTGCCGATCCTCAGCGAAATCACGGACTGGCGTCCCCAGCCGGGCTATCTGCTCTACGACATGAACCTCAGCCCCGAGGAACGCAAGCGCTGGCAACAGACCAACCGACTCACCCTCTGGCATCTCGACGCACAGCATCAGGGTCACGCCGTCAACGTGCCGGCAGGGCCCTGGGTGAACCCCGGCGGGGGCGACACCCTGTTCTTCAAGGCCCGTGATGGGCTGGTGATCACAACTTCGGTGCTTAATCGCAACGGTTCCCCCGGCAACGCCGGCGCCTACCTGGTGCAGCCCGATGGCCGCTACGAGCGGCTGGAGACGGGCTATGTCAGCGAGCCGGCCCTGTCGGCCGATGGCTGCCGCCTGGCCTACGCCTTTCAGGAGTACCTCGATCAGCGCTCGCTGCCCCACAAAGGCGGGCGGATTCTGGTGGTGGTGAATCTCTGCGCCAGACGGGCGGAGCCCTGAGCCGGTTCAGCGCTGAGTGAAGCAGCGCTCAATTCTTGCCCACAAAACACTCTTTTCAACCATTGACCGATGGCTACGGATCCCCGTGTTCTGCTGGATGCTGCCTTTGCGGCCTATGGCGACAGCCCGCCGCCGGGCTACAACAGCATCGGCCGGACGATCACCAACGACTCAGGCCTCTACGTCACTGTCTATCGCAAGATCGGCGCCGAAGAGTACATTATCGCTTTCCGCGGCACAGAGAAAACCCTAGCAGACTTCAACACCGACGCTCAAAAAGGTTGGCCGCAATACGATGACAGCGACGACAAAATTCAAGATCTAATCAAAGATCTTTTAGCGACTGGTGGCCGCGTCGACATCACCGGCCACAGCCTCGGTGGCGCCCTGGCTCAGTTTACGGCTTACGACCTTTTTGAGAATAACCCGGGGCTGGAAGCCAGCAAAGTCAGCCTCACCACTTGGAATGCCCTCGGCGGTGAATGGGCTCTGCGCGAATTCCGCAGCTATGACCCCACCAAAGTCAGCAATCTCCAAGCCACCCACTACTACCGCGGCGACGACCTTGTCTCTCGCCTCGGCAGGGGCCACGTCGGTGGCGACTGCATCGAGCTGCATGATCCCGTCCGACAGATTGCGGATCCCCTGGCCGCCCACATGAAAGAAGAACTTCTCCAGGGGCTGGAGACAGGCACAGGCTTTGTCAAACCGCCCGCCTACTTCCCGATTGCCGACTCCTCCCAGCGCATCGCCGCTTCGATGATCAGCTGGAGCAACCAGACCAAAGATCCCGTGGCATTATGGGAACGATTGCCACAATGGATTGAGCTGTCACTGATATCAAAAAACCCATCGAATGGAGCACGACTAATAGCGGATTTAGGCTTGCTTCTTGGCACCATATCCCTGCATTGGAAAGTCTCACAGTACGACTGGTCGCTGCCACTGGCCGCAATGCAATTCGATCGGCTGATGAAGGATTACAAGAGCACGCCAGATTACCGATACTCCCTTATTGGCGGAATCCTGAATGCCATCGAGTTCTTATTCAAAGACGGAAGCATCGCCGAGCCCCTGATCACATCACTGCGGCAGGAAGCCCTTGGCTTTGCACAACAGCTGGTCCGGGATCTCTCTCATATCGATCTGGATCGCGCCGCCCTTTTCAACTGGGTGATTCTGCGGCCCACGTTCTTCGGATCCCTGAACCCCCAGATCGTCGAGCCGTTGCCAGGTACACCCGACCTGATGGCGATGTACTACCTGATCAACAACGGCCTCGATCAGGCCGCCTCCTATTCCTGCCCGCTGGTGCTGGATCTCGATGGTGATGGCATCGAAACGCTGTCCCTCGAGCGCTTGATGCTTCGTTTTGACCACGACGGCAACCAATTCGCCGAACGCAGCGGCTGGGTAGCCCCCGACGATGGCCTGCTGGTCTGCGACCGCGATGGCAATCAGACGATCGACAAGGGAAGTGAGTTGTTCGGCAGCCAGACCCGACTCGCCAACGGCAGCCTCGCCGCCAACGGCTTTGAGGCTCTCAAGGAATTTGATCGCAATGGCGATGGACGCATCGATCGCGACGATGCTGATTGGACTCGCCTGCAGCTCTGGCGGGATCGCAACGCCAGCGGCAGCGTCGAAGCCGGTGAATTGAGCTCACTCAGCGATGCGGGCATCGCCAGCCTGGATCTCGCCTACGACAACGCCAACACGGTCGATGACCAGGGCAACCAGCATCGCCAGCTGGGCAGCTATCAGACCAGCCAGGGGGAGCGGCGTTCCCTGGTGGATGTCTGGTTCCGGGTGAATCGGCTCCAGAGCCTCGACCTCGCCCCGCTCGCCATTGATCCGGAGATCGCCCGGCTGCCGAACATCGGCGGCATGGGCAACGTCCCGAGCCTGCACCAGGCCATGCAGCGCGATGCCACGGGCCAACTGCGCCAGCTGGTGGAGCAATGGCAACTGGCCTCACCAGCGCAGCGTCCCAGCCTGATCCGCCCGCTGATCTATCGCTGGACCGGCGTCCACGACCTGCCGGCAGGGGGAGGGAGGGGCCTCGACGACATCCGCTCCCTGAATGCGATGGAAGCGCTGCAGGGCAGCCCCTACCGCAATGGCGAGGGGATCCAGGTGGACATCGCCGGCATCGTCATCGGCCAGACCTTTGCCAAGCTCTGTGATCTGGTGGGCAACGTGCTGGAGGCCAGGGAACTGCTGGCATCGGTCCTGAGCCCTGAGCTGCTGCACCTGGATCCGCAGCAGCTGGGCTACCACTGGGACGGGATCGGGGTGATCCAGGCGCTGCTGCGCCGCTATGGCGACCAGCCCAGCGATCAGCAGCTGCTGCGCCTGGGTCTGGCGATACGCAGCCTGCCGGCGACGGGCAGCGATCTGATGGCCACATTCCGCGCGCTGGCGCTCAAGGCGGAGAGCCCGCTGGGCCAGCGCCTCTGGCTGCTGGTGATGGATGAACACGTCCGCAGCAGCAACGCCGACGACTGGTTCCAGGGAGGGTTCGCCAACGAACTGCTCGAAGGCAGCGATGCCAACGAGCGCCTGGCGGGAGGCATGGGCAATGACGCCCTGCTGGGCAAGGGCCAGGACGATCTGCTCTACGGCCAGGGTGGCGACGATGTGCTGGACGGTGGCACGGGCAACGACGCACTCGAGGGAGGGGAAGGCCAGGACACCCTGGTCGGTGGCGATGGCAACGACAACCTCCAGGGAGACGAGGGTGATGACACCCTGAGCGGCGGCAAAGGAAACGACCTCCTCATCGGTGGATCGGGGAATGATCTCTACTGTTTCGCCCCAGGCGACGGCCAGGACTCCATCTACGGCTGGTATGACCCCGACAAGCTGAATGTCAAGACCATTCAGCTGCAGGGCTCCCTGGGGCCCAGCGATATCCGCATCCAGCGCTACTGGCAAGACCTGCTCCTGATTCTGGGCAACGGTGATCAACTGACGATCAAAAACTATTTCCTCTGGGATGATCCCTACAACGTCTACCGCCCACTTCAGTTCCTGCAATTCGCCGATGGCACCGTCTGGGATCAGGTGAAACTGAACTATCTGTCCCTGCAGGGAACCAGTGCCGGCGACCTCCTCTACGGCAGCATCGCTGCCGATACCATCCATGCCGGCGAGGGCCATGACACCGTCTATGCCGGGGGGGGTGATGATCAGCTGCTGGGCGACAGCGGCCATGACCTCCTCTGGGGAGATCAAGGCGACGACGACCTCGACGGCGGCCTCGGCAATGACACCCTGGATGGCGGCCTGGGCAACAACAGCTACCGCTTCAGTCGTGGTGGTGGCCAGGATCAAGTCACGGCCTGGTTTGATGTGGCTGCGGATGCCGTCAATCGCATCGTCTGCGACGCCACAATTCTGCCAGCAGACCTAAGGATCAGCAGGCAATTGAACGATCTGAAGCTGAGCCTTGCCGGCAGCAATGACAGCATCACAGCGAAGTCAGTCTTTGATGGCGATCACAGAAATAGTCGCCGCAATCCCGTCCGGGAGGTGATCTTCGCCGATGGCACCATCTGGACGATGGAGTGGATGATCACCGTGACCATGCAGGGAAGCGAAGACAACGACACCCTTCTGGGGGTGGAAGGCAACGACACGATCCAGGGGCGGGGCGGCCATGACCATCTCACAGGCGCCAGCGGCAACGATCTGCTGATCGGTGGCCCAGGAGATGACTGGATCCTGGGGGGCCCTGGGGATGACTACAGCGAGGGTGGGCCTGGGGATGACGTGATCATTGGCGGCCTTGGCGATGACACCATCGAAGGGGGCCCCGGCATTGATTACACCACTGGCAACGAAGGCAAAAACATCTACCGCTTCGCCAGGGGGGATGGTCAGGACTTCATTTCACCCTGGTGGGGCGACGACCCCAGCCGCAACAACATTCTGGAATTCGCTGCTGATATCACACCAGCCGAGGTCACGGTCCGGCGCAAGGGCTCGGGGCTGAATCTGGAGCTGATCGTCGCTGGCGGCAGCGATCTGATCAACCTGGTCAATTTCTTCTACACCGACTCCGCCACCAGCTTCGGCGTGACGTTGCAGGAGGTGCGCTTTCAAGATGGCAGCCGCTGGACCATCCAGAACCTGGTGGATCTGGCGCTGAGCGGCACAGCCTTGGCCGAGGAGCTGGTGGGCACCCCAAGCGCTGATCGCATCAGCGGCGGCGGCGGCGACGACACGCTCTGGGGCGCCAAGGGGAATGACACGCTCGATGGTGGTCTTGGCAACAACCTCTATCAATACGCCCTGTACGACGGCCATGACACGCTGAGCTCCTGCTTCGACCCCAACAGCTCTCGCCAGAACGTCCTGAACTTTGATCGACAGATCAAACCCGTCGATATCAAGATCACCCGGCTCGGCTACCGACTGCGACTCGACATCCTCAGCAGTGGCGAATCGATCAGCATCGAAGACTTTTTCCGCGACGGCTCCGTTCAGAACAACTACAACCCGCTGCAGACGGTGCGCTTCAGCGACGGCACCAGCTGGACGGCGCGCACCCTGGCCAGCATGGTGAGCAATCTGATCAGTGGCACCAGCGCCGACAACACGCTCAAAGGCGGCAGCGGCGATGAGTGGCTCGATGGACTCGGCGGCAACGATCAGCTGCTGGGCCAGGCCGGCAACGACCAGCTCAGCGGTGGGCTTGGCAACGACACCCTGCTGGGTGGTGATGGTGACGATCTGCTCGATGGCGGCGACGGCCAGGACACCGCCTCCTATGCCGGCGTGCTGGGCTCGCTGGCCGTGGATCTCGGACTGAGCGCCCCCCAGGCCACCGGCGCCGGCGGCGTCGACACCCTGGTGGCGGTGGAACATCTGATCGGCGGCAGCGGCGGCGATCGCCTGCTCGGCAATGGCGCCGCCAACCGGATCGACGGCGGCAATGGCGACGATGTCATCGATGGGGGCGCTGGCAATGACACCCTGATCGGCGGCAGTCACCTCAGCGGTGACATCCTCAGCTACGCCATGGCAACGGCCGGGGTGAAAGTGAGCCTGGCCCTGACCACGGCCCAGAACACCGCTGGGGCAGGCAGCGATCTGATCAGCGGTTTCGAGCATCTGAACGGCTCGCGCTTCGCCGACAACCTCATTGGTGGCAGCACAGCGAACCGGATCGACGGCGGTGCCGGCAACGACACGCTCCAGGGGGGTGCCGGCGCCGACAGCCTGCAAGGGGGCGAGGGTGCCGACCTGTTCCTGTTCGCCAGCAGCGGCGATGCCGGCAATGGCAGTGGCAGCAGGGATCTGATCAGCGACTGGGGCAACGGCGACCGGATCGACCTCACCGCCATCGACGCCCGGTCCGACCTGAGCGGCAACCAGGCCTTCACCTGGATCGGCAGCGCCCCGTTCAGCGCCCTCGGCCAGCTGCGTTACAGCCTGCTGGGCAGCGGCATGGGCCTGCTGGAGGGCAACTGCAGCGGCAGCCTGGCGGCTGATTTTCAACTCGAGCTCGGCGGAGCTCCGGGACTGAACGCCGCCGCCATCAATTTGTAAAGGGGAGGCAGAGCAGCGTTTTACAGTGTGCGCCTGAGCGATCGGCACACATGACCTTGACCCCACCGCGTTGCTCCACTTGCCGCAATCTCACCGGTTGTGCCGCTGCCGGAGGGGTCTGCCGGGTCTGGCAGGTGATGCTCAACGCCAGCATCGCCAGCCAACAGCACTGCCCCCACTGGCTGGCCCGCGGTCAGGGCTGAGCAGAGCCCATCAAGCGACTCAGCCCTGCCCCCTCTTAACCTCTGCTGAAGCCCGGATGAGACAGGGTTCTGATCTCCACTGAACTGCTGCAATCACTCGACACGCTGCTCTGGTTGGGAACCGGCGAAAAAGTGGCGCGACGCTATGGCGTCAGTCAATCCACCATCAGCCGCAATGTCCAGGCCGCCCTCAAGGTGCTCGAGCTCGAAGCGCGCAAGATCCAGGGCCAATGGGATCTGATCGGCGACACCACCATTCTGGATCTGGAGCGCAAGGTTCATCAATTGTGGCGCTGGAATGAACAGCAGCCGCTGCGCCTGGAAGCCCAGCACTGGTGTGGCCCATGGCTTTGCCAGCCGACACCTGAAGGCTGGCTTGCCGGCAACCTCGATTGCCTCGACGATCAGCGACCGATCGATCTGCTCCGCAAGGGAGTGATTGATGCCTGGCTGGCCTCCTACCCGCACACGGCTAAGCACGACGATGAGGAGATCGCCTCGATCCAGCTCAGTCCGATGCCGATCCATCGGCTGGTTGGCGAGGGCCATACCCTGCTGCTGCGCCGCGACTTCCTGCAAGCCCCCCAGACTCAGGCGCTGCAGATGACGCTGCTGGAGCGGCTGGGCCCCCAGGCGAAGGCCTATCCCGAGATCCGACTCCTGAACTGAACCCGGCAGATTGCGGCAGCAGCCCAGGTTTCACGCCCCGCTGCATCCCGCGCCACAGCCCCGCGCTCAGAACGATCTGGCAAGCGCGTCCACAACCGCCGCCTGAATCTTGTTGCCAAGATCCTCCCTTGCCCACTCCTCTGATATTGCCTCGGTTTGGCGCAACACCAACTCAATCGCTGCTGGTTCCTGATCGGGAGGATACTTGTAGCGTTTCAGCAGCGCCTTGATCAAGGTTCTCAGTTTTGCCCTCACGTTGTCTTTGTATTGCCAGTCGATGCTGAGATTGCCCCGCAGGCGTTCCGCCAGTTCCCGTGCCATCTTCATCAGCACCTCGTCGCCCATCAGATCGTGTGCTGATTGGTTGTTCGCCAGGGCGTCGTAGAAGGCGACTTCAGCAGCAGACAATCCCAGCGCCTCCACTCGTTCTGCTTCATCACGGAACTGCTTGGCCATCGCAATCAGTTCCTCGATCACCTGGGCTGCCTCGATCGAGCGGTTGGCATATTTCTTCAGTGCGGCCTGCAGAAGGTCGCTGAATCGGCGTTGCTTGACCACGTTGGTCTTGAAGCGGGTCTGGAACTCTTCTCTCAGCAACCGCTGGAGCAGTTCTACCGCCAGGTTCTTCTGGGGGATCTTGCTGACCTCTGAGAGGAACTGATCTGACAGGATGCTGATATCTGGTTTTTGAAGACCTGCGACCTCGAAGACATCGGTGATTCCCTCGGCGACCAATGACTCAGACAGCAGTTGACGCAATTCGAAATCAACATTTTTAGGAGCACGTCCATCGCCACCATTGTCTTCACCCTTGATCAGTGGTGCTCGGATTGCCTGCAGGAAAGTCACCTCATCATTGAGCGCCATCGCTTCATCAAGCGTTCCGCAGAGTGCAAAGGCTTTGGTCATGGCCAGCACGGTGTCGCAATAGCGCTGCTTGCCTTCCGGTCGTTGCAGGATGTGATCCAGGCAATTGGGCAGCAGTGCCATTGCTTTGTTTGGTTCCCTGAACCCACTCCAATCGATGGGATGCAGTAGATCACGGGCAACCTGGAGTTTCTCCTTGAGAATCCGTAGCGCCTCTCTGGTGTCGATTGTTGGGAGACCCTTGCCCTTTGCAGCGGTGTAGGTCGCCAGTGCTTCCTTGAGTTGAGGGGCGATGCCGATGTAATCGACCACCAGACCGCCTGGTTTGTCTTTGAACACCCGATTCACTCTGGCAATCGCCTGGGCCAAGTTTGCCCCCTTCATCGGTTTATCCACATACATCGTCGCCAGACAGGGAGCATCAAATCCCGTCAACCACATATCTCTGACGATCACGATCTTGAGCGGATCGGCGGGGTCTTTGAACCGTCTCTCGAGATCCTTCTTCTGCTGCTTGCTGGTGTGGTGGGGTTGGAGGACTTGCTCATCCGATGCCGATGCCGTCATCACCACCTTGATGGCACCCTTCAGATGATCGTCATCGTGCCAGTCAGGGCGCAACGCCACGATGGCGTCATAGAGGCGAGCACAGATATCCCTGCTCATCGCCACCACCATCGCCTTGCCGGGTTGGGTGCGTGAGCGTTGCTCAAAGTGGGCAATCAAATCTGCTGCCACCTGCTTGATGCGTGGTTCTGCGCCCACCAGGGCTGCCAATGCTGCCCACCTGCTCTTGGCCCGTTCAGCAGCAGGGATGTCGTCGATTTCTTCTGGGATGCCTTCGGCATCGCTGGCGAACAGGGCATCCACCTGCGCATCGATTTCGGGCAGCAGTGGTTCCTTGAGCGCCAGTTTTGCCAGGCGGGATTCGTAGTAGATCGGCACCGTGGCACCGTCTTCCACGGCCTGCTGAATGTCGTAGACGGAGACGTAGTGCCCGAAGACCGCCTGGGTGTCACGGTCATCTTGGGAGATGGGCGTTCCCGTGAAAGCAAGGAAGGTTGCATGAGGCATTGCCTGCCTCAGTGCCAGTGCCAACCCATATTTTATTTTGCCAGTATTCGGATCCAAGCGACCCTTGAACCCGTATTGGGTGCGATGGGCCTCATCGCAGATCACGACGATGTTGTGACGATCCGTCAGGGCAGGGAACTTGTCTTCATCAGGTTCAGTGGCGAACTTCTGAATGGTGGTGAAGATGATGCCGCCACTGGGTCGATTGGCAAGCAGATCTCTGAGTTCCTGTCTGGAGTTGGCCTGCTTGGGGGATTCGCCCAACAGATCGCCCGCCCCAGCAAAGACCCCGAACAGTTGCCCATCCAGGTCCTGGCGGTCGGTGACGATCACCAGGGTGGGGTTCTCCAGGCGTGGATCGGCGAGCAACTTGCCCGCCAGACACGCCATCTCGATGCTCTTGCCTGCGCCCTGGGTATGCCAGACGACGCCTCCTTTCTTGTCGCCATCAGGTCTGCTTGCCGCTACAACCCGTTCGACTGCTGTTCGGACGGCATGAAACTGGTGGTAGGCCGCGATCTTCTTGATGATCTGCCCGTCGTCCTCAAACAGACAAAAGGAGCGAACGAACTCCAGCAGCCGCCCCTTGTCGAAGAGGCCCCGCACCAGGGTCTCCAGATCACGGTGAGCACCCAGCGGATCGAGGTGGTTCTCGCCTTCGATGGTGCGCCACCGCTGGAACCGTTCCCGATCAGCACTCAAGGATCCCACCCGTGCCTGAATGCCATCGCTGATCACCAACAGCACATTGGGCGTGAACAGGTCAGGGATGTCCTGCTTGTAGGTCTGGAGTTGGTTGAACGCTGCCCAGATGTCGGCCTTCTCATCGGCGGGGTTCTTGAGTTCAATCACCGCCAGCGGCAGCCCGTTCACATAGACCACCACATCAGGGCGGCGGTTGTGCTTGCTGCCCTGAATCGCCAACTGGTTCAGCGCCAACCAGTCGTTGGCAGCAGGGTCGTCAAATCCGATCACCTTGAGACGAATGCCGACCTGTTGATTCCCATCCAGATAGGTGATGGGCAATCCCTGGGTCATCCAGCGGTGGAAGTTGCGGTTGGAGGCCAGCAAACCCGGCACATTGGGGTTCGCCAGTTGCAGCACCGCTGACTCGATCGTGCCCGCTGGAACTTCTGGATTCAGGCGCTGAAGTGCTGAGCGCAACCGACCCGTGAGAATGACCTGCCTGAAGTCGTTGCGTTCAGGCGTAGTGCCGTCGCTGTCGAGTTGGGGTGCGAAGACGTGGGTGTATCCCAGTTCCTGGAACCACTCAAGGCATTGCTGCTCCAGGTGGTCTTCTGTGATCAAGGCCATGGGGTGAAGCCAGAGAATTGGCCAGTGGTCGAGGGCTGGGCCTTGCCTCTTGCTACCTGCAGCGTGGAGAGGCCAGTCGAGCCTGGGATGCCTGCCTCGGGGAAAGCCTTAAATACGAGACCGACTGCAGCCCAGTCGGTTGGGGGGATTGGGTATCGGCGGCGGTGGGTTGCCATTAAAAAGGCCTCATGCCCAGAAAGGGAGGTAGCGGGCGAACTTGCGCGAGGCGCCGACGCTGCCGTCCGGCTTGATCAGATTGGCCTCAATGGTGGCTGAAATGACTTGGGACGTCACGGCGGCCTTCTCCTCTCCAAGCCGAAATCGCTCTCGAAGCGTCTGATTGGTCATCCGCTCGCCCATCACCCACCGGAGCGCGCAGTGTTGATAACAAGCTCGAACCCGGTTGTTCCGGTCCATTTGATCAAATGGAAGGGGGCCGAAGATCGTGACAATCGTGCGGCGGAATCCTGCGTGAAAATCTGGAGCAGGGAGTTGATACACCTCAGCGGCATCAACCACCCGATCGATACCGCTGCTCTTCTCTTCGCAGATGCCGAAGCGACGCATCAGATCAGCAAGGTGTTCATTGCGAGATTGGTAGCCATCGATGAAGCGCTCTACAGGCACCAAGGGATCGCCCGGATTGGAGATCTCAACGCGATTGGCGAAGATGTCGATCATGACAGAAGCCCCAGCGACAACGAAGTCCTGATGAATCAGGGCATTGGCCAAAAGCTCGCGAATCACAACATCTGGAACGAGCTTAACCTCTTTACGCAAGGCGTGCTCAATGACTTCGTTCTGCGGCAGTTGTGCATAGATGTAGTTCACAAATTCCTGAAAGCCAACGGCGTAACCGCGATCGAAGACGTGATCCAGCTTTGTTTGCAACTTGGATGGCCCTGAGTAGACGACAACGCGCGCAGCTTTACGTGATAGATCAGGGAAATCACTCAGTCGCCGAGCCAGTAACAGGGCACCAAGCCGACGGATGGTATAGCTGCCGCCTTCGTCATCGACAAGCTTTTCTGCCGTGAGCCTGTCAAGGACGCCTACGCGATCTGTGGGATAGGGCATCCGCAGCAGCTCAAAAAAGGTCTGCGTATCAAGCAGCTCCACGACCTCCTGACCATCCAGGCCTCGACGGGAAGGCTCCTCGAGCCAATCAGGTTGACCTTCAG